>CAWFZC010000011.1:0-555201 GCA_963820245.1 uncultured Acidobacteriaceae bacterium | reverse complement strand
CCCGGAGCGCCCTCCGGGCGGGAGCGAGTGGGACGACCGGAACCGCGGCGGTCTCCCCGCGCAAGGTGACGTTGCCCAGTATCCCATCCGCCTCGCCCGAGAGCGGTGGCTTGACAGATTTGCCGTCATGTCAGCCCCTCCAGTCTGGCGAACACCGGTCCCAGGCGCGCCACGTAACGTTCGGGCCGGCACGCCTCGTCCAGCTGCGCCTCGTCGATCGACTGCCCGCGGTCGCCCGCCTCCTTGCGCAGCGCGTCGCGGAACGGGACACCCTCGTTCCAGGTCTTCATCGCGGCCGCCTGGACCAGGGCGTAGGCATCTTCGCGGGACATGCCGTAGGCGACCAGCTCGAGCAACGCCGCCGAGCAGTAGATGAGGCCGCCGGTGGCGTCCAGATTGGCCCGCATCCGATCGGCGTCCCGACCAGGCCGTCGACGAGCCCGGTCGTAAGGTGCAGCAGGTAGTCCACCGTGATGGCCGCGTCGGGCAGCGCGATCCGTTCCACGCTCGAGTGTGAGATGTCACGCTCGTGCCACAGCGGCACGCCTTCCATCATAGGCGTGATGTAGCCGCGCACCACGCGCGCCAGCCCGCAGATCCGCTCGGAGCGGATCGGGTTCTTCTTGTGCGGCATCGCCGAAGAGCCCTTCTGGCCCCGGCCGAACGGCTCGGACAACTCGCGCACCTCGGTGCGCTGTCCGTGCCGTACCTCCAGCGCCACCGCCTCGCACACCGTGGCGGCCAGGGCCAGCGCACTGACCCACTCCGCGATCCCGTCCCGCATCACGACCTGGGTGGCCACATCCGCCGGCCGCAGACCGAGCGCCGGCATGACCGCTGCCTCGATCTCCGGCGCGATATTCGAGTAGTTGCCGACCGGGCCGGACAGCTTGCCGACGGCCACGGCCGCCCGGGCCCGCTGGATGCGGTCCCGGGCGCGGGCCGCCCCGAAGGCGAAGTCCGCCACGCGGTGGCCCCACACGTCCGGCTCGGCGTGAATCCCGTGGGTCCGGCCCGGCCGTAGGGTGGCCCGGTGCGCCAGCGCATGATCACGCAACGCCGCCACCAGGGCGTCGCACTTGGCGAGCAGGATGTCGGTCGCCTCGGTGAGCTGCACGGCCAGTGCCGTGTCCACCAGGTCCGACGACGTCATCCCGAAGTGGACGTAGGCGGCGGCGCTGCGCGGGGAGGTGTTGTCCGCCCACGCGGTCAGGAACGCGATCACGTCGTGGTCGGTGACCGCCTCCACCTCGGCGACCGCCTCGGGCGTCGGGGGCGGAGCCGCGCGCACCGGTGCGACGCTGTCGGCCGGAATGGTCCCGGCGTGAGCGTTGGCCTCCAGGACCAGCGTTTCGACCCGGCACCAGAGCTCGTACTTGTGGGCCTCGCTCCAGACCCGGCCCATCTCGGGAAGCGTGTACCGGCTGATCATGACCCGACCCCGCCTCCCCTCTGGGTGCCGCCGGACGCCGGGGCCTCCGCTCCTGCCGGAACCGCGGCGCGAGCGGCGGTTGCGGCGATGTCGCCACGCCACCACGCTCCGCGCATATGGATCCTGCTCGCCGCCTCGTAGGCGGCGCCGCGGGCGGCCTCGATATTTCCGCCGGTGCCGACGATGTCCAGGACCCGGCCGCCGGCCGACCGGAGCACGCCATCGGGTCCGGCAGCCGTGCCGGCCTGCAGGACGTACGCGCCCGGAACGTGCCCGGATTGCTCCAGGCCGCTAATGGCGTCACCGGTGGCGGGCCGTCCCGGGTAGCCCTCGGCCGCGACGACGATGGTCACCGCGGCGCCGGGACGCCAGCGCAGTGCGCCCAGCCCGCCCAGCCCGGCTACGTCACCGGTGGCGGCCGCGTACAGCAGGCCGGCCAGGGGCGTCTCCAGCCGGTCCAGGATCACCTGCGTCTCCGGGTCGCCGAAGCGGGCGTTGAACTCGACCACCCGGAGGCCCGCGGCGGTAAGGGACAGACCGGCGTACAGCAGCCCGCGGTATGGTGTGCCGCGGCGTTGCATCGTGTCGACGGCGGGCTGAACGACCGTCGCCATCACCTCGTCGGCCAGGCCGGACGGGGCCCACGGAAGCGGCGTGTAGGCGCCCATGCCGCCGGTATTCGGGCCGAGGTCACCGTCGTGGGCGCGCTTGAAATCCTGCGCCGGCAGCAACGGCACGGCGGTGGTCCCATCGCAGACCGCGAACAGGGACACCTCCGGGCCGTCGAGGAACTCTTCGATGACGACCTTGCCGGCGGACCGCGCGTGCGCCCGCGCGGCAGCTGCGTCCGTGGTGACCAGCACGCCCTTGCCGGCCGCGAGCCCGTCGTCCTTCACCACGTATGGCGGCCCGAACCTGGCCAGGGCCGCGTCCGCTTCCGCGGCCGTCACGCAGGTACGCGACGCGGCGGTCGGGATACCGGCTTCGGCCATGACTCCTTTGGCGAACGTCTTGGAGCCCTCGATCATGGCCGCGGCGGCACCGGGCCCGAAGCAGGGGATCCCGGTGTCGCGCACCGCGTCGGCCGCGCCCGCCACGAGTGGCGCTTCCGGCCCGATCACCACCAGGTCGGCCCGCAGTTTCCGGGACAATGCGGCGATGTCCGCCGGATCGGACGCGGAGACCTGCGAAGTGGCGGCCAGCGCCGCGATCCCGGGGTTACCGGGCGCGGCGTGCAGGCTGGTCACGGCCGGGTCCCGGGCGAGCGCACGGACGATGGCGTGCTCCCGGCCCCCGGAACCGATCACTAGAACGCGCACGCCGGCGAGCCTACCGGCTAATTCCTGGCTGCTGATCCCGCATCAGATCAGGTCGCTGATCTGGAGGGTCTGGTCACGCCGGGGGCCAACGCCGACCGCGCAGACCGGGGCGCCGATCATGTCCTCGATGGCCTGCACGTAACGTTGTGCGTTCGGTGGCAGGTCAGCGAAGGATTTCACCTGCGAGACATCCTCCCACCAGCCGTCGAGGTACTCATACAACGGGCGCGCGTGATGGAACTCGGTCTGCGTCGTAGGCAGCTCGTCGCAGCGTTTCCCGTCCACCTCATACGCCACGCATACGGGCACCTTGTCCAGGCTGGACAGCACGTCCAGCTTGGTGAGGAAGTAATCCGTGATGCCGTTCACCCGGGTGGAGTACCGGACGACAACGGCGTCGAACCAGCCAGTGCGGCGGGGGCGCCCCGTCGTGACGCCGTATTCACCGCCGGTCTTCCGTAGCCATTCGCCCTGTACGTCAGTCAGTTCGGTGGGGAAGGGGCCCGCGCCGACCCGCGTGGTGTACGCCTTGGCGATCCCGATGACCTTCGTGATCCGGGTGGGGCCGACGCCCGATCCCGCGCACGCCCCGCCGGCGGTCGGCGAGGACGAGGTGACGAACGGGTAGGTGCCGTGATCGACGTCCAGCATGGTCGCCTGGGCGCCTTCGAGCAGCACGACGCGGTCCTCGTCCAGGGCCCGGCCGAGGACCAGGCTGGTGTCGGCGACGTAGGGCCGCAGCCGTTCGCCGTAGCCGAGGTATTCGTCGGCGATCCCGGCCGGCTCGATGGCGCGGCGGTTGTAGACCTTGGTCAGCAGCTGGTTCTTCTCGCGCAGCACCAGTTCCAGCTTCTGGCGGAAGATCCCGGGATCGAAGAGATCCTGGACGCGTATCCCGACGCGGGCGATCTTGTCGCCGTAGGTGGGGCCGATCCCGCGCCCGGTGGTGCCGATCCGCGCGCTGCCCAGGTACCGTTCGGTCACCTTGTCGAGGGCGCGGTGGTACGGCATGATCAGATGCGCGTTCGCCGAGATCAGCAGCTTCGCGCAGGACACGCCGCGCGCCTTGAGGTCGCCAGCTTCACCATTTGGTTGTGAGGATGCAAGAAGGCGGTGGGCCAGGGTCCCCAGTACCCGGACATGCCCTGTCCGAATTTGGCTCCAGCAGAGCTGGGAAGCAGGCTCCCAAACCAATAGAGATTCAGAGCGCCATAACCCAGGGCGACCGCAGCCGCAGGGATGAATGAGCGAGGGCTCGGCATCTTTCTCCGGTACAGCTGCGCTGAGAACAGAAGCAGGCCCAATAAGGCCCCTTCAAAGCGGGTCAAGGCCAGGAGCACGTAAACCGTGGGGAGCCAGTTCCAACGTTCTTCGTGGTACAAAAGGCACGCCAGGGCGAGCATCATGAGGAACACTGACGTCTCGAGCCCTTGCACAATATAAAAATAACCAAAGGCCGCTACAAACACTCCGGCAAACCGACAGAGGTTCTCAGCAAGCAAACATGCCGCAATCAGCGAGAGCACGAAGATGATTTTGGAGGCGAGGATTACGTTCCCGAAAATCAGCCCCACCAGCAGCAGCAAGTAGCAATAGACCGGGGATGTCATCGCGTTCACGTGTTCGTTGATGTTAAAGACCAATCCTCGGCCCGCCACCGCGTTGCGCGCATACCTGGCGTAGATGAGCGAGTCATCTGAGACAAAATGGCGAGAAGCCAGCGTGAGGACGACCACGAAAATCACGATTAGAATGTAGCGAAGCCGCTTCTCCGTCATGAGACTGATTGTAATTCCGGCGCTTGGGTGCACGGAGTCGGTCGTGAGTTGTGAAGGGGTGCGGGTCTGGAAGGCCCGTACGACAGCCGGCCTGGAGGCCGGCGCTCCGTTCTCATCGCGGATGAATGGGCACACGGCGAAATTTCTCAGGATTGTTTCGCGTTGGCGGGGAGACCGGCTGTAGTATGATTCGCAGGAGACTTGATTCAGGGTCAAATACAGTACGTATTTATTGCACGTTGAAGGCGTTCAACCTTGAGAGCCTGGCTCTCTTTTTCACCCAGACGAGACCACAGATGATTCAGATCCTTTGCCCTGACGGCTAAAGGACGCTCGCATTTTTTCTCCCAGATCAGCCCAAAGATGGTTCAGATCCTCTGACCTTTTGGTCACAGGTCACTTTTGCGGTTGCCTGGGTTATGTATCTAGAGCAAGAGAAAGTTTTATTTAAAAGCACGGGAGCCTGTGCGCCGCCGCGTTGCGCGGGGGCCTGGACTAATCCGCGGTTGGCAGGGCGCATTCCCGAAATCGACGGAGTGAGAGGGCTGGCGATTTTGCTGGTTCTGGTGTGGCACTACTGGGAGGCGGTGACGACGCCTGCGGCGGGGACGATTCTGTTTCGCGTGCATGAGGCGCTGTTTCTGAGCTGGGGGGGAGTCGATCTGTTTTTTGTGCTGTCAGGGTTTCTGATTGGTGGCATTCTTCTGGACGCGCGGGAGTCGAGCAACTACTTCAGCACTTTCTACCTGAGGCGCGTGCACCGGATCTTTCCTGTGTACTTTTTGTGGCTGGGCCTGTTTGTGGTTGGACTGGCGGCCGCTGCGCCGCTGCACCTGATGCCGCTGGACGACATTTTCAATCGGCAGATTCCGCTGTGGTCTTATCCGGTGTTTCTGCAGAACGTGTACATGGCGCACCGGCAGGCGTGGGGCGGGCGGTGGATGACGATTACCTGGTCGCTGGCCGTGGAGGAGCAGTTTTACCTGCTGCTGCCGATTGCGATTCGCTATCTGCGGCCGAGGACGGTGACAGCGCTGACGGTGGCGGCCATTGCGACGGCTCCGCTGCTGAGGCTGGCGCTGGCGCAGACGGGGAACATTTATTTCGGGCCTTATAC
The DNA here is from genome assembly GCA_963820245.1 of uncultured Acidobacteriaceae bacterium. Taxonomy (GTDB): domain Bacteria; phylum Acidobacteriota; class Terriglobia; order Terriglobales; family Acidobacteriaceae; genus Telmatobacter. The sequence continues at coordinate 549,555 of CAWFZC010000011.1, read as the reverse complement.
GCTGCTTCCGTGCCGAGCGGATGCGCTGGGGTTTGGCGTGCTGATCGCGATGGCCGCGCGCAACGAAAGAGCGTGGGGCTGGCTGGAGCGCCATCGCGGGAGGCTGTATGGAGCGCTGGGTTTGCTGGGGCTGGGATGTGTCTACTTTTCGGTGAGGCAGCGGTTTGTGTATACGCTGGGGCTGACGTGGATTGATGGGTTCTGCGCGGTGGTTGTGCTGCTGGCGGTGGTTCGTCCGGGGAAGGTGGAGAGGGTGGTTTTTCAGGCGCCGCCGCTGGTGAGGCTGGGAACGATTGCGTATTCGGTTTACCTGCTGCACCAGGGGGTGAATTCGCTGGTGTTTCTGGCGCTCTTCAAAGGCGAGCCGGTGATTACGGGGTATCGCACGATGGCGACGCCGGCGCTGTCGCTGGCGATTGTGGTCGGGCTGGCGAGTGCGTCGTGGGTGCTGATGGAGAGGCCTTTGATCCGGCGGGCGAGGGCGAAGTACAGATATGCGGCGGGGGAGGAAGCGAGGGCTGGGAGGCTTTGGGCGCTGCCGGTGGGTGCCTGGCGGTTTGGGCCGGCTCGGCCAGTTGCCGGGATGTCAGGGGTGGAGCGGGGGGCCGAATTGGGTGGTTAGTTTTTCCTGGGATTGAGGGCCGATGGGAATGGAGCGGTAGCGGCGGGCTGCGGTTTCAAGGTAGCGCGGAGAGAGATGGAGCCAGTGCCGGGCGGGTTTGTCTGCGGGGAGAAGATAGGCCTGGAGGATGGCTTCGAAGTCGGCAGCGCGGTTGGTGTAGGCGACGGGGACTTGCCAGATGCAGAGCTCGGGGTCAGGTTGAGACGAGGGGCCGGACTGATGCGCCGGGGAGGGCAAGGGGGCGGCCAGGGGGTTTGCTCCGAGCGCGACAAAGGCGGCGAGGCCTGCGGAGTGGTGGTCGGGCGGAAGCAGATTGGGCAGGACGCCGCGCGCGAGCAATTCCTGCGTGACGGTTTGAGGTGCGAGAGCGACGGCTACGGCGACGGGCTGGCGCTTGCGGATCTCGTTCTTGAGGATGCGGAGGGCTTCGTCGAGGGAGTTGACGAGGAAGTCGATGACGCCCTGTTGCTGGGCCTGGCGAAGGACGCCGGCGGTGGCGGAGGCGGCGAGGGAAGCGGCTCCCGCAATGTTGGCTGCGCGGATGAGGTGGGATGCGGCGGGGTTAAGTTCGCCGGTGTAGAGGAATTGGCCGCCTAGATTTTCGTCTGAAGGCGCGGACGCAATGAGGCTCACGTAGGCGCGATAGACCTGGGCGATGTGAAGAGCGGGCGGCGATGGAGAGTCGAGGGTCAAGGTGTCAGTCGGCAAGTGCTTCGCGGGGCCCGATGGGGCGGACGAAGAAGACGAATTGTCCGGGCTTGGGCGTGACGTGTGTGGCCTCAGCGAATTTTCCTTTGTAGCACTCGTTGGGGGCGGCGACGCCGGCGCTGAGGATGTCGGGAATGGAGTACCAGTGGAGGGTGGAGGTGTCTTTCTCCATGGCGGCATCGCAGTTGATGTAGAGGTCCATTGATTTGTGATAGGCGGCCTGCACGCCGAGGAAGGAGGCGCTGGCGGGGAGGACGACGACGCCGGTTCCATCGTCCTTGAGGGTGAGCCACTCGTTGTGTATGGCGTCGAGGTGGTCGATACGGATGACGTAGTTGTCTGGGATGAGGGGTCTACCAGTCTTGCCATCGTAGATGAGGACGGTAATGGTGTTGGTTTTCTGGGCGTGGAGCGGGGCCGGGAGCGCGGCCGCGAGGCCGAGAAGAAGCGGTGTGGCGAGAAGGAGCTTGAGGGGGCGCACTTGCTGCATGCTTTAACTGTGACACGTTTTGCCCTGCAAGCGCGAGTTGGAATTGCATGAAGGAACTACCAGGTGGAATAGGCCTGGCCGTCGGCGCCGGTGTCCTGCGATCCGGAGTGGACATCGTTGACGCCGGGTTCTGACTCGTCGAGGGAGTACATGGCGTCGCTGGTGTCGGTGACCCAGGTGGAATTGGAGTGGGTCATAGGGTCTTCAGGGATGACCTTGAGATAGCCGTCGGTGACCAGGTCGTCGAGGGACTGGGGCGCCTTCTGCTTGTCCATGGTGTAGGAGTCGATGGCGGCGCGCATGACGTGGAGATCTTCCTTGAGGACGGCTTCGCGGGCGTGCTTGACGGCGGAGACATAGCTGGGGATGGCAAGCGTGGCGAGGATGCCGATGATGGCCATGACGATCATCAGTTCGATGAGCGTGAAGCCGTGCTCGCGTTGGTTGGCGGAATTCGAATTTTCTATGCGATCAGTCATGGGTGACTCCGCGTGTCTGTTGGGTCAACGTTGCCTCCGGGGCTAAAGCCCCGGATCATTTTTCTGCTTCATTCGGCACGACTCAAGTCGCGCCCTGATACAAAGCTTTCAGATTTCTGTACTGCTAAAGTCGTGCCCTGATACAAGCCTTTCAGATTTGTGTTGGCGTGAACGCCACCACGACAGCCGGTCTGGGGACCGGCGCTACCATGTTGAGTACTTTGTGCCGTCGAGGCCGGTGCCCGGGGATTTTGAATAGACGTCGAAGACACTTTGTCCTCCGTAGGAATCGGAGTCGGGATCGTCCTGCATGGAGCGCAAGCCCCACTCGGCCTTGTTGGTCATGGGGTCGATGGGGATCTTACGGAGGAACTTGAGCTTCTTGCCCTGGACATCGACGCCGTCGACGAGAGTTTCAAGGTCGGGCGGATAGTTCTGGCTGTCGACCTTGGTTTGGAAGGCGCCTCTGTCGGCGGCGTCCTTGTATTTGTCAATGGCGTCGCGCATCTGCCAGAGGTCGTAGCGAAGTTGGCGCTCATTCTGGCGCTTGATCTGGAAGCGGGCGATGGGCACGGCGGCCGAGGCGAGGATGGAGAGGATGGCCACGGTGACGATGAGTTCAACAAAAGTAAGACCCCGCTCCGCGGGAAAGGTAAGGCCGCGCTCAGCGGGCAACGCGAGTCCGCGCTCGCGGGGAGGGATGGGGCGGGCAGCGAGTTGGGCGGGGGCGAGACTCATGGACACTGCTCCCTATTTGACTACCAGATCAAGATGAGCAGCGGTGGCGGGGACCTGCTGCTGAGCGCTGTTGACGGCGGAGGCGCGAGTCATGTTGAGCGAGGTTTGACCGGCGGCCTTTGCCTGGAAGGTGAGCACGCAGACGACGCCTGAGCCTGTGACTCCGGCGGCACCGGGCGGACGCGAGGAGACGATGGTGAGGTTTCCGGGACCGTCGTCGCGATGGATGAGAGCGACGGCCTGGCCGTCTCGATTGAGCAGGTCGCCGGCGGCGACGTTGACGAGGGAGAGTTTGGCCGGGTCGTAGGAGAGCTGAATGGGCACGGAGGCGACGTCAGTGGCTCCGTTGAGCGTGACGGGGATCTGGAAGCTGGCGCCGTTGGCGACGGGAGCAGCGGGGGCCGCGAAGGTAAAGGCGGGGCCAGAAGCTTGCGGGGCGGGCTGTGGCGGGGGCGCGATGGCGGGCGGAGTGGCCTGTTGCTGGCCGGCTTCCTTCATCTGAGCGAGGAGAGCGGGTGCGGCGGCCTCGGCGCTCTGTCCGGGGACGGTGCCGAAGGCGGGCTGCACGAATGCGGCGGGTTTGGCAACCGCTGGCGGAGCGGTGTTGTCATTGTCGGTATGACGGAGGTCGATGGACTGGCCGGAGCCTGTATCGATGGAGCGGAGGTTGGCCTGATCGAGTTCCTGGGAGCGGACGATGTGGGGTACGACGGCAAAGACGATTTCGTCGTCTGTGATGGTTTTGTCCTTGGAACCGAAGAGGTACTTGAGGATGGGAATGGCGCTGAGTCCGGGGATGCCGTTCCAGCTTTCCTGGGTCTGGTTGTTCTGGATGCCGCCGAGGATGCTGGCCTCGCCCTCGCGGAGGCGGATGACCTGGTCGACAGTGCGCTGGCTGATGATCGGCTCGGTGACGCCGCTGATGGTGACGGAGCTGGTTTGGGCGGTTACTTCGATTTTGATCTTGAGAGTGACGTCCCGGTCGAAGTGAATGGTGGGCGTGACCTCGATATTGACGCCAACGTCCTGGTACTGGAACTGGGTATTGACGAGCGAGCTGACGACGGCCGTTGCCGCGCCGGTCTGGTAAGAACCTGTGGCGATGGGGATCTTGGAGCCGATTTTCATGGTGGCTTTTTGATCGTCAGTGGCGCGGATGCGCGGGCTCTGGAGAACCTTGGTGTTGGCGTCGGTGAGCAAGAGATTCAAGGTGGCGGAGCCGACGGTTACGGCAAAGTCAGAGGCCTTGAGATGAGCCAGATCGTAGAGGGTTGGAGACGTGCCGGTACTTGGTGTGCAGTTGGTGCTGCCGGTTGGGCAGGAGGAACTGCTTGTGGACGTAGATGGCTGGAGGGCGACACCAACGCTGCTGGGCCAGGAGACGCCGAGGGTGCGCTCCCAGTTCTTGCTGACCTCGAGGACGGCGATGTCGACGACGACCTCAGCGCGCGCCTTGTCGAGATCGTTGATGAGTTTTTGGGCAAGCAGGAGCTCGTCGGGCGTTCCGCGCATGACGATGGCGTTCTGGCTGGCGACGCCATAGATTTTTGCGCTGGTGAGGACGTTGCGCAGGGCGGTCTGTACGTCGTTGAGGTCGTTCTGCTGCCAGGCGTTGGTGAGGTAGAAGGTCTGGACGGCCTGCTCGTCAAGCTCAGTGCGCTTGACGCGGGTGTTTTGCGCGACAAAGAGGGTATTGGCGGTGACGGGACGCCAGAAGGTGCCGGACATGGTGCCGACGATGCGCAGTGCGTCAAGGAGGGAGACGTTGTTGAGGTCGACCTGGATGCGCTTGGAGTTGTAGTCGGGATCGAAGAGGACGTTGACGCCGGCGGCCTTGCCGATGGCCTGGTAGACGACCTTGGCGTCTTCGGTCATGTGCAGGGTGAGGGGCTCGTTGGAGATGGGGCGGAGTTCGGGAGGCGCACCGATGGTATCGATTTCCTCTTGCTCTCCGGCGGGCTCGGGGAGGACGGCTTCCGATGGGGGCGGGCCCTGTCCGGTTTTGGCGCGGAGGTGGGCGATTTCCTGCTGGGCGGCTTCGTTGCCGGGATCGATTTCAGCGGCGTGGAGGAACTCAGTGAGGGCGCCCTGTTGATCGCCGGCGGCGAGGAGCTTTCGTCCCCTGGTGAGGTGGGCGGCGGAGGCGGAGACGCGCACGCGATAGAGGCCGGCGCGGTAGCTGAGATCCCTGGGGTTTTTGGCGTTGGCCTTCTGGTAGGCGTCAAGGGCGGCGTCGTAGTCTTCGCGGGCTTCAGCGGCCTGTCCAGCCCTGTAGAGGGAATTGGCAGACTGGGCGCGCTGGGCGTAGAGGCCGGGAGCGGCGAGGCTGAGCAGGGCCGCGACGGTGAAGAGTAAAGCGGCAAAGACAAAGACAGGACTTGTGCGTACGGATATTGGACGGACGAGACTCGAACGGACGGGTCTTGAGCGAAGGGGCGCAGAGACTGCCAGAGGTAGAGTGCGGTGGTTCATCAAACTCCCAGGCGTCCTAGCCGGTACCCACACCCCGCGGCGTCGATTCGGGCTGGCATGAACGCAAAAGCTGACGCAAAACCTGACGGAGATCAGGCGAGCGATCTTCATCAACCGACGATGGCTCATTTTAGCAAAGCCCCACGGTGGCGCAGGTAAAAGCACGGCCAATGCTAGGATGAAGATTCGAGGATAGTTCGCGATGCCGCGCCAAACCAGCCACGAAATTGTCGCCAAGGAGTCGACCGGCCCGAAGAAGGCGTCGAAACCGCGCGATCCAGTGGCGAGCGGTGAGCGGGACGCTGCGCATAACCGGATGGCAAGCCACAACTATTTTTTGCTGGAAAAGTTCGAGGCGGGCGTAGCTCTGCGAGGGACCGAGGTGAAATCGATCCGGGAAGGCCAGGCGAATCTCAAGGATTCGTACGGGCTTATCCAGAACGGAGAAGCGTTTTTGCTGAACGCACATATCGGTCCTTATTCACACGGGAACATAGCCAATCACGACTCGACCCGCACACGGAAGCTGCTGCTGCACCGGGATGAAGTTCGCAAGCTACTGTCGAAGACGCAGATCAAGGGTCACACGCTCATCCCGGTGCGGCTTTATTTCCGTAACGGGCGGGTAAAGTGCGAGTTGGCGGTGGCGAAGGGCAAGCAGGACTGGGACAAGCGGGAGACGGAAAAGCGCAGGGAGGCGGACCGGGAGGCGCGGGCCGCTGTGAATGCCAGCAAACATCGGGGTGGACGGTAGAGCAGCTTCTAGCTGCTAGCTGCTAGCTTCTAGCTTCTAGCTACGGATTGCTGGTTGCGGGTTTTTGCCGGCTGTTCCTGCCGAATCGTATTGTCAGTCTTTCCTGAGAGCTTGCATCGGATCGATGGAAGCAGCGCGGCGCGCGGGGATGAATCCGGCTATGGTTGCGCACATCGACAAGAGAAGAATTGCGCCGAGCAATGCCGTGGGATCGTAGCCCTTTACGTCGAAGAGAAGACTGGTCATGAGATGACCGGCGAACAGTGCGGCGGGAACTCCGAGTGCAAGCCCCAAAAGAATCTGACTGAGCGCACCGCGAAGGACCATGGCGACCATGCCGGCACGCGATGCCCCGAGCGCCATGCGGATTCCGATTTCACTGGTGCGCCTGGCCACGAAGTACGACATGACGCCATAGAGCCCTACAGAAGCGAGGATGAGCGCGAGGATGCCGAACATGCTGGTGAGGCGCGCGATCAGGCGATCCTGATTGAAGTTGCCGGCTACCTCGGAGTCGTACGAAGTGAAGCGAATCACCGACAGGTTTGGATCGATCGACGCGAGCGTCCTGCGGGCCATCGCCTCGGGGTCCGTCGGCGCCTGGATGAAATCCAGAATGATGAAGTCTAGAAACATGGAATGCTTCTCCGCCGCGTCCTCGTCTGTCTCCTTGTACCCGGTGAATTGCTGCGACATTGGACGGAAGAAAAGTGGCCGGGCGTCTCGGGGCATTTTCGTCATTTTGAAATCGCTGAAGACGCCGACGATCTGAAAGGCGCCGGAGTATTGCGGCTTGTCCATGCCGAAGTGTTTTCCGATCGGATCCTGATTAGGGAAGAAGTGCGTGGCGAACGCCTGGTTGACGATGGCGACTGGTTGCGAGGTGGCCGTGTCCTGGTCAATAAAATTGCGGCCGCGGAGAATGGGCACGCCGATCGAATCGAGAAAGTGGTTGCTGGCGCGATCCCAGATGGAGAAGCAATGGTCGTTTGGTCCGGGCGCGGGGTGTCCCTGGGGGATGACGCACGAGCCCCACATGTTGCCGCCGAGAGGAATGTAGCGGACCAGGCTCACGTTGGCCATGGCCGGCAAACGGGAGAAGCGGTCTTCGATGTCGCGGTAGAGGGCCGGGAGTCGATCGACAGTGTAGCCCACGCCTCTTGGATCGAGCTGCACCACGAAGCGGTTGGCGGTGGTGATGCCGAAGTCCTGATGCTCCAGATTACGGAGCGACCTGGTCATGAGAAATGCTCCTGCGAGCAGGACTACCGATAGAGCCACCTGAACAATGACCAGGACTCGTTGCGGTAGCGACGAGCGGTCGCTGGTGGCGCGATTGACGCCGCGAAGAGCATCGGCGGGCTGGGTATGCGAAGACAACCATGCGGGCGCCGTGCCAAAGATGACGTCGGTAAGAAGTGAAACGAGAAAAGCAAAGGCCAATACCGGCAGGGATGGGCCGGCATGGACAGGCATATAGCGGGCGTGGGGAAATGCGAGTGCCAGCATGACGTGCGATCCGGCATAGGCGACGGCCAATCCTGCGATGCCTCCGATAAGGCTCAGCAAGACACTCTCGGTAAGAATCTGGCGAATGACCCTGCGGCGCGACGCTCCGAGCGCCATGCGCATGGCCACATCGGCGCGGCGCGCAGTGCAGCGGGCCAGCAGCAGGTTGGCGATGTTGGCGCAGGCAATGAGAAGAACGACCGTGGACAGAATCATGAGCATGCGCAAGCCCGCGCCCACTTGTTCCTGCAATTTCTGGATGCCGCCACCGGCGGGGGCCAGAACGACATGCTGGCGTGGAACCAGCGCTGCTCCGCCATGATCCGTGAACCCTGGTTGCTCGTCAAGCCAATGCCGCAGCGTGTCGGAAAGCTTTGCCTGCAGGCTGCCAATATTTGTGTCTTGGCGCACTCTTCCGAGTGGATAGAGCCAGAGCTGGTAGCCACGCATCAGATGCGGAATTCGCGCCTTCGATCACAGGCTCGGTTGCCAGAGGCATCCAGAAGTTGGGCGGATTGGGAATGACTCGATCTCCAAAGAAATTGGGGGGCGCAATGCCAACCACGACGAAGGGGTGCAACTGGACAAAGACCGTGGAACCGATGATTGCGGGGTCCGCGCCGAAGTCCGCCTGCCAGGAGCTGTAACTCAGAACGAGGACGGGGGGGGCCCCCGGCGTATCGTCGCGTTCATTCAGCAGGCGCCCCGCATACGCGCCCACGCCAAGCGTAGAGAAGTAGTTGCCGGAGACATACTCACTCTGCATCGGCTTGGCCGGGGTGGCGCCGCTGCGCACGCTGAGCGAATTTCCTCCTGCTTCAACGGCGGCGAACTGCTCAAATTCCGGAGCGGCCTGTTTCAAGCGGAGATAGAGGTCGTAGGAGAAGAGATCGAAGTCGCCATCATCGTTCTGGAAACTGTTGAAGAAGCAGCAATCGGTCCGGTCTCCAATGCGATAGAGGCGCGAGGGATCGGCCACAGGGAGCGAGCGGAGAAGGATGCCCTGCACCAGAGTGAAGATTGCGGTATTGGCTCCGATGCCAAGCGCGAGCGTGAGGACCGCGGTCAACGTGAAGCCGGGCGACTTGAATAATTGCCGCATTGCGTAGCGGGTGTCCTGCATCAAGAGGTCGAGGCGCAGCCATCCCCACTGATTGCGGGTTGCGTCAACGATGAGGGGAACATTGCCAAATTCGCGCATTGCCGCTGTCCTCGCATCAGCAGGCGCTTCACCGCGTGCCACCCGGTCAGCGATCGCCATTTTCAGATGGGTTTCCATCTCTTCCGCCAGGTCCGATTTGCGCCGCCAAAATCGCAATAGCTTCACACGCCACCTCACTTCGCAGTCATGATTGCTTCGATTGTCGCGACCATCTTTCCCCAGCGTTCATAGTCAGAGGCCAACTGCTCCTTGCCGTGCTTCGTGATCTTGTAAAACTTTGCGCGCTGATTGCTTTCGCTCTTCTTCCATTCAGCTTTGACCCATCCCTGGCGCTCCAACCGATGCAGCGCGGGATAGAGTGAGCCGGTTTCCACCTGCAAAATATCGCCGGAACCGGCTCGAATCGCCTGGCTGATGCCGTAGCCATGCTGCTCGCCCCACTGCAGCGTCTTGAGGATCAGCATGTCGAGGGTTCCCTGCAGGAGTTCGATCCGATTTTGATAAGTGCTCTTCGTCGTCATAGGCTGTAGACCTTCTACATCAAAAGGATGTAGATAATCTACCCCTTGAGGGCGAAATGGGCAAATTTATTTTTGGGGAGGATGGTTTTGACGGCGTGTGGAGTTTGAGAGTGGGAAGTGGTGAACGCCGGCAGGTACCTGGGGGACGGTGAAGGTAGCTTTTGGCTGCTAGCTTCTAGCCTCTAGCTTTGCACTCTGGCGGGCATTCGGGGAAGACGCGCGAGGGGAGTGGTACTTTCCCACTCATCGCACGATGCGCTGTGCATGAATGGGGCACGGGGCTGTCACCTTTGCACTCAGGTGGGCATTGGGAAAAACACGCGTGAATGGTCTCCAGGCCGGTGGGTGGCGGTCAACCTTCATTCACAGCACAACGACCGCCTAGGCCACCGGCCACGGGGTCATGCCGCCGCGATGGTATGCCAGATTTCCCACATGCCCCGCTCTCGCCGCGGCGATTCCTGCCTCCACGGGTGCGTTGGGCTCGTTGCGCGTCTTGATGCAGTCGAAGAAGTTGGCCATGTGCGGCGTTGTCCCATCCACAAAGCTCTCTTCTTTCAATACCGGGTTTCGGTCGGCTTTCACATTCTCGTGAAAGATACTCATTCCCGAGCGATTGATCTTCAGCGTCGCTTCCTTGCCACGAAACTCTAGTCCACCATCGTCAATGGACGAGCTCATCATGCCCTCATAGACCACATCGAAGCCCGGATAGCGGAAGGCTGCCTGGATGGTGTCCGGGCACTCCCAATCTTTGAACACATATTTGTCGCCCAGCATCAGCGCCATGGTCGGTTGGTCCGCTTTCATGGCCCATTGCGCCACGTCGATCCAGTGTGCGAACAGGTCAGTCATCGCACCGCCGCCGAAGCTCCAGTACCACCGCCAGCGGTTGTACTTCTCCAGGCTGAAGGGCTGGTCTGGCGCTCCGCCGAGCCATTGTTTCCAGTCAAGCTGCGCGACATCCACCGGCTTGGGAACCCAATTCAATGTGTAGTTCTGCCACCAATACGTCCGCACCTGCGTAACCTGTCCGAGCGCGCCGCCCTGGATGAGGTCAACCGCGTTGCGGAAGTGGGGCCAGCTCCTCTGCTGCATTCCGCACTGCAGGATCTGCCGGCTTGATCGCACGCTCTTCTCGAGCGCCTCGCCTTCTTCGAGGGTATGCGTGACCGGCTTTTCGAGGTACACATCCTTGCCTGCGGCCAGCGCCGCTCTCGCGATCCGAACATGCCAATGGTCAGGGGTGGCGATGATCACCGCATCGATGCTCTTGTCGTTCAGCACGTCGTTGTAATCGACGCACGTGGTTGTGCTCGCCGCGCTCGTCCGGGTTTTGACCTCTTCGCGCCGAGGCGTGTACACATCGCACACTGAGACGATGTCAAACGGGACACCGGTGCTCTCGGCCGCGTTGAGCAAACCTCGCATGCGGCCTCCGGCGCCGATCACGCCGATCCGCAGCCGGTCATTGGCCCCGAAGGCTCTGGTGGAAGCGAGCGCGGTAAGTCCCCCCGCGATGAGGAAGCTGCGACGATCAAGCGAGTGTGTCATGGCTCTCCTGCTGGAAATACGTTCGGCAATCAATGCCCTCAGATTTCAGTGCAGCTCAAATCTATCTCTTCAAGACGGGGGCTGGTCATATTTTTTGCCCACGGGCTGAGCGGTTCGTCGCTGATCCCGGAAATTGCTTATCGGTGAGGAGTTTTTCGCTGGCCGAAGGCCGCCACGCGAGGCGGCGGAGTGCCCCTTTGCAGGGCGGGCACCGGGGGGACACCGCCTTTGTGGAACGGGGAACGAACTAGCGGATGACTTCGATTTCGATCCCGAGATTGAGGTTCTTCCAGGCGCGGTCCGTGGTGAGGGCCGTAGCCTTGCGTTGTATGGCGAGGGCCAGGCAGGCGCGGTCGCCGAGGGAGAGGCCCCAGGGGCGGGTTTGGGGCGCCAACTCTGCGGCGAGGCGGGCCATCGGGCTGTCGAAGGAGCAGATCTCGCAGCCGAGAGCCGCGATTCTCTGCCAGGCGAAGTCGGCGTCTGCTCCACGGTGAAGCAGGCGGGCATGCACCTCAGCAAGGTTGACTGCGCTGAGCAGGCCTCCGTCGAGCAACGGCAGGACGGCATCGCCGCCCGGCTCACTGAGAATCACAGCCAGAATTGCAGAAGCATCGAGAACGGAGGGCCTAGCCAAGCCACTCCTCCGCTTCGCGGCGAGCTTCCTCGCGGCGTTCGGCGATGAGCTCCTCGGAGGCCAGAGATTTGCCGGCAGCGAACTTCTTGAACTCCTCCTGGATTTTGCGGACCCTTGCCGCCTGTGATTCGATCCGGAGCGCACCATTCTCAAGGGACATGACGACGACATCTCCTGGAGTCAGTCCGAGGGATTTACGGAAATCGGCCGGGATGACGATGCGGCCGTTCTCGTTGATCCGGGTCGTGGCGCTTTCGAGTTCTGCGGCACTTTGTGTCATAACCTTACTTTATGACATTTAATATAGTAATGTCAAGAATGAAGCATAATGACATATATTGAGATTGTGTCATTGAGGATGACCGATGAAACAGTGGTTGATTAGGGATGATTTGACCCAAACTGCTGACGGAATGAAAGAATAGGCCCCATGCGGACACAACTGGTATTTCAAAAATCCTCTGAAGTGAAGACTGAACTGCTGGCCGTGCTGGCAGTGGATACGCAGACGGGCAAAGGGCCGAACGTGAAGGCGAGGCCGGTGCTGCTGACTGGCTGATGCGCAGGTGAAGGCGGCTGCGGCCGAGGTGCTGAAGAGCGGGGAGTTCAAGGCTGGGGCGAACGAGACGCTCGTTCTGCACGGACCGGCGAAGCTTGGGGCGAAGCGGCTGCTGCTGGTGGGCATTGGGCAAAGAGGCCAAGGCGACGGCGCACGCGGTGCGGAATGCGGCGGGGTCGGCCGTGCGGTTTGCGAAGCCGCGGGGAATTCGGAAGGTGGCGCTGGTGCTGCCGGAAGGGGCGGGGCTGGATCGCGAGGCGGCGACGCGCACGGTGGTGGAGGGCGCGCTGCTGGGCGATTACGATCCCGATACCTACAGGAGCGACCGCAAGGACCAGAGCGTGCAGGGATTCACGCTGGTGGGTCCGGCGACGGTGAGCGCGGAAGAGAAAAAGGCGCTGCAGACGGCGTTTGGCGAGGGCGTGATTGTGGGCGACAGCCAGAATCTTGCGCGCGAGCTGGTGAATGAGCCGGGAAACAAGCTGACGCCGACGGTGCTGGGGAAACGCGCGGCCAAGATGGCCGAAGAAGTGGGGCTGAAGTGCAAGGTGCACTCGACGGAGAAACTGCACGAGTTGAAGATGGGTGCGTTCTGGAGCGTTTCGCAGGGATCGGCTGAGCCTCCGGCGCTGATCGTGATGCGCTATGAGCCGGAGGGCGTGACGGACGGGCCTGTTGTGGGACTGGTGGGGAAGGGGATCACGTTCGACACGGGCGGGATTTCGATCAAGCCATCGGACAACATGGAGCAGATGAAGTACGACATGGCGGGGGGCGCGGCGATGATTGGCGCGATGCGGGCGATTGCGCTGCTGAAGCCGAAGGTGCGGGTGATCGGAATTGTGTGCGCGGCGGAGAACATGCCGGATGGAAAGGCGCAGAAGCCGGGCGACGTGCAGACGGCGATGTCGGGCAAGACGATCGAGATTATCAATACTGATGCGGAAGGAAGGCTGGTGCTGGCCGATGGGCTGGCGTACGCGAAGAAGCTGGGCGCGACGCATTTGATTGATGCAGCGACGCTGACCGGCGCGTGCGTGGTGGCGCTGGGCAAGGTGAATGCGGGTGTGTTCTCAAATCATGAGGAGACGTATGGAAAGTTTGCTGCGGCGCTGGAGACGACGGGCGAAAAGTTCTGGCGGCTGCCGCTGGGTGACGAGTACGCGGACATGATCAAGAGCGACATTGGGGACATCAAGAACACGGGTGGACGGTGGGGCGGGGCGAGTACGGCTGCGGAGTTTCTGAAGGTGTTTGCCGAGGAGACGCCGTGGATCCATCTGGATATTGCGGGCGTGGCGTGGATTGAAGATGCGCGGCCGTATATTGCGAAGGGGCCGAGCGGGATTGCGGTGCGGTCGATTGTGGAGTGGGTGAGACAGTTCTAGAGGCAGGGAATAGGGAATAGCCACCCCAGCGAGCAAAGACCGCTCGCCGGGGACCCCGGCAGGGATTAGAAAAGCGCGAAGGGAGTTGGTGGTTTCCCACTCATCGCACGATAAAACTGTGCGATGAATGGGGCACCCTCGGTGGTTGACGTCGGGGAGTTTTTGAGACGTAGACGGCGGAGTTTTAGCGAATCATGAGGACGGCCTTTGGCCGTCCTCTCGTTTTTGCGATGAGACCAGGTTCTTTGGATTTTCCAATGATTGCGGATGCAGGTGCGAATTCCACATCTTCCGAGATGTGAGAGGCGATGAAGTTGAGCTTCGCTTTGCCGATAAACGCGTCAGGTGGAGTGCGAGTTGGATGAGGGAGCGGACAGAGATTCTTGAATCGGCGCTGGACAGTTTTCCTGACGGCATTGTGTTGTATGGAGCCGAGGGCGAGGTGGTGTTCTGGAACCAGGCAGCGGCGGCGATTACCGGGTACGCGGGAGTGGACGTGGTGGGGCGGCCTGCGCCTGAAGCGCTGGCGACGCTGATGCCGGCAGGGACGGGACGTGGGGAACTGATGTCGGGCGCGGAAGCGCAGACGGGACGCGGCACCCTGATGCGGGCGAAGCACAAGCTGGGCCACGAGGTGCAGGTGATGACGCGGGCGCTGGTGCTGCGCGACGGGCTGGGCGAGCGGATCGGCATGGCGGGGGTGTTTCATCCAGCGGAGAGACTGGATGCGTTGCCGCGTGGAGAGACGAGCGAGAACGAGCGAACGGCCGCGAGCCGCGCGGAGCTGGAAGAGCGGCTGCAGAACGAGTTTGAGGATTTTGCGCGGGGCGGCGTTCCGTTTGGGGTGTTGTGGGTGAGCGTGGACCAGGCGCACGGGATGCGCAAGACGCACGGCATGGGCGCGTGCGAGGCGATGCTTGAAAAGGTGGAGCGGGCGCTGGCGCAGGGGTTGCGTCCGGCGGAAGAAGTGGGGCGCTGGGGCGACGATGAGTTTCTGATTATTTCGCATGAGCGGTCGGCGGTGATGCTGACGACGCACGGACAGGCGCTGGCGGGATTGGCGCGGACGGCGGATTTCAGGTGGTGGGGCGACCGGGTTTCGCTGACGGTAAGCATTGGCGCGGCGCAGGCATGCGCCGGAGACGAAGAGGGTCTGGCGCAGTTGCTGGAGCGCGCGCAGAAGGCCATGGAAGCCAGCATTCGTGCGGGCGGTAACTGCGTGACGTCAGCACCGGGGGGGCGGGAATGTTTGCCATCATAGGGATTGTTTTGGTTATCGGCGCCGTGATTGGCGGCTTTTTGATGGAGAAGGGTCACATGGCAGTGCTGCTGCAGCCGGCGGAACTGTTGATCATTGCCGGCGCGGCGACGGGGACGCTGCTGGTGGCCAACCCGATGCACATTATCAAGGGGGTGGCGGCGGGTCTGATGGGCGTGCTGAAGGGCTCTCAGTTTTCGAAACAGCGCTACCTGAACACGTTGAAGATGATGTACCAGTTCTTGAACAAGGTGAGGAAAGAGGGATTGCTGAGCGTGGAGATGGATGTGGAGAAGCCGAAGGAAAGTTCTGTGTTCAAGAACTATCCGGAGTTTCTGGCCGATCATCATGCGCTGGATTTTTTGTGCGACACCCTGCGGACAGCGATTACGGGCGGGGTGGAACCGTTCGACATGGACCAGATGATGGAGCTGGACATGGAGGTGCATCATCACGCGGCGATGCAGCCAATCGATGCGTTGTCGACGGTGGCGGATGCGCTACCGGGACTGGGGATTGTGGCGGCGGTGCTGGGCGTGGTGATTACGATGGGCGCGCTGGGCGGACCTCCGGAGGAAATTGGCGAGAAAGTGGCGGCGGCGCTGGTGGGGACATTTCTGGGCATTCTGTTGTGCTACGGCGTGGTGGGGCCGCTGAGTTCGAACATGCGCAAGACGGCGGATGAGCACAACGAATATCTGCATGTGCTGCGGGTGCTGGTGCTCTCGTTTCTGAAAGGGTCAGCGCCGATGATTGCGATCGAGATGGGACGGAGAGCGATTCCGGCGCATGTGCGGCCGAGTTTTGACGAGATGGAGAAGAGCTGCAAGGGCAAGGTGGAGGCGGCAGAGCCTGCGGCGGCGTAGGGGTTTTAAGGGGGTCAGGGTGTTTCTTCTCCGGTCCCTCCGCCGCGGCGGACGAGGGGCCGGGGGCACCCGCGTTGTTTTATATGGGGACGGCTAGAAACGGGGAGCGATGAACGGCAACGGCAAGGCGCAACCGATCATAGTGATCAAGAAAAAGGGAGGGCACGGAGGCCATCATGGCGGGGCGTGGAAGGTGGCTTACGCGGATTTTGTGACGGCCATGATGTCGCTGTTTATTGTGCTGTGGCTGATGGGCTCGAGCGAGAAGGTGAAGCGAGCCGTGGCAGGCTACTTCAACGACCCGAAGGGAACGGGGAGCCAATTGGGCACGACCATGACGGGAACGGGCGAGACGATTTCGGCGGACCAGAACGACACAATGCAGAAGCTGAAGGAGAAGCTGGAGCAGGAGATCAAGGCAAAGAAGGAACTGGAGAAGCTGTCGAAGCAGATTGAGATCACGATTACGCCAGAGGGGTTGCGGATCGAGTTGATCGAGGATAAGAACGGAACATTCTATGAGAGCGGCAGCGCGCGGCTGAGCGACAGCGGACAGGATTTGCTGTCGCTGCTGGCGGCGGAGTTGAAGACGCTGCCGAATTCGTTGCTGATTGAGGGGCACACGGACGCGACGCAATACTCGACGGATGCGAACTACAGCAACTGGGAGTTGTCGGCCGATCGGGCGAACTCAGCGCGGCGGCTGCTGCAGCAGGATGGCGTTCGCCAGGACCAGGTGACGCAGGTGCGCGGGTACGCTGACCAGTTTCTGCGGGTGAAGAACAATCCATACGATCCGTCGAACCGGAGGATTTCAATCTTGGTAAAGAATGGGAGCGATGGTTCGACGCCCGCACCCATCAAGGACGCGCGCGTGGTGGATGGAGGGCCGAGTGCAGCTGGAGCGAAGGCCGGGCCGGGGGACGGAAAACAGCAAGTGGCTCCCGCAGCTGCGATGGCAGGGAAGGCAAATGCAACGCCTGCGGCGAAGCCGGCGGCGGCAACTCCCGTGATGCCTGCGGCGGCGAAACCGGGGTTGATGGGCAGGCTCAAGAGCCTGTTGCCGGGCACAAAGAAGTAGACGAAACCGGTGCTACAATTGCCTGTTTTTGAAGCCGGACCTGACTGAACCCCGGCGCAGGTTGGGCGGAAAGCAGGTACATTTCCATGCGAAATACGCGGCGTGAATTTTTGCAAACTGGCGCGGCGCTGGCAATCGGTGTGGTGGGTGCGGCTGGGACAGGTGTGTGCGAGCCCACTCATCGCGAAGAGGCTGCGATGAATGAGGCACAGATGAGTGGCGCGGCTGCGACGAGTGGCGCGCAGGCCGGTGGAGCGGCGGCAGGCGAGGCGACGACGAACGAGATTCCGGCGATTCGGGTTCCTACGATGAAGTTCGGCAACGTGGAGATTGGGAGGCTGGTGCTGGGAGGCAATCCGTTCAATGGATATTCGCACTTCAACGGCACGTTGAGCGCGCTGATGGTGGACTGGTATACGCCGGATCGGGTGTGCGCGGCGATGCATCGCGCGAATCAGTTTGGGATTAATGCCTACAACTACAGCTTGAAGGGAAAGAGCTCGGCGGCGTTTGAGCGGTTCGAGGCCGAGGGTGGCAAGCTGCACCTGATTGCGGCTGATTCAGGAGAGGAAGAACCCGCTAAAACAGTGAAGAGTCTGAAGCCGAATGCGATGTACCGGCAGGGCGAGGTGGTGGACGTTGCGTTCAGAAATGGAAAGATGGATCAGGTGCGCGACTGGTGCAAACGCACACGGGATACGGGTGCGATGGTTGGCGTGGGCACGCACAAACCGGAGGTGATTGCTTACGTGGAAGAGCAGGGATGGGACGTGGACTTCTACGCGGGGTGCGTGTACAACCGGACGCGGACGGACGAGGAGTGGCGAAAGATTTTGAACGGCGAGCTGATGGAGATGTCGCGGGAGATTTACATCCAGAGCGACCCGGCGCGCATGTACAAGGTGATGCGGCAGACGCCGAAGCCTTGTTTCGCATTCAAGATTCTGGCCGCGGGACGGATTGGCGAGAGCGGAATTGCGCAGGCATTTCGCACGGCGTTTACCAGCATCAAGCCGAACGACGGCGTGTTTGTGGGGATCTTTGCGAAGGACAAGGACCAGATCAAAGAAGATGCGGAGATTGTGCACGGGATACTGGCGGCCGGGTAAGAAAAGGGATCAGGGCAATTCTGGAATCGCTCTAGCGGCGGTCGGGGGGTTCCCAGGAGCCATGTGCCACAGGAACGCCGAATGGTCTTGGAGAAGCTCCCGGCGGAGTGCTGATGTCGCCTTTTTTTTGCTTGAGGACGGTGAAGGCCTGGACCACTTCGGGTGGGAAGGATGGCAAGAGCGCTTCAATCTCGCGAGAGAGGTCAGCGACGATTTCGGGGTGGAGTTTAGCGACGTCGTAACTTTCGGCTGGGTCCTGCGCGAGGTCGTAGAGTTCAGGATGCTGCAGCCAGGCGCTGCTTCTGGCGGAGGTGGTTCGATCGTTGGTGTAGATTTCTCCATCGGCGCCCTGGGCAACGCGGAGCTTCCAGTTACCTTTTCGAATGCAGTGCAGATCGAGTCCACGATTGCCCATGGGAGAAAAGTAGAGGCGGGGGGCCGGCGGGTTGTTGGTCATTTGGGGAGCGCCGCCGAGGATACCCGACATATCTGCACCGTCGAGAGATTTCTCTGGAGCCAGGAGGGCGCAGAGACGGACGAGCGAGGGGAAGATGTCGAGGCTTGAGTGCCAGGCATCTTCTACGCGGCCGGCGGGGATGACGCCAGCCCATTTGGCGAGGAAGGGAACGCGCGAGCCGCCTTCGAAGGTGGATGCTTTGCGGCCTCGAATGAGGCCGGGGTTGCCCTGATACCAGGGGCCGTGATCGCTGGTGAAGCAGAGGAGCGTATCGGAGCCGAGACCGTTGCGGTCAAGAGCGGCAATGATCTCGCCGACGCTCCAGTCGATTTCCGCGATGGAGTCGCCGACGTCGCCGAAGGTGGTTTTGCCGCGGAAGCGCTCGGAGGCTCGTGCGGGATCGTGCGGATAGGAGTAGGCGAGATAGAGGAAGAAGGGTTTGGCGGCGTGGGCCTCAATGAACTTGACGGCTTCTTCGGTGTAGCGCGGAGTGAGCAGGTCGCGATCGGTGTTTTGTTCGAGGATCGCAGTGTCGCGGTAGAGCGGGAGCGGGTCCATGTCATCGCTCCAGGGAACGCCGTAAAAGGAGTCGAAGCCGCGGCTGGTTGGCAGATACTCAGGCTTGTCGCCGAGGTGCCACTTGCCGATGGCCATGGTGCTGTATCCGGCGTTGTGAAAGAGATTGGAGACGAGGGTCTCATCGAGCGATGTGCCGCCGGGCGCGTTGGGGCCGAATGCGCCGGTGGTGTTGCTGCGGTGGCCGTAGCGGCCCGTGAGGATTGCGGCGCGCGAGGCGGAGCAGATGGGATGAGCGGAGTTGTAGTGCGTGAAGCGGAGACCGAGGGCGGCCATGGCGTCGAGATTTGGAGTGGGCAGCTTTGAACCGTAACAGCCGAGATCGCCGTAGCCGAGGTCGTCGCAGATCATGAAGATGACGTTGGGTTGGGTAGGACGTTTGCGGAGTGGGGCCTGGGGAGTTGCGGCAAGGGTCGGAAAGGCGGAGGCGAGCGCAGGTGCGGCCCAGGAGGCGGTGAGAGATTTCATGAAGTCTCTTCGAGGGAAGGACATGGTTGTGTAGCTCCTGCGGAGATGGACAAAGGCCATAGTAATTGATGCAGTGGATGGTAGACGGTCTGGGTGGAGTTGTTTCGGATGCGTCCTAAACGCGCAGAACGCGCGTGTGAATGGGGCATGCTCGGTTTGTCGCCAATGGTGTAGTCTGGAGTGCGAGCTGGAAAGCGTTTACTGGAGGGGTGGATTTCATGGCGGTCGTGGCTGGAGTTGACTTTGGAACATTGAGCGTTCGCGTGACGCTTGTGGACAGCGAGAAGGGCCCGATTGGAACGGCATCGGCGAGTTATCCGCTGCACCGGCGGCGCGAAGATCCGAATTATGCGACGCAGTCGCACGACGACCAGATGAAGGCGCTGGCGGCGGCGACGCGCGAAGTGCTGAAGACGACGGGCGTGGCGGGCGAGACCGGTTGCCGCGATCGCGCTGGATACGACGGGGTCGAGCGTGATTCCGCTGGGCGAAAATCTTGAGCCGCTGGATGACTATTATCTCTGGTGCGATCATCGCGCGTTTGCCGAGGCCGAGGAGATTACGCAGAAGGCGCACGAGTTGAAGTTTGAGGGCATTGATTGGTGCGGCGGGGTGTATTCGCACGAGTGGGGATTCTCAAAACTGCTGCACTGGCTGCGGCACAATCCCGAGAAGCGCGATAAGTTTGTAACCGCGCTGGAACACTGCGACATGGTGGCGGCGACGCTTTGCGGAATTACGAAGGCGAGCGACGTGAAGCGCAGCATTTGCGCGATGGGCCACAAGTGGATGTGGAATGCGAAGTGGGGCGGGCTTCCGCCGGAAGAGTTCCTGGTGGCTGTGGACCCGCTGCTGAAAGGCGTGCGCGCGAAGCTGGGCGGCGAGTATTTGACCAGCGATCACTTGGCGGGGCATCTTTCGCCGAAGTGGGCGGGGGAGTTGGGACTGAAGGCGGGTATTCCGATTCCGGTGGGCGCGTTCGATGCGCACTGGGACGCGCTTGGCTCGAATATCCGCGAGGGCGATGCAGTGAACGTAGTGGGCACGTCGACGTGCATTATGGCGATGGCGGGCAAGGCGGAGCTGGTGCCGGGCGTGTGCGGCGTGGTGCCGGGCAGCATTCATCCGGGCATGATCGGGATTGAGGCGGGGCTGTCGGCGACGGGCGACATCTTTGAGGGGATTGCGCGCCGGGCAGCAACGACGGTGGCTGCGCTGTCAGAGGGATTGGAGGCTTACAAGGCTGGACAAACCGGGCTGCTGCGGTTGAGCTGGGACAATGGCGACCGGACGGTGCTGGTGAATCCGGAACTGGGCGGCGTGACGCTGGGATGGAACCTGGTGCACACGGCGCAGGACGAATTGTTCGCGGCGATCGAAGGAACGGCATTTCATACGCGCATCATCCTGGAGCGGATGGCGGAGCATGGAGTGCGGATCGATCGCGTGATCAATGCGGGCGGGATTCCGCAAAAGAGCGAAGTGTTGAACCGGGTGTATGCCAACGTGCTGAATAAACCTGTGCTGGTGCCGGCGGGGATTCCGACGAGTCTGGGTTCGGGAATTATTGCACTGATGGCGGCGGGGGCATTCAAGACGATTGAAGAGGCGCAGGCGGCGGTCTGCCTGCCCCTGCGGACCGTCGAGCCGGATGCGCAGGCTGCGGCGGTTTATGAAAGGCTGTACCGGTTGTATCGGGATGTTTACTTTGCGTTGGGGACGCGGGATGCGAAGCCGGTGGCATTGGGCGCGGTATTGCCGGAGTTGAAGAAGATTGCGGCTGAGGTGTTGGCGAGGTGAAGGGTTGGTCGACGTTCCCCGCTCAAGCCTATTCCCAGACATAGCGCGGGTCGTATTCGATGCCCTGCTTTTTCAACATGGCCAGGAACTCCGATTGGAAGTCGCGTTTGCGATGATGTTCAGCCTGATTGGCAATATAGGCAGCGGTTGTTTCAATCCGCGTACTTCCGATAGAGAATGCGCAGTAGCCTTCCTGCCATGCGAAGTGCGGCAGGGCGCAGTTCTCGTGTATCCACTCGGATGAAGAGCTCTTGATCTCGCGCATGGCCGTGGCGATCGCTGTTGTGGACGGCAAAGAAAGCAGGAGATGCGCGTGGTCATCCATGCCTCCGATTGCGATGGCCTTCATATGAAGACCGCGAGCGATTCCACCCATGTAGGCCCAGAGCCGTGCCTGGACATCAGGCGGGATGATTTTGCGTCTTTGTTTGGTGGAGAAGACGCAATGATAGAGCGAGGAGCAATAGGTGTGCGGCATACGCAGACCATGCTACAGCATCGGTTTTCGGCGGGGATTCTTCTTTCCGCCCCTACGGGGCGGAGGGATTCAAATGGATTGCATTCCCAGGGTTTCACCCTGGGCTATTTTCTTTTCATCCCTACGGGAGGAGGGGGCGACGATTCGATCCTGGGATTGATCGGCGCTGGCGCGTTTCATGCATTCTCAGGGTTTCACCCTGGGCTATTTTCTTTTCCTCCCTACGGGAGGAGGGGGCGACAATTCGATCCTGGGATTGATCGGCGCTGGCGTGTTTCATGCATTCCGAGGGTTTCACCCTGGGCTCTTTTCTTGTCCTCCCTACGGGAGGAGCCGACAACATTCGGTTGCGAGCATTCCCTGTTCACTGTTGTTGTTGCTGTTGCATTTGCTGGAGGTCGGTGAAGGGGATGGCGGCTACGGGGGGCTGCTGCGCGCGCTCGACTAACACGCTCCAGTCTTCAGGGATGGGCATTTTGCGGTCGAGGGCTGGAGCTTCTTCACTGGCGTCGACTTGCACGGCGACATAGAGCTCGCTCTCGGCGCTGCCGCGGAAGACGCCGTGGGTGGGAGGCACGTCAGCGTAGTCGCGGCCGACGGCTGTGCGGATGTGGCGGTGGTGCGCGATGAGGTTGTTGGTGGGGTCGAAGCCGACCCAGCCGAGATGGGGCAGGAGAACCTCAACCCATGCGTGCGAAGCGTCGGGAGTGGAACGGTCCTTGTCTTCGCGGCCGCGGAAAAGATAGCCGGAGACATAGCGGGCGGGGACGCGCACGTGGCGGAGCAGCGCGATCATGGTGTGGGCGAAATCCTGACAGACGCCTTTGCCGCTGACGATGGCTTCGTCGATGGGTGAGTCGACGCGTGTGTGGCTGGGTACGTATTCGAAGTATTCGAAGAGGCGCTGGTTGAGCTCCTGCACGAGCATGAGGGGATCGTCGCGGCGGACGACATCCATGTTCCTGGCGAGCATGCGAACCGCATCGGTTTCAACGGCGAAGGTGGACGGTAGCAGCATCTCCCAATAATCGCCGGACACGATGAGCTCGTCGAGAGCGTTCCATGCATCGGGAGCGAGGAAGCGGGGCACGTCGGGCAGGGGCTGTTGTTCGACGATGGACTCGGCGACGATGACGAGCTGATTGTGTTCGCCGGGAATGTCGAAGTGCTGCACGTTGTTGCCCTGATGGTCGCGATAGCTGAAGACACGGCAGCGGGGGCTGACGGAGAGCGAAAAGTTGAGGCAGTGCTGGTTGGAGTCGGAGCGCGGGTTCATGCGCGTTTCCATGATGCTCTCGCTGATGGGGCAGGAGTAGCGGAAGCGCGTGAGGTGGCGGATTGAGTAGAAGTTCATGTGCCGGCGGTCCTCGGACAGTTACTTTTTCAGCTTCTAGCTTCTAGCTCTTAGCTTTCAGCTCTCAGCCTTTGTGCTGCCAGGTTGAGTTCAGTTCCGCGGGGGCTAAAGCCCCACTCCTTTTTGTTTGCTGCCCTTCGGCACGACTGAAGTCGTGCCCTGATACAAACCCTTTAGCTACGAACCCTTCAGCTTTCGGTACGACCAACTTAATACTCTTTCAAAGCCTGGTCGTTGTTTCCTTCATGTTGCGATTTTCGGTCTCAAAGTTTGAGTGGGTCGGAGGCCCACTCTACAGCCGGTCTGGAGACCGGCGCTACACCGCCAATGCGGATTGGATGGAGTAGTGAACGTAGTAGCGATAGATGAGTTCGTGAATGCGGAGGCATTGCTCGCGAATGTTATGGAGGAAGGCCGCGGTGTCGCCGGCGAGAATTTCTTCGATGGTGGCAAAGCTGAGCATGGCGTGGAGGCGGCCAATGCCGGCGGTGATTTCGTCGGGCGAGCGGCGGCCGCCTGTGTACTGAATGGAATTAATGGCGGAACGGATGGTTTCAACGCAATAGCGGATGGCGTGGGGAAAGTCGCGATTGAGGAGGAGGAATTCGAGAATGCGATCGGGAGAATGTCGGCCGTATAGACCTGGCAATAGCCTTCGAACGCGGTGCAGCAGCGGAGCAGGCCGACGAGCTCAAGATACTGGTAGCCGGAGTGGTCGCGCTCAGGGTGGGCAAAGAGTTCATCCTGGTACACCTCAAGCATGGTCGCGGTGGCATAGGCGCGCTCGAGGTAGCGGCCGAGGCGGATGAATTGCCATCCCTGGCCGTGAATCATGGTTGAGTCGCCCACGCCTTGAAAGAGGTGGATGCCGTCGACTACGGAGGAGAGGGCTTCGTTGATGCTGTTGCCGAACTGGGTTTGCGCATGCGGGGAGTGGATCTGGTGAAAGAGGCGGTTGAGCCGCTGCCACTGCTCGCTGGAGATTTCTTCACGGACCTGGCGGGCATTTTCGCGCGCGCCGTTGACACAGAAGGTGACGGAGATGGGATTGGCGCTGTCAAAGACGAGTTCGCGGGCCATGGAGTCAACGCTCCCGCTCCACTCCATCTCAGTGGGATCGCCGAGGGATTTGAGCAGGCGACGCCAGCGCTCCTCGACATCGACGCTTCCGGTGTCGAGCATGAGCGTCATGGTGACGTCGAGCTGACGCGCGGTATTTTCAGCGCGCTCGAGATAGCGGCTCATCCAGTAAAGACTGTCGGCCACGCGCGAAAGCATGGTGGAGTTTTCGCGCACGCGGGATCGAATTCCTATTGCAGAACCCATGTGTCCTTGCTTCCTCCTCCCTGCGAGGAGTTGACTACGAGCGAACCTTTTTCGAGGGCGACGCGAGTGAGGCCGCCGGGGACGATGTTGATTCTGTCGCCAAACAGAACGTAGGGCCGGAGGTCGACATGGCGCGGCTCCAGACGGTTGCCGATGAGGCAGGGGGCGCGGGAGAAATCGAGCGTGGGCTGGGCGATGTAGTTACGGGGGTTGGCCTCGATGTGGCGGGCGAACTCCTCGCGCTGTTTGGCGGTGGATTGCGGGCCGATCAACATGCCGTAACCGCCGCTTTCGCCGACGGCCTTGACGACGAGCTTGTCGAGATTGGCGAGCACGTGCTGGCGATCCTTGTCTTCGCTGAGCAGGAAGGTTTTGACGTTGGGTAGAATGGCGTCTTCGTCGAGGTAGTACTTGATCATGTCGGGCACGTAGGCGTAGACGGCCTTGTCGTCAGCGAGGCCGGTGCCGAAGGCGTTGGTGACGGTGACGTTGCCGGCGCGATAGGCGTTGAAGAGGCCGGCGCAGCCGAGGGCGGAGTCGGTGCGGAAGACGAGCGGATCACTGAAGTCGTCGTCGACGCGGCGATAGATGACGTCGACGCGTTTGAGGCCATCGGTAGTACGCATGTAGACGATGTTGTCGTGGGTGACGAGGTCGCGGCCCTCGACGAGATCAATGCCCATCTGGCGGGCGAGGTATGTGTGCTCGAAGTAAGCGGAGTTGAAGACGCCGGGAGTGAGCAGGACGATGTTGGGCTCGGGGCGGCCCTCGGGAGCGAGCGAGCGCAGCGTGGCGAGCAGCAGTTGCGGGTAATGCTCGATGGGGCGGACGCCGTAGCTGGCAAAGAGCCTGGGGAAGGTGCGCTTCATGACGCGGCGATTGGTGAGCATGTAACTGACGCCGGAGGGCACGCGCAGGTTGTCTTCAAGGACGACGAACTCGCCGGTGTTGAGGCGGAGGAGATCGGAACCGACGACGGCGATGTAGACGTTGCGCGGGACCTGGAGGCCGCGCATCTGGCGGCGGTAGTGCTTGCAACTGTAGACGAGCTCGCTGGGGATGACTTTATCGGTGAGGATTTTAGCGTCGGAGTAGACGTCACGGAGGAAGAGATTGAGGGCGGTGATGCGCTGGGTGAGTCCTCGCTCGATGCGATCCCATTCCGCGCCAGTGATGAGGCGAGGGAGCAGGTCGTAGGGAAAGATGCGCTCGGTGCCTTCGTCGCGTCCGTAGACAGTGAAGGTGATGCCCTGGGTGAGAAAGGAGAGCTCGGCCGCCTGTTTGCGGCGCTGCAACTCATCGGCGGGGAGGCTGGCGAGGTTTTCGGCAAGGGCGCGGTAGTAGGGGCGCAGAGTGCCGTCGGCTTCGCGCATTTCGTCGAAGGCGTGGTCGAGCGGATAGTCTCCGTAGAGCGAATCCAATTCCATTGAGTGGCCGGCGCTCATGGTTTCTGACTGGCTTTCGTTGTGCAGAATCAGGGGATTGGGGAAGGGACGGTGGCCCGAAAGGAGGGTCTGGTTGGACCTTCCCGGAGGGGCTCTTGCGCCTTGCCTGGATGTACCCCGTTGTTTAGCTTTTAACACATTGGGCATCAGGGGGGTATGAGGAAACGGGGTGGACCTTCATGTACAGTGGTTGCCCGCCGATCAAGGTAAGAATTCCCCTCAATCGGTACCTGAACTACTTTGGAGGGGTGAGGGAGCGTTTCAGAGCCCATCCGAAGTCGCCTTCTACCTTATAGTGCGATGCCTTCTGGATGAGGGTTTCGAGGAACTCTTCAAGCGGCCAATCGTCGCCTCTCTGCAGAGATCTGATTTTTCCATATATCTGGTGCTGGAGCTCATTACATCCAATCAAGGGAGAGATGTTCCCAAGTGTGTGGCCAACTGGGTAACCGGAACGAGCTCATATGGTGAGATTGAGTCCCAGATCGGCAAGCCACTTCAATAGCGCCGGGTGGTCGAGCTCTTTGAGCGATTTGAGCGCTTCTTGTATTGTCATTCCGTTCATTTCCTGTTTTCGCTGGAGTTTCGTGCCGCCCCGACGGGACGGCGGGCGATTTCTTGGAGGGCGTTTTCCCAGGGCTGCGTCCGCTGGCGCGGACTGACCCTGGGCTACTCTCGTGTTCTCCCTACGGGAGAAAAAACGGCGCGGTCGATTTCGGCGGCGCCACGATTGAGTTGGTCGTATCCCACCCATCGCAAAAAGCGTGATGGATGGGGCACGGAGATTTTTTTTTGCGACCGATGTGGCCGGTTGAGGTTCGGTCTAGAACAAGTTCCAGAGGGACTGGTTGTAGACGGCGTGGTGGAACTGGACTTCAGAGCCTTTGACAATGGTGCCGAGTTCGCGCGGTGAACGGTTGGCCGTGGCCTGCTTCAGGTCAGCGTAACGGCCCTGGACATCGGCGCCGAGCAGCGTGGTGATCCAGGAGGATTCCTTGAAGTCGAAGATGGCCTGCTGGATGTTGTCGGGGAGATAGCGTCCGCCGGCGCGCAGGTTGTCGCCGGTGGAGATTTCGCCGTCGATGCCGGTCTTGAAGATGCCGAAGAGAGCGAGATAGGGATTGGCATCGGGAGCTACGGCGCGCACCTCAGTACGCATGGAGCGGGCATTGCCGATGGGGACACGCACCATGGCGCCGCGGTCGACAGCGGAAGCGCGGATCTGGTTGGGCGCTTCAAAGTGCGGGTCAAGACGGCGATAGGCGTTGACGCTGGAGTTGAAGATGAGGCAGAGGTCGAGCGCATTCGAGAGAATGCGATCGAGGAAGCCCCATCCGAATTTGGAGAGCTGCTCCTCACCTTTTTCGTCCCAGAAGAGATTGGTTTTTCCCTGGGAGACGGAGACGTTGGTGTGCATGCCGCTGCCGTTGACGCCGACGACGGGCTTGGGCAGGAAGCAGGCGGTGTAGCCCATGTTCGCGGCAATCTGGCGGCAGAGCAGCTTGTAGAGCTGGATCTGATCGGCCGCTGCCACAACCTCAGAGTAGCCGTAATTGATTTCAAACTGGGAGGGCGCAACTTCCGGGTGATCCTTTTCATTCTGGAAGCCCATGGCGCGCTGCACTTCAGCCGAAGTGTCAATGAAGACGCGGAGGGGGTCGAGGGGCAGCACGTGGAAGTAGCCGCCGGTGTTGATGAATTCGAATTTGCCGGTCTCGTGGTAGCGCTGCTCGGCGTCTTTTCCCGCGAAAAGAAACCCTTCAATCTCGGTGGCTGCGTTGAGTGTGTACTTCTTCTCGTTGAAGAGCTTTTCCGAGTAGGCCTTGAGGACGCCGCGGAGGTCGCCGGAGTAGGGGCTTCCGTCCTTGTCGATGACGTTGCCGAAGACCAGCACCTTGCCGTTGCCAAAGACGTCGGCGGGGACCCAGTAGAAGGCGCTCCAGTCAATGCCGAGGCGGAGGTCGCTTTCCTTCTGCTGCGGTGAAGCCGCGGATGGAGGAACCGTCGAAGGTGAGGTTCTCGTAGGCGCTGAGGAGAAATTTCTTGTCGTAGTCGAGCAGGTGAAGCCGGCCTTCAAGGTCAGAGAAGAGCACGGTGACGGCCTTGATGTGCTTCTGGTCAGTGAGATACTTGAGGCGCTTTTCGCGGATTTCATCGGCCGGTACGCGGTTGGCGCGATCGGCCTTGGCTGCCAGATTGAGTTCTTCCAGCTCATCGTAGGTGAGAGCGAGGAAATTGCGATACTCAGTAGACATGGGACTCCTCCATTGATTGTTTGGCGGAAAGACGGCGGCCGCGGTGCATGAAGGCGGCAATAAAGAAACTCTAAAAATAGGGTAAACCTGCGAGGGCTGAAGGGGACGAGGAAATTGTCACATTGCGGCAGAGGGGACGGGGGAACGGTTGGCGGACCGGGATTAGTGGCCGGGTTGATCGACCTCGCGGGTGACGGTGACTGGCGGGGTTTTTGAAGCGGCGTGGGTTTTGAGGGCCTGGGTCTGGTCATCGTTGCAGGCGGACTCGTCCTGCTGCTTGCAGGCCAGCGATCCGTCAGGCGCTTTGAGAAAGAGCGCCTTGATTCCTTTCAAGCTTTTGCCCACATCCTGCACATCCTGCTTTGCGTCCTGGGCCACCTGCTGCACATCGGATTTTATGGTTCCAGGATCGGAGTAGGCCTGCTTGGTGTCGGAGACGGCCCCCTTGACGTCTTTGGGGATCTGCTTCGCATTGGCGACGGGGTGCTTGGCATCCGTGCCTAACTGCTTCGCGTCGGAGCCGACCTGCACTGCGTCAGAGGGGGTCTGTTTGGTGTCGTTCACTGCGCCCGTGGTGTCGCCATAGGTTTGCTTTGCGTCGGCGATGTCCTTGTTGAGGGCGGCAATTTCAGCGGCGGTGCAGGGGGTTTTGCCGTCGGCCTTGGCGCACTTGATGGCGTGGCCCGGGGGCATGTCAGGTGCGGAAGAGGTGACGGGTTTTTGTGCCGCGAGCGGAAACGCGGCAGCAACCAGAACGAAGGCGGTGAAAAGGGATTGCCTGTGCAGGTGCATTTTTCCTCCCTCCCGGGAACACTTCTGACGACTTAGGAGTTCCGATGGTGCCTGGAGATTTTCTTTTGCGGGCGCGGGGAGCGCAGGCCGCAATGCGGGGGCCTGAGGCAAGCGTACAACAGGGCGCAAATGTGCCGTCAAGAGAAAAGCGCGGAATGTGGTGAAGGGTGAGTGTGGCTAAGGGACTTTGAGAAGGGCTTCGGGTGGGATACTCTGAAATCTCAGGAGATACCGCCGAAGATGCTCAGACTTGGACCCCTTGTTGCCACTGCCGCGCTCGTCCTGATTCCCTCGATTAATGTTGCCGGCGCACAACAACCTGCAGCGACGCCACCGGCTGAGGACTACGTCCGCGCGCACTACACCAAGTACGAGTACCGGATTCCGATGCGGGACGGGAAGCGACTTTTTACGGCAGTGTACGTGCCCAAGGATGCGGCGGGCGGGCCGTACCCGTTTCTGATGGATCGCACGCCTTACAGCGTTGGACCGTACGGCGAGGATCAGTATCCGAAGAGCCTTGGACCGTCAGAGGAGTTTGAAAAGTCAGGCTACATTTTTGTTTACCAGGATGTGCGCGGACGGTGGATGAGCGAGGGCGAGTTTGTGGAGATGCGGCCGCATATCGACGTGAAGAAAGGGCCGCAGGATGTGGACGACGCCTCGGACACCTACGACACGATCGATTTTTTGCTGAAGCACGTGGCCAACAACAACAGTAAGGTGGGCATTTGGGGAATTTCGTATCCGGGGTTTTATACGTCGGCGTCCATTATTGATTCGCATCCGGCGCTGGTGGCGGCCAGCCCGCAGGCGCCGATGACGGATTTGTTCCGCGGAGACGACGGCTACCACGGCGGAGCCTTTATGCTGTCGGCCAACTTTGGATTCTACGGACCGTTTTTTCATCCGCAGGAAAATCCGATGCACCCCACGCCGACGGTGCCGTTCGATTTCGGAACGCCGGACAGCTATGAGTATTATTTGCGGGCGGGCAACGTGGCCAACCTGGATAAGCTGACGCTGAATGGAAAGAACTGGCTGTTCAACGACCAGGTGAAACACGACACCTACGACGATTACTGGAAGGCACGCGACCTGTCGCAACATATGAAGAACGTGCACTGCGCGGTGCTGGTGGTGGGCGGATGGTTTGATGCGGAAGACCTGATGGGGCCGTACCGCACATTCAACGCGATCAGCAAGTTCAATCCTGAGACGCCGACGACGCTGGTGGAAGGCCCGTGGGTGCACGGCGGCTGGGCACGCAGCGACGGCAACCACCTGGGCGATGTGAGTTTCAACGCGAAGACGTCGGCCTATTTTCGCGAAGACATTCAGTTTCCGTTTTTCGAGCACTATCTGAAGGGAAAAGGTGGAGCGCCGGCCAAGGCTGTGGTGTTTGAGACCGGAACGAATGTGTGGCGGCGCTTTGACGCATGGCCGCCCAAGGCCGCAGCGGCAAAGACGCTCTACTTTCACGCGGGCGGCAAGCTGAGTTTCGATGCGCCGGAGGAAGCGAAGAGCGAAGACACGTACGTGAGCGATCCGAACCATCCGGTGCCGTTTGTGGGTTACACCACAGACACGGTTCCGCAACGATATATGGTGGACGACCAGCGTTTTGCCAGCTATCGGCCCGACGTGTTGGTGTACGAATCGGAGCCGTTGACGGAAGACGTGACGATCGCGGGGCCGATCACACCGCACTTGAAGATTGCGAGCTCAGGAACGGACTCCGACTTCGACGTGAAGCTGATCGATGTTTATCCGGAAGATTATCCCGACCCTGATCCTTCGGGCGTGGGCAAGCGGGTTCTGGATGCGCCGCCGCTGCACATGGGCGGCTATCAGCAGTTGCTGCGCGGCGAGCCGTTCCGCGCGAAGTTTCGCAACAGCTGGGAAAAGCCTGAGCCGCTGACGCCGGGGAAAGAAGCTGACATCAATTTCGAGATGCCGGACCTGTTTCACACATTCCGCCGCGGCCACCGCATCATGGTGCAGGTGCAGAGCTCATGGTTCCCACTGACGGACCGGAATCCCCAGACGTTTACCGACATTCCGACGGCGCCGGCGGAGGACTTCAAGAAGGCGACGGAAGAGATTTTTCACGAGAAGGATGCGGCGTCGGGAGTAGAGGTGCTGGTGATGCCGCAGCCCTGATGGGACGAAGGATGAGGGCGAGGGACGTGGTAACCCGAGTGGGGTATTTTGCCTTTGGCCAGGGGTCCTATACAATTTTGGAATGCGGAGAGGTGGCCGAGCGGTTTAAGGCAGCGGTCTTGAAAACCGCCGAACCTTTACGGGTTCCGTGAGTTCGAATCTCACCCTCTCCGCCATTGCATGGAGCAGACGCTCGCTACTCGCTCGCACTGGCCTTCTTCCCCTTTTTATCTAGAGACTGCTTTAGCTTTGGCTGAAGTGGCGCCTGCCATTGCATGGAGCAGACGCTCGCTACTCGCTCGCACTGGCCTTCTTCCCCTTTTTATCTAGAGACTGCTTTAGCTTTGGCTGAAGTGGCGCCTGCCATTGCATGGAGCAGACGCTCGCTACTCGCTCGCACTGGCCTTCTTCCCCTTTTTATCTAGAGACTGCTTTAGCTTTGGCTGAAGTGGCGCCTGCCATTGCATGGAGCTGACGCTCGCTACTCGCTCGCACTGGCCTTCTTCCCCCTTTTATCTAGAGACTGGTTTGGCTTTGGCTAAGCCACCGCGGCCATTGCATGGAGCAGACGCTCGCTCGTCGCTCGCAGGAATTTCCCCATTCAATCTTGAGAGTCTTTTCACCACACTGAGGCGCGGGCTGCTTCGCCGTGGCGAACGTCTGCGGCGGGGTGCGTCGCGCCGCAGGACGGCGTTAGTGGCTATTCGTAGCCGATGGCTTCAATGACGGGGGTCTTCATGGCGTGGCGAGCTGGAATCCAGCCGGCCAGGAGGGCTACGGCAACAACGGCTGGGAATGATTCCAGGATGAGAAGCCAAGGGAAGTAAAAGGGGACATCGTATCCGGCGAGGACGGTGGACACCGTGCGCGAGAGAAACTGGATGTTGAACAAGGCGCCGATTACGCCGACGATGACGCCGACAACGGAGATGGCGAAGGCCTCGAGCAGTACCATTTTTCGAATCTGCGCCTGGTAACCGCCGATGGCGCGGATGATGCCAAACTCGCGGCGCCGCTCAGCCACGGAGATGATGAGCGTATTGGCGATGCCCACTACGGCGACGATGACGGCGACGACCAGTTGCATGTAGTTCAACAGGAAAAACTTGTCGACGAGGGAGCCGATCCAGTCTCTGAATTCGACGTTGGTGTAGATGATGGCGTGCTCTGAACCGGCGGTCAACTGCTCAATCTTGTGCTTGACGGCGATTGGATCCTGTCCTGGCTTGAGGGTAACGTCGATGAAATCGACAGCGTCGTCTTTCCAGTAAGTCTTGTAGAGGGAGCGATCGATGAAGATTGTGCCTTTATCGGAACGGTAATCCTCAATCATGCCGAGGATGGGCAGATCGAGCGGTCCAGTGGGGGTGTCGATATGGATCACGTCTCCCACCTTGTTGCCCCAGCGGGTCGCGAAGTTCCTTGAGACGAGCGCGCCTTTACCCTTGGGCAGCAGGTCGAGCTGCACTTTCTTGTTGCCGCCAATGACGGCGCTGTAGGAGCGCGCGAGGAAGCCAGCCATGTCAGAACCGCTGAGGGCGGAGGTGTCTCCGCGGTAAGGAATGATGGTGAAGCGGACGTTTTCAATGCGCGCGACTTCAGGGAGCGCGGCAACGCGATTTCCCAGGTCCTCGCTGAAGTGATAGGAGGTGGAACGCAGCAATGTCGAGGTGGAGATGAAGAGATCGGCATTCAACATCTGGTCGGTCCAGCGGGCGATCATGTGCTTGTAGCTTTGAATATAGGCGGCGGTTGAATAGACGAACATGAGGCCGACCATCAAGGCGCCGACAGTGGCGGCGCTGCGTCGCGGGGACTGGATCATGGCGTCGACGGCGAGCGCGCCTTCCGATCCGCCGGCGCGATCCATCGCGGGCCTGATGGCGCGTGCTGCCCAATGAACGAGCAGGGGGAGCAGCATGGTGAGGCCAATCAGCTGCAGGGCGGCATAGGAGAATTGAAAGTCCATGCCGACGCCCAAAGGCGAGTACTGAATGAGGAGGATGCTGATGCCGAGCAGCGCAGCACCGAGAGCAGCGCGTCCCCATCCGAGTGCAGATTCCTTCTGGCGCGACTCAATATTATGGAGGGCAAGAATGGGGTCGAGGTAGGAAGCGGCGCGGGACGGCATCCATGCGCCTCCGAGAGAGGCCGCAATGCCCAGGCCGGCCGAGGTCAGGACCAAATCCCAATGGATCGTCGGCGCCACGGCAATGGAAACGATGCCGTAGACCGAGGCGGCGATCGATCCCATCATTTTGTTGGCGAGGGCCGCAAGATAGAATCCGCCAATGATTCCAAGGATGGAGCCGACCACGCCCATGCAGAGGGCTTCTCCCATGAACATGCCATTGATGTTTCCGCGCTCGACACCGATGGCGCGCAGGATGCCGATCTCTTTCCAGCGCTGGTTAACGGCGATGGTGAAGGAGTTGAAGATGATGTAGACGCCGACGAGAAGGGCGATGAAGCTTGTGATCATCATGCCCAGGCGCATGGCGGTGACGGCGTTTTCGAGCGCCTCGCCTTTCATCTCAGGACGGATGACATCGATACCCGCCGGCAGCTTCGCGCGCAAACGGCGTTGCACTTCGTCGACAGAAACAGAGGGAGCATTCACCAGATCGATGCGATCGAAGTTGTGGCCGCGATTAAAGACGACCTGCGCGGAGTAGATATCCATGACGGCGATGTTGCCGCCAAAGACCTCGCCAACGCCGGTGGGCTTGAAGATACCTTCAACGACGAAGTCTGTTTTTCCGCGCGAAGTGAAGATGGGCAGGTGGCTGCCGATCTGGAGCGAGTGACGATCAGCGAATGCGCGCGACAGGAGAATGGCATTGGGCTCGGCGAGGTAGGTGAGCGGGTCGGCAACCTGGGTTTGCGACTTGTCAAAATCATACTGGCGCAGCTGCTGATCGCCGGTGGTATCGACGCCGAGGATGAGCAGGTTTCCTTCGTCCTGGAGGGCGGTGTGGACGATGACTTCGATGACCGGCTCGGCCAGCTGGACTCCAGGTGTCGCGCGCACGATGTCGAGCGCCTGCTCGGGGAAGCCTGCTTCGCCTGCGGTAACTTCGAGCGTGGACTTGCCGGCGAGGCGCTCAACGGCGAGGGTGAGGGACTCAAGGAGCGCGGAGTTTGCGGTGCGGATGGCGAAAAAGACAGCGACTCCGAGAGCAATGCCGAGGGTGGTCATGGCAACCCGGAGACGATGCGTGCGCCACTGGCGCGAGGCGACCTGCCAGAGCGCTGGAATCATCATCTTGCTCGGAGGGATGCGCTGCCGGAGAGCACATCCTGCACGATCTGGCCATCGTGAAGGGTGACGATCCGATTGCAATAGTTGGCCGCTTCAGCATTATGGGTGACCATGAGCAAGGTGCTCTGGTACTCCTGCTGGAGTTCGTCGAGAAGGGTGAGGATTTCATCGCCGGTGGCCGAGTCAAGATTGCCAGTTGGCTCATCGCCGAGGAGCAGCGGGGGGCGAAAGATGAGGGCGCGGGCGATGGCCACGCGCTGACGCTCGCCGCCGGAGAGTTCGTCGGGCCGATGGGTGATTCTGCCGGTGAGGCCTACATGGCCAAGCATGGAAGCCGCGGTGCCTTCAGCGTCTTTCTTTGACAGTCCCTGGAGGCGCAGCGGGAGGGCCACGTTTTCGAGCGCGGAGAGGGTGGACAAGAGATTGAAGGTTTGAAAGATCATGCCGATTTTTTCGCGGCGCAAGCGGGTGCGCGCGTCATCGGTGAGCCCGGAAAGTTCAACGCCATCCACTTTGACGGAACCGGTGGTCGGTTCGTCGAGGCCGCAAATGAGATTGAGGAGCGTGGATTTCCCGGAGCCGGAGGGGCCCATGACGGCCACTCTCTCAGCCCGACCGACGTGCAAATTGATGTTCTTCAGGGCCCTGACCGTGCTATCGGTCCCATAGCTCCTGGTGACGTTGGTCAGTTCAATCATTGCGGATTCCCGTCTTTGCAACCTAGCAGACTGGAGACTACCAAAAAAGTCCCGCTCTGGTAGCTCAAAACTGCTCAAAAAGTTGCGCCCTGACCTTGTGGTTGGGATACCTAAGGATAGCAGTCACAGGCCAGAAGGGCGGCTGGAAGCGCAGCCGGGACAGGGGTGAGCCTATGGGAGAGCGCAGGCTTTGGTCAAGCAAGGGTTGGGTGCGACCGGGGCGTGGGGGTAGACCGCATTTCTCACGTGCGGGGGAACAACCCAGAGTTCAAGGTGTGGCGAGCATCTGAGGGCCGGGAGGCCCTCAGGACAGCCGATCACGAGATCGGCGCTACGATTTTCTGTGGGCGAGGGTTTGCGGGATTGTGCCGAGGCTGTTTTCGAGCTCAGGCCAGGACGGCGTCGAGTTGGCTCAGCAACTGTTCGATGCGCTGATGGCCAAGCTCGCTGGCGTTCGTGAAGACGTTAATTTCCTGTTCGAGCGCTTCAATGCGGGGCAGCTGAATACAGAGTTGCGCTTCAGCCTGCAGGGCGCGTTCTTCGGCAGCGGCACGGTCTTTCCGCTCCCGCTTGACCAGTTCCACGGCGCGGATGACACGATCTTCGAGGGCTGAAAACTCGTCGGCGTCGACAGCCAAGGCCTCGGGCTCAAAGAAGAACTGAGTCTTGCCCGCCTGCTGCTCGTTCCGCTCGAGTTCAGCCATCTGCAATTGCGCGAAGATCAAGGACATGGGTGGATCCCCCCATTGAAGTTCAAACCCCGAGGTAATCGGGAATTTCTGAAGACTGTAACCACTATGGTGCGCGGCAAAGATTACCGTCAATGACCGTTGTCCGGCTTGGGGTGACACGAAAGTTGTACCGGCGAAGTGGCCGCGGCGGGCACTGGGAAATGGGGCGGGAAAGGCGGGGGAAACCCGCGCGGGAGGGGCGGAGTTCTCAAGCTTCAGATTTAGTTTGAGTTATTTATGCGGAGATCCGCCGGGAGCATTACAATTCCAGCGAAGCGGTTCGAAAAAGGAGATTCCCATGAAGAAAAAGTGGGTTCAGGCTGTTGTTGCGTGCGCGATCGTGGTCGTTGCCGTCCTTGGACTGGCTCCATTGTTCATTCATGCCGACAGTTTTCGGCCTACCGTTGAGAGCCAGCTTTCGAGCGCGCTTGGACGGAAGGTTGTGCTCGGCCAATTGAGCACGTCGCTGCTTTCAGGCGGGCTGGTTGCCGACAATATTGCCATCGCCGACGATCCGGCATTCAGTAACGCGTCTTTTCTACAAGCCCAAAAACTCTCGATCGGCGTGGAGCTTTTGCCGCTCATCTTTCACCGCCAGTTGCGGATCACGAACTTCACAGTGGATTCTCCGGCGATCCAACTGATCCAAGCCAAGAACGGGAGCTGGAATTTCTCAAGCCTGGGCGGTGCGACATCGACTCCGGCGGCCCAGGGGCAGAGCACGATTCCTGATCTTACGGTGAGTGAACTCAAGATTGAGAACGGGAGCGCCACGGTGTCGGCGGTTCCGGCGACGGCGAGGCCGATTGTCTATTCGAGCATCAATCTGACGGTGAAGCAGTTTTCGTTTGCGAAGTCGTTTCCCTTCCAGCTCTCGGCCAAACTGCCGGGCGATGGATCACTTGAGCTTGACGGCACGGCCGGGCCATTTGCGCAGAAGGACGCATCCGATACGCCCTTTGATGCCACGCTGCGACTGAAAAACTTCGATCCGGTTGCTGCGGGGGTGGTCGACCCAAGCAAGGGGATATCGATGGCCGTTGATATTGATGCGCAACTGAAGTCGGACGGAACCGCGATCACAAGCAACGGCAAGATCGAGGCGCAGCGGCTTCACCTGGCAGTTGCCGGGAAGCCGGCCTCCGAGCCCGTGGATCTTGACTACCAAATCACAGACAATCTGGGCACGCGCGAGAGGCAGATATCGGATATCGCGATCCATACGGGTTCGGTGGCGGCGCACGTAAAGGGCGGCTTCAGGAGCACCCCTGAAGCGATTGTGCTTGACCTTCACCTGACGGCACCGAATCTGCCCGTCGATCAACTGGAGCAACTGCTGCCTGCGGTTGGCATTACGCTTCCGAGCGGCTCATCGCTCAAGGGAGGGACGCTCACGGCCAATCTGGCGATCACCGGTGCGGCGACCGAGGCAGACATTGCAGGCCCAGTTGAGATCGACAACACCAAGCTTGCGGGATTCGACATTGGATCGAAGATTGGAGGCATCAATCCGTTTGGTGGGTCGGGTGGTGGCACCGAAATCCAGACTTTGCGCACGGATCTGCACTCCTCAACCAAATCCACTGAGTTCAGCAATATTTATGGAAATCTGCCGCAGGTTGGAACGGCCAGCGGCGGGGGCAGCGTTTCGTCTGCAGGTGCGCTCGACTTCAAACTGACAGCAAAGTTCAGCCCGGCTACGGGAGTGGGCGCGGTTGCCGGCAAAGCGGTAAATGCAGCGGGCAACCTGTTGAGCCAGGGGCTGAACACATCGGCAAGCAAGGGAATTCCGCTCACGATTACCGGAACCACCAAAGATCCATCCATCCACGCGGATTATGGCGCGATCTTCAAACCGGCCGTGGGTGGACTGCTGGGAACAGCCGCCGGCAATCAAAAAGCGAATGCGGTGGGAGCGCTGAAGGGGCTTCTGGGAAGGCGCCCATAGACGGGCGAATCGGGGAATATCCCGCGGTCTGAAATCCCCGAACTGACATCGGTGATGTGACCGCTCAGAACCAGAACTTCACCTGCTGCCAACTTTCGGCGAAGGGCTGTTTCCTGTGGCGCAGCCAGAAGAAGTGTTCGTGCAGGCGGTCCATGGACCAGGGCGAGTCAAAGCGGCCCAGGTCGATGACTTCAGCGTAGTCATTGGTGAATTCGTCGCGATTGTCGCCGAGGGTCAGGACTGAGTCGCCGGTATAGCCGTTCCATCCCCAGAAGTAGAAATTCTGATGGCCGCTGATGGCCTGCGGCAGTCCATATTTTGGGCCGAGGATGTCGACGGCGCCGGCTTCGCCATAGTCCTGGCAGAAGATGGCGGTGCGGAAGCGGACGTCGGGCGGGAGAGCGTTGTAACGGGCGGCAAATCCCTGGACCATTTCCGGCCAACCGAAGCGATCGGAGAGGACTTCAGGCAGAGGACTGGTGAATTTTTCCATCCGAACCGAGTCGGGAGAAAAGATTCCGGTGAGCGCGTTGTACCTGTCGGGCGGGATGATGGTGAGCGTGATGGGGCCAGTGAAGATGACCAGGGAGAGCGCGAGGATGACCGTATAGGCGGTGATCCAGCGAGGACGCTTGACGATGTCGACAACAGCGATGGCTCCGGCGGCGAATAGAACCGGATAGATGGGAGCGAGATAGTAGTACTTTCCCTGCATTGCAATCATGACGCCGAGGAAGATGAGGTAAAGAAGGGAAACAAATCGCCAGTTCCGCGCCTTTGGCGAGAAAGCAAACCAGATGACTCCGCCGATCCACAGGGGACAGGTGGAATAGAGCAGCACTTTGACCTGGTCGTAGAGGAAAAGCGCGGGCGAGATTTTGACGTTCTTGTCTGAGAGGCGAACTCTCTCGAGAAATTGATAGGTGGGGAAATGGTTGGTCCACTGCCAGAGAAAGTTTGGCAGAGCAACGACCAACAGGACACCCACGCCGGCAAGGCAGAAGCCGGACAAAAGGATGCGGCGCTGGGGGGTGAGCAAAAGGGCGAGAAGAAGGGCGATGAGAAAGAAGACAGTGGAGTCCTTGTTCTCAATGCCGAGCCCGGCCAGAAGGCCAAAGAGCAACCAGGCATAGGGCTTTGCGGAGCCCTCAGCGATGCGCAGCACGATGAACAGCGCGCCCATCCAGAAGCAGGGCTCGAAGGCGTTCATGGAGAGGAAATTGGTGACTCCCAGGAAAAGGGGAGTGGCCATGAAGGCGGTCATGGCCAGCATCTGGGCGTTCCTTTTACCGCCAAGCTGCCAGGTGAGCAGACCGGTGAGGCCGATGGTGATGCTGCCGGCCATAAAGCTGAGGATGCGGACGCCGGTGGGGGAGACGCCGAAGAGCATCTCAGCGAGGCGCGCCTGAAGGGCAACAAGCGGAGGATGATCGACGTAGCCGAAAGGCAAGATGGTGTCCGCAGACGAGGTAGTAGAACTCGTCGCGGTAGAAGCCGTAGCCCAGATGGGAGCCCCAGAGAGAAGCGAAGAAATGGATAAGGAAGTTCACCGCGCCAAAGGCGGCGGCAAGGGGGAGGGCTGAGCGCAGGGACCATGCGAGCATCCGACTGCGCATGGGCTGCGGTCAATGAATCGGCGTCCTGAGCCAAATGCGTTTCTTTGCCAAGACCTGGCGCTTCGCTGGCGCAGGATTGCGCGGGGAGGGGGGTATCATCCTGTCCTTCATCTATCAAGGACTTGTTATTTATCGCTGTCAAATGAGTTTTGTCCTACTTCCTAGCCTATCGGTTGGCAGGGCTCTGCGCAAAACCGGAGTCGCGGCCGGGGCCCGGAAGTTGGTTTGACCTGGCTTGGTTTTCATCTGCACGGTTATTTTCGCGGAGGGAACGCGGGGGGTGCATCTCTCCTTTTTTGAATGGTTTTCGACGGCTTGTATGGCGAAAAGCTGGGCAGATCGGTTTATGGCTTTAAGAGTGCCGGTTGGGCTGGGCTGTCATGGGAGAGAGGCTGGGGATGAAGAGGAGCAGGGCAGCTCGTCTTGCGGTTTGAGCTGCCCCTGTGAGACTGACCTCAGGCCGGGTTCTGGATTGGGGCGGGGGCGTTTCTCCACTCGGGGAGGCGGGCGAGCCGAGGCAGATTGGAGGAGTCGCTGAGCGTTTGCGCCAGAGTGCTGAGAAATCTCCAGTCAACCCTGCTCAAGCGCGGACGAACATGATCGAGCATGGGCTGGATGGACCAATCCATGTGAGCGCCGTCGGCACTGAGCACCTGCTTGATTTCCGCGACCAGGACGGAGATTCCGTTGCCGTCGAAGATGGCGAAGAGGCACTGGAAGAAAAGCGTACGCGCGGTGACGTAGGAAGGGCCTTGATTGCGGGCCGCCCATGCGAGGGCTACCTGCTCACGCGCCTGGTCTTCGCGGTTGAGCATGATGAGGATGCGCGCGAGGTGCGTGTGCGTGGAGGGGACTTCAAATTGAGCCGCCAAAACTTCGCGAAGGAGTTCTTCCGCGGCGGTGAACTCGCCGCGCAGGTAGAGATCGAGGGCGCGCTGCCTGCGCGACCAGGGACTGGGCGGTCCGGACTCGCGCCTTTGTTCGAAGAGCTCTTCGAATGTTGACGAGAAACGCGCGTCGCAATAATCGGCGGGGCTGGCAGTCCGCCAGATTTCGCCGGCTACGAACGGGTCGCTGAGATCGAGGAGCCTTTTTTCATCGAGATTGAGGATGCGGCTCCAGTCTGCGCGGGAATTGGTGGTCCCGGCCAGCCGTCGAATGACCTCTCCCCTGATGCGCGCCCTTCCATGGGCGGGCGGCTCGGTCATTGCGCTCTCAATGTCGTTGTCCGCAATGATGCGGTGTTGCAATGCATGTGAGCTGTTGAGAGCTTCAAACACGCCGCGCGGACTGTTCAATTGACCGAACCGGGTATCGAGCTCAAGAAAGCTCTGGCGATGGAACATGAGCTTGCGCAGGTCGTGCCATCCGAGCCCGTTTTGAATGAGCATTGGCTCGAGTGCCTCAATTTGCTTGGGCATTTTGCGCTTTGAGGCGATGGCCGCTTTGAGGCTCATCGTCGTGCCGCTGTCGTGGCGGGAGAAGAGAGGGTAACTTATCTTTTCGATCACCTCGTTCATGATCGGCAACTTTGTCCCAGGAAATCCCGAGACGGCTAGCGTGGGCTGAATAGGTTTGGTATTTGATGGCCCAATCAAGGATTTGCGCAACGGCAGCGGGTGGATCATCGCTCTCGAGCTTGTCCAGAAGCGCGCGCCAGAGATTGAGAACCTCGCCGGCCCACGAAGGCAAGACGTTCAAATTGGCTTCTGCCATTTCAAGATAATGGCGTTGAATCGAGACAGCTGTTCTGGTGCTGCCATCGGCCATCGGCAGAGGCTTGCGGCAGGTGACGTCTGCGGCCACGGCGTGAATTGCGGCGAGCGGGTCGGCGAGTTGGACAGAGCTGCCGGGGTTGAGTCCCGCTTCGATCATTCGGACGACAATCGCCGTGCAACCAACGCGGAGGAATGTCGAAGTCTCGGAACAATTCGATTCACCGCATATGACGTGGAAGCGTGAATACCCGCGGCCCAGGGGCTCGTCCTTCTCATGAAAGATAGGCCTGTCGTGCGTCGAACTGCCCGCAGCAACATGATGCAGGTGAGCCACGCGAGGCGCAAGGCTGAAGGAGAGACCGCGCAGAAGGGGATGAAAACCGCCACTGCCGATGAGAGGGATCCTGGTGACCAGATGAGGGATGATCTGATCGCGGATGGTGTCTGCCCGCGCAGTGTGTGCGTAGCTTTCATGCGACCCCCAAGTTGACTGTGTGCCGCCGTAATCGACGTTGTTGCGGAAGCACATGATCTCTGTTCCCTCCGGGCTTTCTGCCTCGATGGCCGCGGCGATTCCGGCGAGAATTCTGTGTCCCGCCTGAACGTAACGCACGACATCGGCGGGGTGAGTACACTCCGGCGTGCTGATCTCGGGGAGTCCCTGGTCGATCATGAAGCGCGACCCGTTCTGCAGAAACACGCCTGCGCTTGAGGACATATCGGCAAGATGAATAAGCCGCTGGTGCGCGAGCGCCACGATGCGCTCAATGAACTCATCGCGCCTGACGGGCCCGCGTGGTGTCATTCCCGCGACGGCATACTCGGTTTCCATTCCGAAAACGCACTCCACAAGCACCTGCCAATCTGCTGCCGCGCAGCGAAGAGGGAATCCAATCCACGCATCGTAGCGGATCGAGAGAGATGTTTTGAGGAATCACCACAATGAATGATCCGGGCTACGCGCGCATTGCGAAAGATATGGGAGGTGGCGCGACGAGAGATCAACGCGCAGCACCAGGCATCACCAAGTGTCTTGCGATGCGGTGATGCGCGAAGGGACCAGGAGAGAGATTGCGCGTATGCATACGGTGCAGATATGGCGGCAATGGAGCAGGCATCGTATTGCAGTTTGCGTTTGAGGGCAAGCGGAAAGCGCGCGGCCGGGAACGCCGTGGTGACGCATGGTGCGCGATGTTGATTCATGACTGCGGAGAACTCATGGAAATGCGGGCCTTTTCGTCGTTCTTGCGGAATGCAGAGAACTCGCGGGCGGTGGTGATCCGATATCCACAGAAAGTGGATTCAGAATGAGATTACTGAGAATCGAAGGCGAGGTTTTTCGCATGGCATATCTCTTTGCAGCGCTGGGCGGTGAGTGGAGCGCACGGAAGCTCGACGGCCCGGTGGCGACGTTGACGGCCCCGCATGAGCAGATGAGCGTGTTGCACGCTCGCTCGGCGCGGTTGGTCCAGACGCAGCGTGGCGGAAAGAAGACTTGGGCACTGGTGACCGGCGCGGGTTGCGATGCGCTCGTGAATGGCCGCGCGATTCCGGCGGGGCTTGCGGTGATGAATCACCGTGACGAGATTGTCGCGGGCGACGAACGGTTTTTCTTTTCCGCGGAGTCGCTGGCTTCGGTGGAGCCGTTTCCCGGCGCGGCGCGGGAGGTGCTCTGCGGCTGCTGCCAAATTCCCATTGCCACGGGATCGCCAGCCGTCTCGTGCCCGAATTGCAACGTGTGGTGCCACCAGGATGAAGGCGAGAACGGCAGCGCCTGCTACACGTACAGCGACCAATGCAAGTTCTGTTCATGCGAGACCAGGCTGGATGCGGTGCTCACGTGGGCACCTGAGGAGTAGGCCGTGAGCAAAATGTCAGCCGTCCTGATCGGGTGCGGAGCCACCGGTTCTCACGTTGCGGGCCATTTGGCGCGCATGGAGGGCGTGGCGCGGATCACGCTTGTCGATCCGCAGGTTTTTGTGGAGTCGAATCTTGCGGGCCAGTGCATCGATGGCGCTGATGTGGGTCGAGCGAAGGTGGATGCGCTGGCAGATAAAGTACGGCGCATTCGGCCCGACATTGACGTGGTCGCCATTCAAGATCGAGTGGAAAATGTTCCGCGCGGGCTGCTGCGATGCTCATTGATCGCCGCATGCACAGACAGCAGGGTTTCAAGGCAGCACATCAGTGAGCTGGCCTGGAGGCTCGGAATCATCATGGCCGATTGCGGCGTGAATGGCGGGTTGGAGCTGGTGCGCGTGAACACCTATCTGCCTTCGCCCGACTCGCCCTGCCACCAATGCAGCTGGGGACCGGCTGAGTACGCAGCGCTCGAAACCGAGTACACGTGCGGCGCAGACCGGGAGATTTCGCGGCCGACGATGGCCTCGTCTGCGCTTGCCGGACTGGCGGCTTCGCTGCTTGCTGGTGAGATTGGAAAGATTTTGAGTGGCGACCTGGCCGGCTCTCTGGTTTCTCGCCAACTCATCTTCGATGCGCGCAATCACCAGGTGCATGTAACGAAGGGTCGGCGCAATCCAGGGTGCAGGTTCGATCACAAGACATGGAATGCAGCGGAACCGTGGATATGCAAGCCTGAAACGTCCACCGTGGGCGAGTTGCTGAAGGCTCTTGGCAAGATTCGCGTGGATGGACATAGCTGGGACAACGGCAACCTGGTTTGCCCCGGCTGCGGGCGTCGCCTTGAAGGCTTGCGTTTGAACAGGCCTGCTGCGCGGTGTGCGGAGTGCGATCGCCGCATGGTGAGCGAGACATTGGGGACGGTTGACTTTCTGGAGGTCGCACTTGCGCGCGGCTTCACGGACCTTACACTCGCGCAGGTTGGACTGCGCGTGGGCGACATGATTACGACAGGGGAACAGGGGCACGACCTGCGACCTCGCATTCTGGAGGCGGCATGAGCGTATTTCCGTTCCAATACGACGATCGCATTTTTCAGAGCTTTCTGGGGCGGCAGTGCGCTGAAGCGATGGCGCTGTCAGACGAGAGCGACATTCTGGATCTTCATTTGAGTGCGGCCGCACCGCCGCACTTTGTTGCGGACTTTCATTGCAAGGGGCTGATCAAGAATGCAGCCGGGAAAATCGAGGAAGCGAATGAGTTCCGCGTGGCCATCTGGTATCCGCCCGACAGCGTACGCCGGCCCGCGAGCACGTTTGAGATGTTCCGGATGCTGACGCCTCACGTGTGGCATCCGAATGTATCGCCGGAATTGCCTCTGATTTGCCTGGGGAACATTACCGCGGGAAATTCGCTTGTGGACCTGATCCATCGCCTCTACGAGGTGCTTACGTATCAGCGCTGGAATCCTGTGGAGCATGACAGCTTGAATCGCGCTGCCTGTTCCTGGGCACGGGGGCACCAGGAAATGTTTCCTCTTGAACGGAATGCGCTGAGGCGGCAGCGACTGAACCTGCAGGTGGAGGCTGTATGAATCTGAATCGCGAAATTGCCGAATCGACGTTGCGCGTGCTTGGCAAGTGCTCGGAAGAGGTTGAGCCGAGCGGGCCCTGGCGGTGGACGTCTGCCGTGTGCAACGGAACACGGTTGCAGGTTGCTTCGTCGCTCGAAGGGGGCTTCTTTGGTGTCGCCAGCAGGCCCGATGGGGTCGAGCGGTGCGGAGCAGAGCTGGAGCATGCGCTGCTGGGCAACCATTGGCTGCCGGGAGGCGTGGGACTGGCGCTCCGTGGGGACGGGCTTCATCTTCGGACCGACATTGCGCTGACAGAGGACAAGCAACTGATTGAGGAGCATCTGCTGGCAAGACTGAAATGGGCGCTGGGCGGACTTCATCAGGGAGCGGCACTGCTGAAATCGCTTGATGCATGGAGCAAGGGACGCGCACAGCATCGCGCGGTTTTACCGGATGCAGGGCTGGCGGAGGTATTGGAGTCGTCGACGTGGAAGAGCGAGCAGCGCGGCGACCATGAGTTTGCA
This sequence comes from uncultured Acidobacteriaceae bacterium, assembly GCA_963820245.1. Lineage (GTDB taxonomy): Bacteria > Acidobacteriota > Terriglobia > Terriglobales > Acidobacteriaceae > Telmatobacter. The sequence continues at coordinate 504,607 of CAWFZC010000011.1, read as the reverse complement.
GCGGCGCTGGATGCGGAGAGCGCGCCTCCGGCAAGGATTCGCATGACGGAAGCGGGGCTGGTGTTGAGCGTGGAGTTGGGCTGGGTGGAAACGGGCGCGCGTGAGGCGCGATCGGCGATCCCCGCGTTTCTGCTGAGCATCGGCTGCGCGCTGCGCATGGCGCGCGCCAGTGCGACGGAATCGGACGGCGGTTGGAGCTTTGGGTTCCGCGTTTGTCTTCCTCCGACTCCGCTGCCTGAGGAGATCGACCATGGTCTGGCTGCACTGTCGCTCGCGCATCGCATGGCCGCGCGGGAGGCGAGCGTGCTTCTGGACGAGACTGCGGCAGCCTGTTACCTGGCTGCACGCGAAATCGCAACCAACAATCAACCGAAGGAAGACGAAGGAGAATGACGATGGCAAAGAACGCAATAGCACCAGAGATCGCACTGGAAGTTTCCGATGCAAGCGGGCAGCGCGTGGTGAATGTGAGCAACGTGCCCACCGCCAATACCGTTGGGGAATTGATAGCAGAGCTAGTAGGCAAGATGGGGCTCCCTGTGAACAGTAGCAACGGAGCCGCCCTGACGTACCAGGCGCTTTCGCAGAGGGAGCAAAGACACTTGAATGCATCGGAGAGAATCGGCGATGCACTTGAAAACCTGGACCAGATCAAGCTCACCCCGAATATCGATGCGGGGATGCGCTAGCGGCGGGCGTTGCCGAGAGGAAAGCTGATGGCGCTGAAGTTTCCATTCCGGTTTGCCCTTTTGATGTACGGCGAGGACGGGACCAACCTTGGGACCGTCCCCGTGCGCCGGGACTGGGAGGCCGCGCTGGATTGGACCCGGTTTTATTTTCAGCGCAAAGGGCAACTGGCGCTTGAAGGCGGAAGCGAGGCAACGGTGGTTCCACTGTGGCAGCGTGACTGCGGCGAGCCGTATTGCCGAGGCTACCGGTTGGAGATTGAAAGGCGAGGCCTTGGGCCAGTGGCGGCTGAATTTTCGATCACGAGCTTCAGAGAGTTCGCAAGTTCGGTGGCGACTTGTTATGTGACCACGGGGAAGCTGAAGGTGGGTGAGTACTACTTCTACAAGGTGGTGGCTTATCCGGCGAAGGTGGAGATGCCGAAGAGCGGAGGAATCGCACTTGTGGATGCGTCGCCGGCTCCGCCGGTGCAGGAGGGATCACTCGACGCATTGTTGAAAAGTGCCGGAGTGAACGGGGCGATTGCCTCGGAAGACATGCCGGTGTTTGTATCGCGGCGCGTTCTACGGGAAGCGGAGGCGCAAACACTGGCGGAGGAAGGCACGGAGACAGGAGGCATTCTTCTGGGAACGTTGATTCGAGACGTGGCTACCGGTGAGCTTTTTGCGAAGATTAACGCGCAAATTCCCGCGGAACACACAGTCGGAAGCGAGGTGAAGCTGACGTTCACCTCAAAGACGTGGGCTGAAGCCGACCGAACGCTGAAGCTTCGCGGACGCAGCGAGAGCTTTCATGGCTACTGGCATTCACATCCTTACCGCTTTTGGCAGGGCAAGGACAGCGGTGAAAAGAAGTCGAGCCTGACGGAGGCGGCTGAGGCCAGCCAGGGTGTGGAGTTTTTCAGCGTGGATGACGAGGCGGTGATGCGTGCGATTTTTCCACGGGCATGGTGTGTGGGGATCGTGGCAACCGACACCGTGAGCGGCGTTCGACATTCGATGTATGGTCTGCGGCGAGGAACAATGCAGGCGCGAGGTTTTTATGTTCTTGATGAGGAGGAAGACAGTGGCGCGTAGAGCGGAGACAAACACGGCGGTGGGCAGCATGTTGGAGCGAATCTGCGGCGCAGGCGTGAGCGAGCTTCCTTTTGACGAGCGCCTTGCCATGCTGGCGCAGTTGCGGGGAGCGAGCAACGAGATTGCAATGGAGGTCGATCGCTATGTGATGGAGCGGATGCTCCGCCAGCAGGAGGCGATCTCGAGCGTTCAGGATGAGCACGCGAAATTGCGCGGGCTGATTGACAGCCTGACAGCGCCGCCACTTCATGCGGCGACGCTGCTGGCCAAGGTAGACTCGCCGGGCGTACAGGGCGTACTGGTGCATGCGGGCGAAAACGAGCGCCGCGTTGTGCGGCTGGGAGAAGGGCTCGAAGCAAGCGATCTCTCAGTCGGAGACGAAGTCTTCCTGAGCCACGAGCGCAATTTTGTTGTGGCGAAGTCCAGTTGCCAGGGACTTGTTGCCGGGGAGATTGCGACGTACGCCCGCACACTTGCCGATGGGCGCCTGGTGCTGCGGTCACGCGATGAAGAAGTCGTGGTGTTCCCCAACAAGATTCTGCAGGGCGTTGTGTTGAAGGAGGGCGATTGTGTGCGCTTCAAGCGTAGCGCCGGACTTGCCATGGAAAAGGTGGAGGCAGGCAAAGGGGAGAGCTTTTTCCTTGAGGCCACGCCAACCGACTCGTTCCGCGACATCGGAGGGCTGGACCGTGAGATCGAACAAATCAAGCAGATGATCACGCTGCATAAACTGCATCCGGAAAAGGCGCGGCAATACAGATTGCGTCCCAAGCGTTCGATTCTGCTGGTGGGCAGGCCCGGCAATGGAAAGACAAAGATTGCGCGAGCCACGTGCAACTGGATTGCTGGAATGTCGAAGAGCGGGAAGGCTCGGTTCGTGTCGATCCGGCCTGGGCAGCTTAACAGTATGTGGTATGGAGCAAGCGAAAAAAACTACCGTGAGCTCTTTGCGGCGGCGCGAAAGGCGGCCTTGGAAGACCCGGACATTCCAGTGATCATCTTCATCGATGAGGTGGATTCCATTGGATCCGTGAGGGGCGAGGGAGTCAACAAGATCGACGACAAGATTCAGGCTTGCGTGATCAGTGAACTGGATGGCCTTGAAGACAGAGGCAACGTACTGGTGATGGCCGCGACCAATCGCGTCGACAGCCTTGACCCCGCCATGATCCGGGCAGGCAGACTGGGCGACCTGATACTGGAGATACCTCCGCCGAAACGCAAAGGCGCTCATGCTGTTCTGAGTTGCTACCTGCCGGCCGACATCCCTTATGCGCCGGTTCACGCCGGGCAGGCGGCGGCGCGCGAGGCGTTACTGCAACTCGCGGTGGGGCAGTTGTTCGCAGAGAACAGCGACACGGAGCTTGCGCACCTGACACTCCGCGATGGAAAGCGGCGGTTGATCAGGGTGGCCGATCTGCTGAATGGCGCTTCGCTCCAATCCATTGCGCTCTCCGCGTTGGAGCGGGCGGTTCTGCGCGACGATGAAGGCGGCCCGGCCGGTGTTTCTGCTGCGGATATCAGCGCGGCCATCTCCGACTTTATTGTTGCGGCTCCCAAGGCGCTGACGCCGCGCAATGCGCGCAACTATATCCAGGACCTGCCGCAGGATGTGGATGTGACGAGCGTTTCCCTTGTTGAGCGCAAGGTGAAACATCCGCACCTGTACCGGGTGGAGGCAGCGTGAAAAAAGCGACGAAGGCCGCGGCACAAGCGATCGAATCTCCGCGCGTGTGTGGGGCAGACATCGAACTCGGGAATTTTATTGAAGGCGCAGAGGTGGCCGGCGGCTCAGGGTTTGAGGCGTCGCGCGCTCTGCTGGCGGAAATCGATGGTCAGCCAAAGGCGCAGAGCAGCTACCTGGGTTACTGGTCGACAGGAGTAGTGACAAAGCCGGTGAACTCCTATGGGGCAAGTAGCAAGGTATCGAATCAGTGGGGCTACGATTCGTTCGATGGCGGGCGCAGGTACCTCAAAGAAAATGGCGGCTGCAGCTACATCGACCATGCGCACCTGGAGCTCTGTTTGCCAGAAATCGCCTCCCCGGCGTCTGCTTTCGACCAGGTCGCTGCATGGCATGCCATGTTGCGGATTGCGAGAAGGGCTCTCGACCGCGCGAATGAAGGGCGGCCGGCCGATCGGAAGATCAAGGCACTGATCAACAACAGCGATGGGCGTGGCAATGCGGGCGAGTCGTATGGGAGCCATCTGAACTTCATGATCTCTAGGCGCGCGTTCGATAACATCATCGGACTGAAGAAGCCGCATCATCTGCAGGCACTTGCGAGTTTCCAGGTTTCTTCAATTTTGTTGACGGGGATCGGAAAGGTGGGAAGTGAGAATTACCATGCGCCGGCAGCGTACAACATTTCCGCTCGAGCGGATCATTTTGAGCGGCTGCACGGATTGCCGACGACCTTCTCGAGGCCGATCGTCAATACGCGCGACGAGCCGCTTTGCGGACGGCAAGGCTTGAATGATCCAGACGCTCCCGCGCGTTTGCACGTTATCTTTTTTGACAGCGCACTCGCGCCGGGCTCGGCGCTTTTTCGCGGGGGACTGATGAGGATTTTTCTCGCGCTGCTGGAGCGGGGCCATGTAAATCCACGACTGCTGCTCGAAGACCCGCTTGCGGCAGTGCATAGCTACAGTGCGGACCCGACGCTCAAAGCGCGTGCGGAGTTGATCAACGGGGAGCGGTTCACTCTGCTCGAACTGCAATGCGCGTTTCTTGAGGACGCGAAGCGCTATGCAGCGCAGGGCGTGTTTGACGGGATTGTGCCGGAGGCTGGGCGCATCCTTGCGCTGTGGGAAGACACGCTGGTGAAGTTCGAGCGTGCGGACTGGGAGGGCGTGGCAAGGCGCGGCATTGACTGGGTGTTGAAGTTGACTGCGATTGAGCGCGCCATGGATGAGCACCCCGATCTGGACTGGGGCGCACCGGGAGTGAAGGTCCTCGATCATTTGTACGGCAGTTTGGGTGACGATGGACTCTATTGGGCATACGAAGCGAGCGGCTTTGTGGAACAGCTCGTGCCTCATGAGCGCATTGCATTTTTTGAAAGCAACCCACCGGTGGAGACGCGTGCCTGGACGCGCGCGCATTTGCTGCGGCGCGCAGCCGAGGAGGATGTGACGGTGACGGCGGTGGATTGGGACACGATGACGTTCAAGATGCGCGGACGCCATTCCTGGCCGATCTATCGCACGCTCGACATGGCGGACCCGCTCGGCTTTACAGAGGCGCTGGCGGGGCCGATCTTTGACAGCGCAGAAGATTTTACGGAGCTTCTGGATGGACTGGAAGCACTTTCACAGAATGATGTCCCAACGCAGAGAAGCCTGACCTTAATCAAGAACTGAAAACCAAGGAGAGATTGACCATGCGCTTTCTTCAGAGAATGAATGACGGACAGCCGAGCAGCGGCGGCGACGACGCACCCGATTCGAACCAGGCATTGCTGGATGCGCGCACACAGGCGGAGAGGCTGCTGGCCGCGGGCGATGAGGCAATTCGACGGGCGCTTGGCAACTCAGACAGCGAGGCCTTCCTTCGCGCCAGCAGGCAAACAGGCGGACAGTAAGCGTGGTAGACCGATGCTTTGGCGTTGAAATCGAGTACGCCATCGATGGCGTGCAAGATGGAGTGCCTGCCGATCGACAGATGATTTTGCGCCGGCTGATGGAGTTGACGCACAACGAACTTGTCAGTGTTCCAGACGGTGCTTCGACCGGGGCGTTCCTTGAGAACGGAGCGCTGTTGGGTGTCGACACCGGCCTGCATCTCGAGTACTCAACGCCTGAATGCCAGAACCCGCACGACGTTTGCCGGTATGTGGAGGCCGCGAATGAGACCGTACTCAGCCTGATTGCGATGTTTGCCGCGGAGCATCCGGAGATTGAGACGAATTGCTTCCGGGTGAACGTGGACTATCTTGGTTCGAGCTGGGGTGTGCATGAGTCGTACCAGCATGACGCTCGTCCGGAGAGCTTGCCGGAGGAGCTGATTGCGCACCTTGTGAGCCGACTTGTGTATACCGGCGCGGGCGGATTTGAACCGGACAATGCCGGGCTGAAGATGACGCTGTGTCCGCGCGCTGCATTTATTGAAAACGTGATTTCACCGGATTCCGTCGACGGCCGCGGAATTTACCACGAGAAGAATGAGCCGCTCTGTCGCGGTCACAATCGCCTGCATTGTTTATTTGGATCGAGCCTGTGCAGCCAGGCCGCAAATTTTGTGAAGGTTGGGGCAACGGCGATTATTGTCGCGATGGCCGAGGCAGGGATTGGTCCCGGAGCGGGGGTTCAACTCGATTCGCCTCTCGATGCTTTGAGAATCGTTGCCGCCGATCTGACTCTGCGCAGGACCGTGAAGCTGCAGGCCGGGGGGCGCATGACCGCGGTGGAGATTCAGAGGGTGTATTTGCGCGGAGCAGAAGAGAATCTCGATCGCAGTTTCATGCCGACATTTGCGCCGGCAGTTTGCGCGGAGTGGAGGCGCGTGCTCGATGTACTGGATGAAGGGCCAGAAGCAGCAGTGGGCATTCTGGATTGGCCGACGAAGCTTGAGCTCTACGCGAGACATGCGAGAAACCGTGGGCTGGTTTGGGAGCGGCTTCCCTTCTGGTCGGCAGTGCTTGAGCGGCTATGCACGATCGTTCCGTGGCATCCCGAAGACGGGACCTTTCCGCTGGATCGCGCTTTGAATGCGGAAGCATCGAGCTCAACCCTGGTGAACAGGGTGGGAGAACTTTTGCGGCGACGAGGACTTGACTGGGATGAGTTGAGGCATGTGCTGGAGTTGCGGAATGAATTTCTGGAATTGGAGTTTCGTTTTTCGCAGCTTGGACCTAAGGGGATCTGGTCGGCGATGTCTGACTTGGGAGCACTTCGGGATCGGGTGAAGGGCGTGGAGAACATTGAATTCGCAATGCACAATCCTCCGGCGAGCGGGCGAGCGAAGTTGCGCGGCGCCGTCGTGAAGCGAATTGCCGGGGACAAGAAGGGCCAATGGTCGTGCACGTGGCAGCGTATTTACAGTCCGAAGTATGCAAGGCTGCTGGACCTGAGCGACCCGTTCGCAGAGGAAGAGATGTGGTCCGATTGTTCTGCGAGCGAAGCGGGGTTTGGTGAGTAGCCATCAGGCAGGCAGAGAGTTTGAGGAACTATGGAGAATGAATCGGTTCTTAATCCGGAAATTAAAGCGAAGCTGAGGCGGATGCGCCTGCGCGCGGAGTTTACCGACGCGGACACCGTGAAGTTGAGGAGCGTGCCGGCGGGCGACGCCTTCAGCAAGGAGAAAACGAACCTGCTGATCAAGCGATCCGTTGGGGCGATGCCGAGTGTGGTGTGTGTCGATGACGACCTTGAGTACACGGGAAAGGATCGGCTGCTCTCACGGGCGTTTGCCGAAGCTCCCAGGCAGCAAGGATGGCGGATACTCACGCTTGGATCGTTGCGCGGCAAGGCGCGCGTTGATTTGAGCGAGGGGCTGGAACTCGCACTGGACCTTCTTGGCGCCGACGAGGAAGACGGCGAAGGAGCGAAGGCGCCGGCGTTGAGCAAGGGCAAACTTCTAGAGACGTGGGCGGAGAAACTGACCAAGTCGCCTGGCGGGGGCCGGGCCAATGCGACTTTGATGCGCGAAGAGGAATTGGAACAGGTGGCCGGCGCGGTGCTGGCGTGGCAGGGCCGGCTACCGTTGATTCTCGGTGTTGCGGGCGCGGGCAAGACGAACCTGCTGCATGGAGTCGCGAGCCTGCTGGCGGCCAAGGGGCGCAAGGTTCTGGCAGTCAACATGGGGGGAATCATGGCCGGAACTTTATTCGAAAGCGAGAGAGAAAGTATTCTTGCGGCGTTGCTGCACGAGGCCGGGGACTCGGGTGCGATTCTGGCGATGGAGCAGGCTGAGTGGGCGATCCACGGATCATCGCGCGGTATCGTGCTGATGAGGGACGCCCTCGATCGCGGAGTGCGGCTCGTCGCTACATCGACGCCGAACTATGAGGATCGATTTGATGTACATCCTTTGGCATCGCGGCTGGAAGTTGTGCGGTTGAACGAACTTTGCGCTTCTGATTCGCTCAGCGTGCTGGAGCGGCTGCGGCCAGCTCTCGAAGCGCACCACGGCACGCAGATTGAGGGAGAGGTGGAGCAAGCCGTGGTGGAGCGGTCAGCATCGATGGCAGGGGCATTGCCGGGTAAGGCTGTGAAGCTGCTGGATGCAGCCGCGGCGCGCGCGAGCCTGACCGGGGCGACAAAGGTCACCCTGGTGGACGTGTACGTGGCCGCGGCGCGCATGCCGGGGCCGGAGGAGGAATAGGCTCAGGATGCGCGGCTTTACTTGCGGTCCGATGGCCGCCTGAGGTCCTGAACACCTCCACGTTTGAGCGCCAGGCGGACGCCTTGTTCACCGCGGATAATGAGCGCGTAGCCGGTTTTCTGCACAAGCGCCTTATTGAGCTTGTCCGCAACGTTGTTGACGTAGGCAGGGCGGAGTTTCGTTTTGGAGCTTTTTTGCAGGTAGGCCAGGATGTTCGGTCGGGTCCTCCATGCAACGAGCTCGTCAGGATCGCTGCGACCGCCAGGTGCGGACGTTTCCGGAGCGTCTGCACCGGAAAGATACACGAGCGCCTCCGCCAACTGGCGCGACAGCGTGAAGTCGTGCAGGTCGCAGGAAAATGAGTAGCGTCCGTCGTGGTTGACGGCGATGCGCAGATTATGGGCGACGTGCATGGGCCCGGGCGAGTCCTTGTGGCGATAGGGCAGATCGAGATCCACAAGGATCTCTTTGAACATGTCATTCAGACCGAGCAAAGTGTCGAAGAGTTTCTCGGCTTGACGCTCGGCCTGATGCACGCGTTTGATGAATTCCACGATTCTCGGGTCATCCGGTGGTTGCATTGTCATGACGATACCTTTCAATATCTAAGCCAAGAGCACTAAGCGGGACTCGCCCAAACAGGCGCAGCAGACAGCTCTGTGAGCCTCAAAGAAAGTTCATGCAGCGCGTACCCTTTGCGCTTTAACTCGGAAAGCGGCGCGCTCTGCCTGACGCGTTCAAGAACGATGCCCTGCGCCTCAACAACGCCGGCGGGGCCCAGTTGAGCAACGGGCATGATGCGCATTTCTCCCGAGGAGCCTTGCACGCGGCCGGAGAACACGATGGCGTAGCCGAAGCCCTTTCGCCACTTCGGTGCCTGGCTCTGACCAGGCTGTGGGCAGCAGCGAGCCTGCACCATGGGCAAGAGTTGCTCAAGGAGCGGCAGCGGCCATCCCTCGCCGAGGAAGGCCGCCCTGATGTCGTCGACAGGGCGCATTTGCGGAACCGCGCGAACGAAAGCCAATTCCTCCAGCGACAGCGGACCAAGCTCGCAGCGGCGCAAGGTGGCATAGGTCCCGGCACAATCGATTTGGACGAATGCCTCCGTGAGCCGCTGCAGGGTCGTTGACAAGGTGGCAGCCATCGGTTTCAGGGTCTGTGAAAAGAAAGACGGGGAACTGATGAGATCGAGCACGGAGCAATCAAAGGGCGCCACGATGCCGCGCGCATCATAGGTCCAACGCGCCACGTCGAGAATGTTCGAAGGCCCAGGCCGTCTGCCAGCCAGATCGCAGCGTACTGCGTTGGCCAGAAGCTTGCCGAGTTCGACGCCGTAGTCATTGGCGATCAGAATTGATCGTTGCGTCTCGGAGAGTTGGTTGATGGGAATCCATGAGGCGCGGTAATCGTTGTATTGGGCCTCGCCGGAAAAATCAGGCTCAGGCGGCCAGCCCCAGATCTGGAGATGAAACTTGGTGGCGATTGACTGCATGCCGCCGGCCTCCTCTTCCTCGTGTCCATGTCCGAGGGGCGAAGCGTTGTAGCCGACGTTGATGGTGCCGCTGCCGTTCAGTCGGCTGGTTTCCGCGAGAATGGATGAGGTCAGGCGAAGAAGGCCGTTGCCTTCTTCGTCTGGAATACATTCCGCGGTGGGAAGATAACGGTTCGCCCTGGTCTCCATGATCATGACGTGTCCTTCGGGACCGTAGGGACTGAGGGCCGGGATGACCTGCCATACACCGTCGCTCATGTTGCAAGAGAAGATTGAGTTCCTGGAGACTTCGCGGGAGAGACGCGCCAGATCGAGTGAGTCACTCAAGCCGATGCGCTGCGAAGAACGCGGGGCAGCGTCGAATGGAGAGTAGAACGGCGCGAACGGAACGCGCATGCGCAATACAAGGCCGCGCGTCGCTGCATTGGAAATTACGGAGGAGAGATGAGGCAAACTCACCGAGGACAACATGGCAACCTCCCATGTGCTCTTCATCGAGCAACGTAGGAGAGTTTGCTCTCAAAATGCGCAACTTTGAATAGAAGGTTTGGCCAGAATTGGGCCGCAGCCGCTGTCAACCATTGGCAGCAGAGGATGCCAATCACTGTCCGCGCCTGACTCCAACAATTGACAGAAACTGACGAGGGAGAGGAGGGGCAGATACATTGGGTGGCAGATTTTGTCAACGGAAAAGGTGGAATCTAGAAATGCCTGGAAAGTAATATTTGACGCGCACTTCAGTAACCTCTATCGCAACGATAAAAAGCTATGGTACATTGTGTGCTGTCAAATCATGCCAAGTGCAACGGAGCGCATTGGCCGGGTGGTGATTTGATGGAAATGGAGCACCCCATGTCAGACGCACTGAACAAACTAGCATGGTTGTTGCAGGACTGGTTTGAGAAGGATGGAAACTCTCCGAACAAACTCGAAGGGATAACGGTAGAGCTTGGTGGGGGGATTGGAAAGATCGACCGCCGGAAGTTGACCGCTCTTTCCCGGGGCGAAGACGCAGCTCTCTCCTATGCCCAGATGCAAGCACTTGATAGGTTTCTGACTAAAGAGTACCGGCAGACATTCGCATCCTTGTTTGAGCCATCTGCCCTGCTGCCATCGCTTCTGGCGAACAATCACGTGAAGGTTTTTCTGGGATCGCAGCCTCGGCACAGTTCGTCTGAGCCGCCTCTTCGTCGCACCGACATGTCGCGATGGGATGTTGATGCCATGCGGGAGTTGTTGCGATGCATCAACAGGGTTAGAGGGAAGGTCAAGCTGGATTATGAAGATGTGCTTTGCACTGATTCAGCGAGTGCAGAGCCAAGTACGTGGAGTGCGGAGCTGATGGGACGCGGGACCAAGAAGTCCATGGTGAGTATCGGCTCCCAACGGGCCAACCCGGCGACGGAACTGATGCTGGCAAGCATGTTTGGAGTGGCAAACGCGCAGGACCCCGCGAGTTCCCGTCTGCCCTTCCACTTCGTGTGGGATGAGCCATCGAAAAGGCCGAGCGCATTTTCAAGGGACGTGAAGAAGATCCCGGAATCCGTGATGAGGCAGGCGAGGGTGAAGAAGCGTGAGAAGGCACCCTGGGCGCTTGAAGTGAACGGGGAGTACTACCTGTTGGAAAGGTTTGTTCAAAAGTCCAAAGCCTACGGCGTGCTTGCGGCGCAACGGCGCAGCGTGGGCAATTCTGGCAGCCAGGTGTGGCTCGTTCTGGCGGGCTTGAGTGGACCCGGCACGGCGGCGACCGCCCGGTTTATCGAAGACGATGAGCTGATTCTCCCACGGATCGAGAGCGGAACCCATTCAAGCGTTTTGTGGATGGCCGTGGAAGCTGACGTGGAATTGATCGATACCCCTGGAGATAACCGGATCATTGGTGTGCCGCGCAAGCTCTGCGATCCGCAAATCTGGGATCCGCCAATGGCTTAGCAATTAAGGGAGGGGCCGGAAGAAACGGATTGCCTGAAGGCGGAGGGAAGAGGTTGCACGAAGAAATGGGGCGGTGCTTGCGTTTCAGGCCGGGCTCATTTCGCTGAGGGCGCGATTTGGGCGAGTTGGGCGAGCGCATCGCAGGCGACTCGAATCATCTGGTCCTGCGCAGCACTGAAGTCTTCCAGCCACTGGTCGGTAGCGCGATTTCCGTGAACAGCAAGGAGCACACCTGTGAGCATGCCGAGCCGCTCGCCAACGACGAGAATGGTTTCAGCCTCCATGTCGAGAGCGGCGACACCACGGCGACGGTATTGCTGGAGGATCAGATCGGGGGGCGCATCGCAGTTTGGAAACGCCCGGCCCTGACCGGCGTAGTAACTGTCAGTGGACGCAACGAGCGCACATTGATGCGGAGTTCGAGTTGATTTGGCCGTGTTGACGAGCGCCGAGACCACGAGGCTGCTCGCCTTGGCCGGATGGTCAGGAGGCGCATAGAGAGCGGCGGCTCCTCCACCGCGTATTGCCTCTGAGACGATGATGAGCGACCCGAGAGGAATGGATGGATCCAAGGCCCCGGTTCCGCCTACGCGCAGGGCAATCCTGCATCCGAGCTCCGCAGCTTCAACCAAGGCTATTTCAGTGGAAGGCCCGCCGATGCCGGTGGAGCAGACTCCGAGCTCAATGCCATTGAAGCTGCCAACGCCGACGCGGAATTCCCGGTTTTGACCGAGGACGCGAAAGCCCGAGAGGATGCCGGCAAAGCGATCGACGCGCGCGGGATCGCCGGGGAAGAGGACGGCCGTGGGCAATTCGCCTTTTCGACATGGAAGATGGGGCGGCCTGCCGTCCTTCCAGGGATGCGCGGCACTGATGGCGACGTGCGAGGGGTTTTCCTGGCCTGACATTTTGCGGGCTTTCCTCTGCATTCAGCATAGCGAGTTTTGCGGGTTTTGAGGTTGCTGGTGGCCGGGGCTCGACTCGGCTGAGGCATTTCTGCGCGGCGATACCAGCCGAGTTGCGGCTGAGATACTGAAAAGCAAAGGGATGGCGCCATTGACGGACACAGAACAACCCAACCATGCGTTGGCCCACCATGAGTTCGATCGGGACCGGCCGAATCGAGCGGCCAGGCTATCGCTGTGGGCTTCAGCGATTGGTTATGGAGTGGAGGGATTCGATCTGCTCATCCTGGTGTTCCTTCTGGCGGCAATTTCCGCCGACTTTGGGTTGAGCACGACACGCACCGCGACCCTGATGACGGGAACGCTGATGGGCGCGGTGAGCGGCGGGGTTGTTTTTGGATTATTGAGCGACTACTTCGGTCGAATACGAGTACTGCGTTGGACCATCATCGTCTTCGGAGTGTTCACGGGCCTATGCGCGTTTTCGCGGGGATATTGGGACTTGCTGGCCTATCGCACGCTTGCCGGACTTGGTTTCGGCGGAGAGTTCGGCATTGGCATCGCACTGGTTTCAGAAACATGGCCTGCTACGTTGCGAGCCCGGGCGGCTTCGTATGTGGCGCTCGGAGGCCAGGCCGGGATCCTGGCCGCCGCGCTGCTGACGCCGATCCTACTGCCGCGCATTGGTTGGAGGGGCATGTTTCTGCTGGGGGTTGCGCCGGTGTTTCTTACGTTCGGCCTGCGCAGACTGATACCGGAACCGCCGATCTTTGTGGAAGCGATCAGACAGGGACACCACGGCGCGCCGATCCGGTTGCTTTTCAAGGATGCGCAGACTGTGAAGGTCAGCATGGGCGTGCTGATTCTTTGTTCCGTGCAGCAGATTGGGTACTACGGGCTGATGACGTGGCTACCGTATATTCTTTCGACGCGGCACGGGCTTTCGCTTACGCAGACATCGATCTGGACAGCGGTGACGGTGCTGGGCATGAGTTCGGGCATCTGGATTTTCGGTCAACTGGCCGATCGTATTGGAAGGCGGCCCAGTTTTTTTCTTTTTCAGGCGATTGCAGCCGTGATGGTGGTTGTGTACTCGAGACTGGAGCAACCGTGGGAGCTGCTGGTGGGCGGCGCCGTAATGGGGATGTTTGTGAACGGAATGCTGGGCGGGTACGGGGCGCTGATTTCCGAACTTTATCCGACCGAGGCTCGATCGACGGCGCAAAACCTGTTCTTCAACGTCGGGCGGGCGATGGGGGGACTTGGCCCACTGGTGCTTGGCTATCTGGCGGCGAAGTACTCTTTTGCCACGGCGATCGCCCTGCTTGCCTCCTTATATATGGTTGATCTTCTGGCGACGGCGCTCCTGATTCCCGAAACAAAGGGCGTGCGGTTGCCATAGCTAGCGCATGGTTTCTTTAAAATCATCATTTTAGGAGAGGCCTTCTGTTGGGGAAGGTTTTGCGCGGCCGATCGAGCTGGTCGACCGGCGACGGTGCGGGAAGGCATGGAGTGTCGAGGGCCAGGGAAAAGGGATGAAGCAGGACTGGGAACCGGATTTTGCGGCGCGGCAACCTTTTTGAGTACGCTGCCATCCCTCAAGGAATTGAGGCGCAAGATTGGCCAGAAATAAACTTGCCGAAACGATTTGGCATTTGCGACAATGTGTCACTGGTTGGGTGACTTCCCTGTCTCCATCGAACCGCAGCTAACCGGCATAATCGGATTCGCAGGCGTCCAGCTACTTTCCAAGTCAAATCCCGCGATTCGACAAAATAGACCGGTTTCAAACGATGTACATTTCTCGTTTTCAGGATCGGGCGCGGCAGGCACCAAGACAAGCCTGAGCCCATTACCCTCTGCCAGGACTTCCGGTTCGGGAAGGCCTGACGATCATACCGGCATCTTCTTAGTTCAGTTGGACTAAAGCAGATCGAAAGGGGCGTTTTCAGTGAACCCTCCTCTTCGTTCCATCGCTGTTTTCGCAGCGGGCGTCTTGTGTCTTTCACCGTGCTTTGCGTCAGGCGCCGGCAGGGCGTTGGCCGCGGGCGCTTCGGCCGTAGTTGGACAGGAGACTGCCTCGGCAAGCGCTTCGCCGCCGACGACGATGATCGCGATTCCCGGTCCCCTTCGGCCGTTCATGCGCCTGGCCGGCATAAGCCAGGAGGTGACACCCGCGGAAGTTCTGCCGCTACTTGCCCGCAATGTGTCTTTATGGGGCTTTGAGGGCAACAAGCCGACGGAGTACCTGCTGCTGGTTTCGCGCTACGTGCAACTGGCGCGGGAGTTGCAGGGACTGACCAACGACGAAGGCAGAATCCGGGTGGGGGGGTGCGAGGACGCGGGACGGCTGATCCAGGTTCTCGGATACAAGTTTGAAGACGGGTGCAGCACGAAGGGCGCGACGCTGATGACGGCCGATCCGGAGCGCGCGTTTCTCACGATCGATTCCGGTTTTCCGCTGACGGTGCTTGAAGAAGATTTGCAAAAGGGAATCCCGTTTTCCTATTCATTTCCTGCGACTCCTGTTCCGGTGCTTTTTGCCGAGCGGACGTGGACGTCACTCAGTCAAGGAAACAACAGGAAGCAGGGAATCGATCTGCTGTCAGTGATGTTGCGGGACCGGGAAGTGGACCATCTGTATTCGGCGCTGGCCAAATGCGATAACCAAACGAGGTTTGCGCTTTTCCGTTCTCCGGGACTGAAGCGGCTGCTGCCCAATGCGTCAGCTCTTGATTTCTACGGGAGCTGGATTTCGATTCGCTCAGGCGAAGTGGCGGTGCCGGGCGGCGAAAAAGCTGCGGACGCGTGGAAGGACCTGGTGGGTGCGAGTCCGAAGTCGCAAGGAGAGTTTGTGACTCGCCTGCTGGAGCGGGATAAAGGCTGGCTGGCGGCGTATTACGATGCGATGGCGCGTGTGGGCGCAACGCAACAGGCGCATTTTGCGGAACCGGATCGCCTGAGGCGCCTGTACGACGCGTATCGTGATGGCGCGCGTTACGTGCACAACACAGCTGCGGAAGGCGTCTTCCCAAGGAATGCGGGATTGCTGGTGCTG
Organism: uncultured Acidobacteriaceae bacterium; assembly: GCA_963820245.1. GTDB lineage: Bacteria > Acidobacteriota > Terriglobia > Terriglobales > Acidobacteriaceae > Telmatobacter. The sequence continues at coordinate 489,132 of CAWFZC010000011.1, read as the reverse complement.
ATGACGCGCACGCGATGGCAGGCCGACGGCTCGCCACAGGTACCGGGCAGCCTTGATGCATGGAAGGAAGTCCTGAGCCACAGTTCGGACCCGGACGCCAAACGCGCGGGTGGGTCCGGCATCCGTGCGTGGAGCACCCCGGAGCAACTGCTGGAAGCCATGGTGTCCTCTTCTGTTACTGAAGTTGAAGATGCCAACCCACTGCAGATTTATTTGACGGTGAGTGCGATTGACGAAGGCAGACCCGAGGGCGGCAAATTGTCGGATGCGACGGTCAGGTTGATCGGCAACAGGTTCCTGGAATTCAGCAAGTGGTTCCCGATTTTTGCGGAATTTCCGTTGCTGGACGATACGGCGATTACGGGTTTTGTGGATGCGGCGAGCTCACATCGACAAGATCAGTAATCCGGCCTTACGCGCCAATGCACTGGGCGCATTTCAAGCCGACGTGGGGCTGTGGCAGATTTTTGCGCGGCAGAGGCAGATCCATGAGAAGGACCTGAACGTCTCCTGGAAAAACACAATTCAACCGTTCCTGAACATCACTTCAACGGGACAGCTTTTTGATGCGGCACGATCTTCGATGACGTCGATTCTTGTTGCCTGCGGGGGAGACTCGCACCTTCTTCCGCAGAATCAACTGGTGGAATTGCTGGCGGGTCCTGCTCAGAAGACAGTGGACGGCCGCCGGGCACACGAAGAGCTTGCGCGCAGAATCCGCGCAGTGCTGGATGACGAGCGCCTGGTTTCGCTCGACACATTATTCGGACTCTACGACGGCATGGACGACGTAGCGCATGGAAAGGCGGCTGGTGACGGCTTGCTTCCGCTGGCAGCGGAGTTGCGCGAGTTCGAGATGCCGCGTCCAATCTTCTCGGGCAACGAAAAAGCTGCGTGGGCTCCAGCGGTGTACACCAGCCGGCATGCGGAGTTGCAGGTGCGAACCGATCTGACGCAGATTCTTCATTCAGGAGGCACGGCGGCGCAATTTGAGGCAGCGCGCGGGCTGCTTACTCCTTTCCTAAGAGACACGCTTGTGGGTTTGAATTACGCGTATTACGAACCACCGGGCGCGCAGGTTCTGCACAACAATCCACTCTTTGTAAGGTCACACGACTTTACAGCGTCGTCAGTGCAGGGGATTCAGCATGTGTGGGGTTCTCCTGAATTGATCGGCGTGGGCGTTACGGCGGGCGGCGGCGCATATCTGCTGGGGTCGCTCGCGGATCTGCCCTATGCGCTGGCTGCGATGGAGGAAGACTTTATTTCTCCGGCAAAGGTGCAGGCGTTGATCTGGCAGGAGATTGTGCCCGAGTTCCTGGTGAACGCAGTGGTGCCGCGCTGGTGGGGAGTGGCGCCGGGCGAGATGCACGCCGCCGCGCTTTATCAGCGAGCCGGCGAAGAGCTGTTGATCCAATCTGCGTCAGATGCTGCGCTGCGGGAAAAGGTGCTGGCGATTCTTGCCGATCGAATGCCACCGGCGCGGATGGAGATGATCGCTGAGGCGTTGCAGGACCCGGAGACTGCGTCGGACCTGCTCCATCACATGCTTCCGGCAGACACGTTTTTTCTGACGGAAGAATTCCGGAGGAAGTATCCCGGTGGGGAGGCAGCGTGGGGAAAGGCGGGCGGGGAGCTGGCGGCGGAGGTGAAAAGGGATCCGGAATGGGCCAGTCCCGAGCAGATTGCCAAGGATTTTGGCGTGCCGCATCTGGAGCTCGCGCAGAGCAATCAGTGCACGCTGCTGAACACGGCAATCTTTCCAGCATCGGGGGCTTTTGATGGAAGGCTTTTTGGAGAGTCGTGGGAGTCGACCAATCTTTACTGGGCGCGCGTGGCCGATGAAATGGGCTATTCGCCGGCGATGCTGAACATATTGGTTCCCAATTTGACGCGCACCATGGTGGCCAACATTTTCGCAACCGAAGTGAACGACTGGCCGGCATTGCTGCGGGCACTGACGGAGACCGGAGACGATTTCCGCAAGGGCAAGATCAAGGTGCAGGGCGCGCGCACGATGGCCGGTCAAATGGAAGGTGTTCCAGTGGCTGCGGCGACCAACATGAACCGGTAGGCAAGATTTGCGGGTACGCAAGTGAGGCTGAGCTTGAAGCGAAGTGTGATGCGGTCGGTAGAGGGAAGATGCAGCGGACGAAAGGACTCCACGCGATGATTCCGAGAAGAATGACGAATGCATGCCTGAGTGCGGGCGCGGTAATGCTTTTGCTTCAGGCTACAGTGCAACGGCCGGCGGCCCAGGATGAGGAGACATCGCGTTTCCGCATGAACGTGGTGCTTGTAGAGCTGAACGTTGCCGTGACCGACAACAAGGGCAACTACATTACCGGTCTCCGTCCTGAAGACTTTTCGATCACGGAAGACAATATTCCGGAGAAGCTCGCGAACTTTGAAGAGGGCGATGAGTCGATCCGCAAGAGCAATGTGCCCGATCCGCTGGCAACGCCGGTGGATCGAGAGACTCCACCGGCCGATGCGCCGGCCACGGCAACTGAGGTTCCGGCGCCTACGCATACGCTTGCGGGGACAACCGTGCCGGGATTCGGCGGGGCTAATGTGTTTGTGCTTTTTGACACCAGCAACTATATGTACAAGAGCTTCGTGTTCGCCCAGGATGCGATTGCCGATTTTGTGCGGACCATGCCCGATGCGAGCAAGATCGCCTTCTATTCTTACAGCCGGGATCTTTCGCGCGCGGCGATGCTGACGGAAGACCGCTTCAAGGTAGTGAATGGCGTGCGCAGTACCGTGGCCGGAGACGATGCCGCGTTGTACAACTCGCTCTTGCTGACCGTGAAGGATGCGGCGCCGCTGCAGGGTCGCAAGGCGATCGTTGTGTTTTCGAACGGTCCTGACAACGCAAGCTCCGTGCCGCCCGAGGATGTGGCCGAGCTGGCGCAGTCAACGGGAACGCTGATCTACATTGTGAGCACACGGCAGGCCGAATCGGAGCCGGTTTCTTCAGCAGCGTTTGAGCGGATGAGCAAGGTAACCGGCGGCAAAGCCTATTTTGCGCGCAACTGGAAAGAGGAGAAGCAGGCGTTTGCATCGATCAGGGACGACCTGAATCATCTGTACACATTGGCCTACTATCCGCAGTCGAACCCAAATCGCGGATGGCGCACGATCAAGGTGCACCTGGTGGGGAAGAACCTTGAAAAGTATCACCTGCGCACGCGCGACGGATATAGCCTGCTGCAGCAGACTGAAGTGACGACGGAAGCGGACGCTGCGCCTGTGCCGAGTGCAACAAGAGAGCAATAAGCCTGGCGGGATGTCAGGCGAGCAATTAAAGAACGGCCTCAGCTGCGGTGACAGCTGAGGCCGTTTTAGCGAGTAGAGCTGTTGCGGGCGACTAGGAGAAGCGGGTGCGACGCCATAAGAGCGTTCCGCACACGAAGAGCGGAATGAGCGTGCCGGCAATCAGCAGCAACGTCCATGGCAGGCTGATGGAGATTTGCTGGGCGCGCGTGCCCAGGGCGAGCCACACAAACACACCGACGGCAGAGCACATGATCAGGATTTCCCACCATGTACGCTTGTGTTCCTTTCCGGCGTGCGGATCATCGCCTGCGACGACAGCAGTCACCGCTTGCGTGTCCAGCCCATAGCGGTCACATTCACGATTCATGGCAGACTTCCAGTTGACCAACTCAGAGTCGCCCGGGTCGGCCATGCTGATGGCCAGCGCGCCAAGGATCATGATGGCTGATCCGGCGAAGATGAGCAGCTTTGCGGAGGATGCGAGGCCGGCCATTTCTCCGAACACCAGCGCGCCCCAGGCGAGGCCCCAGAGTTGATTGGTGTTGGAGAGCGGAATTCCGCGGCCGATGCCGATATATTTTGCTGCGTATTGCTGGAAGAGATCGCCGATGACCCAGCAGAAACCGCCGAGGAAGGGCCAGAAGAGCATGGGGCGGGCGCGTTGGAGTTCGTGGAACAGCGGGGCGACGCCGCCGGTGTTGATGGCGGTGAGAAGGAAGACCGTGCCCAGCTCGCCAAAGGTGAAGATGGTGACGAAGGAGAGCGGATTCATTCCGCTGATGTAGGCCTTGCGGTAGGGAATGTACATGGTGCCGAGCAGGACACCGGCACCGAGAGCCGCGATGATGCCGACGGCGGCCTTGCCTGGAGTGTCAGAGTGCTGAGCGGTTGCGACCGCCAGAATTGCCGCGCCGCCGACGATTGCGCATGCGCCGCCAAGAACCTTGGACCAACCCTTGAAACCGGAGCCACGGAGCTCCTTGAAAAGCAGCCATCCCCAGAAGAGTCCGACGAGACTGTTTGTGTTCCAGAGGGGAAAGGCGATGGCGAGTCCGACGTTGCGCACGGCAAAGATGGTGAGGGTATTGGCGACGGCCCACAACATTCCGGCGAGCAGCGCCCACACAATCAGGTGGGGTTTATCAACCAGGTCCTGGAAGAGAAAGCCCGTGCCCTTCAGCAGCGTGGGAATCGTCCAGCGCGCGACAAAGGCGCCCATCACCATGCCCATGGAGATGATGAAGGGTGAGAATCCTGCGTTGACGAGCTTGGTTGGCGCTTCGGCGCTGCCGAGCCAGACGGCCGCGGCAAGTCCGCAAAATACGCCGAGTTTGTGCAGCGAGAGCGTTGACTGCTGATAGTGGGAAGTCGTGCTCACTGGTTTACCTCAGGGTCATGAGAAGTGTGGTACCCAGGATGAGAATGCCGACAGGCACCCAAAGGTGAACATCGGTGAGGATACAGAGCAGGGTGGATCGTTTCATACCTTGACTCATGCGTTGACCTCTTCCAGCCGGACCGGCCTGTGTTCGTCGTAGGACTTGCGTGCCGCCAAGGCCATGACGACGGGGATGCGTCCGTCGATGCCGGTCACCGGCGTTGGCTTGTCTTGAAGCACGGCTTGCGTAAATGATTTGAGTTCGAGAGCAAAGCTCTCGGTGTAGCGCTCCATGAAGAAGTTCAGGGGAAGATCCCTGTGGACGGTGCTTGCATTGCTGACAACAGCCTGGTTGGGATAGCAGTTGCCGGTTTCGATTTTTCCCGCGCTGCCGAGGACCTCAACGCGTTGGTCATAACCATAGACGGCTTTGCGGGAGTTGTCGATGGTCGCGATGACGCCGTTGCGAAAGCGCATGAGGATGAGAGCGGTGTCAAGATCGCCGGCCTTGCCAATCTCGGGGTCAACCATGACCGCGGCGGCCGTGTAGATTTCTTCAACTTCATCGCCGATGAGGAAGCGGGCCATGTCAAAGTCGTGGATGGTCATATCCATGAAGATGCCGCCGGAGACTTTGACGTAGCTGATGGGCGGCGGCGCCGGATCGCGGCTGATGATGTGCATGAGGGCGGGCTTGCCGATTTCGCCGCTCGCGACCGCGTGGCGAACGCGGGCGAAGTTTGCGTCGAAGCGGCGGTTGAAACCAATCTGCAGTTGAACGCCGGCGGCCTTTACCGCGGCGAGCGCGGCGTCGATTTTTTGAAGGCTGAAGGCAATGGGCTTTTCGCAGAAGATGTGCTTGCCTGCCTGCGCGGCCTTGACGATGAGCTCCGCATGCGTATCAGTGGAGGAGCAAATAAGGACCGCATCGATGGCTGGGTCGGCGAGGATTTCATCGGCCGAATCGGCCACGGTGGGAATGCCGCAGTGAGCGGCGAGCGCTTGCGCGGCCTCGCAATTGATGTCGGTGACAGCGAGAATTTTGGCTTCAGGCATGCGGAAGGCGAGCGTCTCAGCATGCACGCGGCCGATGCGGCCTGCACCTATGATTCCGAAATGAATTTGTTCAGACATTGTGCCCTCGCACGAAACAACGGGAACTTGACGGGAGATCTACGGCGTTCATCAACGATATTGTGCGGCCTGCGTAACCTCGAATAGCCAGGGAAAGAGCAGGATCCAAGCCACACGGGAAATACAAAAGAATGATTCAGGAAAAATTGGATTCGATGGAGCGAATGTATTCGCGGTTGCGCTTTGCGCTTTCTTTGGGAGTGCCCATACCGGGCAGAACGTCCTGTTCGACCAGCGCATAGCCCTTGTAATCCTGGGCGCCTAGCCATTTGAGGAGAGCGGGAAAATCGACGCAGCCTTTCCCCAGTTCGCAGTAGACGCCGTGACGCATGCCGGTGAAGTAGTCCCACCCTTCGGTCCGTGAACGGCGAGCGATTTCCGGCTCGATGTCCTTGAGGTGGATGTACCAGATGCGATCTTTGAAGCGGTTGAGAGCGGCAAGGAGGTCGACATACTCAGAGCCGGTGCCGTGGTAATAGTGGCCGGTGTCAAAGACGAGGCCGAGGCGCTCGGGGTTGGTCAACTCAAGCAAGGTGGCAATCTCTTCAGGGGTTTCGACGTAGCCGGCGCAGTGATGATGAAAGACGGTACGAAGGCCTGCTTCTTCGAAGACAGCTTTGGCAATCTGGTTGGCGCCGCTTGCGAATGTCTTCCATTCGGCGGGTGTGAGACCGTCGGCCGGAGTGACTCGACCTGCAATACGAGTCCTGATGGGATCGGTGCCGTTGTCGTCGGCGAGGACGAGGAACGGAGCCGGAGTGCCGGCCACTGCGGCGAGCAGGCGTGCGGTTTTTACGGCAATGGTTACGCCGTCAGCATGAGCGGCGGAATACTTCATGGCCACTGGAACGAACGCGCCGAGCATGACGAGCTTACGCTTTTCGATTTCCGCTTTCAGTGCCGAAGGGTCGGTGGGCATGTAGCCCCAGTCGCCCAATTCCGTGCCGGTGTAGCCGGTCTCAACCAGTTCGTTCAACATGCGGTCAAACGGGACCTGCTGGCTCGTATCCTGGTGCTCCAGCGTGCCCCACGAGCAAGGGGCATTCCCAACGTGCAAGGTCTTCATGCTTTCTCCTTAGAGCCTGTTATTCACTTTCGCGTGGCCGGCGCTGGGAGCCAATTTTTCCGAGTTCAAGGAATGAGGAGCGACGCAGATTGGACATCTGCTAGCGACGATTGACGCTGAAATCGGGAAAATTGGCCCCAGCCCTTCGGGTTGCGGTGAAAATCGCGCCATACTTCGTTGTCGTCCTCGCCTTGGAATAGCCAAAGTCTTCGTCCTCCGTCCCGTCTGGTCCGATTTTCATGTGCAACGCCGGCCGCGGGAAAGTGAATAGCAGGCTCTAAAACTTTCGGCTCCAGTCACGCGGCCAGCGCTCAACAATCACCTTGGTTTGCGTGTAGAACTCCACCGCATGGTGCGCCTGTGCGTGCAGGTCGCCGAAGAAGCTCTCACCCCAACCGCTGAACGGGAAAGTGGACATCGGCGCTGCCACTCCAACGTTAATACCGACATTGCCCGCATTGACTTCGTAACGGAAGCGGCGGGCATTGGCGCCGTCGGTGGTGAAGATGCAGGCCATATTGCCATAGCTGCGTCCGTTGACAAGCGCGATTGCTTCGTCAATTGTCTTGGCGTGCATGAGGCTGAGGACCGGCCCAAAGATTTCAGTGCGCGCGGTTTCAGACTCGGGCGGAACGTCGTCGAGGACGGTGGGCGAAACGAAGTAGCCGTCTTCGTAGCCGGCGATCTTGGGAGTGCGGCCATCGGCGAGAATGCGCGCTCCATCGTGGGCTCCCTTGGCGATGAGGCCTTCAATGCGCGTCCTGCTTTCGGCGGAGATGACTGGGCCCATTTCGACTCCGGCGGCAGCACCATAGCCAACTTTGCGACTGGTTGCCGTGGCGACGATGCGCTCGGTAAAGGAGGGCCTTGCATCGCCCACGGTGATGGCAACGGACGCGGCGAGGCAGCGCTGACCGGCACAGCCGAAGGCGGAGTCGGCAAGAATGCGCGTGGTCATTTCCATGTCGGCATCGGGCATGACGACGACAGGATTCTTGGCGCCTCCCTGGCATTGGGCGCGCTTGCCGTTGGCCGCCGCACGGCTATAGATGTAGCGGGCTGTGGCAGTGGAGCCGACGAAGCTGACCGCGCGAATGGCGGGATGATCGAGAATGGCGTTCACGGTTTCGCGGCCGCCATTGACCAACTGAAGCACACCGGCCGGGAAGCCCGCCTGTTCGAAGAGATGGAAAAGCTTTTGCGAGGTGATGGGCACGCGCTCAGAGGGCTTGAGCAGGAAGCAATTGCCGGCCGCGACTGCGTAGGGAAGAAACCAGAAGGGAATCATTCCCGGAAAGTTGAACGGAGTGATGGCGGCGACGACGCCGAGCGGCTGGCGGATCATGTGCTCGTCAATGCCGGCGGCGATGTCTTCGTTGTTGACGCCCTGCATCATCAAGGGCATGCCGCAGGCGGTCTCGACGTTCTCAATTGCGCGCTGCATTTCGGCGCGGCTCTCGGGGAGAGTCTTGCCGCACTCGTTGGTGATGGCCAGCGCAATGTCTTCGCGATTAGCGTCGAGCAGGGCACGCAGCTTGAAGAGAGGAAGGATACGGTCGCCCACCGGGGTGCGGCGCCAGCCCACAAATGCGCGCGCAGCTGCGTCGGCTGCGGCGTTGACTTCGGCAGCGGGCGAGAGCGGCACTTTGGCCAGGACCTTGGTCGAGGCCGGGTCGAGGACGTCGAGCGTCTCAACGGCGGCGGAAGGGCGCCATGCGCCATCGATGAAATTTTGCAGTTGGTCAATCATGTTCGCGTTCTCCTCAGAGGTGATGGCGTTCGCGCTTGCGCGCCTCTTCATAGCTTGCCCGGGCCTTGCGCACGCTGTCCATTTCAGAAACTTCGGCGACCGCCACGTCCCACCATGAGTCGTAACCGGGCACGCCCTGCGTGGTGTCTGTCTCGATGACGATGACTGTTGTGCGGTCGTTGGCCTTGGCTTGTTCGAGCGCCGTCTTTAATTCGGCGATGTTTGTGGCCTTGATGGCGAGTGCGCCGAGCGAGCGCGCATTGGCTACGTAGTCGATCTGGATCGGATCGCCATCCATCAGGCCTGATGCCTGCGAGCGGCTGCGGTAGCTGGTGCCGAAGCCTTGCTGACCGAGCGAGCGGCTCAGTGCGCCGATGCTGGCAAAGCCGTGATTGTCCACGAGGACGATGATGATCTTGACGCCTTCCTGTACCGAGGTGACGATCTCGGAGGGCATCATCTGGTAGGTTCCATCGCCGAGGAAGACGTAGACTTCGCGGCTGGGGTCTGCGACCTTGGCGCCCATTGCGCCGGGAATTTCGTAACCCATGCAGGAGTAGCCGTACTCCATGTGGTAGCCGTTGGGCGTGCGCGTGCGCCACAGCTTGTGGAGGTCGCCGGGATGGCTGCCTGCGGCGGAGAGCAGGACGTCACGCGGGCCGGAAGCCTCCCACATGGCGCCGATGACTTCGCTTTGCGCGGGGCGGCCGGGATTGTTGAGTTGGAAGAGCCGATCGACCTCTGTTTCCCATTCGGCCTTCAGGCCGGCAACTTCAGCGGCATACTCGCTGCTGACGTGGAAAGTGGGCAACGCGGCGGTGAGTTGGGCAGTGAGTTGTTCGAGCGCGACGCGGGCATCGGCAACGACTGGGATTGCGCCGACCTTGTAGGCGTCGAACTCCGCGGTGTTGATGTTGACGAAGCGGACATCGGGATTCTGAAATGCCGTCATTGATGCCGAGGTGAAATCCGCATAACGTGTCCCGATGCCGATGACGAGGTCGGCTTTGGCTGCGAGGCGATTGGCTGCGAGCGTGCCGGTGGCACCGATGGCGCCCATGGATTGTGGATGGTCCCATGCGAGAGAACCCTTGCCGGCTTGCGATTCGCCAACGGGAATGCCGGTTTTTGCGACGAATGCGGTGAGCGCGGCGGAGGCTTCGCTCATTAACACGCCGCCGCCTGCGACGATGAGGGGACGGCGGCTGGAGCTGATGGCCGCTACTGCTCGGTCGAAGGAGACTTTGTCTGGCTGGCCGCGGCGAATGAGCCATACGCGCTTGATGAACAATTCTTCGGGATAATCGAAGGCCTCGGTCTGCACGTCCTGCGGGAGGGCCAAAGTGACTGCGCCGCAATCGGATGGTGAGGTGAGCACGCGCATGACTTCAGGCAGTGCGGTGATTAGCTGCTCGGGCCGATAGATGCGATCCCAATAGCGCGACACCGGCTTGAAGCAGTCGTTGACGCCGATGTCCTGCGTGGACGGCGACTCAATTTGTTGCAGCACGGGTGCAACGTTGCGGCGCGCGAAGATGTCGCCGGGCAAGAGAAGAACGGGCAGGCGATTGATGGTGGCGAGGGCCGCGCCGGTGATCATGTTTGTGGCACCGGGGCCGATGGACGACGTGCAGGCGAATGTGCGCAGGCGGTTGGAGGCCTTGGCGTAGGCGGCGGCCATGTGCACGGCGGACTGCTCGTTGCGCACCAGGATGTACTTGAAATCCGGATTCTGCTGCAGAGCCTGCCCGATGCCGGCCACGTTGCCGTGACCGAAGATGCCGAGCATGCCCGAGAAGAATGCGTGCTGCTCTCCATCGCGCTCGACGTATTGGTTCTTCAGGAAAATGAATCAGTGCCTGCGCCATTGTCAGGCGACGCGTCGTCCCCGCATTTGCGGTTTGGCTCACGGTTTCGCTCACTTGGTCACCATCGGCAGGCGGGGGTCTTTGTTTTGCCAGGTGCCCCGCACCCATGCGTAGTTTGGATCGTCTGATGCGGCCAGCGAACGTGCCGAGCCCGCCAACGCGTTCAGGTAATAGACGTTGTAGCCATGCGCGGCCACCACTGGATGATAGCCCTCCGGGATGAGGACCAGCTCGCCGTCGCGCACGGTGAGCGTTTCGTCGATACGGCCGTCTGCCGTGTAGACCTTCTGCACGGCGAAGCCTTCAGGCTTGTCGATGCGGTAGTAGTAGATCTCTTCGAGATCCACTTCGCCCGGAGGATTGTGCACGTCGTGCTTGTGCGGCGGAAAGCTGGACCAGTTGCCCGCTGGAGTGAAGACTTCAACGATGATGAGCCGGTGCGCGGGAAAATTGGGCGGCAGCATGCTGTTGATCTGGCGCGTGGCATTAGCGCCGCCACGGATCTCGATGCCGACATTTTCCGGCGTGACCAGGACGGGGGGATATTCGACGTCTGCTTTGCTGTAGCAAAAAGCGAGATCGCAATCGGAGTCGGTCGTCACCGTGAACGTGGTGTTGATGGGCAGATAGAGCGTGAAGGGAAGGCCGTCAAAGACCGTTGCCCGCTTGCCAAAGCGCTGCCATTCGCCGCGCGAGCTCTTGACCGAGCACATGCCGCCGAGCACCACGATGGCGACTTCAATGCCGGCCGTCTCTCCGCTAAAGGTCTCGCCTTGCTTCAGCCGGCGAGACTCAAAGGAAAGAAATTCAAAGCCAAAGTTTTCAATCCGGTTCCGGAATTTCTCCGGACTAACAAGAAGTTCACTCATGATTCCTCTGATGTGCCGGTCGACTGGCGAGTCTTCAGGCGAGGTTTCCGGGGTCTATGTCTCCCGGACCATTTTCAGTGTTTTGGAGCGCGATCACCGACGATTTTGAGACAAAAATGCACACGTGTGCACCCGACTCAAAATCATCAACCTCAGCGGCCTTCTCTGTCAACAAGAAAGGCCGAAAATGACGGTGGATTCAGGTCGAGATTTCCTTGGGAACTGAGAGTCTCACAGACAGTGCGGGAAGACGGCCAGACCAAAAGGGAAAACCGAGATTCGCGCAGCACAGGCAGGCATTCAAGCGAATATAGGCTTGAGCGTCGCGCGCCGCGAGAGGGAATTTTTGTCTTGCGCATGCGGTTGATTCCTCGCAGTTTTCCCGGGTTCGTAAGCGGTACGCTCTCTTGACCTGGCTTTCTTGCCGGTGTTAGGGTTTTTTTGCACACGTTTGCAATCGAGGAGGACGCATGCCCCAAACTCAGTCTCCGGTTCAGTACAAAAGCCCGCTTTTCAAGATGACGCAGACCACACCCACCTGCCTGTGGAATGATTCGGCTGCGATTGAGGAGCTGACCTACTCGATTGAGCACGGAGCCGTGGGCGCAACATGCAATCCTTCCATCGCGGTGACGGTGCTGAAGCAGGAGTTGCCGGTTTGGAAGCCGCGCATCCTGGAACTGGCGAAGAGCTTTCCGCAGGCGACCGAAGATGAGATTGCCTGGATGGTCGTGGAAGAAATGTCAACGAATGCGGCCAAGCTGCTCAAGCCCATCTTCGATCGGGAGCATGGGCGCAACGGCCGGCTCTCCATCCAGACGGATCCGAGAAACTATCGCAACTCGGATGCGATGCTGACCCAGGCGATCCGGTTCAGCAGGCTGGCTCCCAATATGATCGTCAAAATTGCGGCGACGCGCGCGGGCATTGTGGCGATGGAAGAAGCCACTTACCGGGGGATCAGCATTAATGCGACGGTGAGCTTTACGCTGCCGCAGGCCATCGCGGTTGCGGAAGCAGTGGAACGCGGCCTGAAGCGCAGAGAAGCCGAGGGACTTGAGATTGCGACGATGGGTCCGGTATGCACCATCATGGTGGGCAGGCTGGACGATTGGCTCAAAGTGCTGCACGACAAACATAATCTGTCGGTGGATCCAGGCTATTTTGAGTGGGCCGGGGTTGCCGTGTTCAAGAAGGCCTACAAGATTTTCCGCGAGCGCGGATACAGGATCAGGCTTTTGTCGGCGGCATTCCGCAATCACATGCATTGGAGCGAGTTTATCGGCGGTGATGTTGTGATTTCTCCGCCGTGCCCCTGGCAGAAGCGCTATAACGAGAGCGACATTGAAGTAATCAACAGGATCGATACGCCGGTGGATGCAAAGATCGTGGACACGCTGCTTGCGAAGTTTCCCGACTTCAAGCGCGCTTACACTGAGGACGGCCTGACGCACGAAGAGTTTGACACGTTTGGATCAACGCGCAGGACATTGCGGCAGTTCATCTCGGCGTGCGCGGAGATGAATGGGATTGTCCGGGACATTATGCTTCCCAATCCTGACAAGGAATAGGCCAGGGCGGGGAGAAGGATGCATTAGAGGCGTCGCGGACGCGATGCAGTCTTCAGCGAATCCACATTTGCGGGTTGCTGGTGGAGACGGCGCTGAGTCCCAGAGCCAGCAGTTCTTCCACTTCCTTCAGAGTTTGAATCAGTCCGCCGCCCACGACAGGAAGGTCGAGTGGAATCGCGCGCACGCGTTCCAGAATTTTTGGTGCGACCAGCGCCGGCAGAACCTCAAGCGCATCCACGGGCGTGTTCTTCAACTGATTTGTGATGGTGTCCATGGCGCCGCTGTCGAGGAGGAAGGTGCGCTGAACCGCGTAGAGGCCGATGGAAAGCGCATGGCGGAGCGGATCAAGATGGGTTGAGATGATTCCGCGCGCCCCGGCGCGCTTGAGGTAGTTGACCGCATAGCGATCGCGCGAGAAGCCGTTGAGCAGGTCGAGATTGACGAGAGGCAGCTTGTCGGCGGCCAGGATTTTCTGGATCATTGACTCGCAGTTTTCAGGATCGCCGGTGAGAAGGTAGACGATTTTGCCGTGCGCTGCGATTGCCTGGTCGACGAGTTCTAACTTGCGGATCGCCGGAATGACGGGAGTCGCCTGGCAGAATTCCTTGAACGGTGTTGGTTGATCCGTCATGATGCTCGCCTTCCGCAAATCGAAAGGCAATTATATACACAGATGGATGTGCGCGGCTTGGTTCGCTGCTAGCGTTTGGATCTTTTCGCGGGGCGTTTTTTGACTCTGGCGGTGGACTCTCTCACAACCAACTCAGGCTTGATTTTGATCCTGACCACGGATTCCTCTCCGGACATCAACTTTATAAGGTTTTCCATGGCCAGCTGGCCCATCCTCCGCATCGGCTGGCGCACGGTAGTGAGGGGGGGCTGCGTGTAGGAGGCGACGAAGAGATCGTCAAAGCCTGCAACGGAGATTTCATTTGGCACGCTGAGCCCGTGCGTGTGGATGGAGCGCATGGCTCCCAGGGCGGTCATGTCGTTGTAGCAGCAGACGGCGGTGGGAGGATGGCTGAGCGCGAGCAATTCGTCCATGGCGTGCATGGCCGCTTCGGGTTTGCCATCGCCGCGCACCACCAGTTCAGGAAGCACGGGAATTTTGGCGGCTTCGAGTGCCTCGCGGTATCCGGCGAAACGTTCTGTGTCGGATTGGTAGCCGTACTGGTCTCCGATGTAAGCAATGCGACGGTGGCCGAGACCGACGAGGTGCTCTGCCACAACGCGAACGCCTTCAACATTGCCGATCATGACGGAGTGGACGAAGGCCCCCGGATGCTGATCGTTGATGAGGACGATGGGCACCATCATCTCCGACAACAAGGGAAGATACAGCGCGCCGACGCGGGAGGAGGTGACGATGATGCCGTCGACCCGCTGTTCAGCAAACGCCTGGACGATTTTCTGCTCGCGGCGCGGATCGGCGTTGGAGTCGGCGAGATAGACGCTGTAACCGTGGTCGTTGGCGGTTTGTTCAATGCCGGAGACGACTTCGCTTGTAAACGGGTCGGCGATCGAGGTGACGACGAGTCCGATGGTCCGCGTACGGCGAGTGACAAGGCCTCGCGCAACGGCACTGGCGCGATAGCCGGATTCCTTCGCGATTTTGCGAATTCTCTCGGCGGTCTTGGCGTTGACCAGCGGACTGTTTTGCAGAGCGCGGGAGACCGTGGGATGCGAGACGCGAGCGATGCGCGCGATGTCCTTGATGGAGGGCTGACGAAGGATTCGCTTCGAGGCACCGGGTTGCGCAACTCCATCCGTCTTGCCCTTGTCATCGTCAAACACGGCAGGCTCTTTTCATCGCAGGCGTTTGCTATCGACCTCAGTCTCAAACAGCGAACGGGCGGAAGTCAATGCCTGCGATAAAGGCTCGAGCGATGGAGGGCCTGGGGTCGGATCACGAGTTTCTGGATTGAATTGCCTTGGAGTCGCGTGGTGACAACTTCCAGGACAAAGAGAGGAGCACGATTGCCATGAAGGTGGCCGCCAGGACGGCAAAGAGCGCAGTATTCCAGCCGTAGAGTTCAACGAGAGTGCCGATGCCCTTGCCCTCGACGACGCGTCCCAGGTAACCGAAGAGGCCGATGAATCCGGCGGCAGTGCCGACCGCTTTCTTCGATGTGAAATCGAGTGCGCTGACGACCAACAAGAGAATGGTTGGATAGACAAAAAAGCCGATGACGCCGAACAAAACAAGGTCAAGCCACAGCTTGTTGTCGGGGCTGTAGATGATGCCAACGTACGCAAGAAAAACCGGAATCATGCACAGCAGGCTGATCATGCCGCGGCGCCCGCCAAGCTTATCGGACAGCCAGCCGACGGCGATGCTGGAGAAGATAGCGGAGAATTCGAGGGCGGCGGTACTTATGCCACCCTCGCCAATACTGGCGTGCTTGACTTCTTTCAGGTAGGTCGGTCCCCAATCGAGCATGCTGTAGCGGGCAATGTAGACGAAGAAATTGGCGCCTGCAAAGAGCCACACATAGCGGTTCTTGAGGATGTAGTTCACCAGCAGGTCGCGCGTGCCCAGTTCGACTTCAGTGTCGGTGTGATTTCCGGCAGGATAATCGTTGCGGTATTCCTCAATGGGAGGCAGGCCCACCGATTGCGGTGTGTCCCTGAGCCGGATGAGGAGATAAATGGCGCACAGGACGGCCAGGATTCCAGGAACATAAAAGGCCGATCGCCATCCGAAGAGCGCCGTGCAATAAGCGACGACGAGGCCGGTGAGACCTCCGCCTAGATTCTGAGCGACGTTCCAGAACGCAAACTTGGTTCCGCGCTCGCCAAGGGAGTACCAGTGGCCGAGCGATCGCCCGCAGGGAGCCCAGCCCATGCTCTGCGCGAGGCCATTGAGAGCCCACAACACCAAGTGGATGGGGTAGCTGCTGGCGCTCGCAAATGCGAAGTTGCACAGGGCCGTAAAAAGCAAACCAAGCGGCATGAAGTAGCGCGGGTTGCTGCGGTCGGACCACGCGCCCATGGCGAATTTTCCAACGCCATAAGAAATTGCAGTGGCGGCGAGCAGGTTGCCGATCTGGCCTTTGCTGTAGCCGAGAGATTGCCCGATTTCCCTGGAGACGACGGGAAGATTGTTGCGGACAAGGTAGAAGATTGCATATCCGATGAATGTGGATTCGAGGATCTGCCATCTCAGGCGCGGATACAGTTTTTTGACCTGCTCCTCAGGCAAGCGGGCAATGTGCGCCGCGGGCCTGAGGAAAGGAGGGTTCCAAGTCATAGGTTGTCTCACTCTATCTATTTCTGTCGCAACTGATCTGCGGACGATTGGTTTCGGACAATTATAGGGTCCGGCTTAATATCTGGGTTGATCAATTGGGCTTGCGGAACCGCTCCTTCAAGCAGCGTCCCCTTCCTGGTACAGATAGCCTTTCGCGACTTCAAGAAAAGCAGCCAGGTCTTTCGCCTTCCATTCCTCGCTTCGGCCAAGTTCCGCAGCCAGAAGATCGGCGACCACAGGAGCCGCTTCAATGGCCGCGCGCGCATCGAGGAACAGAGCGCGGGTTCGGCGGGCAAGGACATCCTCAACTGTGCGCGCCATTTCGTGGCGAGCGGACCAAACGACTTCGCGGGCTTTGAAAGGCAGCCGTGGATGCAGCAAGCGATCGAGACCGGAATTCTCTGCCGAGAGCTCTTGAAGGAACGGCAGATCGGAGCCGTAGACGCGCTCCCAATCGGATGCCGCCGCAATTGAAGAGAGTGTAGTCCAGCCGTGAATCTTCAACTCCATGGTTGGTGAGGTCGCCCTGGGAAGGGAAGCCACTTCGCAGGCGCGATTGATGGTGTCAAATCCCATGCGCCGATAGGTGGTCCACTTTCCGCCAGTGACCGTGAGCAGTCCCGATGGAGAAACGAGAATGGTGTGGTCGCGCGAGAGCTTTGATGTTTTCACGCCACTCTTCTTGACCAGCGGACGCAAACCCGACCACACACTGAGAATTTCTTCCGGAGCCGGCTTGCGGCCGAAGTACTTGGCAATATGGTCGAACAGGAACTTCTTTTCCGAGGCGAGTGCGCGCGGTTCCGAGGACGAGCGATCGACAGGCTCATCGGTGGTGCCGACGATGGTGGCTCCGTGCCACGGGATGGCAAACAAGACGCGGCCGTCGGCCGTTTTGGGGATCATGAGCGCTGTGGTTCCTTTGATGAACGAATGAGGCAGCACGAAATGCGTGCCCTGACTCACGGCGAGCAGGGTACTGTGCGTGCTCTGGTCCATGGAGAGCATTTCTTCAGAAAATACGCCGCAGGCGTTGATGACGACCTTTGCGCTGAGATCGAAGCTGGCGCCTTGTTCGCGATCGCGCGCCTTGATGCCGACGGTTTTATCGCCGCTCTTGAGCAGGCCCACGGCCTCAACGTAGTTGATGGCCGTGCCGCCCAGATTCTGAAAGGTGCGCATGAGGGCGATGGCGTAGCGGGCATCGTCAAACTGTCCGTCGTGATAGAGGATGCCGCCTCGCAGTCCGTCGGCCATGAGCTCGGGCAGCCGCTCCAGAGTTTCTTTGCGCGAGAGCAGCTCAGAGCGGCCAAAAGACAGGCGGCCCGAAAGCATTTCGTAGACCTTGAGCCCGAATCCATAGTAGGGAAGAGAGGCGTAGCCGTAGGCCGGGACAACGAACTGCTGATCGTGCACGAGGTGAGGCGCGTTCCGCAACATGTGGCCGCGCTCGCGCAACGCGTCGGTGACCAGCGTCAAATTGAATTGTTCAAGGTAGCGAACTCCGCCGTGCACGAGTTTTGTGCTTCGACTGGAGGTGCCTTTTGCAAAGTCGCATCGTTCAACGAGTAGTGTTCGATAGCCGCGTGAAGCCGCTTCAACCGCGGCGCCCAGGCCGGTGGCTCCGCCTCCAATGACTAGTACGTCCCATGGTTCGGCCTGGCTGCCCAGGTCACTGAGAATTTGCTCTCGTGTAATCACAACTCTCCCTTTCTGTTTATGAGATGGTAGTCAACGTATCTCAACGCAAAGCGTGATCGGCGAGGTGCGGGGCGGCGGAAAAGCCGCGACGCATGCCGATGCGCTGTTTTGAATCTGGTTGAGGTTCAGTTGTTCCGCCCCATCTCTGGTCTCTTGGGGAGGTGAGTCCGCGGGCCGATTTGCCGCGGTCTCGTAGGCAGTGTCGCCGGACCGATGATCCGGGCTCTGCTGATTCAACTTTATCACGCATCATGGCTGGCCAGGCGCGTGAAAGCAGCCAATGGAGAGCACAAAAGAAAAGCGTGCCGGCAGCATCACGCAGCCGGCACGCAGGCGTTGCCAGAGTTAGTAGATGACCTTCAAACCGAACTGGATCACGCGCGGGGTGAAGGTGCTGCTGATGAGGCCGCCCGAGGATACGGTCGCTGCACCCTGCGTGCCTCCAACGGTGGATGGCAGGTAGAGATTGGCGTGGTTGAAGATGTTGTAGAGCTCGGAACGGAATTCGATGTGCATGCCCTCGATGGGCGTTTTGAACGTCTTGTTGAAGTCGAGGTCGGTTTGATAGAGCGCCGGCGTGCGGCCCGGGTTGCGCGACATATTGCCGAATGGCGGTTGATAGGCGCCGGCGGCATTCTTGGTCGCAGGGAGCGCGGCGGCATTGTAGTTGATGTATTGGACAGCGCCGCTGTTGGCCACTCGCACACTGCGCCCCTGTGTCAGTGGCACGCCGGGCACGCGATTGGGGCGATAGAGGTTGACGCCGCGGTAATTGGCCGTGATCTGCGTTGAGGCAAGCTGGTTTGAATTCGGCCCGTACGTGAGGTTAAAGGGCGTGCCGGCCTGCATGGTGTTCACTGCGCTCACCTGCCATCCGCCCAGGACCGCATCCACCCCGGGATTGAGATCGTGGCCGAAGGTGCGGCCGCGCCCAAAGGGAAGGTCATAGACCAGGCTGGTGATATTGGCAACCGGCAGGTTGTAGTCCGATTGCGCGTATTCGGCATGGAGGTTGTTGGCGTCCTGCGGTGAAGGCGTATTGCCTTCGAGCGAAGAGCTGGCGTTATCCAGCGAGTGCTCCCAGGTAAAGCTGTTGAGCAGGGTCAGTCCTGCGACCATATGTTGCTCATACCGAGCCTCCAACGCGTTGTAATTGGAATAGGCTTCGTTGATTGCTTCTGTGATATCCGATGGCCAGTTGGCAAAGGGGCGCGAGTAAACAGTGGTTGTGGATGTGCTTTGTGCCACGTTGATGTTGCGTTGGTTGCCATTGAGAAATTGTTCCAACTTCAGGCCGTGGTTGCCAACGTAGGCGATGTCAACCAGGCTGTTCTTCGTGAGCTGCCGCTGCACCGCAAAATAATAGTTCTCCACGTAGCTATCGCGCCTGTTCTTGGGCACCCAGGTGATGTTATCGGTGGCGTAATTGAAGCTCGTTACCAGCCCTGACGGGAAGCCCTGGGACGCGGTAGCGTAGCAGCTGGGGGATGTTGTTCCCGTGGCGATGATCTGGGCAGGGAGCGGCGTGGAACAGTGATTGGACGTGGACGGCGCCAGCTGCACTACGCTGGCAAACTGCGCCTGCGGGGCGTTGATGGCGGCGATGTCGCCGGAGCCGGCGCGCGTGTAGTGTACATAGCCGGTGCCGAATCCACCCCGGATGGACATTTTGGAAAAGGGCGCATACGCGAAGCCGATGCGCGGAGCAAAGTCGTTCAGGTCAGGATTGATAAGCGTTTTGCCGTAAACGCCTGATCCGGATGTTGGCATAATGCCGTGGGCTGCGTTCGCAGTGGTTACCGAGGGATTGATCGTAAACACCGTTTGCGACGCCGGATCCCAGTTCGAGACCAGGTTATTCTGTTCCGAATAGGGCGAGCCGTACTCCCAGCGTAGACCGAGGTTCAGTGTCAGGTTGGGAAGGACCTTCCAATCGTCCTGCACGTACGCGCTATCGAGTGTCTGGCGAAGGTGGGCCTCGAAGGCTTGTGCCAGAGAGTATGCGCTGGTCGTGCCGAAGAGGAAATCGGCCCAGTAGCTGTCGGCGACCTTTGTACCGCCGTTGGCGCTGTAGCCGCCGCCATAGCTGAACGAGCCGTAGGGTGGGTTGTTGTCGAACACGCCCATCCAGATACGTTCGTACTCGTAGCCAAATTTCAGAGAGTGTTTGCCCTTGATCCAGGTGTAGCCCACCGAGGGATCGATGATCGCCGGGTTCTGGAACTGGGGGTTTGTGGTCTGACGGCCAAACGCTGTGAAGCCGCCGGTGATGGAGACGGCGGGGAGGCCGCCCTGGAAGCTGGCCGGCAGGCTACCGAGGCCAGGAATCGGCGCGCCATTCACCTGGATAGGGGTTGTTCCCTCACTCAACGGCGTCTTGCCCGCCTTGGTCCGTGAAATACTCAGGCGCAGATCGAGCAACCGGTTGGCGCCGAAACTTCCGGTGTAGCCGAGGGCGATCTGTTGATCGAGAATGCGCTGATACCCCGCGGTCTGGCCTTCAAGAGGCAGAGGCATGGTGGGAAAGTTGATTCCCGTTTCCTTGCGGTCGCTCACGCGGAGAAAGTAGCGCGCGTTGGGACTGGCCGCATAATCCAGGCGTAAATCGCCCTTGTCAGAGTAGTCGCGGAAAGGTATGAATACCGGGTAGTCGCCGGTGTTTGCGCCGCCGTTGGACACCGGTCCCGAGAGGGGCAAGGTGGCGATTTTCTTGAATGCGGTCACAATCACAGCCGATAGCGGATCGAAGGCGCTTGTGGGGATGGACGTGCCAGCCGGGTAGGTGACGCCGGTTAAAGGATTGGTGGCCGCCACGACAAGATTGCCGTTCAGCTCGTTCTGCGTAGGCAGCGTGAGGAGAAAGAGAGGGCTGGTAATAGCGCGGAGACCCTCGTAGTCCAGAAAGAAGAACATCTTGTCCTTCAGAATGGGGCCGCCGAAGTTGCCGCCATACTGGTTGCGATGGGTGGGGGGCTTGACGAACGGAACAGGCCCGCTGGTGGTGCTGGTGATGGGTTTAAAAAAGCCCGCGGCGTTGAGATCGGTGTTGCGCAGGAACTCATAGAGCGTGGCATGGAATTGATTGCCGCCGGATTGCGATGCCACGTTGATCGTTGCGGCCGAACCGCGTCCGTACTCTGCGCTTTCGTTGTTGGTGACCACGCTGAATTGGGCAACGGAGTCGGGCGGCACCGAGATGATCTGGTTATCAAAGCCCTGGTTGGACTCGCCATAGGCGTTGTTGTCCATACCGTCGAGCAGGAAGTTGTTGAACATGCTGCGCTGGCCGTTAACGTTGTACGCGCCGGCGCGAACGGGGCTGTTGATATTGCTGGTTGTCGTAGCCTGCGTGGGTGCCTGGCGGACGCCGCTTACGAGAGCGAGCAGGTCGGTGTAGTTCCGGCTCACCAGCGGCAGCGCCTGCGACTGGTATCCGGAGATCACCTGGTCGCGCTGGCTTGAATCGGTCTGGATTTGCAGCGCCACATCGCTCACTTCAACTGTTGTTGTGCTCTGGCCCACCGCAAGCGTCAGGTCGATGTGTTCCCGCTGGCCTACTGAAACCGTGATTTTATCGGCCACAGCGGTGCCAAAGCCCGCGCGCTCTGCCGTGATTTTGTAAAGTCCGGTGCGCAGCGATGGCACTTCGTATTCGCCGGCAGCGCCTGACACCGCAGTGAAGTTGGCGCCGGTGGCCTTGTTCTCCACGGTGATCTTGACTCCCGGGATGACCGCACCGGTTGAGTCGTGTATCTCGCCAACCAGGCTGCCCGTGTCGAACTGAGCTTGCGCACGGTGCGCAGGCAGGATCAACAAAAATGCAAATGCAAGGGAGATCCACGCGGTTGCTCGCAATCCGCTTTTCACTTTGTCATATCGATTCATCGCAGTCATCTTGCCTCCTAATAGAACGAAATCATACCGATAGCGGTGGTTAACGACAGTTAACGTTCAAACAAAAAATCCACCTCCAGCCGCTTGGTCCCGGGCTCCGAGAGCGCTTACGCTACCCTGGAGCAAAAAAAAGACTAAGCATTTGGCGGTGGATTTCTCTGATTCCTCTTCCGCGCAAGGAAACTAACAATCCAAATTAGCCGGTGTCAAGGGGAAAATAGGGAAAGTCAGGACCTGCCTTGGGGGTTTCTGTGGTCGAAGATCCGGCCGCGATTAGCGAAAGCAGATGAATACGGAGGGCCAGGCGGTAGTTGCTGGTAATGCAATCAATGGAGGGAGATCATGAGACTCGAAGGTCTCTGGTTCAGGAAATCTCCACCTAAGTTGGCAATCAAAACAAAATGCGGGCCCGAGAAGTGAGGCTGAGGGAAATCGGCGTCCCATTCGAGAGCAGTTTGGCTGCGGCATCAAGGTATGATTGTTTTTTGGAATTTGAGTATCCCGAAGTGTGCCCCGGCCGGGATGAATTGGGCGGGCGTCTCCGAAGCATCTTTATGGTGTATTGCGCGAGGCGCGAACCGAACAGTCTGAGGGAGAGAAACAGTTGCAACCCAGACAAAACGTGAAGGGCATTCGCCACGTCGATCTGAGCAACGTTCAGCTTGCGTCGAGCGAAACTGCGCGAGGAATCAACCGGAATATCGTATTGGAGCTGATCCGGGCCAACCAGCCGCTTTCGCGAGCGGACCTGGCCAGGAGCTCAGGACTACAGAGAAGCACGGTTTCGCAGATTGTGGAGCAGCTGATCCGGGAAAACTGGGTACGCGAGGGAGCCGTTGCTTCGTTGGCGCGCGGCCGCCATCCTACGCTGCTGGGTCTCAATGAAGATCTGGCGGTGATTGCGGTTGATCTTCATCCCAGGCTTGCCACCGTTGCCGTAATCGACTTGAATGGGCGGCTGCTTTCGCGTTCGCTGGCCCCTCTCACTTCGAATCCAATTGCTTCGACAAAGCTGATTACCGACTGCATCGAGCGGCTGCGGCAGGCGTTTCCCGGCAACTCGATCGAAGGCATCGGCATCAGCCTTCCGGGCCGCATCGATCCGGGCACACAGCGGCTGGTGTTTGCGCCCAATCTGCAATGGTCAGACTTTGATTTGAAGGGGCTGATCGAAAAGGAAACCGGGCTTGCGGTGAGGATGGAGAACGCCGCGACCGCATGCCTGCTGGCAGAGCTGTTGTTCGGACGCCTCAACGGCATCAACGACGCTGTGCTGGTGACTGTCTCAGAGGGTATTGGGACAGGAGTCTTTGCCAATGGACAGGTCATCAGTGGTCACCATGGAATGGCGGGGGAGTTTGGGCACTTCACAATGGACCCGGCCGGCGTTCGCTGCGCCTGCGGCCGTCGCGGCTGCTGGGAAACTTTGGCTTCGTGCCAGGCGGCGCTGAGGATCTACCAGGAACTTCAGCCCAAGGCTCCCGCAATCACATTTAACGAACTGCTGAACAAGGCAGAAGAAGGCGACAAAAGTGCAGTTCGGGCCCTGTCAGATCAGGCGCATCATATTGGGCGCGGGCTTGGCCCGATCATTGCCGGGCTTTCACCCGAGGTGATTTTCATCGCGGGAGATATCACCTCAGCCTGGCACCGTTTTGGGTCGATTATTGAGAAGGAAGCAGCGCAGTTGACGCTGGTGGGGGCGCCCCCGAAGATTTTGCCGACCCACGACGGCGACATAGCGAGGCTGCGCGGGGCGGCGGCTCTTGTGTTTCAAAGGCGCTTTGTTCGCGAGCCGTCCCAACCCGCCGCCTAGAACTCGCCAGCCCAAGAAATTCCGCACAGAACCTGGGGTCGATTCGCGCGAAGAACCGATTGGGGAGCGAATCAGGGGCAAGTCGAAGCGGCGAATCCCGGTTCTTTCGTCAAAAAAGACGATCCGCGGCGTCCCCGGTTGAGGGTGAATCCCCCTCGAAGGCAGCCAGGTAGCTAAAGTGGCACTTCCCCTGGGCTTCGTTCAAAGGCGCCAGTCTGCCCGGCGGACCTAAATCGCTTTAGCCGGTAACTTATTGACATATCGAGATATTTGGGCAGGTTTTTGGAGGGTCCACCTCCTCATTGGTTCATCGTATAGATGATCCAGACGAAGAAACTCAAAAAAAGCTTAATTTGCGTCTTGAACAAAGTCAGGTCGGAGGCATAAGATTCTCGCTGACCTTTCGGAGAGCCCTGCCGGACAACAGAGTTTTCACGGGAGGGATGCGTTCAAGGTCAGGAAGATGAGTGCAGGAATTGCGCTTGACGCGGACCTGCATGAGGAGGATCGATGAGGCAAGAGTTACTCTTTGGGGGAAACGCAACTACGTGGCGCAGGCGGATACTGACTTTATTGGTGGTGTTCGTATCCGGCGCTTGTGCCCTTGCACAGGGCGGTGGCAACGTGGCAATTACCGGAACGGTCGCGGACGCTTCGGGCGCGATGATTGCAGGCGCCAAAGTGACGGTGGTGCAAAAGAGCACATCCGTCGCGCACACCACGCTCACGAACGCCAGCGGCGAATTCAACATACCGTCGCTTCCTCCGTCAACCTATACGGTTTCAGTTGAGGCGACCGGCTTCAAGAAGTATGTCCAGGACGTCGTAATGCTCGCCGACCAGATCCGCGACATGGACGTCAAGATGCAGGTCGGAGAGATGACGCAGCAAGTCACGGTAGAAGAGTCAGCCGTGGCCGTCAATACGGTGAGCCCTGAGCTCAGCCAGGTGATTGAGCAATCGCGTCTGGTCGATATCCCATTGAATGGAAGAAACGCCGCGGACCTTACGCTCACGGTTCCGGGCGCCATTTCGGCCAATGCCAACAACTCCGGCGCATTGCAGGGCGACACCAAGCAGAATCCGAGCGCAGACGCAATTGCCGTCAATGGCGCCAGGCCCGATCAGATTGGCTACAATCTCGACGGCGCCAATAACGAAGACTTGATGAGCAACGTCAACATGCCGTTCCCCTTCCCCGACGCGCTCCAGGAGTTCAGCGTCCAGACCAACAGCTTTGACGTGCAAAATGGCAGCAATGCCGGCGCGGTGGTGAACGTGGTCACCAAGTCAGGCACCAACAAGTTTCACGGGGATCTGTTCGAGTTCGTGCGCAACCGGGCCTTCAATGCAAAGAACTACTTTGCCAACTCGAAGGATCCGCTCAAGCGCAATCAGTTCGGCGGTACGGTCGGTGGGCCGATTTTCAGAGACCGGATGTTCTTCTTCTTCGGCTATCAAAAGACCATCGTCCGCAGCGTCAATAACGCCAGCAATGCAATCATTCCGCTTCCGCAGAACCTGACCGGCGATTTTACCAACTATGGAACCGCGAATACGGCCAATAACCCGCTACCCAAGAACACAACCGCGACAATGACCCAATATCCGTTCGATTACTCGGCGCTTGCCCAGCCCAACATGGTCCCATCCGGCGACATCGATTCCGTGGCGCTCGCCATGACCAAACTGATGCCGATCTCTTCGGAATCCGCGAACGGAACAGTCACCTACGGAACCCCGCTCCAGCAGGACTATAACGAATACATCGCGCGGATCGATCATAACTTCCATAACGGGGATCACCTCTCCGGCCACTTCTACATGAACCGTTACAAGCATGCGCCCACCTATGACGGCAAAAATATCCTCACCGTAGGTCCCGGCTCCACGGTCAACTCGCAGAGCTGGGCAGGCACCTACACAAAGATCCTGAGTCCGAGGATGGTCAACAACCTTACCATCGACTTCATTCGCTCGGCCTCCGATCGCGGCCAGCAAGGCGGTCCGGGAGGAACAACCCCGGATATGAAGACCTTCGGTTCAAACATCTTCCAATTGCCGACGGCCCAAAGCGGCATCCGCAGCTTCGCGGTCTCCGGCGATTTCACGATCGGCAACTTCACCGACGCCAAGTTCATCCGGAATTCCTACGATCTCCGGGACGTGTTCAACTGGACCAAGGGGAAGCACGATATCTCCTTTGGTTACGATCTGGAAATGGACCAGTCGTACATCGACAACACCGACCTCGAGAATGGGAGCTTCAGCTTTAACACAGACGTCACGCACATAGCGATGGCGAACTTCCTGATGGGATTTCAAAATTCGTTCAGCCAGACCTCGGGCGACTTCTCTGATTCGGTTGAAAACCCGCAAGGCGTCTTCGGCAGCGACAAGTGGAGGATCACGCCGAACTTGACTCTCGACTTTGGAGCACGCTGGGAGCCGGAGCAGGTGATGAAGGAAAAATGGGGACGCATCGAGCAGTTCTACCAGGATGCCTGGACTGCCGGAGTTCATTCGGCCATCGTTCCGGGCGCGCCTGCGGGCCTGTTCTTCATCGGCGACACGTACAACGGAGTCAAGATGCCCGACCGTGGAGAAGCGGGCGACCTGAACAACATCGGACCGCGCGTGGGCCTCGCCTGGGATCCGACCGGTTCCGGCAAGATGTCAATCCGCGTCGGTGGCGGCATGTTCTTTTCCTCGCGTCTGACCGGACTCTTCTTGAACGACGCCTCGATCTCGTCGCCCTTCAGCCTCAGGATCGACCTGACCGACAACTTCCCCGGTGCAACACAGATTGGTCACCTTACCACTCCGCTCGGGACCAATGCTTCCGGGGCCGATTATTCAAGCTTCACCAACGGATTTCCGCAGCGCTTCATCTACAAGAACCTTCCCAAGAACCCGCCCTTTGTGAAGAACCCGACCGTTTTCGGCTTGCAGCCGGGTGCACGGTGGATCACGCCTGAAATCTACAACTACAACGTCACCTTCGAGCGCGAATTACGGAGTGACACGGTCTTCCGCGCTTCCTATGTCGGAACGACGGGAGTGCATTTAAGGCAGGATGTGAACGTGAACCCGGCACCTTATATTGCCGGCAGCCCCCTCGGCGATCAGGCGCGGCGGCCTTACCAGCCGTTTGGCGTCATCTATCAGGAGAGGGAGAATGCCCGCAATGGCTACAACGCCGTGCAGCTCAATCATCGAGAAGCGCGCGTCGGCGGGAGCCGGCATCCTGAGCCAGATCACCGTGCTCGCCAATTACTCGTATGCCAAGGCAATGGACTATGGGTTGGCCGAGAATGGCGGCATCACCGACCTTGGGACCAGCCTGGGGTCCGGAATGTCGTACGGCAATCCAGGGCAGAAGGCCTACGAAACAGGCCCAGCCTCCTACGATCACGCCAACCGTGCAGTGGCCTCGTTCGTGTGGAACCTTCCCAAGTTCGCTCAGTCCAACGCGGCGATGAAAACTATCGTCGGCGGCTGGCAGTGGACCGGAATCTACTCCTACCAGACCGGCGATCCGCTAACCATTCTGGCCGGCGAGGACCGGTCCCAGAGCGGAAACAACATTGACCGTGCGGATCTTGCCAGCGGAGCCACATTAGGCTCGAGGGCCAACCCAACTGCTTGCCCTGTCGCGATCCGTCGTTCACTGCCAGTCTTGGCTTAACACCTCTAACTTCTACATTCCCGCATCGACTGCGCCCGACGGAAGCTTCGGCAATATTGGAAAAGGAACCTACCGTGGGCCCAACCTCTGGGACGCGGATACAGGCCTGCTGAAGAATTTTGCTCCTATCCCCGGTCATGAGGACGTCAACTTCCAGTTCCGTGGCGAGTTCTTCAACCTGTTCAACCATCCACAGTGGCAGGATCCAAATGTGACCGCCAACAACGCGAACTTCGGTACCATCCGTGCGACGATCGGCACGAATGCTGACTATCGCATCATTCAACTCGCGCTGAAGATGAACTTCTAAACTTCAACGGGCTGCAATACTGATTGGGCGGCATTCTCTTCGAAGAGAGTGCCGCCCAATTTATTTTTGCTCGCTGCCTGATGGGCTATATCTTGCTCAGAAATTTTTCCAGGTTGGTGTAGCTGATCTGCAGGCTCTCGAGTGGCGGCTTGTCGGTCTGGTCCTGTTCCACATACATATTGGGAACGTGGTTCTTCGCGGCGAGGCGGAGAATGGCCGGCCAGTCGAGCGTTCCGTTTCCTACTTCAGTGAAGAATGCAGACTTCGGTCCGGTCTCGAGCGTGACGGTGGCATTCGGTTTGCGATCTTTTACGTGCAGGGACTGGATGCGGTTGCCGTAGCGGCGGAACATGGCGACCGGATCATGGCCGGCCTGGGCCACCCAATAGCAGTCCATCTGCCACTGGACCAGCGCAGGATCCGTGTTGTTCAACAGGATCTCAAGACCGGTGGTATCACCGTACGGCTGAAACTCCACGTTGTGGTTGTGGAAGCCGAACTTCAAGCCCATCGTTTTGGCCTTGGCTCCCCACGCGTTGTATTGGTCGGCGCCGCGCTTGTAGCCATCGGCAGAGTTGGCAATGGTCAACGGGACCATGGAGCAGACGACGTTCTCCGATCCCAGCTCTTTTGCGTAGTCGAGCCGGGCGTCGAAGTCGTCGTAGCCGAAATGCGCGCTGGGCACCTGGAGATCCGCATCGAGGATGGCGGCTCTGAGATCCCGGGCGCTCATTTTGTACTCGGCTACAAAGGTTTCCACGGTGCGATAACCAATTTTGCGAATGGCCTTGAGCGTTCCGGGAAAATCATTCCCGACCAGGCTTCTGACCGTGTAGAGCTGGACGCCGAGCGGCCGGTCCATCTCTTTGGCCATGGCGAGCGTTCCCAAACCCATTGCCGCCATTCCGACTGCTGCCTTGCCAAGGAACTCTCTTCTCGATTGCACGATGATCTCTCCTCTCGACTTGGGGACGCGAAACAGCGGCGTTCAAGAGCAGAAACAATCTATTTCAATCGTTTATGGCTGTCAACGGTGGGCCAGCAGGAGGAAGGGGGGACGAGTGGGGATAGGCCGGGGACGTGGAGGGGAACTTTTAATCGTTCATAATCGATTGACACGGAGCAATGGCGTTCGTTATAGTTTTTGGGACTCGACGGAAATCGCACGGCAGTTGCGAGCAATGGAAAGACCGCTGCGCGATGCGTGTGTGTTTGCACCGCGCAACATCCGCAGGCAAGAGAATGAGTGGGGAAACAATGCCGATCAAGCTGACACCCGGGAAGACCGCCGGCCTGAACGCCGTCGCAGACGGCCGGGGCGTAATTGCCGCCGTTGCCATGGATCAACGCGGGCTGCTGAAGAACATGCTGGCGCGGGAACTTGGCGGTAAAGAGCCACCCGCGGAGATGATGACCGAGTTCAAGCAACGGGTGGCGAAGGTGCTCACCAAATTCTCATCGTCGATCCTTCTCGACCTGGAGTATGGGCTGGAGGCTGCAAAGCACATCAACGGCAAGGGCCTGCTGCTGGCGTACGAACATGCCGGCTACAGCCCCGACCGGCCTGAGCGGTTGCCTTCCCTGCGAGATGGTTGGTCGGCCCTTCGCTTGAAAGAAGCAGGCGCCAGCGCCGTCAAAATTCTGGTGTACTACACGCCCTTTGAGAAGGAATGGGTCAACGATCAGAAGAAGGCCTGGCTGGAGCGGATCGGCGCCGAGTGCCGCACGGTTGATATTGCCTACTTTCTTGAGTTTCTCGGATACGATGTTCACGGTGAAGGCGAGGGCAGCCTCGCATACGCGCGCCGCAAGCCTCAGATCGTACTGGAATCGATGAAGGAGTTCACCAAGGACCGCTATGGTGCGGACGTACTCAAGGTCGAGGTTCCCATCCAGATGGCCAACGTGGAAGGCACGAAAGCATTCAACGGACAGAAGCTGCACACGCGCGCCGAAGCAATGGAGCTGATTCGCGAAGCGGCATCGCTGACCGAAAAGCCCATCGTCTACCTGTCTGCCGGAGTGTCAAGCCCCGTGTTTGTTGAAACGCTGGAAGTGGTGGCGGAAAGCGGCGTGAAGTTTCATGGCGTGCTCTGTGGCCGGGCGACGTGGCAGGATGGAGTCCCTGTGTACGTGAAGAGCGGAGCAGCAGCACTTGAACAGTGGCTGGATACGACGGGCGCGCAGAATGTGAAGAACGTCAACAAGGTGCTGGAATCCGCGCATCCCTGGTATGAAGCGCGCAGCATGCAGGCCTAGAGCAAATGCCGGCCGGGAACCCGGCAATTGCCGGGCGTAGCGCTGAAAGTAGATGATGTCGCTGGGGGTCGCTGGCCGGTGGACGAAGAGATGCGCGGCAATGAGAGTCTGACTGCTCAAGAGGTGCGCGGGAGCAGGCATCCCTGGGCAGTACTCAGCCTTCTGTTCGCGCTCACGGTCATTATCTTCGTTGCGCGACAGTCCCTCTCGGTGATGGCGCCGGTACTGCGCACGCTCTTTCATCTTTCCAACCAGCAGTACGGCAGAATCGTTTCAGCGCTGGGCCTGGGCATGATGACGGGCGAGTTCCCGGTGGGTTATTTAATGGACCGGCTGGGGGCGCGCCTGGGTTTGGCGCTGGTGGTCGCGTGGTGGTCGACGGCCACTGGCTCACTGCTTCTTGCTGCGTCGGGGCTTCAACTCGGCGTATCTCAATTTCTAAGAGGGACCGGCGAGTGCGGCGCCTATTCGGGCGGCCTGAAAACGGTGACGCGCCTGTTTGCGAAGAAAGACAGGACGCTCGCTATTGGGATCTTCAACGGCGGCAGCGTGATCGGCGCGACCATTGCTCCACCACTCATCGTCTTCCTGATGCAGACGTACGGGTTTCGTACAGCGTTTTTGGTGCCCACGCTGGCAGGCTTTCTTTGGATTCCGATCTGGTGGCTGGTCTACAAGAAAGAACCGAAAGTGATTGCGCCCGCAGGGCAGGCGGTTGTGTCGTCGCGGCAGTTGCTCGGCCAATCGTCCACCTGGGCTGTAATGCTATGCAGGTTTTTTATTGGACCGGTGATGCAGTTCTACTGGTATTGGATTCCAAGCTACCTGTATAGCGCGCGGCACATGACGATGATCCAGATCGGCATCGTCGCGTGGATTCCGTTTCTGATGGGAGATGTGGGCGGCGTGGCCGGTGGCTGGGCAGGCGGCGTGTTGTTGCGGCGCGGAATTACAGTGCGGAATACGCGGCGCATCTGCATGTACGGGAGCGCCCTGCTGTGTGCGGCGAGCCTGGCTGTGCCCTTCATGCACAATCTTGCCCCGGCGATGGTGCTGCTGTGTGTTGCGATTGCTGCCGACAATTTTCTTT
This sequence comes from uncultured Acidobacteriaceae bacterium, assembly GCA_963820245.1. Taxonomy (GTDB): domain Bacteria; phylum Acidobacteriota; class Terriglobia; order Terriglobales; family Acidobacteriaceae; genus Telmatobacter. The sequence goes on along the minus strand of CAWFZC010000011.1, from coordinate 458,206 downwards.
CTGCGCATATGTTCGCTGCGATCACTGACCTGTTTCCAGATCCGCAAGTGGGACGCGCGGCTGGCCTGATGGGTATTGCGGCGGGCCTGAGCGGTATGCTCTTTCCGCTGCTGACCGGATTTCTTGTTGACCGCATCTCGTACGCGCCGGTGTTTCTGCTGGTAGCGGTTATGCCGATGGTGGGAACCGTGGCGCTGTTTACGGTGGGCCGCAAGTACCGCACCCTTGACCGGCCCGCCCTTGCCGCGGCGGAGTGAGTTGAAGGAAGGTTCGTGATGGAAAAAGATATCTTCAACGTGAATGGAGAACGGATTGCTGAAGTCCGGCAGAAGTGCGCGCGGATTGCGGCGCTGCTGGTGGAGAAGGGAACAGATGCGGTTCTGATTTCAGCGCACGAAAACATTGCGTGGGCAACTGCGGGCGTGGCCGATGTGCGCGTTGGAATGCTGCGCGAATCCGGCGTGGCCAGCCTGCTGGTGACGCGGGAAGGCGGCGCCTATTACCTGACCACCAACAACGAGGCGTTGCGGCTTGCCGAGGAGGAGTTTGCAGGGCTGCCGTTTCAGCCGATTGTGAGTCCCTGGTATGCAAACGACATCCGAGCGGAAGTGGGGAAAATCTGCGCCGGCGTTGTTGCGGGCGACATGGGACAGCAGGGCTATCCGCATCTGCCTTTGCAGAGCCTGCGCTGGGAACTCACGGACAGGGAGGTCGAGCGGTACCGCTGGCTTGGGCGACATGCCGCTGCGGCAACCGTGGATGTGATCAGGCAATACCAGCCCGGCGTGAGCGAGAGTCGTGTTGCAGGCAACGCTTGCGGCAAGACTGATTGAAGAGCGGATCATCCCCAGCGTTTATTTGACTGCGGTGGACCAGAGGGCGCTCGGCTATCGTCACGCAGTTCCACGCGCCGGCGTGCTCGAGCGGCTGGGCATGCTCGGATTCTGCGCACGCCGCTGGGGACTCACGGTGGCCATCACGAGGTATGTGCATTTCGGTGCTGTTGCTGCCGAATTGGAAGAAAGGTTTGCGGCTGTCGCGCTTGTGAATGCGCGACTGCTTGCAGCCACGCGCGAAGGAGCAAGCAGTCATCAACTGTTTAACGTGGCCGAACAGGCCTACGCGGAGCTTGGTTATCCAGGAGAAGAACGGATGCACCATCAAGGCGGAGCGACGGGATACTTTGAGCGCGAGTGGATCGCGCGACCGGGCGGCGGCGAAAAAGTTCTGGCGCAGCAGGCATTTGCCTGGAACCCGAACCTGCGGGGAGCCAAGGTGGAAGATACCGTGTTGCTGCGGGGCGGTTCAATTGAAGTGCTCACAGCCACGCCGGAACTGCCTACGGTTAGGACTGTTTCGGGTGACACAGAGTATTGCTCGGCAGGTGTGCTCAAGGTCTAGGGTCCAAGGAGAAATTGAGGACTACGCGTGAGTCTGAAAGCGCCCTGACCCAATTGCGAAAGCACGAAGCGGACCGGCGCCTTAGCGCGCTCGGAAATGGCAGATTGTTCCCATCAAAGAGTCGTCCCCTTATTGGGCTGTTTCCATGTAAATAACTGAATAAGTGGAAGATATTCTGATTTTTCAAGGAGCATCCGCCTCCATTTTTTGCAATAGATTGAAACCGATTGACAAGCATGTTTTGGTGTGAATATAATCCGCGGCTGATCAGGATTCTCCTGATTTGAGTGTGTGAAACGAGACCCGAGAAATCACACCTCAACGACGATCAGGAAATTCCCTTACCTGTATCAACCGGCAGTTTGCGAGCGTTAGCAGCTCGGTCTTCCTCATTCATTCATTCGGGCACAAGTACGAACAACCGCAATCGTCAACCCTTGTTCGAGGGCACAACGACTATGAAAGAGCTGACATCTACGCAGAAGTGCGCGCGGAGAGATGTATTGAGAAGTCTGGCCGCACTCGGAGTATGCGGCGCGGCGTCGACTCTCGATCTTCCGCGCGCAATCGCTCAGCCCGATCCTGCGCCGAGAATTCATGCGCAAAGAATTCATTTTGGTGTGCAGCTGAATGCATTTCCCATCGACCCAAATCGATTTCAGACATTTCTCGATACGCTTGACCAGGTAAAACTTCTCGGCTACGATGGCTTCGAATCGGGATTCAGAAATGTCAGTCAGCAATTCGCCGAACCCGCGCGGGCCCGCCGCAGTATTGAACAGAGCGGCCTCACGTTCTTTGGCATCCATATCTTTTTCGAAAACCCGATGTACGACCAGGCCACAAGGATCGCCGCGCCAGCGGTGTATGAGCCGGTCGCTCGCGGTGGAGCCGCGCTGGGTGCCGAGCATTTAATCCTCAGCGGTGCACCAGCAACAGACCCCGACCAACTCAAACGCAAGATCGACGCGCTGAACAGAGCGGGCCGATTCGCACAGAGCGCAGGCATCACTGCGGCCTACCACAATCACTGGTGGGAGTTTGAGTCGAAGATCGGGGAGATCGAAGCCCTATACTCCCAGACCGATCCGGCACTTGTTTCATTCGTGCTCGATGCCGGCCACGCTTATCATGGCGGCGCCAATGTGCCTGAGTTTATCCGCGCGCATTCAACTCGAATCATTGGGATTCATTTGCGAGACTTCAAAAACGACGAATACGTAACGCTCGGCGAAGGCGGGTTTCCGCTCGCTAAGGTTGCGGCAACCCTCAAGCAGATCCGGTGGAAGGGTTGGGTTGAGAACGAAGAAGAGCGCGCGGATCACTCGCAAGGCGGCTTGAAAGTAATTGAACCCGCGCACAAGGCAATGATGGAGGCTTTTTCAAAGTGAACCGACGCCATTTTCTCTATACCGGAGCAGCAGCTGCAGCGACCGCAACGCAGGCCATGAATGCGCGGTCGTATGCTTCAATTCTTGGCGCCAACGATCGTGTCGGCCTGGGCGTGATTGGTCTCGGACGCCGCGGCACCATCGTGAGCGGCGCGTTCGCGCAGGACCCGCGCGTGGAATTTCGCGCGCTCTCTGATATTTACGACAAGGCCGCGAGCGACTTTCAGGGCAGGCTCAAAGAGCACGTTGCCGGCGCCGCTGTATCAGTGGAATACCAGAAGATGCTTGACCGCAAGGAGATTGACGCGGTGTTCATCGCCACTCCCGACCATCTTCACGTCGAAATTGCGAAAGACGTTCTTGCGGCAAACAAGAACCTCTATCTCGAGAAGCCAACGATCCACCGTTGGAGCGAGCGGGAAACCCTGGTGAAAGCTGCGGCGGACAGCAAGAGTATTTTGCAGTGCGGCACGCAGCAGCGCAGCGGCGCGCACTACATGCGCGCAAAGCAGGAGATTTTCGATGCCGGAAAACTCGGCAGCGTGGTCTTTGCCCGTGCGGTCTGGCACAACTTTCCGTGGCAAAGCAGGATTATTCCTTCGCTTCCAAAACCCCCGGGACTCAATTGGGATCTCTTTCTTGGTCCCGCACCGCATGTTCCTTACGAGACGGCGAGGTACAGCTCATGGCGCTCCTATCACGATTACGGCAACGGCCTGCTTGCCGACATCCTTACCCACTGGGCGGATGTGGCTCAGTGGATGCTCAATGACGATCGACCGGTGAGTGCGGCTGCGCTGGGTGGAGACTTCAAGCTCCATGACGACCGCGACAACCCTGACACGGTGAGCGCGATCATTCGTTACAAAAATTGGAACCTGAACTTCGAATCGACGGTACTTTCTGTTCGCAGCGATCATCCTTCAGTCTTTTTTGAGGGAACCGAGGGAACGCTGGATATTACGCGCGAAGGCTACACATTCACTCCCAACGGCGGCACGGCCGTTCAGGTTGCAACAACCGAGAGCCTGGAGCGCGCACACACCGGCAACTTCATCGACGCCATCGTGAAGGGCGCAAAGGTCAACGCGCCGCTCGAGGACGGGCTGGCAGCCAGCGTGCCGGTCATGATGGCGCTTCAATCCTACTGGACGGACAAAATCTGTACTCGATCGGAACTTGCTTAGAGGCCCTCGCATGGTTGCAGGAACCTGCGTCAACAGCAATGCAGAAGCAAACACCCACACGCGCATCATCGGAGGCATTCCCCGGAAGCCTCATGAATGAAAGGGAAAAGATGAAAACAAAACTTCGCAAACTACTGTACCTCGGCGTCGCAGTGCTGCTTTCACTGAGCGCTGTGTCGCGCATATCAGCTCAATCCACAGGCAGTATCCGCGGCACGGTTGCCGACTCGACCGGCGCCGCGATTCCAAATGCCTCTGTCACCGCGACTGACACGAATACGTCGATTGCCCGCAGCATAACGACGAACGGGGCCGGCATTTTCGTTTTTCCAGACATGCCCATCGGCACCTACTCCTTGAAGATCAGCGCGGCGGGATTCAAGATCCAGAACCGGCCGGCGCTGCAACTTTTGACAGGGCAGGTGATCGATCTGACGATCGCAATGGAGGTCGGCTCACAGACCCAGGAGATTACCGTCAGCTCCGAGACCCAGCAGATTGAGACCAGCGCCTCGACGGTTGAGCAGTCCGTCAGCCAGGAGCAAATGCGCGATTTGCCTTTGAATGGGCGGAATCCGCTGCAGCTGACGACGTTGACCGCCGGCGCTGTGCTGACCACGACCGGAACCGAGAGCGGGCAGGAAGACAACACTGGTCTCTCAGTGAACGGGTTGAGGGCGACCGAGAACACATACACGCTTGATGGGACGACGTATGTGAACCGGTTTTTCGACTCTGTTCCCACCATGCCCAATCCCGATGCACTTCAGGAGTTCACCATCCAGGCATCGAACTACAGCGCCGACCACGCCGGCGCGGGCGCGCTGGTGCAGCTCTCCACGCGCTCCGGTACGAATGAACTCCACGGTGAAGCCTGGGAGTATTTCCGCAACACAGTGCTGAATGCAAGGAACTACTTCTGGCACAACTCGTACGAGCCGCCCTTCAAGCTGAACCAGTTTGGCGGAACTGTCGGCGGTCCGGTATTGAAGAGCAAGAAGGCTTTCTTCTTCTTCTCGGCTGAAGATCTGCAACAGCGTTCAGCGCCGACGCCGATCACGATTGATGTGCCCACTGCAGCTGAGCTCACAGGAGATTTCTCTGGGTTGGTGGCGCAGGGGATCGCGCTCTACAATCCGGCGACGGGCTGCGGCTACGGCCAAACCGGAACCGCGGGAAGCTGCGCCGGCACAATCACGGACAAGATTCCCACCGCGATGGACGCACTCTCTTCGGCAGTCAACACGCAATATCTTGCCAAGCAGGAGGCATTGTCGATTCCGGCTACCGGAGCGAATGCCGGTCTGTTCAATACTCTGACGACGAGCACGAACAACAACATCGACAACACGCAATACCTGACGCGGCTCGACTACTCGCTGGGATCGCAGGATCACATCAGCGGACGGTATTTCTATAACCAGGACAACTTCCAGCGGCCGTTCACGGCTCCGTTGGGTTTTTACGCGGCGAACTTGTTCCGCAATCAGTCCGTCGCGCTGAGCGAGGCGCATGTGTTCAGCAGCACTTTGACGGGGGCAGCGTACTTTGGCTTCTACCGCGGCGCGCGCACGCAAATTCCCGAGGCGCCGGGCCTGAAGACCTTGAAGGACCTGGGCCAGACCATCAACTATGGCAGTCCGAATGAGAGCCTGGTGCCATTCCCTGGGGTGCGCGCCAACCTCGGCTACATTAACGTGTTCTCCGGCGGCGCCCTCACGCAGGACTCGACCACATTCGACTTTACTGCCCAGCTTGTAAAGCTGGTGCGCACGCACACGCTCACGATGGGTGGCGACGTGGAACGGACCCGCATTGACGCGGACGACTACTCCTATACGCCCGGCGACAATACATTCAACGGCGCTCGCACACAGGCCCCCGGCGGCACTACACTGCCGACCGGCTTCACGAAGAGCGGAAACAACTTTGCAGATTTCTATACCGGATACGAGTCCAGCTTCTTTCAGGACAACGGCCGGAAGTTTTATTTGCGCGAACTGCGCCCATCACTGTATGTGCAGGATGACTGGAAAGTGCTTCCGAAGTTGACGCTGAATCTCGGGTTGCGCTGGGATCCCTGGATGCCTCCGATCGACCTGAACGGAACACTGGTTGGCTTTAATCCGGCCAACCCCAGCTTCCAATCCTCCATCGCTCCCGGCGCGCCCAAGGGTCTCATGTTTGTCGGCGACACTGGAACGACATCAAGTATTTACAAGAACAACTTCAAAGACTTTGCGCCGCGCGCCGGATTCGCCTACAACTTATTCGGCAACGGCAAAACCGTGGTACGTGGCGCGTATGGCATTTTCTACGGATTCCCTGAGGGGCTTCTTTACCAGAGAACCGACGCCATGCAGCCCGTCGACCTTTACCTGAACATTCCCAATCCCGCGCCACAGTGGGACAACATCTACGCCGGTTACTCGGGCGGAGATCCATTCCCGCGCGGCCACGTGGCGCAGTCGCAGTTCAAGAGCTACACGTTCCTCACGCCTCTTGCGGGCGGCGTATTGAACCCCGCGTCGAAGGTGGAGTACACAGAAGCCTATAACCTGATTGTGGAGCAGGATCTGGGAGGCGGCTTCGCGATGAACGTGGGCTACATTGGCAACCATGCGGAGCACGTGATGGCGTCGCGGCAGTTTAACCCGGCCATTTACAACTCCAGCGACAGCCCCGCAGACAGCGTCGGGAATGAAAACTCACGGAGGCGGTATCCCGGCCTGGGCGCAGTCGAATTGGCCGATTCCTATAACTACGAAATCACCAACGCCATGGAAGTCAACGTGACTCGCCGCTCGAGAAATGGGCTGACCTTGCTTTCCAACGTGGTGTGGATGAAGACTATTGACAATACTTCGTCGGGCACCGAAGGGCAAACCGGCCCGCCGAACCCGTTCAACCTGCAGAGTTCACGGGGCGTGGCTGACTTTGACCAGGCACTGCGCTTTACGGCGTCGGTGAACTACAACCTGCATCACTTCAACTTGCGCGGCGTTGCCGACGCGCTGGGCAACGGCTGGCAGGCAAACGGTATTGTTACTTTGCAAAGCGGCTTGCCGTTGACGATCACCAGTGGCGTTGACAACTCACTTTCCGGCGTTGGCAACGACTATGCGGTGCGCGTGCCGGGCGTGAGCACGGCACGGCCGGCAGGCGCAAATAAACTTACGCAGTGGTTCAATACCGCGGCTTTTGCCAAGAACCCGCTTCCAACAGCAAACGGAAATGTTCAATCGTTCGGCAACGTTCCACGCAACTCGCTGCGCGGACCGGGTTATGACGACGTGGACATGTCGGTTTTCAAGAACATCTTTCCCGAGCGCCGCATTCACGGCCAGTTCCAGGCACAGGCGTTCAACGCATTGAATCACACCAACCTGGCCAACCCCGGCACGAGCGTAAACTCCACCGGATCCTTTGGGCAGATCACGGCAACCAGCAGCAGTACTGGAAGTGTCAACTCGCCCTCCACGGTCGGCGCCCAGCGCGTGTGGCAGTTTGCACTGAAGGTTATTTTCTAGGGAAGGCATGGATTGTCGTTGTTGAACTTGTAGCTCGGTTGAATCTGCATCACCACAGGGCCGGCAGTGCGAATCTTCAAAGAAGAAGAATCGCATTGCCGGTCGTTTTTTTGATGCGATCGAGTTTTAGAAGCGGAATTGGAACATCGCGGTCAGCGAACGGCAGCTTAGGACGGCTGGTTGCCGTGAGGCCCATTCAAGGTGCGGCAAAGCTGATGGGCCGGAGTTCGATCGGGCGCCTTATGGGCCGCCGAGACGGCAAGGATGCGAAAGCTCTCGAAGTGCGGCATTGCGAGCGCTGTAGGGTTGGGTTATCCAGGAACATTCATTAAATTGTTGATTTTATGGTGGACGCGGTAGGAATCGAACCTACAACCTGTCGGTTAAGAGCCGAATGCTCTGCCAGTTGAGCTACGCGTCCAATTTTCCAAGGAAAACCGTGCTGCGTGGGGATTTGCGCACAGTTTGAGCGGGAAAAACACGACCCGCACCTTCAAAAATATAGCACAAATGCCGCAGGTAATCCAAAAGGCGCGCCGGTGGAAACCTGGTCGCATTCAGCTTGTGCCGCTCATGCAGCGGAGGGTGAAGCTCATGCGACAGCGCGTGTCGGTGCAAGCTCGATCGCCAGGCGCACAGCTTCCAACATGCTGCGCTCGTCCGCTTTTCCCGTCCCCGCAATATCGAAGGCCGTGCCATGGTCAACCGATGTGCGGATCACGGGCAGTCCGATGGTGATGTTGACGCCCGATTCCAGGCCCAACACTTTTACGGGCCCATGACCCTGGTCGTGATACATGGCCACAACCAGATCGAAGTCGCCTCGCTGGGCAAGGAAGAATAAGGTGTCGGCAGGAAGAGGGCCTTCAACGTTCCATCCCTTGGCCCTGCAGGCGGCGATGGCCGGAGCGATCTTTGTTTCTTCTTCGCCGTAGCCGAAGAGCCCGTTTTCGCCGGCGTGCGGATTGATTCCGCAAACGGCGATCCGCGGATTTGGAATACCGGCGCTCACCATGGCCGCGTGGCCGCGCGCAAGCGTGCGCTCCACAAGGCCAGGCTCAATCTTGGCCACGGCATCGATTAGCCCGATATGCGTGGTCACGTGCAACACGCGCATTTTGGGCGTGCTCAGCATCATGGATACTTCTTCAGTACCGCATAGATGCGCCAGCAACTCAGTGTGTCCGGGAAAGTGGTGGCCGCCCGCCTGCAGCGCTTCCTTATTCAGCGGCGCCGTGCAGATGGCCGCCACCTTGCCGCTCAGCGCCAGGTCCGCCGCAACCTTTATATATTGATAGGCTGCATCGCCTGCCAGCGCCGATAGTTTGCCCCAGGGAAGATCTTCAGGGATAAGCTTGAGGTCAACACAATCCACCGTGCCTGGTTGAAATTTCGCCTTGTCCAATTCGTCGAGGGACAGGCTGCGCACCTCGAGAGCGCTGCCGACGAAACGGCCTGCCGCGCGCAAACGCACAGCGTCGCCGATCACCAGCGGACGGCATTGCGCGTAGAACTCCGGGCGGGAGAGACTTTTCATGATGACTTCAGGACCGACGCCGGCGGCGTCTCCCATCGTCATCGCAATCATTGGACGGTCCTTCATTTGTGTCCTTTTCTCAGGCCTTGAGCTCGAGCAATTCCATGTTCAAGTCCGCTCAAGAATTCGCGGCAGCGCAGAAATGTTTCGGGGCTCCCGAAGCCACCAGCCTTGGTCAGCACAGGAAGATCTCTGCTCCAGCCTGACGTGAGGGAGAAGGGAAGTCCGGCTTCAACCTCTCCCACAATGTGCAAGCGGGTTATGCCCCAAGCTTCAAAAACAGCGCGTGCAGTTTCGCCACCGGTAACCACAAGCGCACCAACCGCACCGGCAAACGGATGCACTAACTCCGCAAGGGATGCGGTGAGCGTGATTCCCATGCGGCGATCGAGTTGTGGTCCCGCTTCAGGCAACACCACAAGATCCCTTCCTTGATTCAGTGCATCTTGAATCTTCGACTGATGTTCGCGCCTTTCGCGCGATTGTTTTCCGGCCGACAAAATTTCCGGCGGAATTCTTATTGCAATCGTATCGGATTTGGCGGCAAGAAATTCAGCTTGTTCCCGCGAAGTGGGAGAGCCGCTGCCCACGACGAACAACGCAGGGTGCGTAGCAAACGTTCGGTGGCTTAGATTGGCGAGGCTGCCTGTCAGCCCTGCAGCGCTCGGCAGAAACCTGGCCAGTCCCGCCGAGCCTGCCCACACAGTGCCGCGCCCAAGGATCATCGAGGCTTCAGCTACGGCGCGAAGGTCCTCGTCGGTCTCGGCGTCGCATACCAGAACATCCGCGTCGTCTGCCAATGCCTTCATCGAGTTTCGCAGTGCTTCGAACTCGCCCCTGATCAGGGAAAGCCCAATCAGCGCGGGGCGCAGATGCGCTTTCCTCATGAGCGCGCAAAGATCGGAGTTTACAGCTGTGTCTTCGAGTTGCGCGATGGCTGTCTCTTCCAGCGGTTTGCGGTGGAGAAGTTGCCGCCCATTGATGGTCGTTCGGCCGGCAGCAGGAAAGGCTGGTGCGAAAACGGCGACGATGCGCCCGTCAGAAGGATTCATCGCACGCCGCAGTTCAATCGTCTTCGCCAGTTCCGCTCCCACATGGCCGCGCAACGTTGAGTCGAATTTTCTATAGAGCAAAATCGAGCCGTCGGAGCAATGTTTTCTCAGAAGACGCGCGGCCTCATGTACGGCTTGTTCGGGACCAAGACAGCGCGTGTCTGCGTCGACTGCCAACACATCCGCTTCGACTTCTACCGCAGTGTCGCCCAACGCGACCACCGCATGCAGGCCGTGGCTGACGCAGGCTACTGCGCAGTCCGCGGCTCCTGAGAGATCATCCGCGATGATCAGCATCTGCGGCCTTCGGCTCATTTCTCGGTCCCAGCTTCAGTGACAGTGGCTTTTGTGCGGCGATCCCACCAGGCCACGAGCAGGGGTGCAAGAAACGCGGTGACGATTACGGATGAAGCCACCAGAACTGTCGCCGGTCCTGCTGCTGCCGCATACCTGTGATCGGCGGCGGCCACGAGCGCCGGGACGGCGGCGGCGTTGCCTGCCGTAGTTGCAGCGGCAACTCCGGCGATGCCCGTTCCACCCGTAAGCCGGTCGGCTGCGACGAGAAAAACGCCGGAGACGGCGATGACCGCGATTCCCAGCACGAGGCCGATGAGGCCGGCCTCCCAGATGCGCGCAAGATTCAGCGTTGCTCCGAGTCCGAAGGCGAAGAACGGAATAAGTGCCGGCGCCGCCTTGCCTAGAAAGACGCGAAGCTCGTCGTCGAGATTGCCCAGAGCAATCCCTAGAAAGAGAGGAAGAATGGCGCCCACCAATGTTTGCCAGGGAAAACTCGACAGCCCGGCAGCGCCCAAGGTGATCATGGTAAAGAACGGGCCCGACTCAAGAGACATGACGCAGTAGGCGCCTGCATCCGCCGGTCGTCCGTAGTGTTCCATCAGGGCAATGTAGAGGCCGCCGTTTGTATCGTTGAATGCCGCCACCACGGCGAGCGTCGAGATTCCTGCCAGCAATCCTCCTTGAATCGGCATTACTCCGATGAAGTGGCCAAGCACGAAGCCGATGGCGATCCCGATGCCCACCTTGGTTGCGAGCAACACGCCACCGCGCCGCAGCATCTCGGGGAGAGCTTTTAGCGGGATCGTGCTTCCCAGGCAAACGAAGAAGACGGCCAAAACAGGAATCGCGCCCGTGAAGAGCGCACCGGTGAACGAACCAAAGAACTCGGCGGTGTGAGGCGCAAACGTGGTGATGAGTGCTCCGCAAGTGAGTGGCACTACCATCATTCCGCCAGGGACTTTCTCGATTGCTCGTTTGATCCTGATATCCGTACTCCTGCCCGCGCATCACCGCATCGTGTTGAAAGTTGCTCCCGACGAAGTGTAGCAGTGTCTGCGCTTGTTGCGCAGCCAATCAGCTAAACGGCTTGAAGTTCGGCTATGCGGCGCTCAGAGTCCGGCGAGTCGGATCGTTCAGAGAGCATGCGGACAACGTGGTTGACGATGATCAGATCTTCGGCTGGCGGAATCACGCGTACCGTCACCGGCGACTGCTCGGCGGAGATAACGGCCCTGCCGCGAACGTTATTGCGCGCCAGATCAAGCACGATGCCGAGAGCGCCCAAGCCGGCACAAATTTCTTCGCGCGTATCGATGTCGTTCTCCCCGATGCCGCCGGTAAACACAAGCATGTCGAGGCCGCCGAGTTCGGCAAAGTAACTACCAATACTCTTCACGATCGTCCAGGTAAACTTGTCCACAGCGAGCCGCGCTCTTTCGTTTCCGGCAATCACGGCGGCGCGCAGAACACGCATATCGTTGGAGAGTCCACTTACGCCCAACAGGCCGGCTCTCTTGTTGGCGACCACTTCCAGTTGATCGGCGGCTTCCCTTGAACTGCTGACCGTCTCTGCAATCTTGCGGAGAATAAACAACAGCAAGCCGGGGTCGACGTCTCCGGTGCGCGTGCCGCTGATGATTCCTCCAGTCGGCGTCAGGCCCATTGAGGTGTCAATGCATCGGCCGTTCTTGATGGCTGAAATGGAAGCGCCGTTACCGAGATGAGCCACGATCAGCCTCTCCGGCACATCGGGCTGCAACTGGTAAACAACCGACTCGTACGAGATGCCGTGAAATCCCACTCGACGCACGCCCATGTCGGCATATTCGGAGGGAATCGGCATGTGCGTTGCGACTTCCGGCATAGTGCGGTGGAAGAAGGAGTCAGAGCACGCGAAGTTGGGAACACCTGGAAACAGGTCGAGCGCCTCTCGCATAATGTATGCGCCAATGGGCGTATGCAGCGGCGCCAGGTCTTTGTACCGCTCCATTTCCTTGATCAGTTCGGGCGTCACGCGGAGATTTTCCTGTAAGGTTGGCGCCGCGCAGACCATGCGATGCCCAATTGCTTTGGGACGAAAAAATCTGCCGGAATTGAGGATGTCCGCCACCAGCTTGAAAGCGACAGAACGACTGGGCAGGGCAGGGGACTGATCGATCAGTTTCTTCCCCTCGGCGTCCTTGATCCAGAACTTGCCTTGATCGGTACCGATGCCATCGACCGCACCCTCGAATAGCTTGCGGCGCTCACCGGCTCCGGCTTCGTACAGTGAAAATTTGATTGAAGAAGAACCGCTGTTCAAAATCAGGACAGGCAATGATGACATGAAGAATTCTCCCTGATGAGTGATCAATCACCGCGGAGGCTGTTCAGCCTTCCGCAAGCCGCGAACCTCATCGCTCACTCTTTCCTTGTTTCGGATTCAAATAAAGTTCAAGCAGCGTCCGCGCAGCACGGAAAGACGTCATGCGTCCTTCCAGCACTTCCAACTCGAGCGCCTCGATGCCGCCACGAATAGCCGGGTGCGTTTCAAACTGTTGGATCAATCCTTGGCGGATAATCTCGTTCATCCATTTGTGCGTCTGCTCCTGGCGTTTGCGCGTGAACCATCCGTTGGCCTTGGTCATGGCGGCAAAGTCGAGAACGAGGGTCCAGAGCTCGGCAATACCCTTGCCGGTCTGCGCTGAACAGGTAACTGCCCGCGGCGTCCAGCCGGAAAGCGAATCGGGAAGGTAATGCAATGCGTTCTGGGTCTCGGCACGCGCTCTCTCCGCGGCGACAACGTTGTTTTCGTCAGCCTTGTTTACGGCCACGAGATCCGCGAGTTCCATAATGCCGCGCTTCATGCCCTGCAGTTCGTCGCCTGCTCCCGCCAGCGTGATCAGCACGAAGAAATCCACCATGCCATGAACCGCGGTCTCCGATTGCCCCACTCCAACGGTTTCGACCAGGATGTTCTGGAATCCGGCGGCCTCGCATAGAAGCATCGCTTCGCGCGTGCGCTGCGCAACCCCGCCCAGCGATCCGCGCGATGGTGATGGCCGAATGAAGGCCATATCGCTCGAAGCGAGAGACGCCATCCGCGTCTTGTCTCCGAGGATGCTCCCCCCGGAGATCTGACTGCTCGGATCAATCGCGAGCACGGCGACTTTCTGCCGGAGAATCTTGATCAAGTGCGAGCCGAGTACTTCGATTACGCTGCTTTTGCCTGCGCCCGGAACGCCGGTAATGCCAACGCGCAATGAATTTCCGCCATGCGGAAGGCAGTCTTCAACAATGCGCTCGGCAAGCTCTCTGTCGGCCGCGCGCGAACTCTCGATCAATGTGATGGCGCGGGCAAGAATGGTGCGGTCGCTGCGCAGGATGCCGTCCATGAATTGCTGGGGAGATAGATTGCGCTGCCAGTGCGCCGTACGCGCGAGGGACTCAGGCGACTGCTCCGGTACTGCGCAACCGGGCCTCACATGTAACGCACTCTTGTTCGCGTCAGCCAATCAGCGAACTCCTTCAACTCGGCATTCGGTCAGGATCTTGAGAATCCGCTGTGCCGCAATTGGAATCACCGTGCCCGGCCCAAAGATACCGGCAACTCCGGCGTTGTACAGGAACTCGTAGTCTTGCGGTGGGATGACGCCGCCAACCACAACCAGGATGTCGTCGCACTGTAGCTGGCGAAGCTCATCGATCAGTTGCGGAACAAGTGTCTTGTGGCCCGCGGCCAATGAGGAGACACCGACAACGTGCACGTCGTTCTCGGCGGCGTGACGAGCAACTTCGCGCGGAGTCTGGAACAGCGGGCCAATGTCGACGTCAAAGCCGATGTCGGCGAAGGCCGTGGCAATCACCTTCGCCCCGCGGTCATGGCCGTCCTGGCCCATCTTGGCCACCAGAATGCGCGGACGGCGGCCCTCTGCCTTCTCAAACTCGACCACCAGCTCCTGCGGCCTTTTTGAACTCCGCCGCATTTCCGCTTTCCGCCGAGTAGACGCCGGCGATCGTTCGCGTTGTGGCCTGGTAACGGCCCCACACTTTTTCAAGTGCACTTGAAATCTCGCCGAGTGTCGCCCGCTTGCGCGCCGCATCCACCGCACACTCCAGCAGGTTTCCCTCGCCGCAAGATGCGCACTGCTCGAGTTGCTCGAGTGACAGCCTGACGGCATCGGTCGTCACGATCGCGCTTGAGTTGAGCCAGGCGGTTGATCTGCAAAAGGCGAACCGCGTTGTTGTCGATATCGAGGACCGGCACCTCGGTCTCCTCGGGTGAGGTATGCGCGTTGAGGCCAACAATGACGTCTGTGCCGGAATCGATGCGCGCCTGCCTGCGCGCCGCAGCTTCTTCAATTCGCATCTTCGGCACGCCGGTCTCAATCGCCTTCGCCATTCCGCCAAGGCCTTCGACCTCTTCAATCAGCTCCCATGCCGCATGCATCAACTCGTGCGTCAGGCGTTCAACATAATAGGACCCGGCCCAGGGATCGACGACGCGGGTAATGCTGGTCTCCTGCTGCAGATAGATCTGCGTGTTGCGGGCGATGCGCGCGGAGAAATCGGTGGGCAGAGCCAGTGCTTCATCCAGGGCGTTGGTGTGCAGCGATTGCGTATGTCCGAATGCAGCGGCGAGAGCTTCGACACAGGTGCGCACGACATTATTGAATGGGTCCTGAGCCGTGAGGCTCCATCCCGAGGTCTGCGAATGTGTGCGCAGCGCCAGAGATTTCGGATTCTTCGGATGAAATGTGTTGACGAGTTTCGCCCAGAGCATGCGCGCGGCCCGCATCTTGGCAATCTCCATAAAGTGGTTCATGCCGATGCCCCAGAAGAACGAGATCCTCGGCGCAAAACTGTCTACATCGAGGCCCGCTTTGACGCCCGTGCGCAGATACTCCAGACCATCAGCGAGCGTATAGGCTAACTCGAGGTCCGCCGTGGCGCCGGCTTCCTGCATGTGGTATCCGCTCACGCTGATGCTGTTGAACCTGGGCATATGTGCAGAACAATATTGGAAGATGTCGCCGACGATCCGCATGGAACCCGCAGGCGGATAGATATAGGTGTTGCGGACCATGAACTCTTTGAGGATGTCGTTTTGAATGGTCCCGCTCAACTTTGCCGGGTCGACGCCCTGTTCCTCTGCGGCCACGATGTAGAACGCCATGATGGGAAGCACCGCGCCATTCATGGTCATCGACACCGACATTTGATCCAGGGGAATCTCGTCGAAAAGAATTTTCATGTCGAGGACTGAATCGATGGCGACGCCCGCCTTGCCTACGTCCCCGGTGACGCGCTCGTGGTCTGAGTCGTACCCGCGATGCGTGGCAAGGTCGAATGCGACGGAGAGCCCTCGTTGACCGGCAGCAAGATTGCGGCGATAAAATGCGTTGGACTCTTCGGCGGTTGAAAATCCAGCGTACTGCCGGATTGTCCACGGCTGCATCACGTACATCGAGCTGTAGGGCCCACGCAGATACGGCGGAATTCCGGCAGCATAGTCAAGATGCTCGAGCCCATCCAGGTCTTGCTGCGTATAAAAACTCTTGACCGCAATGTGCTCCGGGCTGAGCCACTCTTCGGTCGCCGGTGCATGCTGCTGCGCCGCCGGGGCAACGTAATCGATCTTTGAAAAGTCAGGGCGCGAAAAATCCGGACGCATCTCTAGGCCTCTATTCCCAATTGCTGTTGCCGGGCTGTCAGAAATTCAATCGGGTTGGTGCGGATGTGAATGAAGTCGGCAACTCCGAGGTCGCGCAATTGATTTGCCGATTCGGGATTCCCCGCGACAATCACCGGTACGCAGCGATCCAGCGTCTTCAGCATGGGAAGGAGTTCAGCAGCAAGTCCGGCGTATTCAGGATCAGAACTACACAGCACGATCAGGTCCGCATCGCCCGGTGTTATCTCTTTCGCGCATTGAAACCGTTGGATGACGATATCGAGTCCTGCCGATGCAAGAAAGTGTTGAGCGAAGCTCGACCGGGCGGATCTCATCTTTACGTCGCCGACTTCAGCAAGCAGGACCTTCGGCCTCTTGCCGGTAAGGGCCGCATGGCGTTCCGTTCGCAGACGAAGTTGCTCATAACTCCGAGCGCCGCGATGCTCTACAGATGTGTGCAAGGGGTCAACCCGATCCAGGGCCTTTTCTGCGGGGTCTGCATATTGATTGGTTCCGGTAAACACGTGTCGCCGCTCGACGACAGCCTTCTCTCGCGCAGCCAGAGATTCATTCAATGCGCCGGCAAGTTGTCCGCGCGCATTGGCCTTCCGGAAGCCGCCAGTAGCCTCGACGCCTTGCATGATCTTCCAGCTTTCTCGAGCGATGAGATCCGTAATGAATTCCAGGTAGTACGAACCAGCACCGGCGTCGGCGACCCGCGAAAGCAAAGCTTCCTCCTTCAGCACGATCTGCGTATTGCGTGCTATCCTGCGGCTCGCTTCGTTTGGAGACCGGTAGCACTCGTCGAAGGCGGCCACAGTAATGGAGTCGGCGCCACCGAGGGCGGCAGACATAGACTCAGTGGTTGCACGGAGAATGTTGACGTGCGGGTCGTAGATGGTCTTGTTCCAGTGCGACGTGCGCGCATGGATTCGCGCAGGAATGCTTTGTCTTGTGGCAAAGCTCTCTTGAACCTTCGCCCACAGATTGCGGAATGCGCGGAGCTTGGCAATCTGGAAGAAGTAATTTGCGCCAATGGCGAATGAGAATTCGATTGCGGCGGCCGCTCGATCAATATCGATATTGCGAGAAGACATTTCAGCAAGAAAGTCGATCGCGGCTGCGAGCGTAAATCCGATTTCCTGGAGTACGGTCGCTCCGGATTCCTCAAACGAGGAACCGTCAATGGTGAAGGGCACAAATCCCGGCGGACACGCGAGGAGTATCTCGGCAGCGAAATCGGGATTCTCGAGTGGATTCCATCCGGAAGAGAACTGAGACGTAAGCGGCCGTCCCTTTTCGCGCGCAATCAATAGACGAAGAAGAGCCTCACCGGCATTTTGAAAATGGATAGGAATTTCCTGCAGATTGACGAGAAGCAGTGCGAGGTCCGAGTCATTCTGTACGTCCGCATGGAGGAAGGCAATCTGCTCCGCGCCGGCGGCTACTGCCCGCTGCGCCGCCTGATTCGCCTGCTCTGGATCAATCGCATCAATCTCTTCTCGAATGCGCCAGTCGCCATTCAATCGTCTGACCGGCGCGACTGAATTGCAGGTAGGTGGGCGATGCGGGGAATCAGGCGCGGCAACGTCTTGCTTCCGGTAATAGGGTTTTACTGCGAGGCCTTCCTCGGTTTGCCACACCAGTTTCTTTTTGTAGTCAGCGCCTTTCAGATCATTGCGGATCGCTTCTTCCCACGCCTCGGTGGTAACTGGAGGAAATTCTTCGAGCAGTTTGTCGGTTGACATCTTCTTTCACTTGCTTTCGGGGTCTTCGACGACCTCAATAAGAAATCCAAAGGGAAAATCCGCCTTCGATTTGGGATGAACGAAAAAGACCGTTGTCCCTCGTGAGCCTTTGCGCGGCGCTTTGTCGATGAGCTGAAATCCAGACGCTTTCATGGCGTTGAACGCCTGTTGCGCATTTTCCACACGAAAAGCAATATGGGCAAATCCACCTCGGCCGCCGTTTCGCTCAATGGTTTTTTGCACCGGGGAATCAGCGCTTAGTGGTTCAAGCAGCTGAATGAGGTTGGGCCCACTCCCCATTTGCAACAGCACTTCGCGTACCTGGTCGCTTCCAAGTACATCTTCGCGATGAACCACGTTGAAGCCCAGCATCTCGTAGGCCTTTGCCTGGCCCTCCAACTCGCCTTGCCTTACAGCAATTGCCACGTGATCGATAAATTTAATTCCGGGAATCTGCTGTAACTCTTCTTGAATGCTCCTCACAAACTGCCTTTCCTTATCTCCGTCGCTCGGTGCGCGCGGGCTATTCCACTTCAATCAGAACCTGGTGCGCTTTCACCGGATCTCCCTGCACCACGTGCACGCTCTTCACGCGGCCGGCTTGATTTGCCGTAATGGAGGTTTCCATCTTCATCGCTTCCAGCACGACGATCACTTCGTTTGGCTCAATCTCCTGGCCCGGCGTTACGTTCACCCTGATGACCAGGGCCGCAAGCGGGCTGCAGTATTGCTTCTCATTCGCAGCATGCGCCTCAACTGCGTGGACCGGTGCATGAAGTACCGGACTCGCCATCGGCTGGGCGGTGGACACGACAGGCGGATACGGCGGATAGTTGTCAGGGCTCTCGGCCTCGTCGAGCACTTCGACTTCCGCCTGGTATGTCTTTCCATCGATCTTGATCTGAAGCTTCAACGTGCGGCGACCTTTCCTTGAAATCTGTCCCGGCTCAACTCTCCATCGACCTACCGTTTTGTGCGCAGGTTATGCGATGCCTGAACGTTTGCGCGTCCCTGCCGAGTCCAACGGTTTACTGAATGGGAGGGTGCATGCATTCGTTCGACTGACCCAATGCGGAGATTTGTGCCCAGCAATGCTGTTGCAGCAGCGGCGATCACGGCCAGAATTTCCGGCTCGATCCGGTCCGCATCCGGGTCGACGAGGCCTTTCGCTGCCGGGGCTGTTATATCCGATGCCATGCGTCCACTTCCTTCTTCATAGCGGAATCAGTCCGTGCTTTTTCTGTGGCCGCAGTTCCCGCTTGGTGTGCAACGATTCAAGCGCCTCGGCCAGATATTTTCGTGTGTCGGCGGGTTCGATGATGTCGTCCACAAGGCGGCGACCGGCTGCAATGTAGGGATTGGCAAACGTCTCCCGATATTCGTTCACCAGTTCCTTGCGGCGCGCATCCTGGTCTTCAGCGCCGTCGATCTCGCGCTTGAACACGATTTCAGCCGCTCCCTCGGCGCCCATCACGGCAATCTCCGCCGTGGGCCACGCCACAACGCGATCTGCGCCCAGGCCCTTGGAACACATGGCGATGTAGGCTCCGCCATATGCTTTACGCAACACCACCGTAATTTTGGGGACGGTGGAGGCCGAATAGGCAAACAGCAACTTGGCTCCGTGG
Organism: uncultured Acidobacteriaceae bacterium; assembly: GCA_963820245.1. Classification (GTDB taxonomy): domain Bacteria; phylum Acidobacteriota; class Terriglobia; order Terriglobales; family Acidobacteriaceae; genus Telmatobacter. The sequence continues at coordinate 438,782 of CAWFZC010000011.1, read as the reverse complement.
CGGATGATGCCGCCGCGTTCCTGTTCTACTCCGGGCAAAAAGCCCGGCACATCCACAAAGGTGAGCAACGGAATACTGAACGCGTTGCAAAAGCGAACAAAGCGCGCTGACTTGTCAGACGCATCAATGTCCAGCGCTCCCGCCATCACGCAGGGCTGGTTGGCGATGACGCCCACCGGCCGGCCCTGCAGGCGCCCAAAGCCGATGACGATGTTGGCAGCGAACCCTGACTGGATCTCGAGAAAATCCTGGTAGTCCACAATCCGTGAAATCACGGCTCGCACGTCGTACGCAATCTTCGGATCGGTCGGAACCACGCTGTTCATGTCCGAGTCCGATTTGATTTTTGCGCTGAAGGCCATGCGCGGCGGATCTTCCAGGTTGTTCGAAGGCATAAAACTGAGCAGGCGCCGGCAAAGCTGAAGTGCCTCTTCATCGTCCTTTGCGATCAGGTGCACCACGCCGGAGTTATTCATCTGCGACTGCTGGGCCGCCAAGCTCCTCCGCACTCACCACCTCGCCGGTCACCTGCTTGATGACCTGCGGCCCGGTGATGAACATCCGTCCCTGCCGGGTTTGGATCACGAAGTCTGTCAGGGCCGGGCTGTACGCAGCGCCTCCCGCGCATGGCCCGCAAATCAGGGAGATCTGCGGCACGGTTCCAGAGAGCATCACGTTGTTGTAGAAGACGCGGGCATAGCCGGCCAGGCTGTCGATGCCCTCCTGCACGCGCGCGCCGCCCGAGTCGTTAATGAAGATGAAAGGGCTACCCGTTTTCAACGACATGCCCATCATGTCCGCAACCTTGTTGCTGTGGGTTTCGCCGGCCGCGCCGCCTGCCACCGTGAAATCCTGGCTGGCAAGGTGAACCAGCCGCCCGTCGATGGTCGCGCATCCGGTGACAACTCCGTCTGCCGGCAGGTCTTTGTCGGCCATTCCAAAGTAAGTGGCGCGATGGCGCGCGAACATGCCGATCTCCTCAAAACTTTCCTTGTCCACCAACCTGGTGACGCGCTCGCGCGACGACAGCTTGCCGGATTCGTGCTGCTTTTGGATGCGTTCTTTGCCACCGCCAAGTTCGACCTCGGCCCGCTTCGCGCGGAGGTCGGCGACCATATCCGCCATCGTTGCTGCTTTCGGGCCCTCTTTATCTCTTGCCATTCCTGCTCCACGGTTCGTCCGTCTGAACCGAATCAATCGCTGCGTTGCTTGAGCTCAGCTTTCTGTGCGCTCTCAGGGGTGTTGTAAGGGCCAATGGCCCGCCCCGGCCGAATTCAAGAAGTTGGGTCGACCCTCAGACGACTCGGGCGCGTCAAAAATACCCCTCCATCGCTGGAATTCTATCCCTCGAATCGGCGGCCCGGATGTGATGGAATTCACGCAACTTAAGCGGACCGGCACGCGCTCGTTCCGCGGCCTCGGGAGGGGGCTTAATCGTTGCTATCTATGGAGTTATCGAATGCAGGCAGAACTAACATTTCTGCTGGGCGGAAGAACGGTGACCGGAGGCGGCTGTTCCGCCCTTGTCGCGCCTAATTTCGTTCAATCAATGCAACTGATATTTGCTTGCCGGTGGTTCAATTGGCGCCGGAACCTTGGGCATTTTTGCCGCGTCGATCTTTGCCGCTCCGGCCAGCCCTGTTCCGGTCACGTTGTCGATGCTCAGGAGCGGTCCTGTGTATCCGCTCACCTTCACATCGCGAATCACGGCGTTCCTGATGTTCGCCAGAAAAATGCCACTGCCGCACGTGCCTGTGACGTTGGTGAGCGAGAAACCGATGAGCGGCTTGTGCGGATGAATCGCTGAGCCATCCACCAGGATGGGAACATCCTTGACTCGAATATTGGAGAAGTGAAAATTGCGAGTGGTAGGAATGCCCTCATCACCGGGAACGGGAAACTCGTCTTGAATGCCACTGTTCAGGATGTTGAAGCGGAGGAAACCCTGCTGCGCTCCAGAGACTTCAAGATCGTTCATATAGATGTCTTCGATAAATGCGCCGCGACCGGGCCGGCTCTTGATGTAGATGGCAAAGGTGCGTGCGCCAACGCACTTGCAGTGATCCACATGAACGTTGCGAATGCCGGCGGAGGTCTCGCTACCGATGCCGATGCAGGCAAAATGCGCGTCGCTGAAGGTGCAGTTTGAAATGCGCACATCTTCGGTTGGGCGATTGATGATGTACGCCTCCTCGCCACGGCCTGACTTGAGCGAGATGCAATCGTCCGTTGTTACAAAATCGCAGCCGTCGATCACGACGTGCTTGCACGAGTCCACATCAACGCCGTCCGCGCCGCTGTGCACCACCACATTTCTGAAGGTTACATTTTCGCAATAGGTGGGATGGATTGACCACATGCCGCCATTGCTGGTGAAGCAGTTCTCCACGAGGACGTTTCTGCAATTGGTGAATTCGAGCAGCGCGGGGAAACGCAAGCGAGTCTTGCGGTCCACGCGGCCCACGATCGAAGGATTGCCGATGATCTTTCCCGGCCCCTCGATGCCGATATTGTCTCCGTCCACGGCGGAGATCAACGCGCTGTAGCCCTTGATCCATCGGCCTTCCCAGCGCACCTGGGTGAGTGGATAGTCCGCCAGATCCGCCGAGCCCAGCAGGCTTGCATTCTCGTCCAGGTGCAAACGGACGTTGCTGCGCAGGAGCAGAGCGCCCGTCGCGTAGTCGCCGGCGGGAACGAGAACCTGGCCGCCGCCAAGGAATGCGCAGCGGTCGATGGTCTGTTGAAGGGCGAGCGTGTCTTGTGTCTTGCCGTCGGCGGTTGCGCCAAAATCACGAACATTGAGCGTGACCTTCACCGCAGGTTGTGTCGCAGAAGCCTTGGTTGAGGCATTTTGCGCGTGACCGTCGCCCGCGGATTGCGCTTCCATTGCAGGGTCAAGCGTGGCCATGGCCGGCGCCGCAAGCGCGCAGGCGGCAGCGCTTTTCAAGAACTGTCTGCGTTTGAACAACTGGCTTGGCATCTGGTGCTCCTCCGCAAGTGTGTTTCGTCATTAAGTGTGCGCGTCAGCAATCTTCAGTCGGCGCCGGTTGCCCTGTCAAGCATGGCGAGTCATGCCGAGAGGCTGTCTTCCGGCTATAATTGCGGGGCCACATCGGCGCGGATTTTGCCTGCGTGCCGATGCGGGCAACTGGAGATGCCTTCGATGAGAATTGCTCTGCGCTCGATGCCTGCAATCACCTGCGCCTTCCTGCTTTCTGTTCTTTTCTCTTCTGCTTCAGCTTTTGCGCAGCAGCCGTTGAAGACATTGCTTGTCGATGTCGACCATCGTCCAGCCACCAGCCTCAATGGCGACTGGCACTACCTGGTCGACATGACCGGTAGAAGCCTCTACACAGCAGACGGAGCGGTGCACGACGGCGGGTACGGGATGAATGAACACCCCACCCTCGTCGGCGACCGCAGGGTGCAGGAATACGACTTCGCTACAGCGCCCACGCTCAAAGTTCCCGGTGACTGGAACACGCAGGATCCGACGCTGTTTCGCTACGAAGGCGTTCTCTGGTACCAGCGCGACTTCACCTACGAGCCCAAGCCGGATACGCGCACTTTTCTCCATATTGGCGCGGCCAACTATCGCTCCTATATATGGGTGAATCAGAAGAGAATTTGCGATCACGAGGGCGGCTTTACGCCATTCGATTGCGAAGTCACGTCTGTTCTTCATCCGGGCAACAATTTCGTCGTGCTTGCCGTTGACTCCACTCGCCTGGTCGATGGCATTCCGGCGCTCGTCTCCGACTGGTACAACTACGGCGGTCTTACGCGCGACGTTTCGCTTGTGGATGTGCCCAATGCGTTTGTCGATGACTTCGACATTCACCTCAAACCGGGAACCACCAATAGGCTTGCGGGCTATGTTCATGTGGTGGACGGCGCTGCGGCAATGCCGGTGAGTATTCGCATTCCCGAGGCTGGTGTCGACGCATCCATCAAGACCGACGCCACGGGCCATGCTGAATTCGATGTCGCCGCGAAAGACCTCAGCCTCTGGTCGCCTGAAAATCCGCATCTTTACAAGGTGAAAATTGAAGCCGGCAACGACGCATTGACCGATGACATTGGATTTCGCGACATCCGCGTGGATGGAACGCGCATTCTGCTCAATGGAAAACCGATCTTCCTGTATGGGGTGAATGCTCATGCGGAGGGTCCCTATCGTACTGGCCCGGTCAATTCCGACAAGGATGTCGAGGCGATCTTCGGATTTCTCACGGACCTGCACGCAAACTTCGTTCGCCTTTGTCACTATCCGCACGACGAGCGCATGGAACGCATGGCCGATCGCAAGGGCATCATGGTGTGGTCGGAGATTCCCAACTGGCAGCACATTTCGTTTGACAAGCCCAGCGTTTATGCCAAGGCGGTCACCATGCTCGGTGAGATGATCCGCCGCGACCGCGACAAGGCGTCGGTGATTTTGTGGTCGGTAGCGAATGAAACGCCCGATAATGCCACGCGCACGGAGTTCCTCAGCAATCTCGCCGGTGAGGCCCATAAACTCGACCCAACGCGGCTTGTCACTGCCGCGTTTCTGCAGCCCACCAATCCCGGAGACACCAAGAAATTCACCGATCCCCTGGCGCAGGCGCTCGATGTTGTCGGCATGAACGAGTACGTCGGTTGGTACAACTACACGCCCGAACAGGCCGATAAGGTGAAATTCGACGTGCCGCAAAAGCCGATCATCATCAGCGAATTTGGCGCCGAAGCCAAGGCGGGCAATCACGGGCCCAAAGGACAGCGCTGGACAGAGGAGTATCAGCTCGATTTCTATCGACACAACTTCGCGATGCTCTCAAACATTCCGCAGGTTCGCGGATACGCTCCCTGGGTGCTCATGGATTTTCGGTCGCCCACGCGCAACATTCCCGTGCTTCAGGACGGTTTCAACCGAAAGGGATTGATCTCAGAGGACGGTAAGAAGAAGCTGGCCTTCGACCTCATGCAGAAGATCTACAAGGATCACGCCTACGGAAAACCAGAGTAGGCTTCGGCCTGATTGTGACGGATATTCCGCGCCTTTGCAGTGCTTACGGAACATCCGTCACTGTGAGGGAGAGATCCATTACCTCGGGATCACTTGCACGATCGCGTCTTCGCTCCACGCCGGGGTTCCGGTCTGCGTCAACTTCTTTGCCGCATCATCCCAATGCAGGCGCGTGACCTGGCTGACGCCTTTTTCGTAGGCATACGTCAGCCCGTCGTCGGTGTAGAGTGTAAAGTCGCCGTTCGCCCCTGCGTACACCTTTACGTGGGCAATGCTCTGCTTGTCATGGGTGCTCTCTATGGCGCTTCCCAAGGGAATGATCGAGCCCGCCTTCACGAAGAGTGGAATTGTGTCGATCGGCGCGTTGACCTGGATTGTCTGGCCGCCTTCGAACCGCTCGTTGGTCCAGTAGTTGTACCAGGCGGTTCCAGCAGGCAGGTAAACGGCCTTCGTGGTCTGCCCCTGCGATGTGACAGGTGCAACCAGAAATGCCGGTCCGAACATATACTCATCGCCCATGTCCGCAACCTTCGGGTCGTTCGGAAAATCCATGAACAATGGGCGCATGAATGGAGCGCCAGTTTCGTGGGTGAAGTGTCCGAGCGAGTAAATGTACGGCATCAACTCGTAGCGGAGCCTGAGATATTTCTCAAGAATCGGCTCGGCCTGCTTGCCATAGGACCAGACTTCGTTATGCGGCCGCGTGCCGTGGGTTCTGAAATTCGGCTGGAATACGCCGTATTGATACCAACGCACGTATAGCTCGGGATAATCATCGTAGCCACCGACGTTCTCGCGCGCATCGCTGGGATCGATGAGCGGAGTGTGCGCGGGCGTGTGAGTTTTAGGAAGCGCCTGCCATCCGCCGATATCGTTTCCCCAGTAGGCAATGCCCGAGGAAGCCACATCGAGGCCGGTCGGAATCTGGCGCTTGAGCACATCCCAGGTGGGGAAGATATCCGACGACCAGAAGATTGCGCCGTTGTGCTGCGCGCCGAGATAGGCGTCCCTTGAGAGGATGAGCGCACGGGTGTTTGGCATGTCCTTGCGAATGCCGTTATAGAACGCGGCAGTATGAAAGTATGGATACACATTGAAGTATTGCGTTCCCGGCCCAATCTTGAAGTAGCTGCCGTTGGGGAGCAGATCGGGCTCCGTCTCATCGGCCCAGAAGGAATCGAATCCCACGCTGGCAATGTTGTCGTGGATTACACCCCAGTACCAGGCCGCCGCATCCGGATTTGTTGTGTCGATATCGGAGCCTTGACCGTCGTATGGAAGTCCATCCTCGGGCGTGCCATCGGCATGATGCAGGAACCATCCATTGTTTTTGATCTGATCGTAGAAGCGGGAGTCCGGGCGGAAACGCGGCCACACGCTGATCATTGTTTCAATATTCATGGCGTGGAGCTGGCGATTCATGTCTGCCGGGTCGGGCCACTGTTCTTTGATGAAATCCATCTGGCCCATTTTTGTGTAATAGAACCAGTCCAGCACCAGCATGTCGATGGGCAGATGGCGCTCGCGATAACCATGTGCTACGGACAGCATCTCTTCCTGCGTTGTATAGCGCTGCTTGCACTGGATGAGCCCATAAGCCCACTTGGGCAGCATGGGCGTATCGCCGGTCAGCAGCCGATATCCCTTGTAGATCTCGTCGGTCGTCGTGCCGGCAATAACAAAGAAAGAGACTCTCTGCCCCACCTGCGAAATCCACTTGGTCTGTTCGTTGAATCCGGGAAGAATGGTTGTCTTTGAAGGATTGTCCCAGAGCAGGCCGTAACCCTTGTTGGTGACCAGGAAAGGGACGCAAAAACTTGGGCCGCCCGCAGATTGATAGTCTGCCCAGCACTCGACCTTATGACCGCGATGGTCGAGATATCCCTCCTGATTCTGGCCGAGCCCATAGTAGTGCTCATCGTCGGGCGCGCCGAATGTGGCTCCAACGCGATAGAACGGCGGATCCTCCGGACGGCGGTCGTTGTTGAGCAGGCGATCGCCGTCCTTGTCATTCATCTCCGCCATCTCCCAGCCCTGCATCGTGAGCAGAGGCGTTCCGTCGCCGGCCGTGACTGTCATGTAAGGACCGCGGCCGAAGGCGCCGAAGGTCTTCCTCGGGCCGTTCCAGTAAGATCCGTCGGGCCGGCGCTGCGGTGGAGGCGGCGTCGCGAAATGCACTGACATCCGCGCCGACTTGTAAATGTCTTCCGTTGGCGTGGTCTCGTGTGTCCATCCAGCGGGGAGAGGCTTTGCCACGATTCCGTATCCGGGACCCGCGGTTGCCTGATCTTTGAGTGTGCTGAGGGTCACGCGGAGAATGTTCGGAGCATAGGGTTCAAGGACGATGGTGCTGCCATCGCGATCGATGACGACCTGGTTATCCTGCGCCCGTAGCGCAATTGCCGGCATCGCAACCACGGCGACCAATAACAAGACCTTGCGGATACTCTCGGTCAAACTCATGTGAACCCTCTCCTCGTGTGTGCTTGAAGCGGCATTTATCTATCTTTGAAAAATTGCGTCGACGGAAGTGCAGCGATGACTCCGGTTGATTCGAGAGCCATCGCTGCATTTTCCGTCGTAGTCAACTATAAGTCAGCGGCCTGATATCGGCGCTTCGTTCTTAGTTGCGCCTTCAGGCCTTTATTTACGCTGCGCTCTTCCGGTGTGAACTAACGGCCAACCACCTCGATGAGCTGACTATCCGGGACCGTCCATGCGACGGCTCCTTTCTGGGTTAACTTGCCGGTTGCATCGTCCCAATGCAAGTTGGTGATGTGGAAGTCGCCCTTCTCGTAGGCGTAGGTCGTGCCGTCGTCGTTGTAGAGGGTGAAGTCTCCATCGGCGCCGGGATAGACCTTGATTTTCTCCAGATCCTGCTTCTGCTCCGTGGTTAGAATCGGTTTGCCGAGCGGAATGATGGAGCCCGCGCGCACGAAGAGTGGAAGCGTATCGATAGGTGCACTAGCGGTAATCGTCTGGCCGCCTTTGTAGCGTTCATTCGTCCAGTAGTTGTACCAGTCGGTCCCGCTGGGCAGATAGACCGTGCGGCTCGTCGCACCCTGGTCGGTGACCGGGGCTACGAGGAGCGCGGGCCCAAACATGTACTCGTCACCGATACCGGCAACATGGGGATCGCCGGGAAAGTCCATGAAGAGTGCTCGCATGAATGGTGCTCCGGTTTGATTGGTCGAATAGGCGAGTGAATATGTGTAAGGCAAAAGCTGATAGCGGAGGCGCAGATATTTTGAGAGGATCGTCTCCGCCTGCTTACCGTAAGCCCAGACCTCGTTGTGCATCCTTTCGCCGTGGGCCCGCATGACAGGCTGGAAGGTGGCCCATTGAAACCACCGCACAAACAACTCAGGATAATCAAGGTAGTTGCCGACGTTGCCAAGCGCGTCGGAGGGATCGACGAGCGGTGTGTGCATCGGGCGATACGAAGCCGGGAGCTGTGGAGAGAAGAAGCCGGCGATATCGGTATCCCAGTAAGGCATACCCGACGCTGTGAAATTAAGCCCAGTGGGGATTGAGCGCTTCAACATGTCCCATGTCGATTGGATGTCGCTCGACCAGAAGACGGTGCCATTCCGCTGCGCTCCCAGGTATGCAGCGCGAGCAAGGCTAAAAACGCGGCGGCTGTCGCCAAAGTCGCGCCTGGAGCCTTCGTACACCGAAGCTGTGTGAAAGAGTGGATAGACATTGTAATCGCGCAGGCCGGAGCCGACGAAGAACACGTCTTTTGCCGGGTCGATGTCGGGTTCAGTTTCATCCAGCCAGATATAGTCGAAACCGTCGGGCTTGATGTATCGATCGCGGATCGATTCCCACCACCACTTGGCAGCGTCGGGGTTGGTGGTGTCGATGTTAGGGCCAATTACCTCTTTGAATCCGCCGAAGTCCGGCTTGCCATCCGGGGAATGGATCAGCCACCCCTTGCTGAGCAGCATGTCGTAATAGCGGGTTCCGGGAGAGAAATGCGGCCAAACGCTGAGCAGCGTGGTGATGCCCATGGAATGAAGCTGCTGGTTCATTGCAGCCGGATCAGGCCATCGTGCGGGGTCCAAGTCCATTTCGCCCTGTCGAGTCATATTGAGGAAGTCGACGACGAGAACATCGAGCGGAAGCTGACGATCGCGATATCCTTTTGCGACGGCCAACAGCTGGTCCTGGGTGGGATAGATCGCCTTGCTCTGGATGTAGCCATAGGCAGATTTGGGAAGCATATGCGTGACGCCGGTGAGCTGGCGATAGCCCGTGTAGATCTCGTCAGTGTTCGCGCCTGCGATGACGAAGAACGAAACACGGTCTCCGATCTCTGACGACCAGACGTTCTGCTGGTTGAAGCCGAGATTAATGGTGGTCTTTGAAGGGTTGTCCCAGATGAGGCCGTAGCCGCGGCTGGAGACCATGAAGGGGACGCAGACGTTTTCTCCGCCGATGGCATCGTAGTCGTGCCAGCAACGAATCTGATGATCGCGCAGGTCGAGAAATCCCTGCTGTTGCTGGCCGAGTCCGTAGTAGTGTTCGCCCGCCGGCGAGTCGAATGTCGCAGCAACACGGTAGCCGGCGTCCTTGGGTTCAGGGTTTTCTGCGCCCTTGGTGGATTCGGGGTGGTTGGGAATCATGAACCAGCTGCGCATGTGCAGGAGCATCTGACCTGAAGTCGTTGTTACGGTGATTGCGTCCTGGTTGGGGCCCCGCCGCGGGCTACCCCCAAAGTAGTGGTCGCGTAGTGCCTGATTGATATCATCAAGGGGCATGGGTTTGGGGAGGAGCGCCTTGTCCTGGTGGCCGGGAGAGAGATGGACAACAAGCCTTCCGGAGCGGAAGACGTCGCTGCCGTCCGGGGCCTGCTCATGAGTCCAGCCTGCCATCGAGGGCGCTCCAATAAAGCCAATTCCGGCTGTTCCGGTCGCCGCTTCCTTGTCCTTGCTCATCGTGACTCGAATAATGTTCGGTGCATACGGTTCAAGAACGATTGTGTTGCCGTCTCGTTCGACCACCATGCCGGAGTCCTGTGCGTGGAGTGCTGATCCAGCAAAGAACGCAAGCATAACCGAGATCAAAACATTGCCGCGATTGACAACCAGGTTCATTTGAATCCTCTCTTCTTGTTGCAGTGCGAAACTACGCGCGCGTGTTGCGAATCAAGTAAGGCGTATATGCCGAAGCTGCTTCAGCGGCCAACGACTTCGACCACTTTGCTGTCTGGCCCGGTCCAGGGGTCTGCTCCTTCGTGAGTTAACTTGCCGGCCGCGTCATTCCAGTGCAGCCGTGTGATGGAGCCAGCGCCCTTCTCGTAGGCGTAGGTCATGCCGTCGTCGGAGAATAGCGTGAAGTCGCCATCCGCTCCCGGATAAACACGCACACGGTCAATCGTCTGAGTTTCATGCGTGCTTTCCACTGCGCTTCCGAGCGGAATAATCGACCCTGCGCGTATAAACAGCGGGATCGTGTCGATCGGCGCATCCACAGTAATCGTGTTGCCGCCCTTCTCGCGTTTCCCGGACCAGAAGTTGTACCAATCCGTTCCGGCAGGCAGATAGACTTCGCGGCTTGTTGCGCCCTGCTCGGTGACGGGCGCAACCAGAAAAGCTGGCCCAAGCATGTACTCGTCACGGATGTCAGCCACTTTCGGGTCACTGGAAAAATCCAGTGGCAGCGCGCGCATGATGGGCGCTCCGGTCATCCATGTCTTGTAGCCGAGCGAGTAGATGTAGGGCATGAGTTGATAACGCAGGCGTAGATATTTCTCGAGAATAGGCTCCGCCTGTTTGCCATAGGACCAGACCTCATTTGCCGGACGGCTTCCATGCGTGCGGAAGATGGGCAGGAACGTAGCGTACTGAAACCAGCGCGTGTAGAGCTCGGGGTAGTCGTCGTAGCCGCCGACGGTAGCGCGAGCGTCAGACGGATCAAGCAGCGGTGTGTGGGCGGGGTGGTGGACGGCAGGCAGATACTGCCATCCGCCGGTGTCGTTCGACCAGTAGGGAATTCCGGAAGCCGTTACGTCCAGCCCCGTGGGTATCTGCCGTTTGAGTGTGTCCCAGGTGGGATAAATGTCAGAGGACCAAACGATGGTTCCCTTGCCCTGCACGCCGAGGTAGGCATCGCGGGAAAGAATCAGCGCGCGTTGCTGCGGCTCGTCTTTCCGGAATCCGTCGTAGAGTGCGCCGGTGTGGAAGAGCGGATATACATTGAAGAACTGCGTCCCCGGCCCGACGTGGAAATACGCGCCGTTCGGGGGCAGGTCAGGCTCGGTTTCATCCGCCCATAGCGAGTCGAATCCCTGGCTCAGGATGTTGTCATGAATCGTCTTCCAGTACCACTTGGCCGCATCGGGATTGGTGGTGTCGATGTCGGAGCCGGCGCGGTCGTACGGCAATCCATCAATGGGCGTGCCGTCTGCCAGATGGATGAACCATCCTTTCTGGAGCAGTTCGGAATAGAAGCGGTCGTCCTTAACAAAGCGCGGCCACACGCTGATCATGGTTTCGAAGCCCATGTCGTGAAGCTGCTTGTTCATCGCCTTGGGATCGGGCCAGAACTTCGGGTCCAGATCCATCTGTCCCATCTTGGTGTAGTAGAACCAGTCGACGACGAGCACGTCGGCGGGCAGATGGCGATCGCGATACCCCTTGGCTACGGCCATCAATTCGTCCTGGCTGGCGTAGCGCTGCTTGCACTGGATGTAGCCGTAGGCCGCCTTGGGCAGCATCGGCGCCGGGCCCGAGAGCAAACGGTAGCCGGCGTAGATTTCATCCATGGTGTCGCCGGTGATCACAAAGAACGAGACGCGGTCGCCCACTTCGGACTTCCAGCGCGTCTGCTCGTTGAACCCCGGTTCGATGGTTGTCCGCGAAGGGTTGTCCCACAAGAGGCCGTAACCTTTATTCGTTACAAGGAACGGCACGCAAAAGCTCGGGCCGCCGGTGGCAAGGTAATCGGCCCAGCAACGAACCTGGTGTCCGCGATGATCGAGAAATCCCTCGTGGCTCTGGCCGAGGCCGTAGTAGTGTTCATCGTCCGGCGATGCGAACGTTGCGCCGACAGTGTAGAACTCGGGATCGGTGGGGCGTCGGTCCTGCAAAATGGCGGCGGTGCCGTCCTTGTGATTGGGCACGCCCTGCGACCAGTCTTCCATCTCCAGAATCTGCTTCCCCTCGGGAGTGCTGAAGACGATATGTGCGCCCGGAGTGGTGCCATTGAAGTATTTCGAAATATCCACCTGCGTCTGGACCGGCGGCTTGCCGTCAGGAATGCGGCGGTCCACCGTGACAACAACTCGATCGGACCGGTAGACATCGGCCCGCGCCGTTTGACTTGCGCTCCACCCGGCGGCAGACGGCATGGCAACCAGGCCGTATCCGGGTCCGGCCACGGCTGGTTCGCGCTTAAGGCTCAGCGTCACACGCAGGATATTCGGCGCGTAAGGCTCGAGGACGATCGTACTGCCGCCTCGGTCGAGGATTAGGCTGCTGTTCTGGGCCGCGAGAGTCGAACCCGCGACGAAAGCCGCCAAAAGCCATGTAGAAGACCTGCGCGAATGCACAAACGACTTCATATGTATTTCTCCGTTAGGTTTAAGTGAGCGATTCGCGCTTGGTAAGGCGATTGAACAGTTGCAACAACGACGGCGCAGGATCCGCCCCGGCCGGTGCGCGGCAAGACCCGGATCACGGATTCGGGAATGATCGATTCGGTTTTGGCCAATGCCAGTTTGACCGCAGATCTGGCGCTGCGGGCAGGGGCATCCGCGGAGACTGTCTGAAGCTTCAGCGAAGGGGGTCGCATGTTAAATTCACCGGCCGTGAGGACCGGAATCACTCTCTCCCAGCCATTGAGGCCATAAGCATTTGTTGTTATTGTGCAATTTGTTGTACCGGAATGTTCGATATAGAAGTAGCACCCCTGATTAGTTGTGGTCACTCTCTTCATCCCGATCTGCAGAACCACTCCGTGGCCCAGGCCACGAAAACCGGAGCCAGTGTCGAATCCAGTGCTTGGCGCTCAATTCCGCTCAAGCAGGGAATCGAACATGTGTCAGTATGGACACTACGGACTCTACGGTTTTGTTGCGTCATGCAACAATCTTCCGTTGAGAGAGGGCTTTTCAAGTACAACACTGTGTATTACAGTGTGATGGGTAGTTGAAAGCGGGTCAGAAGAGGAACTAACCGACTTTGATTGTGCAGGATGGAGCCGAGAGAGGGTTGTATGAGAAGACCCCGAAATTCGGGCTCTCTCCCTGCAGGGAAGGGCGCAACGACGCTGTAGCCGTGGAGAACACTGCGGTGTAGAGTGAACTTGGGCCTTGTCTTGTACGACTGCTGTGCTTTAAAAGGGAAGGCTGTGTGAGTGCCATGAGTTTGATTACGCGTCAAGTTAGCCCAGAAGTGGTTGATGGTGAAAGCCACACCTTCGATGAGATTGAGAAGGAGTCGGTCCTTCGAGAGCTGAAGGCTATCCTGAACAGCCCAACTTTTCAGCCGAGCAAACGCGGCCAGCAGTTTCTGTCCTATGTGGTGCACCACAGCCTGGATGGGAACCATGATCGGCTGAAGGAACGGACGATCGGAGTCGATCTGTTTCAGCGCCCGGTTGGGTATGCCACAGGCGATGATCCGGTGGTCCGGGTGCAGGCCGGCGAAGTGCGCAGACGGCTGGAACAGTACTATCAGGCCAACCCGAATAGCACTGAAGTCCGCATCGAGCTTCATGTTGGCTCCTATACGCCTGAATTCAAATGGGTACGTCATGAAGAACAGGTGGATCAAGTACCCTCGCCCCAAGCTGGCGTGGAATCTCAGGAATCGACCCACAGAGTAGCGAATGGCGAGGAATTGCCTCCGGCCGATGCGCATTTGCCCGCTGCAGCGGGGCGTGATCAAGGAAGGCACAAGTGGCTGCGTTCGGCGGTACCCGCAGTTGGTCTCGTGCTGCTCGCCGCACTGGTGCTGACGGGATCATCGATCTATCGGGCCAGAACGCAGAATTCGATTCTGCAGAAATTCTGGGCGCCGGCACTTTCGTCTCCTGAGCCCATTCTGATTTGCCTGGCCAAGCCCGCCGTCTATCGGCCTTCGGTCAAGCTCTACCAAAGGCATTCCAAAAATCCGGAGGTGTTTCTCGGTCAATTCGCCAGGCTCACGCAGAAACCCGAGTTGGGGCCCGATGACAAGCTGACGTGGAGCGATATGGAAGAGTACCCCGACTATGGGCTCGCAAGCGGGGATGTCTACACTGCGATCGGGCTGTCCAGTCTCTTTGGCCAGATTGGGAAAAAGAATCAAGTGAGAATCGGAGGCGACTATTCGTTTGAGGACCTTCGGAGTTCGCCCGCCGTTGTAATTGGCGCTTTCAACAATCGCTGGACAATGCAACTGACATCCACTCTTCACTTCAGATTTGTCGATGAGGGTAATGAATCGCTCATCAGAGAAGAGGGTCCTTCAGGAAAGCGGTGGCGCTCAAAAGACGACGCCAACGGGAAGGCAATCGAGGACTATGCCGTGGTCACCCGGCTGCTGAACTCCACAACCGGTCAGTTTGTCGTGGTGGCTGCCGGAATCAAGTCTTACGGTACGCAGGCGGCTGGTGAGTTCGTTTCAAATCCCCAGTACCTTCAGGCGGCTTTCAAGACGATTTCGCCTGGCTGGGAGGGGAAAAACGTGCAGTTCGTCTTGCGCACCACGGTGACTGATGGGCTACCCAGCCCTCCTGAGATTGCAGGCGTCTACGTTTGGTAACAAACGTCCCTCCCTTGCAAGAATCCTAGCGCTCGCGCGATTGGTTCCATCCTTATTGAAATAGGGTGGACGCTGGTCCCCGGTCCGAGTTCCAGCCTGGGTACGGGGAAACCGTGCCCGTTGCGCTACACTAACGAACCATCAGCACAAAGCGCTGGGCGAGCGAGTCTTTGTGACTCCCGTTCCTTGATCCGCCGCTGCGATCCGTTCCTTAAATGCGGCAGGAGGGCAATCATGAAGTCTCTTCGTAAAGCATCCCTCGATGCGGCCATCCAGATACTCTTCATGCTGGTTTTGGCAGCTTGCCCATTATTCCTTGGAGCGCAACCGGAGAGCCAACCTGCGGAAACCCACACCGTGGCTCCATCTCGTTTTGCTGATGCAAAAGACAGCGCCGGGCCTACTTCAGACAACTACAAGCAGGTACAACAGCGATTGGCGCGCGGATGGAATACATGGGACGTGAACAGCGTGACCACCCAAGTGCTGCTGCCTGAAGGGCTGGCGGTTCAAGTCGGCCTCAAGCACAACACGACCGAGGGCAGCGATGCGTATCTGCGGGATGCGCTGATCGGCAGGCTGAACGCCGGTGCGGAACAGGTTGTTCCGGGCAGGCACTCCTGGGATGGCAGCTATACGGATTTGAGGATTTTGTGGAAGGGGCATAGCTGGCGCGTGCAAAGCGCGCACGATGGTGAAGACCTCGTGTTGCTGGCAAGCCCGCTGAATTCGAAGTCCGTGTCTGCACTTCCGCCCACAATCGTTTTCTCGGTTGGTTATCTATGGAACCGGACGGGAACGACGGTGAGGCGTCCGGATTTTATTGAAGCGCAGGGACCGAGTAAGGCGGTGCTGGTGTATTGCACTTGCGCGCGTGCAGGGGATGAGGGAGTGGCGGAGGACTTCGACGTCCCGGTGAGCGGCGCGTACTTCGCGGCGGATTTGACCGGTCCCGTAGGTGTGAGCACGGGCAAGCAGCGCACGATTGCAGAAATAGAGGCGGCGATTGAGCGGCAGCGCGGCGTTTATGAGCAATCCATTTCGGCAGCCGGAAATGCGGCGCCCATCGCGGACGCTATCGAGACCACACTGGGTTGGGATTCAATTTACGAGCCTGACAAGCAACGGGTGATCTCCCCGGTGAGCAGAGTGTGGAGCGTTGGCTGGGGCGGCTACGTGCTCTTTGACTGGGACACGTTCTTTGCATCGACCATGGCGGCCATTGGCGACCGGGACCTGGCCTATGCCGATGCAATCGAGACTCTGCGCGAAGAGACCGAGCAAGGGTTTGTCCCGAACTACGCGCGGCCGGGCAACTGGAAGAGTTTCGACCGGTCGGAGCCGCCGGTTGGGGCCATCACGGTCCTTGGTCTCTATCAGCGATTCAACGACCGCTGGTTTCTCGAAGACGCGTTCACGCCGCTGCTGCGCTGGAACCGATGGTGGGCGGAGCATCGCGATATCCAAGGTTACCTTGCATGGGGCAGCGATGGGGAGAACCAGCCCCGGAATCTCGACGACAACACCCCGGGCACGCGGGCCGGCGCAATTCTCGAATCGGGATTGGACAACAGCCCGATGTACGACGAGACCACCTATAACGACAAGTCGCACCTGCTGGAATATGCCGATGTGGGCCTGATGAGCATGTATATTGCCGACTGCGACGCGCTGGCACAGATTGCGAAGGTGCTGAACAAGCCGGCGGAAGAAAAGGAGCTTGAGGAACGCAGCGCTCGTTACAAGGCAAAGCTGGCAACGCTCTGGAGCGAGCAGGACGGCATCTTTCTCAACAAGGATCTGCATACTGGGCAATCGAGCACGCGGCTTTCTCCAACCAACTTCTACCCGATGCTTGCCCGTGCGGCGACCCCCGAACAGGCGAAAACGATGATTGAGAAGCACTTGCTGAACCCGAAAGAGTTCTGGGGCGAGTGGGTGATTCCGTCCATCGAGCGGGACGACCCGGCTTTTGGCGATCAAAACTACTGGCGGGGGAGAATCTGGGGACCGATGAACTACCTGGTGTACCTGGGGCTCCGCAACTACGATGACCCGACGGTGCGCACTCAGTTTGCGGAGAAGTCGTACCAACTGTTCCTGAAGGAGTGGCGCGAGCAAGGCCATGTGCACGAGAACTATAACGCCACCCTTGGAACCGGAGACGACGTGACCAACAGCGACCGTTTCTACCATTGGGGCGCCCTGCTTGGCTTTATCGAGTACCTTCAACAGACCGATGCAAAAGGTGGGGCCGTGGCGGCCCGATCACCTGAGGTGCGGTGAGCAGCAATCAAAAGTCGTTAGATTTCATCGAGTTAGAGGGAGATCACGGCGCTCGGTCGAATTTTTGAGGGTTTGGGACCGGATTCAGCCATTGAGGCAAAAACAGGCTTGCTTGAATTCCAGTAAATCGAGTTATCGGGGGGAAGGGGGCCAGGGCGGGCCATGAAAAGATAAGTTCAGAACGCGAAAAATGTTTTATAACATACAGATAATAAAGTTGTTACGAGTGAACTTACAGTAATGTACTGTGTAATACTTGTAGACGTTATCTAGAGTACGTAGTTTTCTCGGGGATTGAATACTGAAGGAAGCGGCGCACGGTAATGCCGCCAACAGTTAACACACTTCGCCTACAAACTGCTCCAAGTCCGACGACTCAGGTTGGATTTCACCAAGAGAGCGGAAGGCCACAACTCAGAAAGCGTTTACCAAGGAGACAAAATATGGTTAGTGACAGAAGAGCAGGCAGGATTCTTACGTTGCTTCTGCTTTTGGTGGGATTGGGAGGACGTTTGGCGTTTGCCCAGTTCTCAAGCGGAATCGAAGGTACCGTGCACGACACGAGCGGAGCGGTGATTCCCGGAGCGAAAGTCATAGTTACTGACACACGCCTCGGTGTCTCAAAGGTTGTCGTCACCGGTCAAAACGGCTATTTCCGTGTCGACGGCATCGCCGCTTCTACATATACGGTCGAGATTCAAATGGCCAGCTTCCAAACCTGGAAACAGGCCGGGCTGACGCTGCAAATTGACGAAATTCGTACCCTGACGCCCGAATTAAAGGTCGGCGACGTTTCCACCAATGTGGAAGTCTCCGCAACAGCGGCGTCGGTCGATCTGGTGACCCCGACGACCGGGTCGATTATTTCGAACGTGACTCTTGCGGAAACGCCGTTGAGCGGTCAGAACGTCTACGGCCTTGCTTCGCTGACGCCAGGCATGACGGGCGGCGGCGTGACTACGGCCGGCAACGACAACTACACCAACGAATACGCGATCAATCTGAACGCCGCTGGCCTGCGCCAGGAAGAGAACGGCTATCAGATTGACGATGGCTATACCAACACGCCGTCTCGCGGCGGCAGCACATCGATCTCGCCAAATCCCGAGATTGTGCAGTCCATGGACATCCGCACCAACGACTTTGATGCCCAAAAGGGACGCAACGGCGGCAGCACAGTCGACGTCTACACGGTCTCCGGTTCCAACCAGTTCCACGGGAACATCGACTGGTATTTCACCAACAACGATCTCTCCGCGACCACTCACTTTCAGAGTTCGGTCCCGGCATTCACGCGCAACGAGATGGGCGCCACCATGGGCGGGCCGATTTTCAAGAACAAGCTGTTCTGGTTCGGCGCCATCGATGTGTTGCGTTCAAGCAACCCCAGCAGCTACACGGCGACGGTGGAAACGCAGGCCTTCGTCAACTGGGCAAAGACGTATGAACCCGCCACGGTAGGCTATCAGTTCCTTACCATGGCTCCTCCGGCCGCCTATCCCACCACGGGACTGGTTCCGTATAGCACCTACATTCTGCCCTCGAACCAGGGTGGCACGCCAGGTTATTTTCCGGCTCCGACAGGGGCGGCCCTCACCGCTCTTCAGGGCATCAACATCATCGGTACCATCCCTGTGAGCTACAGTTCGGCCAAGGACGGCTACCAGTGGAGCTTCCGCGTAGATGACTACCTGGGCAAGAACGACCGCATCTATTTTGACGCGATCCGCACCTATTACTCAGGTCCTGGCGGTGGAACCCGCCCGGCAAGCACGCAGGGCAACGCCAACAGCGCAGATTTCGTCAATATCAACTGGACCCACACCTTCGGCTCGCACCTCATCAATCAGACCGGTGCGAATCTCATCCGGCCGTACGGAGCGAACTTGACTCAGTCGGCAACAGAGGGTATCCCGTACGTCAACGTCAACAACCTGGCCGGATTCGGATCATGGGCGCCGGGCAACTTCTCGCAGAGCACCTATAGCTGGCGCGATGTGATGACAGCAAGCATCAAGACGCACACCTTGAAGTTCGGCGCCGACCTCTTTAACACGCGCGAGGTTGACCACCAGGGAGGCGCCTTCACCCGTCCAACGTTCACCTACCGCAACCTGATCGATCTCATCCAGGATGAGCCGGTGTCACAATCCGGCCCGGCCGTGAACCTGCAAAACCACCAGCAGGCGCCTTACGACCGCATCTATCGCGACCTGATCGAAGGTTATTACGTGCAGGACGATTGGAAGGTATCGCCGCGGCTCACAGTGAACATGGGAGTGCGCTACGATACGATGGTCAACTTCTTCAGCATTTACAGTCCCACCCTGTCCAAATTCAACCTGGGCACTGGTTCGACGTGGAACGCTAAAGTGGCCTCGGGTACAGCTTCGCTGGCAAACACCCACAACGTTCTTGACCACAACATCGGTGGATTCACGCCTCGCCTCGGCTTCTCATGGGATGTCTTTGGTAACGGCAAGTCAGCGTTACGTGGCGGCTTCGGTATGTTCGAGGACCAGCCACCGTATCTGCACATCACCGACTCAACAGCCGGCAACCTGCCCAATTTCTTCAGTCCTTCTGACGACGTGACTGCGGGTGGAGCAACTCCAAAGCCCTTCATCTGCACCCCAGTCGGGGCGTGGAATATGAGCTGCCCGGTTCTGAACACCAACAACGCCACGCTCAACTCCAGCGGCGGACTCGTCATCAATGGAGTCATTTCGCGAGCGGGTATGGGCGGTTACGATCCCAACTTCAAGATGCAGCAAGTTGAGGCATGGTCATTGAGCTGGCAGCAGCAGCTTCAGAACAACCTGATTGTTGAATTGAACTACTCAGGCACCGAAGCGCACCACCTGCTGATCTTCCAAAACGATGCCAACCGGTTTGCCGGCGACTTGATCCAAAACAACAACCAGCTGCAGCGTCTCAACCCCAACTTCGCCGGAACGGCATGGGCCAGTTCCGACGGCAACTCCGCCGGGCACTATGGCTCCGCAGAGGTTATTCGGTCGTTTACCCACGGCCTGGCCTTCCGGGGAATCTACACCTATGGCAAGGCGTTGGACGAGATGAGCCAAGCTCAATCACTGGACAGCGGCTCCATCACTTCCGGCTCCGACTTCTATATCAACAACGCTCTCCACGCCCAACGCGGACGCGCTGACTTCGACATCCGGCAGCAGATTTCGGCTGACGGCACCTGGGATGTTCCGAACAACTATTCCAGTGCCGTGCTCAAGAACATTCTGGGCGGATGGCAATTTGGCGGCAAGTGGATCGGGCAGACCGGATTGCCCTTCACCGTCGTAAACGGCTCGGGCTTTGCCCCGATCTGTAGCGGTGGCGCGGCTCTGGTCAACAACCAATGCCCGGCGGGTACCACCATCGTCGGCAACACTGGCGGCGATTACAACGCCGATGGCTATAACACCAAGCTCCCCAACGTGCCGTCCTTTGGCGCGCACCTGGGCGGCCAATCGAAGTCCCAGTTCCTGAACGGAATCTTCACGGCCTCGCAATTCCCGGCCCCGGCACTGGGTGGGGTAGGTACCCTTGGCCGCAACACCTACGACAGGCCCGGATACAAGAACATGGACCTCACCTTCGAGAAGTACTTCAGCCTTCCGTGGTTCTTTGCGGAGAAGATGAAGATCGAAGCCAAGGGCGAAGTCTTTAACCTGTTTAACCGCACCAATCTCAATGGCGTCGACTCGGGCATGGGCGACGGTTCATTCGGCAAGTCCACCAACCAGCTGCCGCCGCGCAGCATGCAGCTCCACCTCCGGGCGAGCTTCTAAGTCGCCCGTTGGCTCAATCCGATCCGGCGGTGCAACCCTGCCGCCGGACCTGATTCATTCAACCGCAGGAGCAGCGAAACCGATAGATTTCGAGCACGCGTGATGTGACCTGCGTATTGCTCAGGAACTTCCTCAGTAAGTGGGCCGCGTGCCGAATTGGTTTGCGCGGCTCACTCTTTTTTTTGCACGCAACCCTGGTGAACAGAGTCCGCAGCGAACTGCGGTCCAGCTTCAGCGATACCCTGTTGTCAGGCTAAAGCTGTATGAATCATGCTATCCGTGGTATGGACACGCGATGAAGCGGAGTTTGAGATGAATAAATTAGTGTTCCTGGCGTTCCTCCTGTTCTTTTGCTTCGGCGATTGCACTTCGCAGCAGCTTCCTCACGAGAACAATGCAAAGGGCCTCGTCTCGCTTATCGGACAGGATCAATACAGACAACTCCAGGTGCGCCTCGCCAGCCTCAATCGCGATATCGCGACCCGGGGATTACACGACTATCCCGGGGTAAATGGGAAGTTGATCACGGGATATTCGTATGGCGAATTCTTTGACTGGGATCTGTATTTCGAGAACGTATATCTTTCTTACTATGGTGTCAGTGATTATGACTTCACGAACCTGAAGCTGTTTCTTAACCAACAGCAGCCTGACGGGTTTGTCGCTCGAACCATCGGAATCAAATACCCGCGGCCGACCCAGATGTTCAAGCCGTTTATGGCGCAGCTCGTGGTCCTGGGAGCAAGCCAGAACGGAGACGACTACGAGTGGTTGCGCGCCAACTACTACCACCGGCTGCAAAAGTACATCGACCGATGGTTTGCCTATGATCATGACGGGAACGGGCTCCCTGTCTGGAACAGCTCCGATGCAAGCGGGATGGACAACCAGATCTCCCGATCCGGCGATCTTGAGTCCTATCGCGATGAAGGCGTTGACCTGGCCTGCTACCTCTACAGGGAACTCGAGGCGATGCAGATCATTGCAACGAAGCTGGGCAAAACTGCCGACAGCAAAATGTACGCCGATCACGCCGAGAAACTTGCGAAGGCGATTAACAAGGTATTTTGGAACGAACAAGATGGGTTCTACTACGATCGCGATGAGAAGACGGGCAAGACAATCAAGATTAAATCTGTTGCTGGATTTCTTCCCATGTGGGCTGGAGTCGCAAGCCCTGCGCAAGCACGCAGGCTCGTGCGCGATCATTTATTGAACGAGAAGGAGTTCTGGCTGAATTATCCGGTGGCGACCTATGCAAAGTCAGAGCCGGAATTCTATGAGGGCAGCCGGTCGGGAGAGTGCAACTGGGAGGGGCCGGCATGGATTCCAACTAATTACATGATTTTCCATGGACTGGTTCAATACGGGTACAACGATGCGGCAAAGGAGTTGGCGCTAAGAACGCTTAAGCTGGCGCTGGTGGCGAACCCGGTTACGCGCGAGTTCTATGACTCAGACACAGGTAAAGGGAACGGAATGAATCCGTTCTGGGGGTGGTCATCGCTGGCCTATGTCATGCCAATCGACTACGCAAGCCGCTACGATCCGATGGAGTTGCATGCTCCTTTACGGCCGCTCATTAAAAGTGAGCTCGGGTTGACCTTTGCGAAAAAGGCGAAGTGAGTCGCGAACTGCCCCAGCGCAATCAATGACGATTCAGGACAGGCGCTACGTTAAAATTGTGATATGCCGGAGGATTCTGTTTGCACTTTCGTGGGTTGATCTGCAGTGTTGCCGTTAGCTTGGTCGCCTTATCCGGCAGTTGCGGAGCACAGCAACCAGCGCAATCGACCCCGCGAAGCGGCATGGGTGGAATTGCCGCGGGTGTAGCAGCCAAACCAGTCTACGACGAACTGAAGCGGCCCATTACGGCGGGGGGATTTGTTGACAAGGGTCCCGTGGTGTTTGAGGACATTACCGCGAAGGCGGGCCTCTCCGGTTGGATCCATAAGATGGGAGTTCCGGAGAAGAAGTTCATTGTGGAGGCGAACGGGTCAGGCGTTTGTCTTGTCGACTACGACAATGATGGCTGGCTTGATATCTACCTTGTGAACGGCTCGACCTTCAATGCGCTTGACGGCAAGGAAGCATCGCCGCACGCTGCCCTGTTCCACAACAACCATGACGGAACGT
This sequence comes from uncultured Acidobacteriaceae bacterium, assembly GCA_963820245.1. Classification (GTDB taxonomy): domain Bacteria; phylum Acidobacteriota; class Terriglobia; order Terriglobales; family Acidobacteriaceae; genus Telmatobacter. Next base: position 415,794 of record CAWFZC010000011.1, on the reverse strand, counting down.
TTACCGATGTTTCAGCCAAGGCGGGCGTAATGAACGACCGCTGGGGCTACGGTTGCTCAGTTGCAGATTATGACAATGACGGCTGGCCGGACATCTTTGTGGGGAACTTCGGAAAGAATCGCCTTTACCACAACAATCACGACGGCACGTTTACAGATGTGGCCGAGCGGGCAGGAGTTACGCTAGGCAGCTGGTCAACCGGGTCGGCGTGGGGCGACTACGACGGCGATGGGCTTCTCGATCTTTATGTTTCCGGCTATGTTCATTACGACCGCAAGTTGGCGGAGGAACTCGCCAGCGATTCGGCGAACGCATCCTGCCAATATCGCGGCGTAACCGTGAACTGCGGGCCGCGGGGATTGCCGGGCGAGGCAGATCATTTATTCCACAACAACGGCGATGGGACGTTTACCGATGTGACGACGAAGGCCGGCGTGGAGGACAAGAACAAATACTTCGGTTTCACGGCAATTTTTGTAGACATCAACGGGGACGGCAAGCCGGATCTCGTGGTGGGCAACGACTCGGAACCTAACTTTCTTTACATCAACAAGGGTGATGGGACGTTTGACGATCAAAGTTACATATCGGGTTTTGGACTGAACAAGGACGGGCGCGAAATCGCGTCGATGGGCATCACCGCAGGCGATTACGAGAACAACGGCCAGGTCGATTTCTTCGTCACTGACTTCGGGGATGACTACAAGGTCCTTTTTCACAACGATGGCGAGGCGAGCTTTACCGACGTAAGTTACGACGTCGGAATCGCGCAAACGACGATTCCATTCGTGGGCTGGGGTGATGGGTTCGTCGACTACGACAATGATGGCTGGCTGGACCTGTTCATGGTGAATGGCCACGTCTATCCCCAGGTGGATCAGCATGACTGGGGCACGACGTTTGCCGAGCGTCCACTGCTGTTTCACAACGTGCCCGGTGGAGCGAAGTCGCGAAGGTTTGAGTACGTTCCGCCAGTGAAGGGCACGGGGTTGGCTGACGTGATCCCGGCACGCGGAGCTGCGTTTGGCGACCTGTTCAACGACGGCAAGATTGACGTGATCATCAATCCAATTGACGGTCCTCCCGTGTTGATGCGGAATGTGAATCCGGACCATCACCACTGGGTGGCGATGAGTTTGGTAGGTGGACCCAAGGGCCCGAGGGATGCAACCTGCGCTACGGTCTATCTGAAGGCGAATGGCATGCGTATGCGGCAGGATGTCCTGGCCAGTGGCAGTTATATTTCAGCAAACGACCGGCGCCTTCACTTTGGGTTGGGCGACGCGACGGATGCGGGCACGGCAGAGATTCATTGGCCCGATGGCACAAAGGAGACGCTGCAACTGCCGGCGGTGGACCGCATTTACACAATCACGGAGGGCAAGGGGATCACCGGCGGATTGTGTAACGGCAAGTCGTGTGAAGATGGGCAAGCCGCCGGCGCTTCAAAGTCGACATCGCCGGCCCAATAACTGCTACGCCGGCAACGTGTCGCCGACTTCCGCACCCAAATCTTTCATGGAGGAGTTAAAGTTGTCCGCAGTCGATCGGCATGCAAGCGAGGGAGTCGCCAGCGATCCGCGCTCTGGCTGCGTGCGTGCGGCCCTTGTCATCATCCTCGTTTTTGCTGGTCAAACGTTGATTGCGCAGACACCGCAACCCGAAGCGCCCGCGAAGAGCGGCATGGGCGGCATTGCTTCTGCCGGAACATTCGCTCCGGTCTACGATGCCGAGAAGCGTCCCATCACCGCTGGGGGATTTGTCGATACGGGAACGGTGGTCTTCGAAGATGTGACCAAGGCTGCAGGACTGGCGTCGTGGAATCACGTCATGGGTACCCCTCAGAAGAAATTCATTCTCGAGACAGACGGATCGGGTGTCGGACTGATTGACTACGATAATGATGGCTGGCTCGATATCTACCTGGTGAACGGTTCCACCTACAACGCCCTTGAAGGCAAGGAAGAGCCGCCGCATGCGGCCCTGTTTCATAACAATCATGACGGGACGTTTACCAACGTTACAGCAAAAGCGGGTGTCGCGAACGATCGATGGGGATTTGGTGTCGCCATCGGTGACTACGACAACGACGGCTGGCCGGATATCTTTGTGGCCAACTTCGGCAAGAATCGCCTTTACCACAACAATCATGACGGAACGTTTACCGACATTGCGGAACAGGCTGGAGTGACGCTCGGCAACTGGTCTGACGGTGCAACCTGGGGCGATTACGACGGTGACGGCCGGCTCGATCTCTACGTGTCAGGGTATGTCCATGACGACATCAAGAACCAGCCAAGTTCTGAAGCGGGCGCGACGAATCCTGCCTTTTGCCAAATGCGCGGCGAGCCGGTGGAGTGCGGTCCGCGCGGGCTGCAAGGCGAGCCCGACCACCTGTTCCACAACGACGGGAATGGGAAGTTCACCGATGTCAGCGAACATGCGGGAGTCTCCGACCCTGAGGCGTATTACGGATTCACTTCGATATTTGTTGACGTGAACAACGACGGCAAAGTGGACTTACTGGTGGCGAACGATTCCGAACGGAATTTTCTGTACATCAATAAAGGCGACGGCACTTTCGATGATCAAAGCCTTATCTCCGGATTTGCTTTCAATGGCGATGGCCGGGAGATTGCCTCCATGGGCCTGGGGGTAGGCGACTACCTGAACAATGGCCGCGTCGATGTATTAGTGACGGATTTTTCAGACGACTACAAAGCTCTCTATCGAAACGACGGCGACGCCAGCTTTACCGAAGCGGCCCGGGATGCGGGCATCGCTCAAATTGCGGTGCCGTTTGTCGGTTGGGGAGACGGTTTGATCGACTACGACAACGACGGCTGGAAAGACGCAATGATGGTGAACGGCCACGTCTATCCCCAGGTTGACGATCATGACTGGGGAACTTCGTACGCGCAGCGCCCGCTGCTCTTCCATAACAACCACAAAGGCAAGTTTGATTACGTACCGCCAGTCAAGGGGTCTGGTCTCGCGGTCGTCACGCGGGGACGCGGTGCGGCATTCGGCGACCTCTTCAATAATGGCAAGATCGATGTGGTCATCAACCCGGTGGATGGGGCGCCTGTCCTGTTGAAGAACGTCAATCCGGATCATCACCATTGGGTTGAGCTGAAACTCGTTGGCGGGCCCAGGAGTCCGCGCGATGCGGTGGGCGCGACGGTGTATCTGACGGCAAACGGCATTCGGCAACGCGAGGATGTGATGAGTGGAGGCAGCTATATCTCTTCCAACGACCAACGACCGCACTTTGGCCTTGGCGATGCAACCGATGCCGGAACCGCTGAAATTCATTGGCCTTCGGGCGCGAAGGAAACATTGAAGTTGCCGGGAGTCGATCGCATCTTCACGATCAAGGAAGGGAAGGGAATCACGGACGTCCTTTGCACCTCGCCTCAATGCGAGTCAAAAACGAAGGGCGTGATCGCTGTTTCGAAGTAGCAGATGCTTGTGAGTTGATTCGGCGTCGGCACAACGGCGCCGGGAATAGCGGTAAAATTGAGAGAATTACTCTGCAGGCACAGGTGCAATATCGATGGGAAGGGTACTTCCCGTTCAAAGCGGTGCGAGATGGCGAGCAGGCTGAAGATGTGGATCCAACGAATTTCCAGATTTCTTGTCGCGGCGCGAATTGTGGGTAGAGGTTGCACCGTTGCACTTGGCCTTTGGATTGCCGTCTCCTTCGTCACGGGTGGGGGCCCTGTTGCAGCCGCGCAGGAGAACGATTCCCCTGTTGCTGCAATTCAATCGCTGGTTCGTTCGGAGCAATACGATGAAGCGCTGCAGTTGACCAAGGCGCAACTTCATACAAAACCGACCGACGTTCGCCTGTGGACGCTGGAAGGAATTATCTACTCGCTCAAGGGCGAGAAGACGGATGCAATGGCTTCTTTCGACAAGGCGCTGCGCATCTCGCCTGCGTACATGCCGGCGCTGAAGGGAGAAGTTCAACTCCTCTATGAGTCCGGCGACAGGCGCGCGATTCCTTTGCTTGATCGGATCCTGAAGACCGATCCCCGCGATATGACGGCGCAAGAAATGCTGGCGATGCTTCTGAGGAAAAAGGACGATTGCCGGTCAGCGAACGAGCATTTCGCAATCAGCTCTGGACAGATTGGAACCCATCCAGAATCGCTTGAGGCGTATGGCTACTGTCTTGTTCAGATGAAGGAGTTTGATAAAGCTATTCCTATTTTTCAGGAACTGGCCAGCCTGCTCCCTGACAGTTCTTATCCCAAATATGATCTTGCAGTCGTGTTGATCGCGACCAATCAAAATGACGAAGCGTTGAAAGTGCTTGCGCCTTTGGCTACAGATGATCAACAGGACCCGGACATTCTCAGTCTGGCTTCACAAGCTTATGAGGCGTTGGGAAACACGCCGAAGGCTGTGTCGCTGCTACGCCAGGCGATTGTCCTGAGCCCAAAGACAGCAAGCTACTACGTGATGTTTTCTGAGATCTGCCTGACGCATGATTCGTTCCAGGCTGGAATCGACATGATCAATGCAGGACTGCAGCACATTCCGGACGAGCCCGCCCTCTACATCTCGCGCGGGATTCTCTTTGCGCAGTTGGCGCAGTACGACAAGGCGGAAGACGATTTCAAGCGGGTGGAGCAGTTGGATTCAGCACAGAGCATCAGTTCGTATGCCGGCGACCTGACGGAGGTGATGAGAAACAGCCCGGACCAGGCGCTGGCTAAACTGCGAACCCAGTTGCAGGCACAGCCGGAAAACCCGCTGTTGAATTATCTTCTGGCGCAGCTTCTTATGAACCAGGCTCCCGAAGTCGGAAGCGACGCATTCAAGGAAGCCATGAAGGCAGCGCAGCTTACCATCAAGTTGAAGCCCGACCATGTGGGCTCAAGAGATCTGCTCGCAAGCATGTACATGAGGACCGGGCAGTATGATCTGGCGATTGAACAATGCAATGTTGCTCTGAAGTACTCACCGTCCGACGAGACCGCGATGTATCACCTGATTATCTCGATGCGCCATACCGGACACACGGACGATCTGAAGCCCCTGGTGGATCGTCTCGCCGTGTTGCACCAGGAATCAGCGAAGCATGAAACGGAAAGAAAGCAATACCGGCTTGTCGTGGAGCCGGCGCCTGCAAATTAGAGATGCCGCGGCGCTCTTCGATTCAGAAAAACCGAAGACTGCATTCGTGATCGCGGTAATCTGCATTGGCGATTGTCGCTAACGAACAGACAGCCTGCCGATTTACCTAGACCACCTTGATCCGATAGATGCACTTCTTGCCGCCGCGGAGAATCGATTCCTCCAACTCCGCGGTAACCGGCCGTCCGAGAATCTCCGTGTAGGCTTCCACCTGCCAACCCAATGTGCAATCGCAAAAACTTGGAGGAGTCACTCCGACCTTTACCATGGGACAACTGCACGACGGACCTTTATCAACAATACGAATTGTGCCCTTTGCTTCGTCGTAGTCGGCTTCTGCCATCCAATTTCGACGACCTTCTTCAAGAAACCCCTTGATGTTTCCCCTGTATCGATCGATCAAAGCAGCCTTATAGGTATCTGCGCACTTGGCGCCGAGCGCATGAAGCGTCTGTTTGCGTTCTGTCTCAGACAGTCTGGTCTCGAGTATCTCGACAAGTTTCGAAAAGCGGAGGCTGGCCGCATCTGCCCTGTCTCGAACGTTTGCAAACTCCTTCGGATCGCAGGCGGGCGATGCGTCATCAACAGTCTGTGTTCCAGATGCCTTTACTTCACTGCATAGGCCCGTTGCGCAGACAGCGGCAACACAAGTTTTCACAAAGTCTTTTCGATTGATCATGGCTGAATAATCTCCTTTCCGATAGTTCAGAAGCGAATTGGATGAACAGCGGCCCTTGGTGGAGTGTGGTGAGAAATCACCTTACCATTCACCATTGGAAGTCCTCAAAAGCGACGCGGCTTCAAGTTGATACGCAGGTGCAGTGAGTCTCAGGATCGAGCTCCATGGACAGCCTGATCCATTGGGCGCCGGTCCACGGTTGGTCGAGCTGATAGCTTCACCCACAAGACACTGAACTGTCCTCCGGCTCATGGCCCGCTGCTAGATCCAGACCTTCGATGTGATGGGAGGCTTGGGTCTTGTGAAGCGTTCAGGTTCGCGATCCATGGGATAGTCGGGCGGAGGTCCCACGCGATTCGTTCGTGCGAAATTCGGAATCGCCAGCATCGGGGCTCCGTCTTCCCACTTGCCGGAGATCACCATCACGCCGCCCAGCAAGTCTGGACGCCACTCAGCCACGAGCGGCGAATCTCCCAGCTTGCGTGCGATATTTGCGTTGTCTTCCGCTTCCACGTTGTAGACGAGTGGACCGTACTTCAAGGCCACCTGGTCAACGTCGGCTTTGATCCGGCTGTCAGCAGTCACTCGCTGCGGTTCCATCGGCAACTCCAGTTCGATGCGGTCGCCCGCCTTCCATTCGCGCGTGACCACGGCATAGCCCTTGTGAATGGTTGGCGTCTCTACATGTCCGTTAACGGCAAACCGCTTCACGCCTCGCACCGGGGGTGAATCCTTGTAGAGCTTGCTCGTGGTTCGATCTGGAATTCGCACGTAGACCGAAAAGGTCTTTGCTTCCTCCGGATTCACGGTGATTGAAATCGATCCGTTCCATGGGTAGTCCGTCTTCTGGACCACTTCCACGTCTGTGCCTGCGACCTGGCCAACATGAATCTTGCTTCCGACAAACATGTTGACGTAGAGCCCGTCCTTGCTCTTCACGTAAGTCCAGGTGGGGATCATGAGCAGCGTGCGTGCGAAATTCCCAACGCAGCAAGGGCACACATGCCACTTCGCGCGTTCGGTGTTTACAAGCGGATTGGTGTAGCAGAAGCTTTCGCCGTCTAGCGCCACGCCCCCGAGCAAGGCGTTGTACATTGTCTGCTCGTACAGGTCCGCGTACTTGGCGTCGTGATAGGCGAGGTTGAGCTTGTACTGGAAGAAAACAACTCCGCAACTCGAGCAGGTTTCGCAGTACGCCTCATTGCGCAGCGAGTAGTTTGGTCCGAAGCCCTCTGAGGTTTCTCCGCTCCCGATACCGCCAGTCAAGTAGTACTTCCTGTTGACCATGTTGTCCCAGAGCGAAATCACTGCGCTTTGATAGTCGCGGTCCTGGGTTTCTGCGGCGATATCCGCCATGCCCGAATAGAAATACATTGCGCGCACAGCGTGGCCCACGGCTTCGTACTGCTGGCCGGGAGGCAAGTGACTCTGGTCGTATTCCGATCCGCCGCGGCGCGAATCGAGAAGGAATTTTGCGAGTGCAATGTACGCATCCCCGCGGTGGTTCCCCTCCTGGTCATTGACGAAGCGGCCGAAGCGCACCAATGCCTGCTCCATCTCCTGGTGCCCGTCAAACCATTCCTTTTTGCCGGGCCCGATATTCGCCACCCAGCAGTCGGCGAGCTTCTTTGCCGCGTTATACATGCGCAGATCTTTGCCATCGGTGAGCGTGTAGTGATTGATGGCTGACTCGATAAAGTAGCCCGAGACGTAGCCCTCGTGATTGCCGCGGTGGTCGGGCGACCAACGTTCCGGCCAGGTTTTGCGATCGGCTAAAATGTAAGCGGTCTGCAGGTAGCCATCGGGCATTTGGGCAGCAAGAATGATGGGAATCCAGCGCTCCAGTGTCGCGCGCATCAACTCCTGCGCCCTGATGATGTCAGCGTCGCCTTGCGGATCGACCATGAGGGCGATGCACATGGACTCAACAGTCTGGTGAACCCAGGCGTTTGAAAAAACATATCCCTTGTGCCCAGCGTGCGGCTCGCCGCGGTTTGCCTTCCCCGCTTCGATAAAGTTGTCGATTCCGCCATCGCCGCGCATGACAGCAATGTCAGTCCGCTCGCACATTGCGATGCAATGGGGAATCCAGTTCACGATGAGGGCCTTCGCGCGGTCGTTCCAGAGTGTGCTGTCGATTGAATATTTCCGCGTGTAGACCACGTTGAGGCGGTCGGCAGGAGGAGCCGGCTCGACATGGACGCCAATCGCGGGCGCGGAGCCTTTGCTTCCGCTCGATTCCAGCGCCAGCACGTAGTCGCCCGGTTGAGAGAAGGTCGCAGTCGTGACCGGCGAAGCAGCGTCAGCAAAGACGACAGCGCCCGGCCCCGCGTTCTTCACCCAGCGCGCCCTGTTCTTGCTCGAGTCCTCCAGCCAGACGACATTGCCGGATAGATAGGTCTTGCCGTCGCTCACGACTGAACGGTCCACACCGGCGTCAACCACAGGCTGAAGCGCGGGAACCGGCCCGTAATTGTAGACCTTCCATTCAAGGATTCCCGCCGGCCGGCCCTCTTGAGCGACCACTCCGATTCGCAGTTTGCTCGTCTTCACCGGCTCAAAGGTCGTTGCGTTAAATGTGTCCATCGCGATGGCAAGGCCCTGGGGTTGAGATACCGGTACAAAGTCGCTTCCATTCCAGAACTGAATGTTGTAGCTCTCAGGCGCAGCAATCTTGCGCACGTAACTGCCAGGCAGTTCGCCTGCACGCGGACGATCGACAGCCCAGTAGATCTCGACTTTGTTCACGTTGACCGGTTCGCTCCAGTCGTATTGCACCCAGCTTGTGCGCTTGCCCGTCGACCGCTCCGCCCAGAGTGCATAAAGCGAGTGGCTCCGGTCAAACGAGTTCTCCGGAGTAAATCCGTCGTTCAACGAAGAGATCCGGTTCTCGCTCGTCATCACCTGGCTGGTCGGAATGGCAACCCGGGCAATGTTGAGTGAACTCGATGCAGCCTGCGCAAATGCCCTGGAGCCGGAGAGTACGCCCAGCACGGCAGTTCCTCCCGCGCGCACCAGGAACTCTCGACGGGTTGGTTCAACTCTTTTTTGATCTGCAGCGGGGCTTGCGGAATTGCGAGATCTCTGTTTCCTGCTCATCGTCATTACTCCTCCCGGAGAATGCTCAGGTGGCTCTTAAGTGCCGCCTGGGAAAGCGTTTACCGGCACACACAAGTCTAGATCTTACATGCCGTGCTGTAAAGCGAAACCAGCCATGAGTTTTCCACTCGGAAATTGAGAGAAATGGGCGTGTTTTTTTGCAAACGAGAGTTCGCGCCAGTGGTCTGCTGGTGCGATCAAAACCAGGGAGAGGGCGGAAAAGATCCGCCATCAACCATTCGCCTTCCCGGGCGATTCCGCAGCAGAGAATGTAATGAGTTCCCTACTTACGCAGGAGCGGGCTCAGGAGGCCGACTCCACCTTCGTACAGATGCAGCCGCCAGGCGGTGTAGGTGAGGATCTCGTGCGCGATGCGCTCCGCTTCGCCGGTTGGGCTTCCCACAGTGGAGCGCGTACGGGGTGAAGTGAGTACATCGAGGCCATCGGCGGCGCAAATTTCGTGAATTCGAAACAGGTGCGTGCCATCGCTGACGACTACCAGGCGGCGCAGATTGTTGGTTCGTGCGATGATGGCAATCCGGTGGGCCTGTTCCTCGGTGTTTCGGCTCTCCGTCTCCTCAATGATGGCGCTTTCGGGGATGCCCAGGCTCACCAGGTAGTCGCGTCCCACCGCGCCCTCGGAGTACTGATCTCCGTTGGAGCCACCCAGAGTAATGATGAGTGGTGCGATGCCGCGGTTGTAAAGATCCTGGGCGTGATCAAGGCGTGCGCGGAAAACCGGGGAGGGTCTTCCGTCGTATTCCGCCGCGCCGAGAACGACGATGGCGTCCGACTTGGCAGCCTGGTCCAATCCCGCGTAGTTCTCAATTTGCACGTAGACCCAGGCCGACCATCCTAGAATCCCGATAAGCAAAATGAGAAACAGGACGGCGCCGATGCGCAATTTCCAGTGCCGACGCTTCGGTTTGGGTTGACCTTGCATGTGCACCATCTTACTTCGGGAGGATCACAATTCGTGGGGGCAATGACAGCCTCTCGAACAATTTCCAATCATCCCGAGCCGAGGGAAAGACCGGCCATGGTCGTCGCCTACGCGCGGCCGACGCGGGGTATCGTGTGTCGATCTAACTGGGGATCTGTCCTGGAAAGCCACGGGGCTTCCTACAACGTGACAGCGTTGCAAGTGGCCCGAGAGGCGTTGTTTCCATCGGAATTGGCCGTCAGAGCGCGGGTAAATGGATGTTCAGCTTATAACAAATGAAGAGAATCACGATGGCGCCCAGTGTAGAGAAAATGAGGCCAGCGGGATGATATCGTTCGTTTCTGGCGCGAAAAATCATGTGGCTGACGCCGCCACCAAGGAGCGATCCGATGACGCCAAGGATCATTGTCCAGAGCAGGCTCAAGTGCACGTGCATCACCGATTTCGCAATGAGCCCCGAGAGCAGCCCGATAATCAAATACCAGAGAATGTGAAACATGCCTTTTCCTCCATTTCCTGCGTTCGTCCGGAGTCGCCATCGTCGGCAGGTCAGCACGAATGGTACAGCCCTCGAAGGGAGTTGCAAGGTCAAAACAGCACACAATCGATGGAACAACGGCCAATCCCGCGCCGTCCTGGACCCGGCCACCAGCTCGCGAGCGTTGCTCCTCGATCCTGGCCTTCTCGGTCGTGCACGTGCGCTCTTGGCTTCGCGAGCCCTCTGCGGCGATAATGACTCAGGCCAGAGTAAAATTGACAACGAGTGTGATTCGTTCCAGGAATGAAGGGTTTGATGAGCGGGAGTAGTTCAGTGGTAGAACGTCAGCTTCCCAAGCTGAATGTCGCCGGTTCGATCCCGGTCTCCCGCTCCAATTCAAATGTCGCCCGCCGCTACCCGGCCTCCTGAATCCTCACCACCAAGCACGCTACTGATTTTTCCCCGACTACCAGCCACTGATGCGGATGCCCTGCCGGCACATGGGCAATTTCGCCTTGCTTCAATTCCTGGCGCACGCCGCCCTCGATCGCGTCGCCATGCAGTTTCGCCGGGCCCCACATTCCGCGGGCGCGTCAGGGTTCCGCCTGTCACCAAGCGTGGCCGCGCCCGCAAGGACAACGAACAAGAACGCGTGGCCCTCATGCAGTTCGGCATCGCTGTCGCGGCTTTTGAATGAAAGCATGACCGCGTGTTGCGGATAATCCCTCAGCGTTTCGCTGGCGGATCCGTCTCCGTACCGCGCCATCTTCTTCAAATACGCCGCGCGCTCCAGCAGGATCGCCGGGGTCCAATGGTCTGTGGGTGAACGCTTCTGAGACCCTGGGCGCAATCTCCTCGAGAGCCATGTCCTTCAGGATTTCTCTGGCGAGGTCATCCATTTTTTCTCACTCCTGGCGTTTATCGCCTTCAGTGCGAGCGATTCTATTTCAACTTTGCCAGCGCGCGAGCCCGCTTGAAGACGGCAAGAAACATGGGCCGCGTCAGCTTGCCGGTGTTGGTGTTTTGCAGCGAGGGGTGGTAGCTCGTGATGACCAACAATCCATTCGGCAGCGTGAACTCAGCGCCATGCGCGAACACAAGGCCGGACCGCGACTGAATCAATCCGCTTCTTTGCGCCCAGGCCAGTAGCCCGTCGAACGCGATGCGGCCCAGGCAGACCACGACGCGCAGATCTTTCAGCAGGCTCATCTCCTGGTCGAGCCACAGAGAACAGTTGCGCTGCTCCTCCGGCGTGGGTTTGTTGCCTGGAGGGGCGCAGCGCACAACCGCGCTGATCCACAAGCCATTCAGCTTCATGTCGTCGTCGCGGGAAACAGCCCTGGCCTGCGAAGCGAATCCAGCTTCATGCAGAACTGGAAACAGAAAGTCGCCCGACCCATCGCCGGTGAAGGGCCTCCCCGTGCGGTTCGATCCATGGGCTCCAGGCGCCAGTCCCAGCGCAAGGACGCGCGCATGCTCGTCGCCGAACGAGGGCACAGGTTTGCCCCAATACTCCCAATCGGCATAGGCGCGCCGCCGCACGCGGGCCACTTCAGCGCAGTACTCGCGCAAGCGGGAGCAGCGGTTGCACGCAACGATCTCGGCGTTCAGCGTCCTGAGTGGATTTTCGTGTACGGCCATAACCGCATTCTATGGTGCCTTCCCAATTGGACCAGACCGGACTGGACCGAACCAAACTGTGTGCCATACTGAATCTGTCTTTTCGATTCTCACGGGAGACCCATCCGATCCCCATGCCGAACGCACCCAATCCTGAATTCCTGCGCCGGGCCATCGCGCTCGCCACTGAGAACGTGGTCACTGGCCGCGGCGGGCCGTTTGGCGCTGTCATCGTGCGCAACGGCGTTATTGTTGGCGAGGGCGTCAACACGGTCACCTCCGCGCTCGACCCCACGGCCCACGGCGAAGTGAATGCCATCCGCGCGGCAGCACGAGCGCTGGGCACCTTTGCGCTGGCGGGGTGCGAACTCTATACAAGCTGCGAGCCTTGCCCCATGTGCCTGGCCGCCACGTATTGGGCGCGCATCGATGCCATCTACTACGGCGCCAGCGCAGCAGATGCGGCCCGCGCAGGATTTGACGATGCCTTCCTCCACGAGGAGCTGCGCAAACACCACACCGAGCGCAGTCTTCCTTCAATGCAACTGCTCGGCGGCGAAGCCTGGGAAAGCTTTCAGGCGTGGATTGACTTTCCCAAGAAGATCGAATACTGAAGAACAGCTTTCAGCTCCTAGCTTTCAGCTGTTAGCTTCGAGAATCGGGCTCCATTGGGTTCTGTTTTTATTTGCGGAGTGGCGAGAGTACTGAGTACAAATTCGCCAAGAGCTGATAGCGGAACGCTTCTTTCTTAGAAGATCAACCGCATCTCCGTAATCAGGTTGTGGTTGAAATAGTGGTAGCGCGATGTGGCAATCTGCATTCCCCCGGCAAAGACAATCGATGCGTGCTCCGGCTTCCATTCCGCGCGGCGAACCATGTAGAAGGCTGCAGGCGTGATCATGTTCTGGGTCTTGCCGTCGAGCGGACCCGCATGGAAAAAGATGGCATTGTCTTCAATGTCCATCCACGCGTATTTGGTCATATGCATCTGCGCCGTCGAATTCCACTCAATCGCGCGGCCCTGCTGGGCGATTTTGTCCGTGGGCAGCAAGCCGCCAATATTCTCCAGCACGGCAAAGCGTCCGAAGGCTTTGCCCGCGGCAATGGAAGGGCAGTAGAACGACGACAGCATCATGTTTTGCTCCACGCGCGGACCAAAGGCGTGGTAAAGCACAGCCGAGACGGCGTAGTTGCCGTGGGCGGCGTTGCCTGATGCAATGCGGTACTTGATCTGCGTACCTGCGTTGCCGAATCCGTCCGCATGCGTGCTGGTGTGGTTGCGGAAGAAGGAGGGCGGATCAAGATCGATTTGAAACCGCCGATCGACGATCATGCTGATGCCGTGGCCGTTGCCGTAGTTGAGCGTGCGCGTGCCGCCGAAGTTGGCATTGGAAACGGAGAAGCGCATGGCCTGTCCGATGCGGCCGTCGGACTGGATGAGGGGACCCATCCAGGTGGGCTGTACTTCGGTCATGGAGGCGTTGTTGGAGCGCAGACTCCTATAGAAGGACTGCTGTGAGCGGGACACAACACCGGAGACGGCGCAGGCGGCAGCCGTCGCCAAAGCGAAAATGAGTTTAGATCGAATCACGGGTTGAGTCTATTTTTCGATATACCAGGCGATCTGCGAAGTGATTCGGCTCACAGATGGTGGAACGGCTGTACCCGGCGACCGAAACGACGCTCTTCTAGAACAGAACCCGCATTTCGGCGATGGTGCTGTGGTTGTAGGTATGAAAGCCGGAGGTCGCAATCTGCATGCCGCCACAGAAAACCAGGTAGGGGTGCGTCGGTTTCCATTCCTTGTTCTTCAGCACGTAGAAGGCAGCCGGGGTAACGAAGTTCTGCATCTTGCCGTCGTGGCTTCCGGAAAAATAAAAGGTGGCGTTGTTTTCAAGCTCGAGCCAGATGTGCTCGGAAACGTGGGCCTGCGTCAGCGCGTTCCAAACGATGGTGCGCCCCTGGGTGGCGATTTTTCCAGTGGGCATGTTGCCGCTCAGAGACGACTCCACGTCCATGTGTTTCGTCAGTCCGATGCCGCCTGCCAGTTGCGGAGTCCAACTGTCAGTGAGCGCGCCGTTCCTTGCGCTTCCTGTGGCGAAGGTGTGCATTCCGCTCGCCGTGAGAATGTAGTTGCCGTGCTCGGCATTGGCGGAGATAATGCGCGCCTTGATGAACATTGCGCAATCGCCAAAGCCGTTGATGGCCGTGGAGTTGTGTTGGATGTAGGGCGGCACAAGAAAGTCGAACTCAAAGCGGCTCCACGCAACAATGCCGCCACCGCGCGCGTTGCCATAGTTCACCGTCTGGGTTCCGGCAGTTGCGTACTGATTTGAGAGAGCGAACCGATAGTACTGCGTAAGGCGCGGGTCAGTCTCCACCAGGGGCGTTGGCCACGTGGGCTGTACAGCGGTCATAGCGGCATTGTGGCCGAGGAAGCGTTCGCTCAAAGAAGGATTCTTGTCCAGCTGCTGCGCGGGGGCGACAATCGCGCAGAGTGCCGAGAGAAGTGTCAGTGCGTACGCGGAGATGATTTGGGATTTAAGCAAAGGCTCTAGGAATAAATTCATTTTTAGCGGGCGTAATCTCGCTCGGCATGCGGACCATCCGCTGCCACCCAACTATATGTCAGGCGCTGCGAGTGGAAAGGTGACCGGGCGCACGGCTGGATTGGGCAACTGAAGTTAGCAGGCGGACAAGTTCCCCAGGTGCCCGCCCCGCTTTACCATTTACCGCCGGCGGGAATGTGGCGCACCCATCCGAGCGTGAAGCCGAGGGTGTCGAGGCCGGGATTGCTTCCATTCACGTAGAGATTTGAAAAGTGGAAGAGCTGGAAGCCAACGCGCAGATTGGTCTTCTCAGTCATCTTGATCTGCGTGCCGACCCCGATCTGGAAGGTGAAGTTGGCATAGGTCGCATTCGGCGCGAGGGCCTTCTCGTTGAAGACGACGCCTCCCGTTTTGCCGCCCCAGTAGGGCATGATCCTTTTGCCGTCGCGCCACATCATGCGCAGGCCCAGCGGCGAAAGGCCCACGCCGAGCAGCGTCTTCTTCACTGTGGTGGCGGGATCGCCCCACTGATCCGCCAACGCCGGCTCGTGCAGCAAGACGAGGGGATTGACCTCCATGGCCAGATCGAAGCGCGAGTGCGTAAGGCGGCCCGGGTAGTTCATGATGTGGCCGAACTTGCTGAGATGCGAGCCCAGGTTGTGCCGGTCGTACTCGATACCGCCGTAGTAATCGAGTGAGTCCGTGGCGCCGCCTGCAAACTTGAAGCACCCGACCGAGGCGTACCCGTGATAGTAAAGATCGCTGGTGACCGGCGTCTGCGCCTGCGCCGCGGCCGGAGCAAAAAAGCAAAGCCCGGCAAGAGCCGGAAGCAGGCGCAGGAACAGGGGGAATGAGCGGCAGCGGGCCGCAGGCCTGATGAGCGCACTCAAAACATGCACCGCCCGTTTAGGCTGTGGCCGCAGACTCGTTTTGAACAATGTGACCTCCATGACCCGGGGGAAGGTCTTTACGTTTGAGCGAGAAATAGATGAAGCCGGTGAGTGAAGGGAGAATAGCAAGCCTCCAATTTTGGATGAATAGGTCTTTCGAGGGTAGGGGCGTCCCCATTCCGTAACGCCGTTCGAGGTACTTCGGAATCCCGCCGAGCAACGTTATGCTGTCGGAAACCCGGCCCTTGCAATGTAAAATTAGAGGTAACGGATGTTGCAGCCTAACTCACCGTCTGCCCTGGCACCTTTCCCCGCCGGAGGGGACCCTGAATTGCGGTCTGAAAACCGGAATCCCGCGACAGCGAGCAGCGCTCAGCAAGGCCCCACCATCCAGGTTCAGGGCCTCCGCAAAACCTACAAGACTGACCGCGGCGCACTCGACCTTTTTGACAACCTGAATCTCGAAATCGCCCCCGGCGAAATGGTGGCAATTGTTGGGCAATCGGGCGCTGGAAAGAGCACTCTTTTGCACATTCTGGGTGCGCTTGATACGCCTTCCGCAGGAACTGTATACTGCGCCTCAACCAATGTGGCCAGCCTTTCTCCCCGGCAAGCTGCCGCCTTTCGTAATCGCGAAATCGGTTACGTCTGGCAGTTCCACTACCTTTTGCC
The DNA here is from genome assembly GCA_963820245.1 of uncultured Acidobacteriaceae bacterium. Lineage (GTDB taxonomy): Bacteria > Acidobacteriota > Terriglobia > Terriglobales > Acidobacteriaceae > Telmatobacter. Next base: position 399,719 of record CAWFZC010000011.1, on the reverse strand, counting down.
GGAGTTCACGGCGCTTGAAAATGTCGCCATGCCGCTGATGGCCAAGGGAACAAGCAAGCGGGAAGCACTGCAGGTTGCCGCTAACTGGTTGATGGAGGTGGGTTTGGAAGATCGTGGAGCCCATCGCCCCGGAGAATTGTCGGGCGGCGAGCAACAGAGGGTGGCGCTGGCCCGCGCGCTTGTGAACAACCCCCGGCTGCTGCTGGCCGACGAACCTACCGGCGACCTGGACGAAACCACGGCAGGAATGGTCTTTAACTTGCTTCAGAATCTTCACCGCAACCATGGGCTCACCTCAATGCTGGTGACTCACAATCTGGATTTGGCCGCGCGTTGCACCCGGGCGCTGCGGCTTGAAAGCGGCAAACTGGTTCCCCTGGGATCGATTGCAGCGCACAATCCCGCATCTGTTTGAAGGAAAAGCACCCTGATGGGTGGTTTTTGAGTCTTAATTGTAAGCAACCTGGAAAATGGTGGTGGATACGACTCTTCCAGGTTGAAGAGGGAAGGATGGGAGTCTCAAGGCAGCAGGTGGGCCGGGGACGACGGGCGGAAGGATACCCGACACCATCCACATTAGCTGTTCGAAGGCATGGTTGGCATTTTCCATGGGAGCCTTCGGCGGCGAACCTAGAGGAAGGGCGCGCGCGGGTTGGGCCGAGGCCGGGATTTGCACCGGACGGTTACATCAGCCGATAGCCTGGCGTAAACCCCGTGAGGGGGGGAGTCGATTATGTTCGAACGCTATACGGAGAAGGCACGGCGCGTGATCTTCTTCGCGCGGTATGAGGCCAGCCAGTTCGGGTCGCCTTATATCGAGACTGAGCACTTGCTGCTCGGACTGCTGCGCGAGGACAAGGCCCTGACCAACCGCTTTTTGCGCTCACACGCTTCGGTGGAGTCGATCCGCAAACAGATCGAAGCACACACCACCATTCGCGAGAAGGTTTCAACCAGTGTCGACCTGCCACTTTCAAACGAGTGCAAGCGGGTGCTGGCCTATGCGGCTGAAGAAGCCGAGCGGCTGGGCCACAAGCACATCGGGACAGAACATCTTTTGCTGGGTCTGCTGCGCGAGGAAAAATGCTTCGCGTCAGAAATTCTGCAGGAGCGCGGCCTGAAGCTGGCGCAGATTCGCGAAGAACTGGCGCGGGTGACGCAGGAAAAGGCGCCGCCGCAGCAGCGTCAGCGTGAGAGTAGCCTGCTGGCCGAGTTCAGTCGCGACCTTACCCAGGCGGCAATGGACGGACAACTCGATCCCCTGGTGGGCCGCGACGGCGAACTGGAGCGCGTGATCCAGATCCTCTGCCGCCGCACCAAAAACAATCCTGTACTGATTGGCGAGCCCGGCGTCGGCAAGACGGCAATCGTCGAAGGCCTTGCCCAGCGCATCTCCGACGGAGAAGTGCCAAGCTTTCTTGCCGACAAGCGAGTTCTCGGTCTCGACCTTTCGCTCATCGTGGCCGGCACCAAGTATCGCGGCCAGTTTGAAGAGCGGCTCAAGACCATCATGAAAGAGCTGATGGAGAATCAAAACTCCATCGTCTTTATCGACGAGCTGCACACGCTGGTGGGCGCGGGCTCGGCTGAGGGTTCGCTCGACGCGGCCAACATCCTCAAGCCGGCTCTCTCGCGTGGAGAAATCCAGTGCATCGGCGCAACCACGCCGGGCGAATATCGCAAGTCGATCGAGAAGGACCGCTCGCTTGAGCGCCGCTTCCAGGCAGTGAAGGTTCCGCCGCCGAACGAGGCCGATGCCATCAAGATCATCCACGGCATCAAGGACCGCTACGAGAAGTTCCACGCGGTCAGCTACACCGATGCGGCGATCGAGTTCGCGGTCTCGCATTCGAACCGCTACATTCCCGACCGCTTCCTTCCTGACAAGGCGATCGACTTGATCGACGAAGCCGGCGCGCGCGTCAAGCTGCGCCAGACTTCGCTGCCCGAGGAGATTACGGAAGTCCAGAAGCGCATCAAGTTCATCGTGCACCGCATGGACTCGGCAATTGCGAACCACGAATTTGAGAAGGCGCGGTTCTACAGTGACGAGGAACGCAAGGAGCGCGAGAACCTGCGCGCCCTGCGCGACAAGTACCACCTCGACGACTCCGCCGCCGGCATCGTGGGCCGCGAAGACATTGAGGATGTGGTCAGCCGCTGGACCGGCGTGCCCGTCACCAGCATCAAGGAAGAAGAAACGCAGAAGCTGTTGCGCGTGGAAGAAGAGCTGCACAAGCGGGTCATCTCGCAAGAGAAGGCGATCTCGGCGCTGGCTCGCGCCATCCGCCGTTCGCGGGCCGGCCTCAAGAGCCCGCATCGGCCAATTGGAAGTTTCTTGTTCCTTGGACCGACGGGCGTGGGCAAAACGGAGATGGCGCGTACGCTTGCCAACTTCCTCTTCGGCTCAGACAAGGCGCTCATCCGCTTCGATATGTCGGAGTTCATGGAGAAGCATTCGGTCTCCAAGCTCATCGGTTCGCCTCCGGGATACGTAGGCTACGAGGAGGGCGGCCAGTTGACGGAGCGGGTCAAGCGTTCGCCCTACTCGGTCGTGCTGCTCGACGAAATCGAGAAGGCGCACCCCGATGTGTTCAACATCCTGCTCCAGGTCTTTGAAGATGGTCAGTTGACAGACGGCCTTGGCAACACGGTCGACTTCAAGAACACCATCCTCATCATGACCTCGAACATCGGTGCGCGGCACCTGCAGAAGAAGCAGGGACTCGGCTTCCAGAGCGACCGCGAAGACATCGTTTCGGACAAGGTGGAAGAGCTCGTGAAACAGGAGGTGAAGAAGACCTTCAATCCTGAGTTCCTCAACCGCCTGGACGAAGTCATCCTGTTCCAGTCGCTGTCGGACGGCGATCTGCTCCAGATCGTGGAACTGCTGGTACAGCAGCTCAACGCGAACCTGGCGCAGAAGGCCATCACGATTTCGGTCACCGAGGATGCCAAGAAGTGGATTCTCGAGAAGACCCTCGGCGACCGCAGCTACGGCGCACGCCCTTGCGCCGCGCCCTGCAGCGCTATGTCGAGGATCCCTTGTCGGAGGCTCTCATCGCCGGTCAAATCACCGCGCGTCCTGCCTTCCTCGAGGTCTATCTCGAGAACAACCAGCTCTACTATCGCCCGGTAAGCGCGGACGACAGCGGGACAGAAGAGAAGGCGGCAGGCATTCTGCTGTTCAGCGCCTAGCACGCCTTAGGCAACCAACCTCAAAGCCCCCGGCCAAGCGGCCGGGGGCTTTTTGTTTTCAGGATTTCACGCAAGATCCGGCGTTAAAACCCAAGCGTTTGGGTTTTGTGCTATGATCGTTCAATGCCAACTGTCCTATGGATTGGCGGGTTGAGAGTCGTTGTCTATCCGAACGACCATCGGCCGGCACACGTGCACGTGATCGGCCAAGGGCATGAAGCTGTTTTCGAATTGAATGATCAAAGGGAACGGTGGAGCTTCGCGAGAACTACGGATTTCCACGCCGTGACCTTGCGAAGATTGCGCGCCAATTGACTGAGAACCTGGAGTTGCTCGAGCGCGAGTGGGAGAGGATTCATGGAGAAGACTGATCGGTTCGAAGCTGCAAACAGGAAAGCCGAGGAATTGCGGGCCTCGCTGCCCAGGGCTGTGCGGGTGCGGTATGACCGCCGCATCGGGCGGGTCGTGATCACGCTAAGCACCAACCTTGAAGTGGCGTTTGCACCGCGCGACGCGGAAGGGCTTGAAGGCGCATCGCCGGCACAGTTAGATGCAATCGAGATCTCTCCGTCCGGGTTCGGCATCCACTTTCCGAAACTCGATGCAGACATCTATCTGCCGGCGCTTCTTGAGGGTTTTCTCGGCTCAAGAAAATGGATAGCGAGCCGCCTGGGTGCGCAAGGCGGCAAATCGAAGAGTCCGGCGAAGGCTGCTGCTGCGAAGCAGAACGGGCGAGCTGGCGGCCGGCCTAGGAAACGCGAAGCGGCCGCCTAAGGGAAATCTTCACTCACGAGTTCCAATCGATTTCAAAAGGTGCCGTCCAGCGACTCAGCGCGCGTGGAACATGAATATTGTCATCACGACAGAGAATGCATAGGCGGCGCCAAACGTGAACACAGTCATCAGAAAGCTGGCTGTAGGAAAAGTCGGATGGGCTGAGTCATGTCGCGCAATGAGACGGGTCACGAGCAGCGAGAGAAGCCAAATTGCCAACCCGACCGCTGCTATGAACGCCGGGGCGGGCCTAATCGATCCGACGACGATCCCTCCTGCATAAGGAAGGATGACAAGTACAAACCCTAGTGCGCTTACCCAGCGCGCTGCTCCCTGCGCGAGAATCCAAGGCGTCTCTTCTGTCGTCCCATCGACGGGGAACCGGCGAACGATCATCCGCACAGGAAGGCCAGTCGCGGCGGTCAACCCATCGGCGAGCCTCTTAAGATTTTGGGGGCTCAGAATGACCAGGTAGTCAACCTTAATTCCCGTTTCACCTGCCGGTCCATGGACGATGATCCGCGACTCTTGAGAAAGACCTGGGCGAATGTTTCTGCATAACAGAATCTCGGTCGTGTCGGGTGGGATGAGTTCTTCCATGCTCTCTTCGCCGATCATGCGCAACATTCTTATTGGGGTGAACCGGATGTGGCCGGGTTCGATTTCAAGCTTCGCCGAGGATGCCAAGGATGGAAATGCCAACCTCATGAAGAAGGCGATTCCGGCTGCTAGACCCAACACCAAGGCCCAGACTGAGTTATCAACCGTTAGTGGGGGCGCGTTGTTTAGCAGGATCTTGAAAACAAAGGCCAGAATCATGGCGAGAAAAAATGCAGCAAAGGCAAACAGAAGTACCCGGACGGCAGTTGGCGGTGGGAACACAAAGACAAATTGCCTTTCGCTCTCAGCCATGCTGCTCATCGGCCTCTTTTATACCACTTAGGCCGCCTGAAGACCCTCACACCCTGTTTCCCGGAATCTTTCAACCTCGGCTGCAAGCCAAACCAGAGCCGATGCCCCTTGCAGAACCGGAATGTGGCACAATGGAGGTTAGGCTTCGATGACGGGAAATCGGTCAAAAGACGCATGGATCTGGGTGGCAATCGCCGCCATCAGCCTTGCTTCGCTCGCGCGGGTCCAGTCCGGCGTTGAAAACGCACGGGCCTACGCCGATCCAGTCATCAAGTTCCTCGCCGCAAGCCACCAGGCAGACGCGGATGCAGTGGCTCATGCGAATCGGGCCATCTCCAGGTCACAGGACGGCGCCTCTGGCATTGGCTTTAATCTGCTGGCGGTTTTTTTCGTCGGCTTGCTTGCGCCGCTGATGCTTGAGTCTTTCCGGGCCTACTTCCGTCTGCAACCTATGCCTGCTCCGCCCTTTCTTACAGATCTCTTCCAGCGTCCGCCTCCCGTCCTCTTCGCCTAAAGCGCCCGATCCCAGCACGTATGTGGGTTCGTTTTGCAGTTAGCGTGCAACAGCCCCCGCGCTGACCCCGCTTCAACAGACGAAGTTTGCACCAGTAAACGGAGAAGCCTGTGTTTTTCGATAAGATCCTTACCAAAATCTTCGGCACCTCGAACGAGCGCGCCATCAAGCGGCTTATGCCGATGGTCGCCCAGATCAATGCTTTCGAGCCCGAGATCCAGAAGCTCTCAGATGAGCAGTTGCGTGACAAGACCGTTGAATTCAGGGCCAGGATTGCGGCCAAGCTGAATGGACTTAAAGACGAAGATGAGATCACGTCCGCCGAAAATGCCGCTCTCGACGAGTTGCTGCCTGAAGCTTTTGCCGTAGTCCGCGAGGCCGGCTGGCGCGCCGTGCAAATGCGCCACTTCGACGTGCAGTTGATCGGCGCAATGGTGCTGCACCAGGGCAAGATCGCCGAAATGAGAACCGGCGAAGGAAAAACCCTCGTCGCCACCCTTAGTTGCTATCTCAACGCGCTCGCCGGTCACGGCGTGCACGTGGTCACGGTGAACGATTACCTGGCCAAGCGCGACGCCGAGTGGATGGGCAAGATCTATGAGTTCCTCGGCCTCACCGTTGGCGTCATCGTCCACGATCTCGACGACGCCGAGCGCAGAGCAGCCTACGCCTCCGACATTACGTACGGAACCAACAACGAATTCGGCTTCGACTATCTACGCGACAACATGAAGTTCGAAATCAAGGACTGCGTGCAGCGCGGGCACTACTACGCCATCGTTGACGAAGTCGATTCGATCCTCATCGACGAAGCGCGCACTCCGCTCATCATCTCCGGCCCAACCGACCAGACCACCGACAAGTACGCGCGTGTGCGCAAGATCATTCCTGACCTGGTGTTGGGCGAAGAAGTGGACCACATGGACCACAAGCGCCAGAACGAACTTGGCATCCAGCTTGCCGAAGGGCAGAAGTTCTTCTCGGGCGACTACATTGTGGACGAGAAGCAGCGGACCATTGGCGTTACCGACGATGGCTGGGTGACGATTGAAAAGCTGCTCGGCATCGACAACATTGCCGATGCTGAAAACTGGGAACTAAAGCACTATGTCGAGACCGGCATCAAAGCCCACGCGCTCTACAAGCGAGATGTGGAGTACGTGGTCAAGGACGGCGAAGTCATCATCGTTGACACCTTCACCGGCCGCCTCATGCCGGGACGTCGCTGGTCCGACGGCCTGCACCAGTCCATCGAAGCCAAGGAAGGCGTCAACATCCGCAAGGAAGACCAGACGCTGGCCACCATCACCTTCCAGAATTATTTCCGCCTGTACAAGAAGCTGAGCGGCATGACCGGCACGGCAGAGACGGAAGCCGCCGAATTCGAGAAAATCTACAAGCTTGAAATCGTGGTTATCCCCACCAACAAGCCGATGCTGCGGCTTGAGAATCCTGATGTGGTTTATCGGACCGAGAAGGAGAAGTACAAGGCTGCGGCCGACGACATCGCCACGCTGCATGAGAGGAATCAGCCGGTGCTGGTGGGCACCACGTCCATTGAAAAATCGGAGCGGCTCTCGGGAATCCTGCAGCGCAAGGGCGTAAAGCACGTGGTGCTCAACGCCAAGTTCCACGAGCGCGAGGCAGAGATCGTGGCCCAGGCGGGCCGGCTTGGCATGGTGACCATCGCCACCAACATGGCAGGCCGCGGAACCGACATTCTGCTCGGCGGCAATCCGGAGTTCATGACCCGCCAGGAACTGGTGAAGAAGGGCAAGGCGCGCGCGATCAGTGTTGCTGAAGGGGCTATCAATCCCATGGCGCCCGCCGGCTTCCAGCGCTTCTATTACCAGGGCCAGGAGTTCGAAGTCAGCGACGCCGACTGGGCCGATAGCAACAAGGGCCATGCGGAGGCCGCGGCTCATCGATCACGAGCAGGTGATCGCCGCCGGCGGGCTTTTCATTCTGGGCACTGAGCGGCACGAGTCGCGGCGCATCGACAACCAGTTGCGTGGACGCGCTGGCCGCCAGGGCGATCCCGGCGAGTCGCGCTTTTATCTCTCGCTTGAAGACGACCTCATGCGCATCTTCGCCAAGCAGTGGGTGAGCACGTTGCTTGAGCGGCTGGGTATGGAAGAAGGCGTTCCCATCGAGTCCAAGATGATTTCGAAACGCATTGAGGGCGCGCAGAAAGCCGTCGAAGCGCAGAACTTCGAATCAAGAAAGCACCTGCTCGAGTACGACGACGTGATGAACAAGCAGCGCGAGGCTGTCTACGGTTTGCGCCGCCAGCTGCTTGAAGGTGTGGAACAGCGCGAGCTCATCCTTGAAGACTACGTGGGCGGAATTCTCTCGACCCTGCTGGACGAATTTGCGGGCGAGAAAGTTCGCCCCGACCAATGGAACATCAAGGGGCTTGAAGACAAGCTCATCGATCACTTCGGCCTGAATATTGCAGGGCCCGATTTCAAGACGGAGGGGATCAGCCGTCACGAACTGGGCGATGAAATCTTTGAGAAGCTCAAGCAGCACTACGAGGCCAAGGAGAAGATTCTTGGCGCGGAGACCATGCGCTATCACGAGCGGATGGTGATGCTCAGTGTGATTGACGGACTGTGGAAGGAACATCTGCTCTCGATGGACCACTTGAAAGAGGGAATCGGCCTGCGCGGTTATGCGCAGCAGGATCCGCTGGTGGCCTACAAGAGAGAGTCCTACGACATGTTCGAGGCCATGATGCTGAAGTTCCAGGAAGACACGGTCCGGTTCCTCTTCCGGATGCAGATTCTTGGACCCGACGGACAGCCAGTGGATGCGGCTCCGCGGCCCAACCGCGCTGTTCCGCCCGCTCCGCCGGTGGCCAGCGCCCTCCGTCCGCCAACGCTCGATGCTGAGCCGCGCGAGATCGGCATTCACACGCGCGCTGCCTCCACCACGATTGACGCGCTTGAAAAAGAGTTCCACCGCAAGAAGCAGCGCGAGCTTGAGGCAGCCAGCCGTTCGGGTGGCGACGCCTCAGAACCATCACAGCGCCGGACCGGCGAAAAGGTCGGCCGCAACGATCCCTGCCCCTGCGGCAGCGGGAAAAAATTCAAGAAATGTCACGGAGCTGAAAAGTAGAAGCGGCAATTGGTGCGGTTCCATAATTCATGTGCCGTTTGGGGTCACGCAAACGGCAAGTTTTTGAACCTATCCATGTACGAGGCGGCGCACCCATTCATCCGGCCTATAGCATGATGGCCAGTTCGTCCAACTGCGTGAGGCATGTGCTCCATCCTTGATGGAAGCCCATCGCCTCATGCTTGGCGCGATCCTCGGGATCTTTGTGCCGAACCAGAGCACGGTAATGTGTGCCGCCCTCGACCGGCTCCATAGTAATGTCGGCGGTCATGAACGTCTCCGCGCGCGGCCTGAATTGCGGCCCAAGGCCATCGGTCCAGACGAGGCGCTTTTCCGGCTCCACGATGAGGATGCAGCCGCGCCTTTCAGGAAAAGTCTGCCCTTCCGGCGACTGCATCACGATGCTAAATACGCCACCCGGCACCAGGTCGAGTTCCGCCTTCGCAACTCCATACGGCTTGGGTGCGAACCACTGTTTGAGTAGTTCGGGCGTTGTCCACGCACGCCAAAGTTGCGCCGGGCTGGCCTTCACGACACGTTCAAGAAGCAGATCGAGTTCCTGATTGATTTCCATCTGTCCTATCCCTTTCGGCAAGTGTTTCGACAAAGGCATCGAGCTGGTTCAGGCGAGCTTTCCAGGTACGTCGCTCTCTCTCGATCCACGTTTGAGCTGGAGCTAAACTATCGAGGCGTAATTCACACATTCGGACACGGCCCGTCTTGCGAGACACCACGATCTTGCTGGCTTCGAGAACGCGAAGGTGTTTCATGAAGCTGGGCAACGCCATGCGATGACGCTGGGCCAAGTCCCCGACACTGGCGGGGCCATTGGCAAGTTGCATGATAACCGCGCGGCGGGTGCCATCTGCCAACGAATGAAAAACGCGATCAAGGTTAGCCATATGGCTAACTATAATCGTTCGCCTGAGCTCTGTCAAGACAATTATCCATTTGGCTAAGTGTTTGCCGTGCGGAACTTACCACTTCAATGTCGCTACGGACGGGCGTCTATTTCTTCTTTGCGAAGAGGCTGAACCCCTTTTTCTTGCTCTTGTCCTCGACAATGCCGCAGGCGGCAAGCGCCATTTGCCGGATGGCGTTTGAAATGGGGGACGCATCGAGGGCAATCGGCGTGGCCGTGTTCTGCGTTCTTCGTGCCGTGGCGTAATCGTCGGGAATCTTCCAGTTGGTGGGCCGCGTGAGTGCCTTGGCAATCTGGTCGTCGTCAAAAAGCAGCGTCTTGGGCGTGTACCGGTTCATGACAATCTGAAGGGTTCGATTGCGCAGGGAAAAGAACTGGCTGATCATGCGATTGGCATTGCGCAGCTCCGAGATGCCCACCTGCGAAATCAGGTAAATGATTGAAGACTCGTCAAAGATCGTTGAGTGCATCAAGTCAACCCGCGAACCCATGTCGACGACGAGGTACACAAAATTCTGACGCGCAATTGAGATCAACTTGTCGATCGCGTCGGTGGTGGGTGTTTCATTCGCGAAATCGCTTGGAGCCGAAAGGATCGACAACCCGGAAGAATGCTTTGTGAGCAGCGAGGAGAGAAAACTCCAATCCATGCGGCCGGGATCTCTCAAAGCATTCGCGGTGGAGTACGTGGCGGTCATGCCCAGGTTAATGGCCACATCGCCCAGGGGAAGCCCAAGGTCGATGAGCACAGTTGGTTCCTTTGACTCTTGCGCCACCGACAAGGCAAAGTTGGCGGCAATCGAGGTCACTCCGCAACCGCCCTTCGAACCCTGGAAGACAAACATCTGGCCGAGCTTGGTGATGAGTGCCGTAGGCGGGGCCGCTGGCTCGCGCACTGCGGCGCGGGCCAGCGCGCCGGCTACTTCGTCAGGAATGAGAGGAAGGGTAAAGTACTCGGCGGCGCCGGCCCGCATAAAGCGGACTGCCTGCTTGACGTCCGGCTCGGCGGAGTAGAGCATGACGCACGCATTCGAGCATGAGCAGATGCGGCCCACCAGGTCGTACACATAATCAGGATCGCTGTCGACGTCGAGAATCACCACGTCGTAGAGTTCGCCGACGGCCCTGGGAACTTCGTCCAGATCGGGCGGAAACGATGTGAATTCCCTGACTTCCGCCCCGGAACGACCTGAAATTACGCTAAGAAATGCCTTACGGCGATCGTCATCGGGACCAATCAGAGCGATGGACAGGACACTTTTCTCATCCCTGCCGGGAGTCGAGCGAGGATCCTTCTCGCCGCTCTTGCTATTCCCATGTTCCGTCATCACTACCAATCCTATCCCATTGAGGACAGGAGGTTACTCCCTCTTTAGTGGGGTATCGGGCGGGGTTTCAGGCGTGCCAATTCCGACCCGATGCACGCCCGCCGGGCCGACCTGGACGCATTGCAAACGACTGATAAATCAAAGAATCGCCCTCGCCCCAGCGGCCGAGGGACACACCGGTGGGAAGGGGCGGCAGGCTCGCGCGAACCTGCCACCCTCCGGCCGAGAAATGGTGCTACTGGGCGGCGAAGTTCACGTCTACGTTCACCGTTGAGTCCTCAGGCGCGGGCACAAACTTCCACTGACGAACGGCATCCTCGGCCGCTACCGAGAGCATGTGGTTCCCGCTCAAGGTCTTGACTTCAGTCACCTTCCCCTGCTGATCCACGGTGGCCTCAATCCTCACCACGCCCACAATTTTCATGCGCTTGGCAATCTCCGGATAAATCGGCGCCACGCGCGACTTGATGGCCCGGTCGTCACCAGCCCGGGCGGGCGCGGCCATGGCCAAAAGCAGAACCAGCGCCGCAGCCTGAAACATCCACATTCCCGCCCTGCGCACGCCGTTGGGTTGACTCGCTGAAGAAACCTGATTCATGGGTCTCGATCCTCCTGAATTTTTTGGAAAACCACAAAGAGGTTATCGACGGTCTGCGGCGCTTCATAAGTAAATTTTGAGGTTCACGTTACCAAAGGATGAGGACAGGAGGGTGCGGCCGGGAAATTTCGTGTTTACGCAGCGCCCGCGACGGCAGCAAAGGTGAGGTCGATGGCGTCGGACCGGTGCTGCTCGCGCCACTGGTCGAACAAACGCCCATAACTCAACGTGATGTAATCTGCCGGATCGACCCCCAGCCGGGTGGCCGCGCGATCAATCCACTCTCCCATCCCTTCCAGTTCGGCAAAGTTGCCAATCGGCGTCTCATCCACCACGCAATGCCCTTCGCCGTCGTGCCACTCGGTGCGCCATTTCTCGTAGCGAAAAGCCGGCACAAGTCCGAGCGAGACAAACACCTCGGCCAGCGCGTTGCCGTCGGCAACATCGGTTTCAGTTTCAATCCTGTGTTTGTGGCGGTCTTCGCCGGGGCCGGCGTCCGGCAGGCGCTTGTGGGTCAGCGTCCAGCGTCCGGCGTAGTTGCGAATGCGCAGGATTTCCGTGCGTGCCCGCATGGTGCGGCCGGGGGTGTCGTAGAGGACGTTGCTTTCAAAGGCGCGCGGCGTTTCAAGATGAAAGCCAGCCTGCCTCAGCCGTTCCGTCAGGCCCGCCACATCCGCCACCCTGAACTTGATTTCAGTTTCAACCGCCATCGTAAGCAGTGAGTATACGGCAAAAGGCACAAGCCAAACGCGCAGCCTGGGAGTGCTGGCTGGCGGGATGCACGTCGACCTGTGAAAATAGAACCATGGAGACCCTTCGGCTGATCGTCGATCCAGAGCGCCCAGATTCCCCCATCGCCAGGGAAGCAATCGGGCACGCCGCCGGTATTCTGCGCGCAGGCGGCTTGGTCGCCCTGCCAACGGAGACGGTCTACGGCCTCGGCGCCAATGCCCTCGACAAGTCTGCCGTCGATGCCATCTTCAAAGCCAAGCAGCGTCCCGCATGGGACCCCGTCATCGTGCACGTCGCCGACGAATCAACACTCGAAGCGCTTGTGCACGATATCCCCGCCGCGGCGCGCCGTCTCATGCAGGCGTTCTGGCCCGGCCCACTCACGCTCTTGCTGCCCCGCAGTCCGCTTGTCTCTGACAACGTCACTGCAGGCCGGCCCTTTGTCGGCGTCCGAATGCCGGCGCATCCGGTCGCACTCTCGCTGATCCGGCAGGCAGGCGTCCCGGTAGCCGCCCCCAGCGCCAACCTGTTCGGCCGCATCAGCCCGACGACCGCGGCGCACGTCTTGCACGATCTAGACGGCCGCATCGACGCCGTTCTCGACGCTGGCCCAACTGCGCATGGCCTCGAATCCACGGTCCTCGATCCCTGCCAGTCTCCCATGCGCATCTATCGCCCCGGCGCCATCACGCTTGACCAGCTCCGAGCCATCGCCGGCCCCGTCGAACTCATCCAGGGATCCAGCGAACTGCTCAAAACTCCGCGCGAAGCTCTGCCGTCGCCCGGCGTGGGCCTGCGCCACTACGCCCCTAAAGCCCGCCTGATTCTTGTGGAAGCAAATGCCGCTGATCTCGGCCTCCGTCTCGCGCAGGCGGCGGAAGGCGTTCAGGCTGAACCGTACGGCATCATGCAGCCGGCTGACATCCAACTGCCCGCCGAGCTTACCCGCGTCCCAAAATTTCCCTGGGGACGCTGGTCTGATCCCGCGCTGATGGCTCGCTCTCTCTATGCCGGCCTGCATGCTCTCGACGCGGTTGGATGTGCGGTTATCCTCTGCCCATTGCCGCCGCCGGAAGGAATAGGCACAGCCATCCGCGACAGGCTCAAAAAAGCAGCCGAGCAGAAGCAATAAATCCGGCAACAGGGAACAGGGAACAGGGAACAGGGAACAGGGAACAGGGAACAGGGAACAGGGAACAGGGAACAGGGAACAGGGAACAGGGAACAGGGAACAGGGAACAGGGAACAGGGAACAGGGAACAGGGGAACTGCTTGGTTGAGTTTCTGCTGTCCTGCCCGTTCACCAAAGAAAAGCCGAGCGGAGAGGGCGCGAAAAGTTAGCCTGCGGCCGAGAGTTTGGGTAGTGTCCATCTTTTTGTGTAAACGATCATGTTGAAGTGGTTGTTGGTTAGCCGCATTGCTGTGGGAAGCGAGCTTCCCACAGCAATGCGAATCGTTGCAAGGCCTCTTTCCAACCCTGAATGGTGTGCCATTTTGCGGCCAGGTTTCTGAGCGCCAGGTACATGACTTTCAAAGCGGCATCTTCGGAGGGGAAAGCGCCTCGCGTCTTGATCGCTTTGCGCAGGCTCATGTTCAGGCTCTCGACGGCGTTGGTGGTGTAGACAATCTTGCGGATCTCCGGCGGGAACTGAAAGAACGGGATGATGCCCAACCAGTTACGCCGCCACAGTGCGCTGATGGTCGGGTACTTCGCTTCCCACCTCGCGGCGAACTGCTCCAGTTGGCGCTCGGCCTCTTCGGCCGTGGCCGCCCGGTAGATCGACTTCAGCTCGGCCGCCACCTGCTTGCGCTCCTTCCAGTTCACGTAGTTCAAGCTGGCCCGCACCATGTGCACAATGCACAACTGCACCGTGGTCTTCGGATATACCGCTTCGATGGCCTGCGGGAACCCCTTCAGCCCATCCACGCAGGCGATGAAGACATCCTCGACGCCGCGATTCTTCAGCTCCGTCAGAACCTGCAGCCAGAACTTGGCGCCCTCGTTAGCCGATGTCCACAGGCCCAGAACTTCCTTCTGTCCTTCCATCGTGATGCCAATGGCCACATACACGGCGCGGTTTTCCACCCGGCCTTCTGTGCGCATCTTTACCACCAGCGCGTCCAGATAGACGATCGGATAAACCCGCTCCAGCAAGCGTGACTGCCATGCCTTCACTTCCTCGATCACCGCCTCAGTCACGTTCGAGATCAGCGTCGGCGACACCTCCACCTGATACATCTCTTCCAGGTGACCCTGAATCTCGCGCGTCGTCATGCCCCGCGCATAGAGGGAAAGTATCTTGTCATCGAAGCCGGCAAAGCGCGTCCTACCCTTGGGAACCAGTTGCGGCTCAAAGCTGCCAGCCCGGTCGCGCGGCACCGCGATCTCAACCGTGCCGAACTCCCCCTTCAGACGCTTGCTGCTGGCCCCGTTCCGGCTGTTGCCGCTGCCCCGGCCTTCCACAGCATGCTTCTCGTAGCCAAGATGCGTGCTCAACTCCGCACTCAATGCACGCTCCACCAACGCCTTCGTCAGCTGCTTAAGCAGGCCGTTATCCCCTGTGATATCCTCCGGCACCTTGTACCCAACAAGCAGCTTATCGATCAACTCCTGGTCCAAGCCCATCCGATCTCCTCTCACTCTGTTCTACAGAGTTCAAAAGATCGTTTACACAGAATTATTTACACCCTCAGAGTTTGTGGTCTGCTTTTTTCTGACCACTGACCACTGACCACTGACCACTGCTCTATCGCCCCACATCTCCCAGCTTGTACATGTATTTGATCGCCGATTTATACACCAGCGTCTTGTTCCTGCCGCGCACCTTCAGCGTATTGCGGTCGTACCATTCAATGCAGCCTTCCACCTGCTCGCCGTCTTCCAGCACAATCACCATCGGCGTCTGCGACTGAATCTGCTTTTGCAGATAAAACAGCTCGGCGTGGCGCTGCGAAGCGTCCACCTCGCCCATGTGCGCCGGGTAGTGAACCGGGAAGGGCACTGAGGTAACGCGCCGGTTGCGCGGGTTGCGCCGCTCTCGTTCGGCGCCGTTCTCTTCACGGGTTGCAGGCACAATCGGTAACAAGCTCATCGGGACGATCCTTCCTATGAAAAGAAAAATGAAGTGCAACGCGATCAGGGAAAAGTGTGTCAAAGCCCAGGCAGCACTCCCGGTACAAATCGCCTGGGACGCGTGCCGTGTAGCCCGTCAAACGAAAAGAACTCTTTCGCACTCCACTGGATGTCTTGACTATAAGAATGCACTGACTTGACGCACATGTCGAGTCCGTCCGCTCTTTGCATGAGTGGGAGTGCTGTTATCCCAACAGATGCAGACCCCCCAAGGTGGGTTGCTCTTATCTTTTTGGAGGGTTCGAACAGGTTAGCGTTTGCCCGGTTCCCGCGTCAGCCCCGTTCGAGAGTTACGGCCATTGCGTCCAGCGACAGCGAGCGCAGCAGGTTGCGGCGCATGCCCTGCTCCACCTGCACCAGCGCCCGGGCGGCGTTGTCGATCCAATCCACGCTCAGCCCCTGGCCCATCCGTTCCAGTTCAGCACCGAGATCAAGGTTGCGCACCAACCCCGGCGCGCCTGCCACCACCAGCAGAAGGTCCTCCACCAGGCTGCCCAGCGCGCGCAGCAGGTTCACGGTTTTTTCCTGGCCGTCAGCTCCTGCGCGGTAGGTTTCGGTCGCATGGAAGAGCTGGCTGTAGTCGGGATCGCGCAGAGCGGTCCGCAGAATCACCAGCGCATCCTGCCTGCTGGCGACGTAGGTGTCCAGGTCGAAGGCAAGTGCGCGGCCCACGGCGCCCTCGGCCAGGCGGGCTGTCAGCGCGCGGTCTTTCGCGGATAAAGCAGGCCGGCGCTCGGCGAGCAGTGTCTCCAGCTCCGCCGCAGGCAAGGCTCCCAGCCGATGGACCACGGCCCGCGAGCGAATGGTAGGCAGCAGCTCCTGCGGATTCTCGGTAAGCAGGACCAGCGATGTGTGGTCCGGCGGTTCTTCAAGGACCTTCAGCAGGCTGTTGGCCGCTTCCTTCATGAATGCCGACGTGGTGAAGATCGAAAATGAGCGCTTCGACTCCACCGGAGGGCGGTAGTACGCAATGTGAATCACCTGCCGCACCTGCCCCATCTTGATGAGGTTTTGCGGAGGGTCGGGTGGAACGATCAGCACGATCAGGATGCGTCTGGATGAGGATGCGCGTTTCCTTCTTGTCGGTTTCGCGCAGGTCGTCGCGCGCCGCCACGGCCTCGGCCACGCGCTCTTCAAGGTTGGCGGCGTCGCCAATGCGGGCGCAGTTGCGGCAAACGCCGCAAAAGTCGGGCAGGCCGTCGCTCTCCACCGGGTCAAGGCAGTTCACGGCTCGGGCCAGCATCAGCGCCAGCGTGTATTTGCCCGCGCCTTTGGGCCCCGCCAGGATGAGCGAATGAGGAAACCGGTTCGCCCGCACCGCCTCGCGCAGGTGCCGCACCGTCGCCTCGTTCCCCAGGAATTGCTTGAAGCCCATGGAATGAGTGTAAAGGCAGCGCGCAGAAGGCGGCTTTCAACTTGCAGCTTGCAGGCGTTGGATTGCATGGACGCGCTTTAGAGGGCCTCGTGGGCGCGAGGCGGCGGAGGGAGCATGGGCCTTAAGGCCCATGAATACAGCCGCGCAATGAATATCGGCTTTAGCCACGGGCCCTTCCCAGGCAAACTTCTGTTAATTAAACTTGACAACGATTCCGAAGAAATGTAATGTCGACTTGTCAATATGTAAAGGAGGCCAACCATGTTTTGCTTATTCAGGAATCCGGCCAATCGACGCTATGTGATCCGTATGTTGGTTGTGGCCGTGTTATGCATCGGGTTCGCCCGTGTGACCGCGATGGTGTTTCATCATCTTCATCCAACCGGAATCGCTGCCTACCTGGCCGCAATTCTCCCGGCGTTGCCCATTGTGGCCGCTATTGTCTTCACGGGGCTCTACCTGGCCGAAGAAAAGGACGAGTTCGAGCGCAATCTGCTGGTGCTGTCCATGCTTTGGGGCATTGGCGGCACGCTCGCCGTGACAACCATCTGGGGTTATCTAGAAGACTTTGCGAAAGCCCCGCGGCTCGATCTGATTTTGATCTACGCCATGTTCTGGGGTTTTGCGGGCATTTCGTACGCAGTGGTTTGGCAGAGGTACAGATGAAAAACCGTCTGAAAGTACTTCGCGCCGAACGCAACTGGTCGCAGGCCGATCTGGCTGCAAAGCTTGAGGTCTCGCGTCAGTCTGTCAATGCCGTCGAGACCGGGAAGTTCGACCCCAGCCTGCCGCTGGCCTTCAAGCTGGCGCGGCTGTTTGAGACTACGATCGAGGAGATTTTCACGGACGAGGAGTAGACCTTGTAGCGCCGGTCTCCAGACCGGCTGTCGTGTGGGCCTCTGGCCCACAACAAGCCCGCTGCCGCTTAATGCCCTCGGAAGGGAGCTCTTGACACATGCCACTGAATCCTCGTCTTCAAGAAAAGCAGCAATAGCCAAGGGCTCTTCGTATATGCTGCCGTGGTGATGATCTCGACGAAATTTCTTGCCGTTACCGTTGTTGTTGCAGTCGGCGCACTTCATGCCCTCGGTCAGGCTGCGCCTCAGGCCTTGCCGGGAAATGGCCTGGCGCAGCACGACTTTCTCTACGCAGGCGAATCGCACGAGCGCAACATCTTTATCGTGCGCGGTGGCAAAATCGCGTGGAGTTACAGCGATCCCGCAGGCAAGGGAGAGATCAGCGACGCGGTGATGCTGTCGAACGGGAACATTCTCTTCGCGCATCAGTTTGGCGTGACCGAAATTACGCCGGACAAAAAGGTGGTTTGGAACTATGAACCGCCCACCGGCCACGAGGTGCACACCGCCGTGCCCATTGGCAACGACCGCGTTCTCTATATCCAGAACGGCGATCCGGCACTGCTGCGCGTCGTGAATATCGTTACGGGCGCCACGGAAAAGGAGATTGTTCTCAAGACCAAACAGCCTTCGAGTACACACGCCCAGTTCCGGCATGCGCGCCTCACCAGTCGCGGAACGCTGCTGGTGGCGCACATGGATCTCAACAAGGTGGTCGAATACGACTCGAACGGCAACGAGCTCTGGTCGTTTCCGGGCGTCGGTATCTGGTCAGTCGCTCCACTCAAGAATGGTAATGTCCTGATCACCGACCGCCAGGGCGTGCGGGAAGTGACGCGGCGCGGCGACTCGGTATGGAGTTGGAGCCCGGCAGATGCGCCGGGCTACAAGTTCACAAGCCTGCAGCAGGCGTGGCGGCTGCCGAACGGGAACACCGTGATCAACAACTGGGTAAACGAGTGGAGCACAAAACCGGAAGACCGGGCTGGTACGCTGCAGGCCATCGAGGTCACTCCCGCAAAGCAGGTGGTTTGGGCGCTCGCATCCTGGACTGACCCCGCGAATCTTGGACCGGCAACGACGTTTCAGTTTCTCGATGACCCGTCGGCGCCGGAAGATGCGCACTTCGGGGAGTTCAAATAGAAAGCGCCCAGACGCGAGCCCGAGATCTCTGACCAGAATTTCCGGTCAGGATTTATGGC
This sequence comes from uncultured Acidobacteriaceae bacterium, assembly GCA_963820245.1. Taxonomy (GTDB): domain Bacteria; phylum Acidobacteriota; class Terriglobia; order Terriglobales; family Acidobacteriaceae; genus Telmatobacter. The sequence goes on along the minus strand of CAWFZC010000011.1, from coordinate 381,054 downwards.
CAGCCAGGACGAGCCGCTCCGCCACCGCCGCCACAATCTGCTCATGGATCTCGTCGATGCCCTGGTCGCCCGCGATCAGCACCACGCGCTGAGGTTCCCGCGCCGCAATCTCGTTGTACTTCTCCCACACGCGGCGGTGGAAGGCGTCCTGCTCCTGCTCAAAGCGGTTTTCATCTTTGCCGTTCTGCGTGTCGCGGTGGTTGCGGCGGCGTGCGCGCGCCAGCGATGCGTCAAACGAGGGCAGCAGCAGCAGCGTCAGGTCCGGCTGCAGATTGCGGCAGACCAGCCGGTGCATCTCCAGCACCACCTCTGAGCCAAGCTCGCGTCCTCCGCCCTGGTACGCCTCCGTTGAATCGGTAAACCGGTCGCAAACCACGATGCGGCCTGCCACGAGTGCCGGCTCAATTACTTCCGCAATCGCCTGCGCCCGGTCAGCGAACATCAGCGCCATCTCCGTAAAGGGCGCCACGCCGGTGGAGCGTGAGTCGAGCAGAATCTCGCGAATTCGGTCTCCGGTGGGGGTTCCACCCGGCTGGCGCGTGAGTACCGGCTCCACGCCCCGCTTTTCAAGCCAGGCGGCCAACCGCTTGATTTGGGTGGTTTTGCCCGAACCATCGAGCCCTTCAAGCGTGATGAAAAGACCGCGCGGCATGGGCTCAAGTCTATCACTGCCACGGATTAGGGCAACGCGCTGTGACGGAGGTCGGAGACGAGTCTGTACGCACTGTGGTACAAGAGGTTAATTTTCCAAATACCCTCGAGCGCCGGCCCGCCGCGGCGGGTGCTCAACCGGAGTCCAACGTGAAACCACGTGTCTTTTTGCTGTCTCCATCCGCCCTCACTTTTTTCATCCTCGCCGCGATCGTCTTGCCGTTTTGCAACGAGCTCAGCAGCCCAGAACCTGACCCTCGAAGGCCAGACCGGCGGTTTCCTTACGCCGACCGCGTATGTTGTCTACGCGGAGAAGGGGCATTTCTTTTCTCACCCTGCAGTCGGTTTCCACTTTATCGATGCCTCCAAAGTGATTGGCAACATTGAGACCCTGAGCATCACGGAAAGCTTCGCAAGCCGGGCCGAGGTGGGATATACGCGCAGCATCCACCAGTTCGGCGACAGCGGCTCAGGCACGACGGTGACGGCCAATGCAGTTCCGGGATCGACATCGCCGGCGACTGCAGTATTGGTCACGCCGGATTTCAGCCAGCTGTGGCACTTCAACGGCATGAATGTTTTTCACGGCAAAGTGGTGGTATTGAACGATGGGCAATTTCGCCAGTGGGTGCCCGGCGTCGCCATCGGCGGCGTGGTGCGCACCAACGACAAGTTTGTGACCGGTGCGGCAGGCCAACAGGCAGTGATGCTCTACGATCAGTACTGCATCAACACCAAATTGTGCGCCCCTGTGGCTGTCCCGGCCGTCAAAGCCTACACCAATGGCGACATCTACATAGCCGTTACCAAGACCTGGGCCAAGCCGCCGGTGCCGTTCCTGGCAAACATCGGCTGGAAGGCCACCAATGCCACCATCTTCGGCATCGGCGGCCAGAGTACGCGTTTCGGCGGACGTTTCTTCGGCGGCCTGGGGATTCCGCTGCCCATCGGACACGGACTTGTGGCCGTGCCGTCGGCGGGTTTCACGCAGGAGCCGCGCACATCCAAGGGCCTGGGCCCCAACCCCCCGGCGGGTATTCCGTTCGTGGGCGGAAAAGCTGACCTGCCCACGACCCTTGACTATGCAGTGCGCGTGACCCAGAGAGAGCATCCGCACTTTGCCTTCGACATCGGCATCGGCCAGGTGGCGGGGAATATTGGAACGATCCCGTCGCCGACTTACCTGCCTGTCCCTTATCCTTCGGTTGTCTACATCCCCGTCGACCTGCAGGCGCGTAAGGTGCTGGGCATGGGCATCAGCTACCGCTATTGATTGAATTTGCGGGGAGCGACTTCGTTGCTCAGGCTGCGTCGTCCGCAACAGAATTGGCCCGCAACGCGCAACCTCGGTGCGTTGTGGGCAACATCGTCACCGCCCGCTCCCCACCGGCATTCGCGCCCGGCCCTTTCCTCCTTCGAATGTGGGCATTAAAGCTCGTTCTGCGATTGTCATCGGCCCCTCGATCAGGCCCTGAAAAAGCAAAAAAATGACCGTTCGCGAGCAACCTTTCACGGGCAACTTCTCCTGCCCGCGAGGGTTCAAACTGTTCATGAGCCGGCCAACCCCGATCGCGCGGCCGGCCAATGTTTTGCCAGGAGGTATTCCCCATGCGGCGCTTCCACTCCTCGCGCTGGCTTCTGCTGGCGCTGCTCATTGCTCTCATCCCCGCTTCGTCATTTGCAGGCGTTTTTATCAGCGTAGGTTTCGCTCCACCGGTTCTGCCGGTCTATGTGCAGCCCGTTTGCCCCGATCCCGGCCTGATGTGGACGCCCGGCTACTGGGCCTATGGTCCCGATGGCTATTACTGGGTCCCGGGCGCCTGGGTTCCCGCTCCTTACATCGGCGCGCTTTGGACGCCTCCGTGGTGGGGTTGGTCCGGCGGCCTCTACGTCTTCCATCCCGGCTATTGGGGCCGGCACGTCGGCTACTATGGCGGCGTGGATTACGGCTTCGGCTACATGGGTGTCGGTTTCGTCGGCGGCATGTGGCGGGGCGACCGATTCGCCTATAACACTGCCGTCATGCATGTGAACAGCAACATTGTTCACAACACCTACGTCGACCGCACTGTTGTCGAGCGAAACACCATCGTCAACAACCGTCACGTCGCCTTCAGCGGCGGACCAGGCGGCATCAATCATCCGCCCACCGCTGCCGAACAGGTAGCGAATCATGACCAGCACCTGGCGGCGACATCGTTCCAGACTTCGCATGTGAACTCGGCGATGAATAACAAGGCTTCCTACGCACGCAACAATGGCGGCCATCCGCATAACCTTGCCGTCTCTCGCCCGCTTGCTGCCGAGAACCACAACCCACCCGCGGGCTTCAACGCCCACGGGCCAGCCAATACGGGGCCAACGAATACGAGGCCGGGCAATACTGGCGTCCGCACTCTCAACCGGGGCGCCACAGCCCATGGCAACACGGCCCCGGCTTTTCAGCAGCACCAGATGACCGAACCGCGGCAGGCGATGAATCAGCCTCGCCAGGCTGTTCAGCCTCATGAGGCTCCGCAGTCGCACGCGGCTCCTGAATATCGAGCAGCGCCGCAGCCCCGCGTAGCGCAGGCACCACCACAGCACATGGCGCCCCAGCCCCGCATGGCGCAGACACCGCCGCAGCACATGGCGCCACAGCACATGGCACCACAACACATGGCACCGCAGCACATGGCGCCGCCACCCCGCATGGCGCAGGCACCGCAACAGCATGCGGCTCCGCAGCCTCATGGCGAGGGCGGGCACGAGCACGGCCATGGCCGGTAACTGAAATCTCCTTCCCGTTAACCAAACAGGCCCGTGCTCATTTGCGGGCCTGTTTTACTTTCCGCCACGGACGCAATGCTCCTGATAAGCTTTGAGCGATCGTTAAAGTCCCTTAGACTCCGCATCATTTTTCCTGCCTTTTTAACATTTTCCCGGTCGGCTAAAACTTTTCTCGAGCAACATTCGTCCGCGGTCTGTGTTTCATCGATCAGACCCCAACATTCCGGGTAGCGAGGCATCCGCAAGACCTGCCGCACTCCGGATCAAAAGGAAGGAATCCCCAATGACGCTAACCTCAAAACTTCGCACACTTCTCTTCGCCGTCGCCATCGTAGCTCCCATGCTCATGCTGCCTGCCACGCGGGCAAATGCCGGCGTATTTATTGGAGTAGCCATTGCGCCTCCAGCTCTTCCTGTATATGTTCAACCGCCTTTACCCGCGGAAGGCTTTATCTGGACTCCCGGCTACTGGGCCTACGGCGACGCGGGCTATTACTGGGTGCCCGGTGTCTGGGTTCATCCGCCACGCGTCGGCGTGCTCTGGACTCCCGGCTACTGGGGTTTCGCAGGCGGCCTCTATGGATGGCACCCCGGCTACTGGGGTCCCCACGTCGGCTTCTACGGCGGAGTGAATTACGGCTTCGGCTACGGCGGTGTCGGCTTCTTCGGCGGCGAATGGCGTGGCGGAGTCTTCGCGTACAACAGGGCAGTTGCGAACTTCGGCGGCATTCGTGTGAACAACGTGTATGAAGATCGCACCGTGATTGAACGGAACACCATCGTCAACAACAATCACGTCAGCTTCAACGGCGGCGCGGGCATCCAGGCGCATGCTTCGGCCATGGAGATGCGGGCGGGCAACGAGAATCACTTCCAGCCCACAGCCAACCAGATGCAACATGAAAACTTTGCCGGGCAAGATCGCTCGCAGCTCGCCTCCGTGAACGGCGGACATCCGGGAACCATGGCGTCCGCGAATATTGGCGCCTATCACCAGGTCTCCATGCAGCACTCGCAGTCTCAGCCTATTTCGGCAGCCGATCGCACTGCGGGCCGCAACTACAACCCCAACAACCGCCAGGGCAACCAGGACCAGCGCATTGCCAACGGCGAACGCACCGGTCAAATGACCTCAGGCGAAGCGGCTCGCGCTGATCGCTCGCAGTCTGCCATCGACCAGCAGGTGCACAACGATCGCGTGGCCAACGGTGGCAAACTCACCGGTGCCGAGCGTCAGCAGATCAACGGCGAACAGAATGCCGCCAGCCGCCAGATCTACAACGAAAAGCACAACGGCAACACGATTCAACCGAACGAGGTGAACAACCGCGAGGCCAACCAACAACAGCGCACCGCCAACGGCCTGCGCTCAGGCCAGATGACGTCAGGCGAAGCGGCCCGCGCCAATGCCAACCAGTCCAACCTCGATCAGCAGGTGCACAACGAGCGCGTTGCCAACGGCGGCAGGCTCACCCAGCAGCAGAGACAGCAGGCAAACCATCAGGAAAATAGGGACAGCCGCCAAGTCTACCGTGAGAAGCACAACGACAAAACCGTGCGTCCCCCCAGAGAGCGCTGAGCCACAACTGTGCTCAGCCAGAACGAAAGGCAGCGGCCGGCAGCAATGCCGGCCGTCTTGCCTTCTACCGCTCGCTGCCAGAGACAATCCGCCGCGCGCTGGAGTAGCATCGCTGAGGTATCCTTTGCGGCAATGCAGTTGCTGGTTGCGCCCATGCACGTCTTCATCAAGTCTTGACGGGATCATCATGTTCTTCCCGCGCAGCTTTTCACGTCACCCGAACCGGATTGGAACGCGAGCGTTCCTCAATCCGCGGTAATCTCGCCGCATTCTCCCAGGGGAGACTATTCCAATCTCCCTGGCGGGAGCGGCACGAAAGTTCTGGAGGTAAATCCCATGAAATTTTTCTGTAACATGCGCATGCTGATTCTGGCGTTTCTCATTTCAGTTGTGCCCGCATCCTCATTTGCAGGCGTCTTTATCAGCGTCGGCTTTGCTCCGCCCATGCTGCCCGTGTATGACCAGCCCCCCTGCCCTGAAGAAGGCCTGATGTGGATGCCCGGCTACTGGGCCTATGGCGACGAAGGCTACTTCTGGGTGCCCGGCACATGGGTGCCTGCTCCCTATGAAGGCGCGCTGTGGACACCGCCCTATTGGGGCTGGTCTGAGGGATTGTTCGTCTTCCATCCCGGCTACTGGGGCCGCCACGTCGGCTATTACGGTGGCGTCAACTACGGCTACGGATACATGGGCGTGGGTTTTGTCGGCGGCATGTGGCGCGGACACGACTTCGTCTATAACAGGGCGGTGATGCGCGTGGACGACCGCCATGTGCGCAACACCTACGAAGACCGCAACATTGTGGAGAGGAACACGGTGGTCAACGAAGGGCACGTCGCCTTCAGCGGCGGTCCCGGGGGCATTCGTCACGACGCCATGCCCGAAGAGCGACTTGGTGAGCATGAAAACCACCTCGGCGCCACCTCGTTCCAGGTTTCGCACGAGTCCTCCGCCATGGGCGACAGAAACGCCTACGCCACGCGCAATGGCGGTCATCCCCAGTACATGGCCGTGCCCCATCCCATGAATCAAGGCTCGCAGCCCAACCCGCGCGGCAGCTACCAGAACGAGCCTGGTGGGAAAGCCGGCGCCGTGGGTGGTTATCAGGGTGTCTATCAGGGGCCAGGCAACGAGAACCGCGGGAACCAGAACAACGGCAACCAGAACAACGGCAATCAGAACAACGGCTATCAGGGACGCGGAAATCCGGGCGGCAACTACAATCAGCCCCAGCCGTACAACGCGCCGAATAACGGAAACAACCAGCCCCGCAACTACGGCCAGCCGCAACCGAACAACGGCGGTCAGCCGACGAAGACCTACAACGCCTCGCACTCCAACACCGGCAATGCCCCGGTGCAGCAGGGCCCAACGCCCCGACAGCACACGCAGCAGCAACCGCAGCACAACGCGCCGCCCCCGCAAAATTCCAATCAGGGCAAGGGCCAAGGACGATCACGGTCACGATCGCAACCACAACTAGATCGTGATAAAAGCGAAAGGCCCACGGTCAGCCGTGGGCCTTTCTGCGTCAACGATTCGTCATCAATCCTGCGCGGCAATCTCCATGCCCATAATCTCCACTTCAAGCCCGCCGAAGTCGGGATGATCGTTCTCGCGAATGCGGTAGGCGACGTCGATGACGCTGCCCGCCGCAAGGTGTAACTCCACGGCCCGCGCGGCCAGTCCCCATCCCACGGCGCGGATCGAGCTGCCCGGGCCCGGCGAATTTCCCGGCCCCAGCGGCGCATTTCCATCCTGCTGCTGCGCCAGTTCCAGCCGTAGATGCCGTTCTTTCATGACGCGCGGCGCAGCGGCCAGCCGTACGTGGCGCGCCACGAAATTGGGCTCAGGATTTCCATGGCCCAGCGGCTCCAGCTTGCGCAGCCATCCAGCCAGCACCGGCGTAATGCGGTCCAGCGGCAACTCCGCATGGACGTTCAGCACCCGCTCCGGCTCGCGCGCCGCGAGATGCTCCGCCGCATACAGCCGCAGCCTCTTCTTCAACTCGGGCAGGGCTTCGGCAGGCATTGCGAAGCCGACAGCGAAGGCGTGTCCGCCGAACCGCGTAAACAAGTCGGCGCAGCTTTCAAGCGCGTTCAAAAGTTGAAAGCCGTCCACTGATCTGCCCGATCCGTGCGCCACTCCCTCTTCCACGCTTACCACAATTGCCGGCTTGGCGGTGCGCTCCACCACGCGCGAAGCAAGAATACCGATGACGCCCCGATGCCAACCGTCGCCGTCGACCACCAGCAGGCTGTCAACCGCAAGTTCATCGTCTGCAGCCAGCCGCTTTTCAATCACGCTCAGCGCAGCCGCCTCCGCATCGCGCCGTTCGCGATTCAGCCGCTCCAGCTTTGTGGCCAGCTCTGTCGCTCGGTGCGAATCGCGTGTGGTGAACAGCTCAATCACCTCTGAGGCCACATCCATGCGCCCTGCCGCGTTGATGCGCGGAGCCAGCCGGAACGCCACGTCGTATCCGGTGATCTGCTTCGTAGCCGGATCAAGCGCAGCCGCTGCAAACAGCGCGCGCAGTCCCGCGCCCGCCGGACGCCGCAACTCGCGCAAACCCAGCGCTGCAATCACGCGATTCTCCCCGTGCAGCGGAACCGCATCTGCAATGGTCGCGATCGCCGCCATTTTCAGAAAGCTCGGCAGAGTTTTTTCGCGGGTGCGCGTCGCGTCGCGCCGTTCAAGCAATGCCTGCGCCAGCTTGAGTGCAATGGCCGCTCCGCACAGCGACTTCTCCGGATAGCCGCAGCCCGCCTGGTTGGGATTGAGAATGGCCAGCGCCACCGGCACTTGATCGCCCGCCTTCGCCAGGTGGTGGTCGGTCACAATCAAATCAAGACCCAAGCCGCTGGGCCGTCTCCGCTTCCGCAAAGGCGCGCATCCCGGTGTCCACCGTAATCACCAGCCGCACGCCTTCGGCGTACGCAGCTTCAAGCACGCTCGATTGCAGTCCGTAGCCTTCGCGCAGCCGGTGCGGCACATGGAACCGCACCTCGCCGCCCAGCATCTCAATCGCGGTCTTCAGCAGAACCACGGCGGTGGTTCCATCCACGTCGTAGTCGCCGTAGAGCAGCACCGGCTCGTGCAGTTCAATGGCGCGCTCCAGCCGCTCCACGGCCGCCGCCATTCCCATCATCAGGAATGGATCGCTCAACTGATCTGCTTCAGGATTCAGAAAGATGAAGGCCTGGCCGGCCTCGGTAATGCCGCGCGCCAACAACAACTCCGCCAGCACCAGCGGCACGCGCGCTGATTTTGCCAGTGCCTCAGCTTGTGTATGATCGGTTTCTGTCAGCTTCCAGCGTTGCCGGGGAGAACCCGGCCGCACAGTTTCGCGTTTTCGAGGAGTGCCGGCATCAGCGGCAGTTGCTTCCACCAGGGCCTACTCGTCTTCGTCGTCTTCGTGGTGCGTGTCGTCGATGACGATGTCCTGAAAGCTCTCGATATCTTCAAGCAGCGTCTGGAACCGCTCGTACCACTCTGTCGTGGTCTCGTGCAGAAACACCAGCCCCTGGTACACAAAGCCCAGCTGGATGTAGCCCAGCATGTCGGCATACTTGCGCAGCCACTTGGCCTCCACAAGTTCAGTGGCCTCTTCGTCGGGGAAGTTCATCTCGCCGGCTTCTTCGATCAGCGCTTCCAGTTCGTCGTGTTCCAGCTTCATCTCGCTGAACGTCACAAACGGGGCGCCCACATGCTTGGCCATCTCCACAAAGTCTTTCCACGACTCTGGATTGCCCTGGCCTTCCCACACAATCGAGGGAATGTCTTCCGTCACGTACCCGGGCAGGCGGTGCATGCCGTGGCCTTCAATAAAGGCCACCATGTCGTCTTTGAGCGAGAGGAGGTTGTCTGAACTCATGATCTACCTCTTATTCTCTCAGATGGAGCCCCCGCGCCAGCAGTCTTGTGTGGAAACTTTCACGCGCACTCGGGCGGCTCATTTTCAGGCTTTACTCTTGAAAAGAGGTCATTCCCTTTGCCAGCTTTTGAACATCACGTCTTCGTCTGCCATAACATGCGTCCTGCTGACGCGCCACGCCCTTCATGTACCGCCGATGGAAAGAGCGAACTGCACGCGCGATTGCAGCAATTGACCAAGGAAGCCGGACTTGCCGGCCGTGTGCGCATCAACAAGTCAGGCTGTCTGGACCAGTGCGAGCATGGGCCCACGGTCGTCGTCTACCCTGAGGCTGTGTGGTACGGCAACGTGCGCCCTGAAGATGCCGAAGCGATTGTGGAGGAGCATCTCGTCGGCGGGCGCCCGGTGGAGCGCCTGCGTATCGCCGACGAGTGCCTGAACGCAAAAACCTGCCCTCACCGCAGCTGACCGGCGCGCGCACGCGCACCAGTCGGCCCCGGCCATGCCAGGCCCCGGCCAGCACCCGTCCGCTCAGGAGGCTTTGGTCGAGATCGTATGCACGATCGTGATCTGCGTCTTGCCCTGGTTTTCCTGCGCGTTGTTGGTGATGGTCACCATTACGGAATCCTGCGGTGACTTGTTCACTGTCATCACGGTACCCGTCGGTGCGTCAAAGGTAGAGCTTTCACTGCCGAATTTGCCTTTGTAGAAAGCCGTCACCTGGTCCTTCGAGTCGCTGGTCACGTAAACCGCCGTCACCACCTTGCCGGTGGGCAGATCCATCTTCATGCCGCCCTTGCCCTGCGTTGCGCCAGGATAAATGTCGGTACCCAGGTCGTCGGCGCTATAGCTCTGCGAGCCGTTGACGTCGATCGTGCCGCCCGGCGTGCTGAGCGTTACATTTCCGCCGTTCGAGTTGCCTGAAACATGAAAGGCGTGTGCAACGCGCCACACCATAAAGCTGAACGCGCCCGCTCCCAGAATGCCCAGTCCGACAAAGATCGCCACCACAATCAGGATGATCTTGACCACGTTGTTGCCTTGCGGCGCGGGCGCGACTGCCACCGGCTGCGCTACCGGCACTGCCACTGGTTGCGCTGGGGGCACGGCCACTGGCTGCGCGGCCGCTGCCACCGGTGATCCGCAGGCTGTGCACGCATAGGCTCCCGCGGGAACTTCAGCTCCACATTTCGAACAGAAACTAGCCACGTTGCTCTCCTTTTTGACCGGCGTTTTCCCAGGGGTTTTGCCGCTCCGGCCCGCCGGATACGCAAATATACCGCAACACGATACGCTAAGTCCCTCTATTTCATCTGCTTTCACGGCAATTTATCCCGGCCCCCACGCCACCAACGTCCCGTCATCCGGTTAAACCCGCAATCACCGCCGCGCACCAGCAGGAAACGAGCGAAGGGAAGCCAGAAAACAGGCCGTTTGTCGCAACCCGGCAGCTGGGATCGGAAACCTGAAGGCCGGAAGCCGCCTTTCGGTGTACAGCCTGCCGCTTCATGCGTTATCCTGAGCCTTAACCCATGATTTTTTCACGAGATTACATAGGGTATCTGGCCCGCCGTACGGTCAAGCACCTCATTGACGCAAAGATGATCACCACCGCCGACCTCAAGGCGACGGAGGCGCGCGTCAACGAAGGCCTGCTCGAGGAGCTCGCTCTCGAAGACCGCATCAACGAGGAAGTTCGCGTCATTCTTGAGGCCTATTCGGAGGAGATGCGCAAATCGGGCGCCCAGTACGCCGAGATGTTCAAGAAGGTGAAAACCGAGCTGGCCAAAAAGTACAAGGCGGTGCTATGAGGATCAACCGCGACAAGCTCAACAAGCTGGCTCACACCGTGGCCGACACGCTGGCCGAGATCAACGAGGTGGGTTTTCTCGAGGATCGCAACACCATCCGCCAGGAAGCCCGCAAAGCACTTGAGACGCTGCTCACCGACGAAGCCCGCATCGACACCGCGGCCCGGCTCAAAATCGCCAACCAGCGCAAGATCATCCAGGAAGGCTCCCAGGAGTGGGAGATCCTCTACCGCAAGTACTACAACGACGAAGTCCGCAAGCTGGGCATCTGAGCAGGCAGCTGCCGGCCAGAAGGCCCGAATCTGCCAGTCAAGCAGCATCCGGCCGCTTCACCCATCTTTGGCGGCAAGTCGTTTCTTTGGTAAATTAGATAGGGGCTTACCCACAAGCCCATACAAGTGTGGCGCTATCGTCTAGGGGTTAGGACGTGAGATTCTCAATCTTAAAACCCGGGTTCGATTCCCGGTAGCGCTACCAAGCAGGATCCGCAAAAGCCCGCTAATTCAGCGGGCTTTTGTTTTTTTGGAGAAAAACGTCATAACGGGCGGCGACGCCCATTCATTCGAATTCCGTGGTACTTCCCGGGGCAAATGATCATGATGAATCTGCACTGAGCTGTGGATCAGGCATCCGGAGCAGCGCCGTCCCGGCAGCGTCGCAGGCTTCCGTGGGACTTCTTCAGATTAGAGTTCTGGGATGCGACAAACTTTCATTGAGCTGTTTCTATACGGACAGAAAAACTGGGTGGATGCGCTATGGGAAAGCACGACCCATTGAGCAGATGAACCCCGTAATCTCGCAATGCGCTGAGCGTCGGTGGTGCGATTAAGTCCGCTTTGAAATTCTTCTCCAGCGATCCATTGATTTGTCAGGTCAGGAGCAATGGAAGCGACGCCGCCATCCTTCGAATAGTCTGGCAGCGCACTGCGTTCCGCAATGGCGCGGAAGTTCTGCGCGTCTTCGCCGCGGTCTGAGATGTAGTTCGCATCCAGCGCAAACACCGAATTCTCCGGAGTATGATTTTGGATCCAGACAAAGCCTTGCTCCCACTCGTTCGCCGGGGCGCTCCACGGGAGTTCGATGTGCGCTGAGTTCGGGAAGGTCTGCCACTGGACGAACGCCATGATGGTTCCCAGCACCGCAAACATAGTCGCCCATCGAATGCCGTGACGCCCGAGAATCCGCTCTCCGAGCGTTGCACCGATGGCGACGATCATGAGGATATAAATGCACAGAAAAATGCGAAGTGGCTGCAGCCGGGCGACCATCAGCGAATGTGCCGATCCGCCTGCAAACATGCAGGCAATTACAAATCCAGTTACTCCGGCAGCGAGAGCCATGTGTGCGAGGGACGAAGCCGCATTGCCTCGAAATCGGTGGCTCGGCCGGAAGGCGGGCAATCTCAATGCTTCAAGGATCAGGAGCGGCGCGAGCAGACCCAGCAATTCATACCAGTGCCACGAAGAGAGAAACCAATAGCTCCGTGTCTGCGCAACGCGCGCATACAGCGGCTGCTGAGCAGCGGACAGCCAGTCGAGTAGGGCGGCAAGCAAAATGGCGGCGCAGCACATGCAGAGGGTTGTTGCTACACGGAGTCTCTTGTTCGGAAGAGATAAACAAGCAAGCAGCACGACGCAACCGATCGCATAGCCTCCCATTAATGGATGCATGAAACAGGCAATCGCCAGGCTCAACGCGCAGAGTGCGAAGCTGCGCCAGGTCTTGGGATCCCTTGAGCGAATCCCCCGCGTTGAATCGAGTGCGGCGGCTATGGCGAACAAGGTGCAGGGCGTGGAGAAGCTGCGCGCTGTCACATACGGGTCGATCAGCAGGAGCGATGTGCCCGCGATGGGAAGAGTAAGCCACATGGCCAGAAGCGACACTGCTCCATAACAACCCTCGATGCTCCAGTAACAGCGTTTGGCAATCAGCCACGCGGCAAACAAGGTAAGCCATGTCGTGACGAAATAGAGCACAAACATGAAGGTCATCAAGCCCAGATGACTTAAGCGGACAAGCCCCGCGACAATGGGCGCGAAGAGCGACAGCCGAAGTTGTACGGTCACGAACTCCGACCATGAAGGATAGAGAGAATTATTGAGAAGCTTCTTGATCCCCGGCAGGTAGAGGCCGGCATCCTCCGCATAGGGATGATAGCCATGGATGGCAATGGCGATGGCGGTAAGAGCGGTAACAAAGCATAGCGTGATCGCGTTGGTTTGTGGAGCAGGATAAGCGCGTGGCACCAGGCGGAGTTTTGTCGCAGGCGAGTCGACGGCCTGGCTTGCCTCTCGATGGCCTGGGAAAGTGCGGATTGGCAGAGTCGAGCTTTTCATCGCGTCATTTCGCCCTTGCCGGAGAATGATCGAGAGAGTGGATCCAGGCTTCGAGCTCCCCACTCTGACGAAGAAGCGAGATTTGAGCCTTGAACAACTGCAGTTTTGCATTCAGGCAGTCCAAGTACCTTTGCCGCTCCTGCATCCTTGCGTTCAATTCTTCCTTGGGAGTAAGGGGCTGCCCGCCGGACGATGCCTGAAGTTGGACGGTGATCGATTGGAGTTCATTCTGTTCAATAGCGAGGTCGAGATCCGCCAGCGCGGCTTTTGCCGCCAACTCCGGAATGGAACGCTGAAGCTTGCGACGGCCTTCGCCCTCATCGAGGCGGAGATTTTCAAGGTCAATAGCGGCATGGGATGCGTCGAGGAGCGACTCCCGCGCGGCGGCTTTGCGCACCCTGTCCAGCAGTGGAAATTGGATTGTTATGCCAAAGTTCGCCGTGTTGTAGTTACCTTGAAGGTTATAGAAACTGGAGACATCGTTGATGGGGCTGATGCGCCCATATTGCGCCGCAAAGTTGATTGTCGGTCTCCAGGTGTAGCTTGCATCGCCTCGCGCTCTTTGCTCCTTGGCTGCCGTATTAGCTTCCACGGCGAGTATGCCGGGGCTAGCCGGCATGTTCGTTTCGAACTCAGCGGTGGTCACGGGTTGCGATGGCGGAGCAGGAGTGCTCTCGGGCGCAATCGTGAGCTGATCCGGCGAGAGGCCGGTTAACCGGGCCAGATGCGCCTGCGCGGCCTCAATGTCGTCTTGAGCCTGCAGTTGTTGGAGTTTGATCTGGGCCGCGCCCCGGCGAGCCTTCAGCAATTCGAGATCGCTCTCGAGCTTCGCGTCCACGCGGTCCCGGATCACGGCGACAAGTTTGGTGGCAAGCCCGTACTGCTGCGTCAGCGCGGCCATTGCATTTTGCGCGTTGTCCAGCGTGAGCCAGCTAATCGCGGCATCTTCTTCAGTCTCGGCGCGAGCCTCGGCCAGCGCATATTCTGAAGCCTTGAGGTCGAGGCGTGAGGCACGAATATAGGCACGCTGCTGGGCGCTGTAAACGAGACTCTGTGCACTGATGTTGAAGATGGTGGGCACACTGAGCGTGATGCCGTAGCTGTCGCCAATGCCGGCCCCGGCCACAACGCTCGGAATGTAGATATCCCTCATCACCGCAAGCTGGGACTGGGCCTTCTGCACGTCATTTTCAGCAGATTTGACCTTGGGGCTGTTGCGAAGGGCAAGACCAATCGCGGAAGTGAAGGAGAGCTGGGCGGAACACGGCACCGTCAACAAGCAGAGGGCAACCGGGAGGGCGAAGGCGCAACTCGGTGCGACATGTCGCACCTGCGCGCATGCAAATTTCCGGCAATATCTTCCCGCAAATGTTGCGATCGTCTCGGCCTCCATCTGCGCGCTCACCATGCTCGCCGCGCCCGCTTGATCACCTCGCTAACTTCACTCACTTTGCGGCTCTCACGCTAAGATCACCAGTCAGTTGGTGAGCGTCTGTTCGATTCAAAGCAATCACGTCCCTGGGTTCGAGTCCGCTTGTGATCTCGGCACGAAGGGGATTGACGATCCCCAGGTTGACCGGTGTTTTCACCAATCTGTCATCGTGAACGCGATAAACATAGTGCGCAGTTCCCTCTGAGTGCAAAGCTTCACGAGGAATTGTGAGTACATGGTCGTGTTTCTGTACGGTAACGACGACAATGACATTTGTACCCACCGGGAGGTCGCTCTTAGGGTTGTCGATGTCGATCGTGCAGCTGCCAACATTGCTCGCATCGGAATGTGTGACAGCAAGAGGTTTTTCTGCAACGTGGCCGCTCCACGATTGGCCTGGCTTTCCGTCCCACGTGATGGTCACGGGTTCGCCGACTTGCAAGTTGCCGACATCAACCTCCTCGAAATTCGCGCGCACATGAATTCTATTCAGGTCCGCCACCTGAAGAAGCACGGAGCCCGCGGGAACGAAATCGTATTGGTTGACCGGCAGCAGATAAACGGTTCCCGCAATGGGAGAAGTGATATGAGCATTGCCGTAAGAGACTTTTTCTGCAGCGAGCGCTTCCTTGTCCGCGACAACTCTTTCTTTCCAGCTCGCGGCGTCGCTTGGGCTGTAACGTTCGCTTGTCTTCTGCTGCAACTCATGCAGGGCCGCATTGGCGTTTTGCAGTCGCCGGCTTCCGGCAAGCACCTCCGCGTGAGAGACGCTGCCGCGCTTCTCCAATTCCTCAAGCGTTGCAAAAGCGCTGGCCGCAGCGGCTTGCTCGCTCTTGGCGCGGACAAGTTCTGCGGCGAAGCCGATGCGATCGTCCTGCGAGCCATTGTTTTCCACGTTCTGCTCATTCACCTCTGAAGACCCAAGCGCGGCGCGCGCGGCAAGCACGCGCGATAGCGCGTACTGATCTTTCATGAGAACCAGCATTTGGCCGGCGTGAACTTTCTGTCCCAGCCGCACATAGACCTTTTCGACAACACCGGAGAAATTGGCCCGCGCCGGGAAGTCGTCGATGGGTGTTACGGTGCCGCTTGTGGAGATTGTGCTCTCAATGGTCTGGTAATCGGGAGATATAACGTGCACTTCAACCCGCTTGCGATCGAGCGTGTAGGAGAGCCCAGCAAGCAACAGCCCGGCAAAGGCAAGCAGAGCGAAATGCCACCAGCGAAGAGCAGATGTTTTGGTAGAAGTGGCGGTTGGCCAGAAAGAAGTCGTCATTGTTTCACGCCTTCCGTGCCCAAGCTGTGTCGCTCTCGGCAGGTTGTCGCTAACCCTGAATGCGACTGGCCATGCGTACTTCACCGCAGCATCACTCAGGTCGCCGTCGCCGGCCGATGTGTAGAACGTTGGCGTACCGTGGGCCAGCGGCGTAAAACCACCGATCGCCTCCGCTCGCGTATCGATAGGGAGCCGATCGATTCGATAATGGTGATCGGTCAGATCGTTGAGAAGCCAGTTCCAGTCGCTGGCAAGGATCAGGTATTTTCCGGCAGAATTTTGAAATGTGGCCAGCGGAACAATCGGCACGGAGTACAGCCAGTCGCGGCCAGCCCAGAGATTCTCTTCAGGCGAGTCATCGTGGCGATAATGCCGGATGGCCGGGAAAGTCGACAGGAAACACAACGCGCGAGGCGACGGCCTGCGGTGCATAGTGGACAAATGTCAGCACCAGCAATGGATCCGGAATAACGATGGGCGCATCTTCTGGCAGCGACAGCTCAGCTTGCGGCAGATGGTCAAGAACCTTATAGAAACATTGCTTTTGCTCCTCGTACCAATAGCCGACGACAGATTCGCGGGCAACAAACCAGGCAAAGAAGAAACACAGAAAGACGAGGCTCGCCTTGCGCACGTTGCCAAACAGCCTGTATGCAACCAATGTGGCCGCGATAGCAAAGCCAAAGCAGACAGGAATCACGAAGCGCGGAGAAAGCATTCCTCCCCAGACAGAAGCGATGATGTACCCGAGGATTGGATACAGCATAAAGACCACGACGCCAACGGCTTCATAGGAGGGGATGGAAAAGTTTGAAGGTGTCCGATGGAGAAGCCGCTCGAGCCAGCGCGGCAAAAGCCTGGCGCGGCAATCGGAACATAGCCGATAGAGGCGCCGCGCCACCCAGAAGAAAATAATGCTGAAGACAAAGAGCGCCAAAATTGGATAGAGCACAACCTCGACCATTTCGGTATAGGAGTCTGCAACCTGGCCGAGAGAGACTTTGTTCCAGGCATAGGGCGCGAATTGTGAAATGGAACGGGTTACCAATGAGCGATAAGCCAGCATCGGCGATGCGGCTATCGCAAGGCCAAGCCAGATGCGGAGGTCGACCGCATGGAAAATCGAAGCGGGCGTGCTCGCTCCGCCCTGCCCTGATAACCGGGAAGATTGCCGCGCGCGAAGAATAGTTCGAACGCATTCACCTGCGGCAATGGGGAAGAATGCAAGAACCGCAAAGTAATTTGTCGAGATTCCGGCGGCAAGAGCAAAGATCATCCCGGCGAGCGCGAAAGTTCTGGCAATGGATGTACTGTCAGGGGCGACCGTGCGGCTCCAGCAAAGAAACGCCAGCATCGCAAGACCGTAGAAGATACCGTAGGAGCGGGCTTCGTAACTATAGTCGAAGGCAGCCATCGTCAGCGACAGCACGGCTCCGCCAAGTGCCCACGTGCCTGGCAAATGGCGTTTCAAATACACAAAGAGAGACAGCAGGCCAGTCCAGTAGCCGATCGCCGCAGGAAGACGATATGCAAATTCGTGATCGCCGAAGAGTCGCCGGCTCAAAAGGACCAGAAGGTGCGAGACTGGCGGATTAGGATCGGCGCCCTGGGCAAGCGCGCTCCAGATTGCGGATGCGCTGCCCAATCTTGCGATGTGAAGCGTGATCAACTCATCGAGCCATAGAAGTTTCAGGGAAGAAAGCGCAAACACGACAATGAAGTAGAAGATTGAAAGCAGAATGAAGGCGCGATCAGGCGAACGATCGATGCGGTCTTCCATTCGCGTGCCCGCGTCGCGCAGGACGGATCGAAACGTCCCTGCGCCGCGTGTCGCGGTCCCCATCAAGTCCACATTGCTCATCATGCTGCGTACTCTGCACCTGGGTTGTTGTCCGCTCCGGTGGCCACGTCGGAGGGTTTTGAAAAACTGGCCTTAGCCTTGCGATATTTGCGGTCACCATGGAGTAATCCTGAATGTTGTACTTGTGCATTCTGTTGCGCCCAACCCGGCCCACGATCGGATTTGGAGACGAATCGATGTCCGCCAATATCGATGCGATTGCTATTTTGTCGAAGGGTGCAGGAGATTCCTCCAATGCGCTCACGTGCTTCCAGCACAATCGGTCGAATCCATGATTCCCGGCAGAATTCCAACGCCGCTGTCAGGCCTGCCGGCCCAGCGCCTGGGATGATTGCAGTCTTTTTTGAACTCATGGATAAACCATTCCAGCCCGTCTTAATGGGCTCCGCTGAAAAGTCAGCCATCCCAAGTCCTGCGACGCGCTCACATGACGTTCAGAAAATCGAACGTACCCGCGCGCGTCAGGAATGGCGTGCAGCACCGCCTGCAAAGTCGAGCCGCAAGCATGCTCGCTAAGATTGGAGATTTGCGAAGAAGGTTGCTCTGGTCGCGCGAGAGTTCAGGTAAAAGGAAGCGTCTCAGACAGATGCGCGCCCCTCGCTCAAGAATTGGCGAGATCCTGTCATTGCCTGACAAACGAGTTGTCTGATTAAAGCGCTCACAATCCGTTTTAGAGACAACAAAATCCTATTCGATGAAACCAAATTGAGATATCGTAACGATAGTTCCCCCCGGAAAGGTTGCGGTCTCTTATGGCGTCCATCAAGCGGACGGCCTTTGTTTGCTTGGCCTCGGTGTTGCTGCCTTGTCTCGGCTCCTGTGCGCATGGATCCCTGGTTGGTCATCTCTCCTACGTCGCGGGGGCCACGGATCCGCTTGCAAGTTACCTGCTCACCGGTAATACCACGCCGGTTCTCGATCCAAGCATTATGCAGCAGGGCGGAACGTACTATGCCTTCTCGACCGACGTTGCGGGATCATCATCGAGTGGTTTCCTTCCGATCCATTGTTCGCAGGACAAAGTGAACTGGACCGCTTGTGGCAGCATCTTCCCGGAAGTGTTGCCCGCGTGGGTCATCAGCGACGTTCCCGGCATCAAGGGATTGTGGGCGCCTGATGTTTCCTTTTTCAACGGCGAGTATCACGTTTACTACAGCGGATCGGTCCTTTACTCGCAGCGGTCCGTCATTGGTCTGGTCACCAACACAACTCTCGATGCCAGCGACCCCGCATTCAAATGGGTTGACCGCGGCCCGGTACTCGAATCGAAGCCAGGTGACGATTTCAACGCTCTCGATCCAACAATTCTAGTGGATTCAGATAGCAGCGTCTGGCTCACGTATGGAAGTTACTGGACCGGGATCAAGCAGCGCCAGATCGATCCGGAAACTGGAATGCTGCTTGCTTCCAAATCCGTCCGCTACGATTTGGCGACGCGGCCGGGTGTTCCCAACAATCCTATCGAGGGTGCATCGCTCATCCACCACGGTAGCTATTATTACCTGTTCGTATCTGTTGATTATTGCTGCGAACAAAACGCCGCGGCAAATAACTACAAGGAAGCGGTTGGCCGCTCGACTAGTCCCCATGGCCCCTTCATCGATGAAGCCGGTACCGCAATGATGAATGGCGGAGGAACAGTTCTGCTCGAAGGCGATGGTGTCTGGAGCGCACCCGGCGGTGGAGCCGTCTATGTCAATTCCGGCGACAGCGAGAGCCTGATCATCTTTCACGCGCATAGGGCGTCAGACAAAAACACGCCCTTTGTCTGGATCAAGAGTATTGCATGGACGAACGACTGGCCTGGGATTGGCAATTAGCCGCACTTGTGTCGATTGATCCGGCAAAACAAGTGCCGTGAGATCCGGAACCTTCCGCAAGACAAGCTCAACGCGACAGACCTCTCACCGAGGCACAATCTGCACCACCGAGATTTGATCGGTGACTGTGAGAGAAGTCGCCCCGCCATTCATCGATTGGTTGAAAGCTGTGACGTTGCCTTCGGTGTCGAATTGATAGTCGGTGGTTGCGTCAAATCCGTTGCCGATATTGATGCTGATGTTCTCGGGGCTCACAGCAATGGGCGCGGCATTCACAGGATCCCAGCTTGGTTCCTCAAGCCAAAGGACGAGCCAGTAGGAGCCGTCACTTTTTTCGAGCAGTAGGTGGTCCAGATTTGAGTCGGCCCCCGCGATGGAATACGGAAGCGAACCGGGAGTGAAGGTCCTGCCCTGATCGGAAAGAAGCTTGAGAAGGTTTGAAAGGGCAGTGAACGCAGGCTTCTGACTCATGTCGCTGCGAAGCAGTCCGTAACCCGGCGGCGACGAAGGGTCGTCAAGAAGCTGATAAAAGAACGTCTCCTCGAATCCGTTCTTGAATCCGAGCAGCAACGTGCGTGGAATGTAGGAAGCTTCGACGCTTTCAGGAAGAGTGAAGGGAGTCGATGTTGATGGGAAAGACATGTAGCCGGTTTCAGTCATGGCCGGCTTGATACCGGGAGCGTCTATCGCCGATTGATCGAGCCAAAATGCCAGGCTGCCATAGCCATTGCCCTCGTTGTCGGCAGGACCCCAGCCTGCATTGCCAGGGTTCCTTCCGCCAAAGTAAACATGCATGCTGTTCAGATTGATGAGCGATGCGACGTTGCCCGTCGTGAGATAAGAGAGGGGGTTCACGTAGGACGGTCCCATAAGGGGCACCTGAAGAGCGCTCGCGGCCGCATGAAGCGTCGGCAGAAACGACACCACGTCTGCAATACCCAGGTCTCCACCGCCGCCACAGTTTTCCAGCACGTCGCACTCGTTCGGAGCCTCAAGCATCTCGAGGTCACTCACTTCGGAAGCAAATTGTTGCAGCTTTTGCACCGTGACCGAGAGGTCAAAAGGAACGACGAAGTCGGCCGTGATGCCGGCCTGCGCCAGTTGCTGATGTTCCGCAAAGACTGGTGAACCCGGAGGGAGATCGGCATACCCCTCGCGGATATGCTTGATGCCGAGCTGCTGCAGACGACTAAATACAGCCGGCCACTGCGTGTAATAGAGCGAGTCGGTATACGTGAGATGCGTGCAAACACCTGAGGTATCGATTAGAGATTCCGCGGCCGCGGCCTTTTCGCCGGGCAACTGTCCGGTAGGCGTCGACGTGCTGGACGACGATGTGAAGTGAGCACTGCAGCCTTGAAGCAATAGGAAGGCTGTCTCAGCCGCAAGAAAAGCGATGAGCAAAGGGCGGCGATGGTTGAAGCCCATTTGTTCGCGGGAGGATTGCAACGTTGCGAAGCTGTGTGGCCGGCGATTGGCAGGCGTCGATGCAGACAAGGGGAGGAAGTCCAAGCGTAATTCCCTCTGACACGCAGAAGGCACGCCAAAGACAAAAGCCTCGGGCGTGGAGATTCCACGTGCCGTTGGTGTTAGCCCTGAATCTTGCTTTGGGGATGTTCCATATATAACCCAGATGTTGCAAGTGCACAATGGCAAGATTCTCTAATAATTCATCGACTATGCATGAACTTAAATATCGAGCTGCGTAATGGTTAAGTATCAATTTCGCCGATCGCGTTCGCGCGAGTTCCCTTTCTGCCACAGCGTAAAGCGCAACCTCGCGTAATCGCCCCGGCGATCCTCCGTCGTGCGGCAGCCACTTCCCAAACGCAGGTGCAATCTATTCAGGCTCTTGGCGCGGCGAGTTGGAGAATTGTGCCATATGGTATGGCAGATAGTCGTCATGGACTATGGCACATAGTCGTCATAAACAACGGGCATCATTACACCATCCAAAAAGGCAGATTTAACCGATGGCAAGCCACATTGACCTGGGTTATTCATGGTAAAGAGTGATTGCCCGCCACTCAAAGTTGATCGGAAATCGGCAACAGCACGGGCAAGGCGCAAGGTAATTCATAGCGGAGACGCGAGTCCATCGCAATGGAGCAACCGACGATTATGCAGAGTCTACCCGGAAATGCAATGACAGTGCAGGAAAGTGGATCTTTCCGTCAGATTCTCGAGGCGGCGTTTCGCCACCGCCGGTTGTGGTTTCTGATCGTCGCATCCGTCCTTCTCGCATCCGCTGCCTATACATTCCTCATGCCCAGGCAGTATCGCTCGGAGATGGACATTCTGGTGCAGAATACCCGCGGGGATGAGCAGATCACTCCCAGCCGTATCAGCGGCATGATCACGATCAATGGAGTCACGGAAGAACAAATCAACTCCGAGATTCAAATGCTCCAAAGCAGGAGTCTCGCGAACGTCGTTGTGGACCCGCAGTGGAACAGCCGTCCCGCTCAGACACTGTCGCAGGATCAGATGAAGGCGCACGACAAGGATGTCGACAACTTTGAGAAGCATCTCTCGGTTGACCTGATCCGAAAATCCAATGTGATCCACGCGGCGTACACCGCATCCGATCCGCGAACCGCAACTGAAATGCTCAACAGGTTGCTGGCGGCGTTCCTTGCCAAGCAGCGCGAGATAGCGCAACCGCCAGGTACTGCGAAGTTCTTCGCGGACCAGGCGGATCAATACAAAACCCAGTTGGACCAGGCACAGCAGCAGTTGGCGCAATACCAGCAGGACCACCAGATTGTGTCCCTTGGCGATACCGAGCAAAATGTTGATCGCGAGATCAACGATGCTGAGACGGAGCTTCGGAGTACTGACGCGCAGATCAGCGAAGTGTCGCAGCGGCTCACTTCGCAAACGCGCCAACTCAAGGACATTCCCACAAGACAGACGACGCAGCAGCGCATCATTCCCAATGATTACTCGGTGGAACGTCTTAATACGATGCTGGCCGAGTTGCAGAATCAACGCACAAGCTTGCTTACCAAGTTCACCCCCCAGGACCGGCTGGTGCAGGAGGTAGATCGCAAGATTGCCGACACGAAGCACGCCTTGAGCCAGGCGCAGGCAATGACTTCGAAAGAGGTTTCATCGGATGTGAATCCGGTGTGGCAGGCAGTAACCGGCTCGATTATTCAAAACGAAACCGATCGTCAGGCATTGCGCGCCAAGCACAACGCGCTTGAACAGCAGGTCGGTCAACTCCGCGCGAGCCTGAAGAATACTGAGGGGTCAACTGTCGACTTTACAACCCTTCGTCAAAAAGTCACTGACATGGAAAACAACTACCAGCTCTACACACAAAAGCGCGACGAGGCGGAGATGGCCGATGCGATGAATGAGAATCGTCTCTTGAACGTCGCCGTTCAGCAAAATCCAACATTCTCGGTCATACCGTCTCACCCGAAACCAGTCGTTGACTTGGTTCTGGGAGGCTTCACGGCAATATTTCTTGCCAGCTTTATGGTGTTCTTCGCCGAAGTGGGCCGCGACACAATTGCGAATTCGTATGAGCTGGAGAGGTTAACGCGGTTTCCAGTGCTGGCGACGGTGCCTCTGGAACGAATTCGAGGCGGAAGGCTAGCCGAATCGAGCTCAGAGTTTGCTCCAGTGATTATTGGGATGGCGCAAAG
Source organism: uncultured Acidobacteriaceae bacterium (assembly GCA_963820245.1). Classification (GTDB taxonomy): domain Bacteria; phylum Acidobacteriota; class Terriglobia; order Terriglobales; family Acidobacteriaceae; genus Telmatobacter. The sequence continues at coordinate 357,989 of CAWFZC010000011.1, read as the reverse complement.
CAAGGAGCCTGCGAGCGAGCGGAAGGTCAGCCCAACCTTGGTGAAATTTCAACGGGAAGGACTGTCGATATGAAAGCGTCTAAAGAGCATCCGGATACTGACGAACGGTCGCGCAAAGCGGGGAAAGCGCCGAGCTCTGTCTATCAGACCTTGCTGTATACAGTGCTGCAAAAACCGCGCGAGCGCGATCAGGGCGGCGTGGTGATTGCTTTGAGCTCGAGCAATCCCGGCGAAGGCGTGTCTTATGTGGCGAGGGCCTTGCTGCAGGAGCTGGCAAAATGCGAACTCACATCGGTTGCAGGGGTCAACGTGAGTTTTCTTCGCAAACTGCATGAACCGACGGTCGAAGCGATTCGAAAATCGATCTCAAGGCAGGCGCCACGTCTTGGAGGAGAGGGCGGTGACGATATGCCTTCGAACCGCGTATTGACCGTTCCTGAACGGCGAGGACCGTGGGAAGGGAGCTGGCAATACCGAAGCGATTGCATTGACCTGCTGCGCTCGGAGTTTGATTACACAATCATCGATTGCCCTTCTCTCGGAGAGTCGGGAGATTTGCTGGGCATTGCTCCTTTCCTCGATGGCGTGATCCTGGTGGTTGAGGCCAACCGCACCCGCCGTGAACAACCGCGCCAATCGGAACAAATGATCTCTGCCGCTGGAGGAACGCTGTTGGGCTACATCTTCAACAAGCGCAGCACTGATATACCACGATGGCTTTATCCGGATGCCTGACTGTATTGGAAACTCCACTGAACGGGGAGGAAACAATGAGACGAATCCTGGTCATAACACTTGGCGCGCTGATGGTGCCCGCGGTTGCGGCAAGAGGTGAAAATCAGCTTCACAGCCGGCCGATCTACGCCTTGCATACGGGTGACGTGATTGCGCTCAGCTACCGGTACACCCCGGAGTTCAACCAGACGGTGACCGTGCAACCGGATGGGTTTGTCAACCTCAGCATCGTCGGCGGCGTAAAGGTTGGCGGACTTTCGGTGGAGCAAGCCCGGCGGAAGATTGTAGACGAGGCTTCACAGCGGCTCAATCACCCGGAACTGACAATCACATTGCAGAAGTTTGAGCAGCCGTATGTTGTGGTCGCCGGCGAGGTGGAGCATCCCGGGAAGATCGACTTGCACGATGATACAACCGCACTTCAGGCTGTGATGCTCGCTGGCGGATTCAAGGATTCGGCCCGCGACACGCAAGTCATCCTTTTCAGACGCATCAATGCAGATGATGCGGAGGTTCGAAAGCTCAATCTACACAACGTGAAGAAGCACCGGGATCTGGAACGAGACGCTGAACTCGAGCCCGGAGATATGCTGCTTGTTACCCGGAACAAGATGGAGCACCTTGCGCGCTTCATGAAAGCAACCGATATGGGTGTCTTCTTCAACCCGATCGCGGCGCCTGTGCCTTAGCACAATAACAATACAGCCTTTGGCGGGCTTGCACCGTGTGCGCAAGTTCACGGGAGATGTGTGCGCTCTTTACCAGGAGAGAGGTTTATATGCAATCGAACCGGCAGCCTGAACACAATTCGACAGTGCGCCTCAATGAGACCGGATTGCCATTTGTGCTTTCTGCGCCCGCCAATCCTCCGCTTCGTCTGCGTCCGGCAATCGCGCGCGCCATCGCCAGCGAGATGTGCGCGGTGGCGGACCTCGCGTGCATGAGCGCTGCCCTCATAACTCTCGCGTTGGCGGCGTCCGGCGTCCTTGTTCCGGGAAATGCAATGGCGTTGTTGTCGATGAGGATGTCAGTGGGGCACTTTGTCACGCTGGCGCTCTGTTGGATCGTTTGGCGTACTACCTTCTCCTATTGCGGCCTCTACACATGGCAGCACGTCCAATCCGCCAAAGGCGTTCCAGGCAGGGTAGCGTTAGCGGCGGGAATCAGTGCGTTGGTAGCCGCACAGGTGATAGCTTCGCTCTGGCATCACGGCCATTTCGCCAGGGTAGCAGCGTACTTCTGGGTATGTGCGGCCGCAAGTGCACTTTTGTTGCGTGTGACGATCGGCCTGTTTCAACTTCATGTGCGCCCTCTTCTGCGCCGAAGCAGAAATGCGGTGATTGTTGGAGGCGGTTCGCGGGCCGCACGCATTCGCGAAGAGCTCAAGTCGCATCCCGAATGGAGTTACAACTTTCTCGGCTTCGTCGACTCAGTGTCCGCGGAGTTGCCTGGAGCAGCTGAACCCCTGCTGGGAAGAATCAGTGACCTCGAAGACATCCTGATGAAGGAAGTCGTGGATGAAGTCATCATCACACTCCCTGTGAAATCGCAATTCGGCGCGATTGAAAGAGCTATTGCGACCTGCGAGCGCGTTGGGGTGCAGGTCCAATACTGCGATGAGCTCTTTGAGGTGTCGCGCTCGAGCCGTTGTTATCGCGAACAGTACGACCACCGCAAACTGATTCTCAAAATGGTGAATGACGACTACCGCCATCACATCAAGCGTGCATTGGATATTGTGGGAGCACTTTGCGGGCTGATTGTATGCGCCCCGCTCTTTCTCGTTGTTGCCATTCTCATCAAGTGTACGAGCGAGGGTCCGGTGTTCTTTTCGCAAGAGCGCTACGGACTCGGTAAGCGCACCTTTCGGATTCACAAGTTTCGCACCATGGTTGTGAATGCTGAGGCTGGCCAGGCGGCTCTGGAGCACATGAATCAAAACAGCGGCCCGGTCTTCAAGATTTTCAAAGATCCGCGCGTGACGAAAGTCGGAGCCATTCTGCGCAGGACTTCAATCGACGAGTTACCGCAGCTATTGAATGTTCTGAAGGGAGAAATGTCACTCGTCGGTCCGCGGCCTCTGAACCTTCGCGATGTCGGGAGGTTCTCTGAGGCCTGGCTTATGCGCCGTTTCAGCGTCAAGCCTGGGCTCACCTGTTTATGGCAGATCAGCGGACGAAGCAATGTGAGCTTCGACAAATGGATAGCGCTCGACCTGCATTACATCGACCACTGGTCGCTGCAAATGGATTTGAAGATCCTCGTCTTGACGCTTCCTGCAGTGCTGAGAGGAACGGGTGCTGCATGAAGCAGATTCGAATCGCATACGTGAATCACACCGGACGGGTGAGCGGCGCCGAAAGAGTGCTGATCAATATGGTACGGGGATTGGATCGCTCGCTCTACGAACCATGGGTGATCTGCCCAGCGGACGGGGACTTGAATCGGATGATCGAGGCAGAGGGTGTGCCCTGCGTTGAATCTCCCGCACTCTCTGCACGGTTCACCTTGGAGCCGGGCCTTCTCATAAAGACAGCGGCCTCGCTTTGCCGGTTCGTGGCCTTCACGCGCAAGGCACTATCGAAGCTTGAACCGGAGATCGTTCATGCCAACACCGTGCGAGCTGGAATCGTCGTGTCAATTGCATCAGTCGGATCACACCGAAAAGTGATCTGGCACGTGCACGACATCCTGCCGATACATTGGTTGAGCGGAATCATCCGGTTCATCGCGTGGATGGCATGGCGCACACAAATCATTGCAGTTTCTCATGCGGTTGCGGATGCATTTTGCAGGCAGCTTTCGTTCAAGAACCGGGTTCATGTCATCCACAACGGGACTGACCTGAGTCGGTTTCCTTTCAAACAACCGGGAAACAGCGTGCTTAGGAAAAGCTTCGGTGTTCCCGAAAATGCGTTTTTGATTTGTGCCGTAGGGCAGATCTGTGCGCGCAAAGGACTACTGGAACTTCTCTCTGCCTTCATGGAGATTCATTCCTCGGCACCAAAAATGCACGTTGTGATCGCCGGTAAGGTCGTGTTTCCTCATGAGCAAAAGTACCTTGAGATACTTTTGCGGGTCGCGGCTATGCCGGAACTGTCAGGGCATGTTCATTTCACAGGCGAACTACGTGACGTTTCCGCATTGCTGCGGACAGCCGACCTGCTTGTTCTGAATTCGCATGAGGAGCCATTTGGACTAGTCCTGGTCGAGGCGATGTCGAGCGGCACTCCGGTGCTCGCGACGCGCGTCGGTGGCATTCCGGAGATCGTGAAGGACTCCGTAAACGGTTGGCTTATCGAGCGGGGAGACACGACCGTGCTGGCCGCAAAACTACTGGAACTATCGCGGAATGGTGAGGCCCTTCAGTCAGTCGCGCACGCTGCGCGTACAGTGACCTGCCCGCAACTGTCGCTCGAGCGGTTTCAAAGTCGGCTACAGAGGCTTTACGCGGAGATTGCGCCGCAGAACGAAAGCGTCATCGAACGCACGCAAGTATCAAACCCGTGCCAATAAGGGCAGGGAAGAAGGAGTTTACCGATGTCAGGAATTGCGTTGTTTCAGGATTATCTTGCCCAGAATGGTGGAGCGGAGCGAGTGACGGAAGCCATTCATCAGGCCGTACCAGAGGCCGAACTACACACGACAATGGCTGTGCCGGAGCGCCTTTCTCCCTACCTGAAGAAGCTCGAGGTGCAAACTACGTGGATGCAATCGCTGCCGGCAAAGGGAAAACTCTATCGGCATTATTTTCTTTTATATCCATTCGCCGTGGAGTCCACCCACCTGCAGCAATACGACTTGATCATCAGCAGTTGCTGCGGGTATGCGAAGGGCGTGCGGCGGGGCGAGGGCAGCATCCATGTGTGCTATTGCCACAATCCAATGCGCTGGGTTTGGCGTTTTCCTGAGTACATGGCACGCGAGCGATTCAACCCAGTCACCAGATATTTGCTCCATCTTATGGTGCAGGGTCTGAAGCAATGGGAGATGCGGGCAGCCTCACGGCCTGACTACTATATTGCCAACTCGCATATTGTGGCAAAGCGCCTCAAGTCGGCATTCGGAGTTGAGGCGACAGTCATCGAACCTCCGATCGATACATCGCGTTTCCGCATAAGCCGGGATACTGGCGATTACTACCTGGTGCTTTCGCGCCTCAATGCATACAAGCGGATCGATTTGGCGATTGAAGCATGCACGCGCATGGGCCGTCGCCTGTTCGTGATCGGCGACGGCCCCGATCGTGAACGGCTGAAGGCGATGGCAGGTCCGACCGTCACATTCCTCGGGCGGCAGCCCGACGCCGAAGTGAATCGCTATGCAAGCCGATGTCGCGCACTGATCTTTCCAGGCGAGGAAGATTTTGGAATGGCCCCGCTTGAGATCAATGCGGCGGGCCGCCCCGTGGTCGCGTATGGCGCGGGTGGCGCTACTGAAACTGTGGTAGAAGACATGAACGGTGTCTTCTTCCGCGAACAATCAACCACGTCGCTGATGGATGCAATGCGGCGCTTTGAAAGCCAAACCTGGAATCCACTTGCGATCAGAAGACATGCGCAGCGATTCGACATTCATGTATTCCAGGAGCGGCTGCTCGATTTCCTGAATCAGGTGTCACCAGCTGTTCAGGCTCAATCAATGCGACGCCGGAGGGCTGGATGAGCGCGGCAATCGCAGACACGATCGCGTCGCCTCCGGCGGAAATGCCCGGCCGCCGCAGCGGTGCGCATGCCGTGGTGCAATCGATCGCGAGCAAGGTGTTGATCCTCGGCCTTCAGGCCACCACAGGAATTCTGACCGCGCGGGCATTGCGTCCTGCGGGTCGTGGTGAGTTGGCGGCAATGATTCTCTGGCCGCTGTTTGCAGCCAGCGTTACCACGCTCGGAGTGCCCAGCTCGTTAATCTTCTACCTTCGTCATCGGCCTGAGGAGCGGGAACAACTTGTCGTCCATGGGTTTCTCATGGCCGCGGGCCTTGGCATAGTTGCGGGAACTCTCGCAGCTCCGTTGCTTCCCTGGTGGCTGCGACAATATCCCGCCCCGGTGATTCACGCCGCGCAGTTGTTCCTGATCACGGTGCCGTTGTGCTCTGTGACTCTCGCCGGTCGTGCTGTACTCGAAGCGTCACATGATTTCTTCGCCTCCAACGCGATTCAAACGCTCACGCCCATCGCCACGCTGATGGGTCTGCTGGTGTTTCTCGCGGTGCACAATCTGAATCCTTACACAGCAGGCATCGCATATATCGCCGCTTCAATCCCCGCATTCGGCTTTATGTCGATTCGTGTGCGTCGTGGGCTCAGCAGGAAGTCAGGACGACTGAAAACGGCCGTGATGCAACGGATCCTTGGTTACGGCATTCGATCGTACGGAATCGACTTGCTTGGAACGCTTGCATTGCAGGTCGACCAGGTTTTGGTGGTTAGCCTTCTGAGCCCAAGCGCGATGGGATCGTACGTAGTGGTGCTGAGCCTTTCACGCATGCTTAATCTGTTTCAAAACTCGGTTGTCATGGTTCTGTTTCCGAAGGCGGCGGGCCAGTCGATACCGGATGTCGTGGCCATGACGGGAGCTTCGGTGCGCGCCAGCACCATGGTGACGGCCGCCTTCGGTGTGCCGGTTTGTCTCGCCGGGCCGTTCATGCTTCGTCTGCTCTATGGCAGTGAATATGTGGCGGCGGTTGGAGCGTTGCGCATTCTCGTGTTGGAGGTGATTCTCTCAGGCGCTACGTTTGTTCTGGCGCAAGCATTCATGGCACTCGACAGGCCCGGCGTGGTGACCGTCCTTCAGGCCATCGGACTGTCGCTCAGTATTCCCCTGATGCTCGTTCTCATTCCACGGTATGGAATCTACGGAGCGGCGGTGTCCCTTCTCATCTCCACGATTGCTCGTTTGCTGTTTGTATTCGCTGGATTTCGCTTGTTCCTCAAGGTCAAACCGCCCAACCTGCTCCCAGACAGCAGCGACCTGAGAATGTTGCGGAGCGTATTAACAGGGTGGCGATTGGAGCGCGGTGTATGAACATTGCACTCAGTTCAAATGAATTCGAGGCGCCCGAGGTTCCGCAACCGGCCGGCTACAAGTTGCAGGTCTACGGCGCATTGCTGGTCATCGTCACTATCCCCGCTTTGTGCATCCTCGGCAACCAGGCAGGGTTGCTGCGCATGGTGTTTCCGCCCCTCAGTGTCGCCGTGGGCGCATTCCTCCTCTGGCGGTCAAAACCTCTTTACGTCGGCTTGGTCTTCTGGTTGTGGTTCGTCACACCCTTCCTTAGTCGCATGGCAGATTTCCAGGCTGGCTGGACTCAAGCGAGTCCAGTTGAGCTTGCGCCCTATGTGACCGCGGGCATCGCGGGCATTCCGCTCCTTGCGGATTTGCGATGCCTGGGCAGCCGCAGAACGCTCCCTTTTATATGTGCCCTTTCCGCCATTCTGTACGGGCTGGCTATGGGGCTCGCCTATCTGCCTCTATTCAACGTTCTGCGTGCTCTACTCAATTGGCTTGTGCCAGTTATCTTTGGCTTGTTCATTTACCAAAACCGCCAACTGTATCCGGAATTTCGCCACGTCATCGAAAAATCGTTTCTCTATGGTGTGCTCATCATCGGCGCATACGGGATTTATCAATTCTTTTTTCTTCCAGACTGGGACCGCCTATGGATGCTCAATGTGGAATTGAACTCCTTTGGAGAAGTTGATCCGATGAAGGCTCGCGCATTCAGTACTATGAATGCGCCCGCCATTTTTGCAGCCACAGTCGCTTGCGGCTTGCTGCTGCTCTTCAACATGAAAGGGAAACTTCGCCTGTTGGCAGCGGCATGCGGGTTCGGCGGGCTGATCCTCACTCTGAGTCGTGCATCGTGGCTGAGCCTCGCGGCAGGCGGTGTGTATCTCCTGTTCCGTCTCGGGATGCGCGAGCGCATCAGGATGGCTTTCGGGGGGCTGGCGTGTGCAGTATTTCTGATTGCAGTGGCCCAGGTTCCAGGCGTGAATGGAATCATCATCGAACGCATGGGAACATTTGCCAAACCTGGACAGGATATAAGTTTCTCGGCCAGGGTGGAGGGACATGAAAGTGCGCTGCGCCGGCTGGCGCAGGAGCCATTTGGCGAGGGAATCGGCAGCACCGACACTCTGCACAACACGGAGGGGGACGACGCTATCATCGGCCCGCATGACAGCACCTTGCTCGAACTGTTGTATTCCCTCGGATGGATTGGCACATTCATCTATCTCTTGGGCCTTGGTTCGCTCGGCGTTCAGTTGTTCCGTGTTGGACGCACGGATCCATTTGCCCTGGCGGCACAGGCGATTCTCATCGGATTTCTGGCGCAATGCCTGCTCAACAGCGTCCTGTTGGGCGTGCTGGGGTTTATGGTGTGGACATTTGCGGCAATGAATTTGGCGGCGGCTGAGTATGCGGAACCTGTGAGGGCAGCGGTAGAAAACGAAGCTCAACCGGAAACCAGCTATGCCGTGGCTTAGGAGTTCAACATGAGAGTGCTCCATATCCTGAACGACGTGACCGATCGTGGCAACGGTATCGTGAATGCTGCTGTCGACCTCGCGCTCGAGCAGGCACGACAGGGGTTTGTGGTTGCCGTGGCTTCTGCCGGCGGCGGATACCAGTCGCTGCTCGAAAGCGGTGGAGTTGCACACCTGACTCTGGATCAGGCGAGAAGTCCGTTGCGTATCCTTCGCGCGCTTTTGAAATTTCACCGGCAGGCGCGCGAGTTTCGTCCTGACGTTGTCCATGCTCACATGCACACCGGGCTCCTGGTGGCATGGTTCTGGCGTCCTATCGATCGATTCAAGCTGGTAGGCCACGTGCATAATGTGCATGATCGCGAATCGGTCCTGATGGGACTGGCAGACCGGGTGATTGCAGTCAGTAGCTCCGTTGCAACAACGATGGCAAAGAGTCGAATCGACGCCGGCAAGCTGCGCGTGGTGTTGAATCGGACTCTCGGAAGCCGCCGCCAACCTGAGTTGGCGAATGTGGAGGCAGCGGTGCTACACAGGCCGGCCATTGTTACGGTTTGCGGAATGACACGACGAAAGGGAATTGAAGAACTGATCTCCGCGTTTGAGATCGTGGGTCGCGAATTTCCAGGTGCTCACTTGTACGTGGTTGGCGACGGTCCCGAGCGGCAACTGTTCGAAGAGCAGGCTAGGTGCTCACCGCAACGCGACCGGATTCACTTTGAAGGTTTTCAAAGGGTCCCGCAGGCGTACATGTTGAGTGCGGACGTTTTTGTTTTGGCTTCGCGGCGCGAGTCGTTTGGACTCGTGCTGCTTGAAGCGCGTGCGGCCGGCTGTGCGATCGTCGCAACGGATGCGGATGGAATAGCCGAGGCACTGGATGGTGGCCGGTCGGGAATGCTTGTTCCAAGGATGAACGCGCTCGCACTGGCGGAGGCGTTATGTGCAATGCTGGGCAGCAATCCAGAACGCGATAAATGGCGGATGCGCGCAATGATCGGAATTGAGAACTATTCGGTATCGATCATGGCCCGCGAAGTCGCGGAAGTGTATGAGGAACTTTTAGACGAGAGAAAGTGGCGCGCCGTCTCCGGCGCCACCCTGCTAAGGTGACGGCGTTGACGATCAGAGCTCGACCGGAGCCAGGCTTCCGACGCAGTGTCGGAAGAGGCGGACCGCATGAGGAGGTCGTAGGCTTATGAAAACTGCAATGGCAGAGTCGGCATCAGCAGAACAGCAAGACTCCGAAGCATCGAGGCATTTCGCAGTCCACCCCAGTGGCGATTCCCAGTTCCAATCTGCTTGTGCTCCCGATCGATGTCGGACAGATCGAAGCGAGCGCAAAATCTCTACCACCGTCGAATGTCATTGTGCGGAGCAATCGCATTCCGTTCTTGTTCCCACGGTGTTTCATGAAGACTGGTGGCTGGATGCCGCGACCGAAGGTGCCTACTCGATCGCAGAGGTGACGGTCGGAGGAAAGGTGGTAGGTCGCCTTCCTTTCCTGGTTCGCAGACGATTGGGATTCCAGGGGATCTGGACTCCTCCGCTTACGCATTTTTTGGGACCCGGCATCGACGAAGGGAATGGAAGCTGCAGCACGCGTTTCCTTCACCGCCTTGAGATTACCCGGGAGTTGATCGGTAAGCTGCCGCGCTCTTCCTGGCAATGTATCCGATGCCATGGAGGGATTACTGACGTGATTGCGTTCCAGCAGGAAGCTTTCAAGACTTATGTGCAGTTCACGCACGAGATCCCCCTGCAAGCTGCCGAACACTCCTGGCAGCAGATGCGAGACAAGACGCGCAATGTGATTCGCAGAGCAGAACATCAGTTCAGGGTTACCGAGCTTTACGATGCCGTGGAATTTGTTCGTCTGTATGAAGAACATCTTTCTTCGAGGCACGTTCAAAACACGCTTGACCTTTCGGCGATCAAGAGGTTGCTCGTGGCCGCCCTTGAGCGCAATCAAGGAAGAATTCTGGCAGCGCGCAACAGCAAGAACGAAATCGTCGCGGCCAATTTCTGCGCATGGGATTCAAGAACATCGTTCTATGTTGCATGCACTCGCAGCGCCGACTCTGGAAATGGCGCAACGAGCTTATTGTTATGGGAAGCAATTCAACATGCGAGCCGGAACGGAAGGACATTTGATTTTTCAGGTTTGGGCACGCGCGGTAGTGTCCTCCACTACGCCGGCTTTGGTGCGGAAGTCAGCCCGCGTTTTGTCGCGGTACGCGCAACCGGTATGGGCAAGCTGGCCGCACGGGCAAGAGTTCTGATGATAGACGAGCATTATTTGTTCTAACCTGCGGCTGGGAATTCGCAGATTCCTTTCCTGCGAAATGCGCGGAACGTGCGATCCACCTGAAGCCGCGTCTATTTCAGTCGGATTGCAACTACCAGGGGATTGTCGGGGATCTGCAAGGCCGCAGTGGATGTGTTCGCATAGGTCTTCAACGATGCAGCCTGCAACGATGGCTCGTAGAGCGTGATCGAACGTGCCTGCTGGCCAATCGTTAACACGCTTGCTAGGGAAGAATTCGCAATCTCTGATTGGCGCCGAAGGTCATAACTTGGTATCTCCTGCCACAGGACGAGATCAAATTCGCCATCGGACTTCTGCAACAACAGATGGTGGATCGACGGAGGTGCTTGGCTCAGCCACCACTGCAAGGTGAGTGGGCGCCGTGGTTCGGAAGCGTCGTTGAGTTCTTCAATAAGACGCTTGATTGCTGCAAACGCGGGCTTCTCTGTCCCGTCGGCTCGAATCAGACCCCAGTGCATCTGGTGATCCTTCAGACCGGGGTCCGGCGCCTCATCCATGAACTCATACAAATAGGTGCGGGGAATGCCTCTCGCAAAGTCCTCAAGAAAGAGACGGGGAATATATTTTGCCGCTGCTTGTTCAGAGATTGCCGGCTGGTCGGTGTGGTCATTGAGCGCGTTGTGATAGCCGCTCTCGGTGAATACGATTTCCTTATTGCCGAAAATCGACTTCGCCTTGTCGGTTTGTTCGGGAAAGACGATAGAGGGAATCTTGCCGGCAGGATACGGATGCAGGTTCCCCTCGTCCAGGTTTTCAAATGTGAGACCAATGCGCGTTCCGCTTGAAGCGTTGGCGAGCGATGGCCCGATGATGACGATATGGTCCGAATCGGGCATTGATCTGGCCGCAGTGAAAATCGTCTTCTGGTAACTGCGATCCACAGAATCCCAGTCGGGAATGCCGCTGATGTCCATCTCGTTTGGTCCCTCAAAGGACTCGATGGTGTGACCTGTGAGATCATCCACACGCTCGAGCATCTCAGGAGTAACTGGGCCGAACTTGCTACGCGGATCGAGCACAGCGTCAAAGCGAATGCCGAGTTTCCCCAGTTCGATCCAACGCACATAGAGAGCACGGTTGTAGTCGTCATTCTGCAGATGAATGCCATCGCGAATGTGGCGAATGCCAATGGATCGCAGTTCCCGTTCGACGACAGGAAAATTTCCGTAGATGCGATCAAAGTAATTTAGATGGGTATTCACTCCGATACTGCTTACAAAATCGTACGCATAGAGTGCCTGTTCCGGGTATGCAACGTCTTGCACAGCGGACCGAATCGCCAAGGTATGCAAAGTGTGTCGGTTGCCCACGCCTGCAACGCTCAGTCCGACAAGGGAAATGGGCAATATCGCGAGCAACATGTACCGCGTCAACAAATGCCGCCTGATGTGTGAGATGGCCATTTTCATCGAAGTAAACCCAACCAATCGGTCCTGGGAGGCGTCTAAACACGCAACGAGCAAATGCGCTGATACGCAAGCGGGCAGATCGAATGCCCGAGTCTTAATAAAGCGCCGCCCTCATCTTTCATTTAGATGCGTACACTGTGCCAGACTTTTCCCACCTTGCGGCCTTAGGCAAATAAAGTTGCCGAGACGACGGTTCGCTTTCGAAAGCCTTGGAATTAATTTTGGTTGAAGGCCGGGCTTCGATTCATACGAACATTCATAGCGGGAAGCAGGGGTGAGGTGTATGTCCGATATTGATGTAGTCATAGCCGACAATCAGCCGCTCTCTCTCCGAGGGATGCGGAGCGCGGTTGCTCATGAGGCTGATATCCGGGTGCTTGCCGAATGTCAAAATGAAGAGCGCCTTCTGGATGCAGTTCGGAATCACTCTCCGCACGTGTTGCTTGTTAGCGGGGAGATTCTTCGCGATGAACTCGATGCTCTTGAACAACTGGTCACAGAGATCGAGGAGACGCGCGTGATCGTTGTGACGAGCCGCAACGACGCTGGATTTCTTGAGGGAGCACTGCGTTGTGGGGCCAAGGGCGTATTTCAAAGGGAGTGGCCCGTTCAGCAGATTCCTATGGCAATTAGAAAAGTAACCAATGGCGGAGTGTGGCTGGAGCAATCCGCAGCGGAGCGTGTGCTTGAGCAAGCTCTCAGCAGGCGGAAGGAACCAGATGCCGAGGAACGGAAGATCGCATCTCTTACCCAACGGGAACATGAGGTGATACAACTCATCTGCCGCGGTCTCAGGAATAAGGAGATTGCCGCAGAACTGCATATCAGCCTGGCGACCGTATCGCATCATTTGACGGCGATCTACCGGAAGCTGGAAGTAGATGACCGAACGTCGCTCGTGATCTATGCGGCCAAGCAGCACCTTGTTTCCTTTTGAGTAAAGTGGCCGTCAACCAGGGAGCGAGAACCTCCCGCGCGACAATAAATGCGCATCCAAGTCTTGGGGAGGGAGATCGCCATGTGGAGGACGGGCCTTTTCAGGTGGATTGCGCTCACGGCTGTTTTGCTATCGTCCACCGTGACGGGAGCTCTAGCGCAGGAGACGATCGAGATCGACGCGCAGGGCTCTGCGACTCCCTTCCCACACTTCTGGGAGCAGATGTTCGGTTCGGGACGCGCGATTCTGTCGCTCCGCGAAAGTTATCGCGATGATCTTCGTGCGGTGAAGCGGGTCTCAGATTTCAAATATGTGCGATTCCACGCCATTCTTCATGATGAATTGGGCGTCTATAACGAGGATGAGCACGGTAATCCTGTTTACAACTTCTCTTATGTCGACCAGGTCTATGATGGGCTGCTCAAGAACGGTGTGCGGCCCTTTGTCGAAATCAGCTTCATGCCGCGAAAACTTGCATTCAACCCAGATGCGCTGCATCCGTTTTGGTACAAACCCAATGTGTCGCCGCCGAAGGATATGGGGCGATGGGACGATCTGATGACACATTTTGCGCAGCATCTCGTGGAGCGCTATGGCATTGACGAAGTGTCGCAGTGGTACTTTGAAGTCTGGAACGAGCCGAATATAGATTTCTGGAATGGAATCCCCAGGCAGCGAACGTATTTCGACCTCTATGCGCATACAGCGCGCGATCTCAAAATAGTGAACGCACGTTTGCGCGTCGGCGGCCCGGCTACGGCAGCGGCCGCGTGGGTTGGGGACTTTCTCAAGTTCACAGCCGCAAATAGCGTGCCGGTCGACTTTGTTTCAACCCATGCCTATGCCGATGATACGGTCGAAGATCTATTTGGAAACGAGGAGAAGATTCCGATGGATGAGCGGGTGTGCCGCGCAGCTGAGAAAGTCCGCGGTGAGATTCATGCCTCGTCCAGGCCCGACCTCCCGCTGTTTCTTACAGAATGGAATGTCGAAGGAATGATGGATGCACGAGACACCTCATTTATGGGGCCGGCACTGGCGAATACGGTGCGTGCATGTGACGGCATTGTAGACATGATGTCGTTCTGGACGTTCTCAGACGTGTTTGAAGAGGCCGGACCAATTCCCAAACCCTTTGTTGACGCTTTTGGATTGCGTGCCAAGGGAGGCATCAACAAGCCAAGTTATTACGCCTACGAATTGCTCCATGAATTGGGAGCAGAACGTCTCCCGAACCGGTCACCAGATGTCATCGTGACCCGGGGCGCAGTCAATGAGATTGACATCGCCGCTTGGAACCTGGTCGATCCCGGACAGCAGGGCGCTGAGAAGACGATGAAATTTATCTTCAGCAACCTTGAACCCAATGCGCGTGTTACGATCCAACGCCTCGACAACGATCACGGAAATGCTTTGCGAAATTACGCTGCCATGGGAAGTCCGGTAGATCCAACGCCGGAACAAGCGGAGCGATTGAATCGGGAGTCGGAGCTTTCGGCGCCGACGGAAACGAGACTTGTATCCGGAACGTTTGAGCTCGGCCTGCCGCCAGACGCGTTGGTATTGATCAAAGTCCTACGGTAATAGGAATCCGGCACTGGGGCAGAAGTTCAGCTCACCCTTCCTCAGAGAGCCAGCTGTCGTCTTCTTGCCATCAGCATGGATTTGCTTACGGGAATTTCATGTAATAAAAGCTCATTGGCCTGAACGATCGAATTCGCATGGAACCATCGCTGAACAACATGGTCGTTAAGCAGATTCGCAATCGCCAACAACGACATTCCCTGATGATGTGCCATCCACTCGCGGACCACGGCCGGCTTGCGGAGTGAAGCCGTGTAGTCCGCCGCCTCGTAGAATCCATAGGGACCCAACCATCCTGCGGATTTCATTCTCAACAAATTGCCGAGTGCCTCGCGCGAATCGGAGCCAAGAGCAAGGAACGTTGAGTATGGCGAAATTACCGGGCCGGCCGTCGCATCCGGACTGAGGGCGATCGACGGCAAGCCATAGGCATGGTAGCTGTAGTTTCCGCAATCGTTGATGAGGGCGGAACCTGACTCGGAGATGCCCCAGGGAATGCCGAGGGACCGGCCAAATGCGCGTTGAACCTGAACGCAGGCGGACTCTGTTTGAGCTGCAAGAGTTCCTCGATAGCTGCGCATCCACAACCCAGGCATCAGGTATTCAAAGGCAGTTCCCGTCCAGGAGTAAGGCAGGAACTGGCCAGCGGCGTATGCCTGTTCGCGCTCGAGCCGGAACCAACTCTGCAGCGGAAGATCGCCGTGTGCGATAGCCAGGAAAGCAGCAAGGCGAGCCTCCGAGGCAAACAGATCGTAGCTGGAGTTGTGAATCTGTTGCGACACCGCATCGTAACCGATCGATAGAACCATGCGTTCCCGATGAACAAGAAAGGAGAAATCTGTCGCTTCGGCCAGTTGTGCGGCATCCTGCTCAATTTTGCGTAATGCAACTGCCAGTTGGTACAGATTTTCCCGTGCAGCCGTCAGCGACTCGCGGAACTCGATCGCGAGTTTCGATATTGACGGCGACGCGGTAAGCGCATCCCAAGCGCCCTCAATGCGTGCAGCGAACTCTTCAGCCAGTAGAGTTGCACCATCGATGGAGAGCGAAGTCTCTGTTGGATCGATACCAGGTTGCAGATGCTCTCGAAGGGGCGTAAACGCCGGCAGCACCCACGGAAGATAACCGCGAAGAAGATTATGGATCGCCTCAAGACGAGCCAGCGCCTCCTTCTGCCACCCGGTGTCTTCTTTCGTAAACGAGTCCAAGCCGCTCGAGGAAAGCGCGTCTATTGCTTGCGAGATCCAGTCAATCCAAGTGGCGATGGAGGCGGAGGCCGGCGGTATATTGCGCAGTCCCATTCGCGCCCGCATTTCTTTCTCTGAGTTCATCAACTGCCAATGCACATGCAGAGCGAGAAAGAGACTTTTACGAAGCAATGGAGCCCGCCTGAGTTCGTGCACACCCATGCGCAATGTATACAGAGACGCAACATAGTTGGCGCTGTCCGCGGTCGAGACAAAGAGGGGGGGCAAAGGCTGAAGAGATTGGGTGTCGTACCAGTTGTATAGGTTGCCGCGGAACTTTTCGAGCCGCTGAATCGTGGCGAGGCTCAGACTTGTGAGCGACGCAAACTCCGGAATTGTCAGGAAACCTAATTCGCAGGCAACCTGGCGAGAGTTGAGAAGCATGCCAATATTGGTGGGCGAGACTCGGGCGGCTTCAATCAGCCCCTTCTCTTCGACATTGTCGGGGATGAGGTAATTGTGTCTCGATGAACTGAACTCATGAAAATAGCGCCATGTGCGAAGTGCAATGCAGAGCAGGAAGTTCCTGTCGCTGGGGCGGAGATGATTTTGCTCGTCCGATGGCCGATTGAGCCACGTGCTTACGAAGCTGGAAAGCGCCCAAAGCGTCAAAATTGGTGCGGCATAGAAGATGGCAACGTGTCGGGCGGCAAGCAGCCAAATTGACAATCCCAACGCGACCGCTGTCAAAGTTGTCGCAGCTAAATATTGGTCGTTGGCCGAGCGCCGGGAACTGTGCAGTTCTGTTTCGGCAGAGGTTTGCCATTCGAGCAGCCGCTCGCCGGTGACGAAGCGCCGGATGAGAGACCTGATGACGGCATCGCATGTGAGCCAGGTTTGATGCAGAAGAAGGCTGAGTCGAAGAACCCTGACAAGAGCCGCTTTTCCCAATGACGAGAGTGCTTCACCGAACCGGCCTTCGTGTCGTCCAATCAGTGCGCTCCCGCAGGCGAATGCGAACGGGACGAAAGCAGAAAAGAACAGCAGGCAAAGGACGGCGACGGTCCAGTAGAGTGGGCCACCAGGCAAGCCGAGCCATCCAGCAACGAAGAGTACGACCAGGGATGGATCAATCAGCGATCGCAGCAGATTGTCGAAGATTTTCCATCGCGAGATTGCTGAGATCGGGTTCTGATCGTGATGCCCCGCCTCATCTGGAACTCTTGAAGATATCCATTGCGCAATCTGCCAGTCGCCGCGCACCCAGCGATGCTGGCGCCGGTTGTACGCGCCGTAATGCGAAGGATAATCGTCAATGAGTTCGATGTCGCTGACCAGGCCTGCTCGCGCGTAGGCGCCTTCAATCAGATCGTGGCTGAGTAGGGCATTGCGGGGAAATCGATGATTGAGAACAGAGTGGAACGTCGCTACCTCGTAGATCCCCTTGCCGGTAAAACTGCCCTCGCCAAACAGATCTTGATATGCATCGGAAATGGCACGCGAATAAATGTCAAACCCGCTTTGGCCTGAAAAGATAGCTGCGAGCCGAGATCTCGTGGATGAGCGGACCGCAATGCCCACGCGCGGCTGCAGAATTCCATAACCTACGGTGACGACATGCCGTTTCGGATCAATGACCGCCTGGTTAAGGGGATGGGCAATCGTTCCCACCAGGCGCGCGGCTGTCCCGCGCGGAAGTTGCGTGTCTGAGTCGAGCGTCAATATGTAGCGAACATTTCGTAGCACTTCGATTCGGCCGGTTTTGATTGGAAAGGCATCGAATTCTCCAGCGAGGAGTCTGTTCAAATCGAGCAGCTTGCCACGTTTGCGCTCCCAACCCATCCAGACGCCCTGGCGTTTATTGAATATCCTGTGGCGATGGAGGAGTACAAAACCGCCGTTTCGATTGGAACTGTATTTGCCGTTCAACTCGTCGATCAAACGGACTGCGAGGTCTACGAGCGGATGAGAATCGCGATCTCGCGGCTTGGTGACAGAGTCGGGAAGGTCAGTCAGCAGGGCAAAATGCAAATGCGGATCGCGATTTGCGAGAAAACGAACTTCCAGGCTTTTGACCAACTCCCGCACTTGCTCTTCATTCAACAGTAAGGAAGGCACTGCGACCAGTGTCGTAAATTCCGGAGGAATACCGCCAGTGAAGTCGAGCTTCGGCAGCAGTTCCGGGTCATAAATCGCAGTCACACAATTGTTGATTAACTCGGATCCATTTTGAACTGCAGTGGGTACGAGCATGAGAAAAACGACGACCAGCGACGTGAGGGCGGAGAATTGGGGCAGTATCGGAAAGAGCACTGCTGCTGCCACGCCAAAGGACGTAAGCAAGATTGCGCTAAGATAATAATCCTCGGCATGGGTCCGAAGCGTCTGGCGCATTCGCCAGGCTACCGGCGGATGAAAGCCAACGAGGTGCGCGAGCCTTGGGAATCCATTGTCGACGAGGTAGTAGCCGACATGCGAACGCCGTCGCTGCATGCGCGGATTACCGTTGGAGTGCTCGCTGCCATCGCGCGCCAGATCAAGCGCCGCCTGTGCCACCTCCGATTCGGTGCAGTCAGATTGTCGGGCGATGAAGGCGACGCGTCTACGATAAAGTTGGCGGCTCTCAAAATCCATCTTTTCGTAGATTCCTTCTGGATCCTGGCGCAACTCACCATCGAAGACAATCAGTGGCTCAACCCAAAAGTTCCAGTCTAGGCGATAGATAGAAAGTATGCTCTTCAGCGGCGCGGCGAACATTTGCGTCTCGTCAGACTCGCCGGCGCGCAACAAGGCATGAGCAGCATTCAATATGGATTCAACTAAGACAAACTGCAGAAAAACGGCGCTGTTCCAAAGCTCGTCGGCTGCAAGCGGCTCGTGCGCCTGCAGCGCCTGGACGAAATGCGTGAAGGTGGAGGGCGAAAAATCGTCGTCCACGACTTCGAGGTAAATGCGCGCGGTGACCGCAATTCGAGGTTCTTCCTGCCCATCAGGGAACATGATTCTTGGGAGGCGGGTGATCTCTTGCAATTTGCTTTTTGTGGCAGCGATGACTGAATGGAGAGAGCGGCGTTCCACGCGCAACTCGCGGAACGCGAGATTGACTCGTTCGGAATGCGCTGTATTGGTTGAACGTGTTTTGGTTCGCTGAGCCAGTTTGTGATCTAACAAGGCGAGCGAACGGGCCGCGTTACGCAGGCGGCGTTTGAACGAGCCCGGCGTGGAAGGCCGATGAGCCACGTCCCACGAGCCAGCGGCGTTTGCGGCGGTATCGAGGCGTTGCATGATTCCCGCCGGGTCATCAGTCATTTGTGATTCGCGGATGGGTGTCGTGTTGTTCATCGGGACTCATCTGTAGCTGGAGGCCTGCATTTCGAACATCGCCGCATATCGTCCTCCCCGCGCCAACAAGAAGCTGTGGCTTCCTTCTTCTACAAGTCGGCCGTCTTCGAGGACGACGATTCGGTCGGCCATTCGAACGGTGGAGAATCGATGCGAGATGAGCAGCGCCATCTTGCCATAGGTCAGTTCGGCGAAGCGCTCAAAGACTTCGAACTCGCTTCGCGCATCGAGCGAGGCTGTTGGCTCATCGAGGATCAGCAGTTGTGCATCGCGCAAATAAGCGCGCGCCAGCGCGAGCTTCTGCCACTCGCCGCCGGAAAGGTCGACGCCGCCTTCAAAGCGCCGGCCGAGCATCTGGTCGTAGCCGTTGCCGAGCCTTGCGATTACGCCGTCGGCCATGCTTCTTTGGGCCGCGTGTTCAATCGCATGATCGGTGTGATCCACTTCGACTCGGCCGACACTGATGTTCTCGCGAGCGGTCATCTCATAGCGCATAAAGTCCTGGAAAATTACTCCGATCTCAGAGTGCAGATCGGCCAGGTCATACTCGCGGAGATCGATTCCGTCCAGCAGGATTTCACCTTCGCTCGGATCGTAGAGGCGTGTGATGAGCTTTACGATCGTGGTTTTTCCTTGGCCATTCTCGCCAATAAGAGCAACCCGCTCGCCGGGACTAAGGCTGAAGTTGAAGTCCTTGAGGACGCGCCGCGTGGTGCCGGGATAAGCGAACGAGACGCCGCGGAACTCGAATCCGCGCAGCACCGGGCGCGGCGCCGGCAAGCCATTCTGCTTGGACTCGACGCTCGGCTTCATTTCGAAGAATGCGACGAGGTCGGTGAGGAACAATGCCTGATCGGCAACCCCTGAAGCTGTCGAGAAGGCCTGCTGGATATTGCTCATCGCCTGCATGATGGCGGTCGTGATCAGGGTGAGATCGCCAATCGTGTAGCGTCCCTTGATGGTGAGAAAAATGCTATAGGCGTAGGCCCCGTAGTATCCCAGCTGGCCGACGATTGAAAGCACACCGCCCCAGGCCAGCCGTCTACGATTCAGGCTTACGTTCTCCTCGTAGATTCGCTGCGAGAGGCCGGTGAAACGGTCCGTGAGGTATTCACTCAGGTTGAAGAGCTTCAGTTCCTTCGCGGCCTCCTTGCTACCGCCCACTTGACGGAGGTAATCCATCTGGCGACGCATAGGAGTTTGGCGGAAGTTCTTCGCGTAGGTCAAAAACGCGAAGTGGCTTTCGCCAAGAAACGCCGGAATGATTCCTGCAACCAGGAGCAGCAGCAGCAACGGAGAGTAGCGAATGAGCACCGCCGAGAAGGCTACCGCGGTTACTGTCTGCTGAATCAGCCGGCCCATCTGCTGAATCATCGCGAGTCTGTCGGTCGCCTGCACACGAGCACGCTCCAGACGATCATAAAAGACCGGATCTTCGTAGACTGTTACATCGAGTGCGGCAGCCTTTCGCATCACCTCAACGCTCACATGATGGGTATAGCGATCTGCGAGCAGATTGTCGAAGTAGTCGACCGCTCGCGACAAAACATTGGTTAGCACAGCGAGCGCCATCTCCGCCGCCACCAGCCACCAGAAATTGTGTGGCAATGCTTGATGAAGTCGAATGCGGTTAACTCCATCGATAATGAAGCGGCCTATGATGCCGATGCCGACCGGCAAAAAAGCGACCAGGATGCGAAGGGTTATGTTCCAGAACACGACCGACGGGCCGGACTCCCAAACAAAGTGCAGTACAGCGGGAACATTCTTGAGAGCACGCAACCGGTCAGACCATGCGCTGCCGAACGGCGCCGGCGAACTCGTGGGAGCATTCTCGGGTTTTGCGGCATCCTTTGCTGGCGGCATGGTACGACCCCGGGCTCACTCACTGGTGCAGAGCGGCAGTCAAAGCGCGTTTGCGCTTCATTTCTAAACCAAGGAATCGGCGGCAAGAAAGATCGGGTCAACACCCTGTCGGGGAGTTCGATAAAGTTGTTTGTTCAGTTAATTCGATGCGCTCAGGGCACGGGATGTTGTTTTTACGGAGTCGTTTAGTAGCGGCGCGTCCCCAAACCTGACGATATACGCAGATTGTCTCATCTGACGGGAAATTACTGACCCCTCGTATTCACACCAGTGGGCTTTCGGTTTTGTCGGGTTTAAAGCCGGCCAGTTCCATGCCGCGCTGGGCCTCGGGATTTTTCATAAACGCATTCCACACAAAACCGGTGCGGAGGTTCTCCGCCATCAACATCGTGATTCCCGTGTCGATTCCGATTACATCGGTGTCGTACCAATCGGTGAGCGGATTGAAGGCGTCAACGAATCCATAGCGAGACCAGGCATTGGGGTAGTGATCGTGAATGGTCCGCAGAACGCGCGTGGTTGCGGCCGGCAGAAAGGGTAGTGAACCGCCCGCGGCCGAGGGCACAATGGTTCCGTCGATTGGGCCCATCGCCGGCGGCCCGCCCCATACCACGTAACCCTGCTGTGAATCGGAGGCCGTAATTCCCCATAGCGCGTTGCTGTAATCGGAAAACTGCACATTCAACTCCAGGCAAAACCGGCGGTGGACGTCGGTAGCGATCACGGAGTTTTGAAAGTAGTTTGCGAAGCGGTCGCGCTTCCCGCGAAAATCGAACCATGCGTGCGAGTATTGATGCACGAACAGCGGCGCGAACGATCCAATGTATCGCAGCCCATCGTACTCGAATACCGTTCGCTTCCACGCGAACCAAACCTCCTTGTCGAGCGGATGAGCGGTTGAGCCCATGGCCAGCAGGTACATCATCATATGCTCGCTATAGAGGTCCCAGCGCGACGGGATGAATCCGAGTTCGGGCTTCCACCCGTGTGAAAGAAGGCTGGTGTCTTCGGAAAGCCAGGTCCAATCGACGCGATCGAAGATGGCATGTGCGAGCTCATCGATGTCCTGATCGTGAAAATGCTGCCGGCATGTCAGCACTCCGCAGAGCAGAATCGTGGTGTCGACCGACGACACCTCCGAGTCCCACATTCTCTCCCCGGTGTTGATATTCGCAAAGTGATAAAAGAATCCGCGATGAGTAGGCAGCTTGTGCCACAGGTACGACAAGGTCTGCAGCACGCGCAATCGCGCCGCGGCATGGCTGATAAACCCGCGCTGATCACCGATGCAGATGGCCGTAAGTCCAAAACCCGTAGAAGCAATGCTGGCCGCCAGGCCCGTGTCTTTGACGTGAACGTTGCAGCGGTCCTTGATCAGGCCCGTCTGAGGGTTCGCCTGTTCCCAGAAGAAGAGGAAGCTGGCATGCTCCAGGTCGTTCAAAAACTGATCGTCCTGCGGAGAGATTGAGGCGGGAACAGGAGGGGGAGCCGGCCGCGTATCTGGTTGTGAATCGTCAGGTTGCGCCTGCTCCTCTCTGGCAGAGGCCAGCGGCATCAGATGCGCGAGCGGCAGACCGATGGAGACGCAAGATAGCTGCCGCAGCAATCTCCGGCGGGAATTTCCGCATCTGTCTAGATCGGTGACCTTTTTGATCTGAGGCTCGTTCATTGCTTTGATGGCATCCGAACAATTCGCAAAGCACAAGCCCGTTTCATGACGCGCGGGCCCTGTTTCAGGGGACAATCAGCTTAGATGCGCGGAAGCATGGGAAAGTCCATTTGGCGTGACCGGCAATTCTACGGAAACAGGCGCCCTGCCGGCGAATGAGGAGAGTCATGGCGCGCAACAAGATCCAGGTCTGGATGGCGGTTGCCGGAGCAGGCGCCATCGCCGTAGGGCTTGTTTGGTTTGGAATTCGTCATTGGCGGCCGCGCTGGACGATCATCCAGGGGGCGACGATTCGAAGAGACAGCGATACCCGCAAGGAGTCACCGATTGCCGGGGTATCAATCAGGGCCTCTCACGGTGATGACGTCGTCACAACTCAATCTGATCCTTCGGGATATTTCAAGATCGCGTTTCCAGGAACTGTGCTGCCCGGGCAAACGGTAAATCTCAGCTTCCGTCACTCGGACTACCAGCCCGTTGATATGAGCGTCACCATCCGCTTTCGGTCGTCGCTAAGGCAACTTGCGGTGGTGGCCATGGAACCGGTAATCGCGCGGCCCGTTGCCGACTCGAACCCCTCTTCAGTTGTCTCAAACATCAAGGTCAGGTACACCGTTAATTCGCAGGACGAGGAGAACATTGGCAGCGCGGTCAAGACATTTCAGGTCGTCAATCAAGGAAACATCCCGTGTCGTCACCAGGACCCGTGCTCTCCTGACGGTCAATGGAAGGCTGCTACCGCGTCTGTCGAACTCGACGCGGGAAGTGGAAACGAGTTTCGCAATGCTCGCGCTTCCTGCATCGCCGGCCCGTGCCCATTTACACATATCGACACAAGGGGCCTGGCCGCAGGCGGCCGCACCATTACTGTTTCGGCGTTGGACTGGTCTGACACCGCTACGTTCCTTCTCGAGGCAGAAGTCTTTCACAGGGCAATTGTCTCTAATGTGCGGGAATCGTATCCGGTAGTCTTTGGACGCGCACTCAGCTTCACGCTCCCGCCCACAGCGGAGGGAGTAAGCCTTGAGGCTGAAATCAACGGACTGCAGATGGTCTTCCCTCTTGGTCCGGAGTTATACCTCAGTTGGGCCGAGTGTTCCACAAGATCTAGTTCCAATGGCGAAGACTCCAGCGTCTATCAATGCGAACTCAAGCCCGGATACCATTTCTGACGCGATTGAAATTGCGAACCGGCTATGCTGTCACTCATTGACAGTGCGCTGGCATGATGTGGATGTTTTCTCGGCGGTCGTGAAATATTCGCGATGAACCTATGCGGAACTGGTCAGGAAGATCGGCTTCACCATCGCTTCAATCTTGGCAGCCATTTCCTCAGCGGGAATGTGATCGGGAGTCTCGTACCACTGGCGCGCGGCTCCGAAGATGGCCCAGGCGGCTGTGGTTGCCAGCAGTTTTGGGTCAGCGCCAGGCGCCACGGCGTGTTTCGCCGCGCCTTCCTGAAACATACCTTCCACAACCGGGATGATCGAGCCTTCCAGGGGCATCTTGGCCAGCTGGCTCGGGCACCCGGTCGTCTCGGCGAGATAATCGCAAACGCCTAGCGCAATGGCGCGTAGAGCCCCATCGCAATCTGAAAAAGAAAGGCCTCGACGCGCGATCAGGTCCCGGAAGCGGGCTGCGGTCATGGCCTGCAGCAGGGCGTTCTTGTCAGAATAATGGAGATAAAAGGTGGCCCGGTTCAGGGTAGCTTCGTCGGCGATTTCCTGAATAGAAATGTCATTGAACTCCTTGCGGTTCAATAAGTTGGCTAACGCCTCCATCAACATTTGACGGCTACGGAGAATACGGGGATCGGTGCTCTCTGCAATGCTGCCGCGCTGGGATTCCACTGCCATAACTACAAGAATAGCCCCTTTTGCAGCAATAGATGCGTAAGCGACATTTGTCGATTTATTGAATCGACAGTCGTCTATTAAACATCACTTGTTGTATTGGAGGACTTCACCATGTCCACCCTTCTTCACATCGACTCCAGCCCGCTCTATGGCAGATCCGTCTCGCGTCAGCTTACAGATGCGTTCGTTACAGAATGGAAGTCGTCTCACCCGGGCGGTACGGTCATCGACCGCGACCTGTACGCAACCCCCATATCGCCTATTACCGCTGAATGGGTAAGCGCCGCCTACACGCCGGAAGAGGCGCGCACCCCGCAACAAAAGGAACTGCTGGCGCTGTCGGACGGTCTGCTTGCCGAGCTTGAGCAGGCTGATGAGTACATCTTCGGAGTTCCAATGCATAACTTCAGCGTGCCCTCGGTGCTCAAGCTCTGGATCGACCAGATCGCGCGCGCAGGCAAGTCCTTTTCCTACGCGGAAGGTAAACCGAAAGGACTGCTCATGGGCAAGAAGGCGACGTTCATCATCGCCACCGGTGGCGTCTATGACGCGCAGACGCAGATGGCCTCCTTCAACTTTGTCGAGCCGTATCTGCGATCGGTCTTTGGCTTCCTCGGTGTGACAGATGCCACTTTCCTCACCACAGGCGGAACCGCGGCACTCAACAACGGCGAGGATCGCAATGCGTTTCTGGCCCCGCACCTTGCATCCGTGCAATCGCGCGCGCACGCAATCTAAAGGAGACGATCGATGAAAATTGCTTCTGTCATTTCTCGCTACCTGCTGGGGCTGATGTTTACGGTCTTTGGCCTGAACGGATTTTTGAACTTCATCCACCAGCCACCACCGGCGAACCCTCTGGCGCTCCAGTTCTTTATGGCCATCAGCTCGTCGCATTTTGCCGCATTCTTTTTCGCGGTGCAGGTCATTGGCGGACTGCTTTTGCTTGCGGGCCTCTACGTGCCGCTCGCCCTTACGCTGCTTGCGGCCGAGCTGTATAACATACTCGCGTTTCATCTGACGCTTGCGCCGGCCAGCATTGCTCCGGCACTGGTAGCGGCAGTCCTCTGGGTGCTGGTCTTCCTGCAACACCGTGACAGCTTCACCGGCGTCCTGGCCGCCAGGCCTGCGGAGCAGCAGTAGCCTGCTTCGCTTCCCGCTGGCGCCACCAATCAGGATCCGCCTAGGCCCGCCATTTCAGCGGGCTTTTCCTTTGCGCGAAAAACGTTATCGCGGGCAATCACGCGCATCAACGCGAATTCTTGGCCACAACCAGGGTCACACTCTGGAGAACCGCTCGACAGCGCAAGCAGCGATGAAGAAACTTGAGAGGTCAGGCTCCGACATGAAGAACATGTTAGCTGTCTAAAAGGGTGACCACCCAGGGGATCAAGTCGCTGCCTGCAATCTGTAGAACATAGGCATACCAAAAGACAGCCTCGCTCATCTAAATTGTTTTAGCAACCCATGTGCGCACCGTACAAGGAGACAAAACATGAAGGCAATTGTTGTCCATGAATATGGCGGTCCTGAGGTACTCAAGTTTGAGGAGTACCCTGATCCGGTTCCCGGCCGTGGTGAAGTCCTGGTGCGGATAGCCGCCGCGAGCGTGAATCCGATCGACTACAAACGGCGTGCTGGATTGACAAAGGATTTCTATCCCATGCAGTTTCCGAGCCTCATAGGAGTCGACATGGCGGGGACCGTGGCGAAGGTTGGACCGGGAGTTGAAGCCTTTTCTGCAGGCAACCGCGTGTTCGCAATTGCGGACAACACCTATGCCGAGTTCTGCGTCGTGAAAGCGGACACTCTGGCCGATATTCCCGAGGGCCTCGATTTGATCGAAGCGGCGGCGTTGCCGCTGGTGACCACGACCGGCAACCAGTTGGCTTCAGCTACCGGAGTCAAAGCGGGCCAGACAGTGATGGTCGTGGGTGCCGTCGGAAATGTCGGGCGCTCCGCGGTCTTCACGGCAAAGCAGCTCGGGGCAACGGTGATTGCCGGAGTCTTGAAGAGGCAAATGGAGGAAGCGAAGAGCATCGGCGCGGATCAACTCGTGGCAACCGACGACGACGCCGCGCTTACAAATCTTGCGCCGCTTGATGCAGTTGCGAATACGGTCGGCGGGAAAATCGCCGAGAAAGTGATCGCCAAGGTCAAACCGGGAGGAGTATTTGCTTCTGTCGTTGGGACTCCGCAAAACGCCGCGACTTACCCATCCGTAAAGGTGGTGGAAGTCTACTCGAACTTCGACAGGGGTACGCTTCAGTTCATGGCAGAAGCAGTGCGGGACGGCAAACTGGTCATCCCGATTAGCCTGAGACTGCCGCTGAGTGAAGCGGCGAAGGCTCATGCACTGGCAGAAAAGGGCGGCATCGGGAAGATCTTGCTGGTGCCTTGAAAGTCTCGCCGGACGTACAACATGCAAAAGGAAGGACAGCAATGAAAAAGATTCAGCGCGGAATCGATCCCGCTTCCAAGCCAAGTGGCGACGGATGCGTGGAGTGCCTTGCAACGTCAGGAGGCTGGTGGTTTCATCTCCGCCGGTGTGCGGAGTGTGGGCACATCGGATGCTGTGACAGCTCTCCCAGCCAGCATGCATCAAAGCATGCGGCGGCGACGGGCCATCCGATCATCACCAGTTTTGAGCCGGGCGAGGACTGGTTCTTCGATTACGAAAAACAGGCAATGATCCGAGGCGTGGCGTTGCTTCCGCCGCATGCGCATCCTGAAAATCAGTCCGCTCCCGGGCCCGCGGGAAGGGTGCCCATCGATTGGGAATCGTTCCTGAACTAGCCGCTCGTTCAAGGTTAGCCGGCAGTTGAAACGCTCCCTTCGGACCGTGAACGTTTCCGCCCGCATCGTCAATCAACCACTTCGAGAGGCATCGCATGAATCTACCTGACGCGCCGCTTGCAAAGGAAGGCTTCTTCGCTTGTCCGTTTATTACCGTGAAGGACCAGGAAAAATCGCGTGACTTCTATGTCCGAATCCTTGGTGGAAAATTGATCAGGCCAGAAGATCCCTGCTACATCAAGCTGGCGAATACATGGATCATTCTCAACTCCGGTGGCGGCCCCACTCCTGACAAGCCAGAGGTCTTTCTTGAAGCACCATCGGATCTGAACCGAGTCAACAGCTTCCTTAATCTCCGTGTCGCCGACATCCAGGCCTGCTACAAGGAATGGGGAAGCAAAGGGGCGGTTTTTCTTACCGAACCAATTCCCAATCCTGACGGCTGGGAATGGCGCTGCTACATGCGCGATCCCGACGGTTATCTCATCGAGGTCGGTCAGTATACGCAACTCGCCATCGACTGGTTCAACTCCCACAGCTGATTGCGTGCCCGGCTTGCCCAGGCTATATTTCCGCCAGCGCTCCGTGCACAAGATGGATCGAGATCGCTCCTTCGCCAACTGCTGAAGCAACCCGCTTCACGTTTCCTGAGCGGATGTCGCCCACTGCGAAAACGGCTGGCAAACTTGTCTCAAGCATCTGTGGCGGCCGGCTCAGCGGCCACTTTTGCGGTGCGTCTGCCAGAAACGGATCCAAATCCCGCCCCGTGAGAACGAATCCTTGCTGATCCAGGGCAACGCAGTGACGCAACCACTCGCTGTGCGGGGAGGCGCCCGCCATTACGAAGACGTGCCGTATCTCGCGCGTCATTGTCTCGCCCGAAGAGCGGTCGAGCCAGGTGACACGCTCCAGGTGCGAATCGCCCTCCAATGACTGAAGTTCAGTTTCCAGATGCAGCTCGATCTTCGGATGCTCCGTAATCCGCTGCGTCAGATAGCGCGACATTGTCTCTGAAAGCGTCTTCCCACGGACCAGCATATAGACCTTGTGCGCAGTCTCTGCCAGGAAGACCGCCGCCTGCCCGGCTGAATTGCCGCCGCCGATCACGATAACCTCATCCTCTCCGCAGAGTTGTGATTCCATGAAGGTGGCCGCGTAATAAACTCCGTTCCCTTCGAATTGTTTCAAGTTGGCGACGTTCGGCTTGTTATATTGCGCACCAGCCGCGATGATGATGCTGCGAGCCTGCAGAACGCCGCCATTCTCCAGCGTGAGCTGGTATGGCTTCTTGTCGCAATTCACCTCGACCACCCGCTGACCCACCATCATCTGCGCGCCGAATTTTTCTGCCTGGACAACGGCGCGGCCCGTGAGTTCCAGGCCGGAAATCCCCATGGGGAAGCCGATGTAGTTTTCGATCTTCGAGCTCGAGCCCGCCTGTCCACCCGGAAAGTCAGCTTCGATCACAACCGCGTCCAGACCTTCTGAAGCCGCGTAAACCGCCGCAGCCAGCCCTGCCGGACCGGCGCCCACGATGGCGACGTCACGAATGCGCGACTCATCGACCGTGCCCGCGATTCCAAGACATTCAGCCAACTGCTGCGTAGTGGGATTGCGCAGTACGGCCTTCCCTCCACAAATCACAACCGGTATTTCGTCGATCGTCAGGTTGAAACGATCAAGCAACTCCTGCGCGGCCGTGTCGCTGTCAAGATCGATATATCCGTGCGGATGTCCGTTGCGGGTGAGAAACTCGCGCAAGCGCAGCGTGTTGGCTGAGTAATTCGATCCCAGAATAATCACGTTACCCAGGCCTTCCGTAATCAGTGCGAGGCGTCGCTGGATGAA
Organism: uncultured Acidobacteriaceae bacterium; assembly: GCA_963820245.1. GTDB lineage: Bacteria > Acidobacteriota > Terriglobia > Terriglobales > Acidobacteriaceae > Telmatobacter. The sequence continues at coordinate 328,948 of CAWFZC010000011.1, read as the reverse complement.
AGCCCGCATGAAGATGTCGCTGAGTTCGGCGTCTCTTGCGATCAGCGAGTGCAGAGCGTCCGCGCTCACCTCGAGAAATTCGCCCGGCTCCGCAACACGCCCGCGCGATAGAGAACGGGCTCCGGATATCAAAACCATTTCCCCGGAGAAACCTCCCGGACCATATGTCACAAATGCCTGCTCGCCGGAGAGCCTCGTCATCAGAATCTCGAGCTTCCCCGAGAGCACAACAAAGCACGGCATTCCCGACTGGCCCTGCTCGAAGAGGATTTCGCCGGCTTGAACTTTTCTCGCAGTGCCGTACGGCCGGATGCGCTCGATCTGCGCGGGAGTCAGCACAGGAAACGCCTCGGCCTGCCGGTCGGGTGTGATGATCGATGGCAGCTCTGGTTCTGTCATTTGCGTTCCTCCCCGCCGGCAGTCGAGTCCGCTTCCATAATCATCCCGGCTCTTGCAGGCATTTCCCATTTCTCTTGAAAATCGCAAACCTTCTCAGCCGGCTCAGCCAGGCCCTTGAAGTGCTCGCGAATTCAACATGAGAAGAGCTTGAGTTCCATTTCAAGTCTTCTTCATCTTCTGCGGAGGAGCCAGCGCCACTGCGGCTTCCGCGGTGAGAAACAGGAATGTGAGCGTCTCCTGCAAGTACAAGCGGACAGACGTATCAGTATGGCTGAGGTAACCGATGGACGCATCCTGGCCGATGTGAAGCTCAAAGTCACCGCCGCGTGTGGTCAGCACAAAAGCCCCCGTAATCGCCGGCGCCCAGATGATTTGTTCGTCGACGAGCCGCTGGACGTGCTCCAACACCGGATATCCGTGGTCGCTGGTCTCAGCCAACGCGGTGTATGCATCAGCTCCGAGGATCACCGAATAGGGGCCGTTGACGCCCACAAGGCGCAATCTGCTCAGACCCTGCGCGATGGCCTCCGGGTACTCACGCACGTCGGCCGGCAGAGTCATGGGCGGATTACTGGTCCCTTTGCGAATTCCCTCAATGCCGGCCGCGGCATAACCCTCAAAGATCGCGGTGTCTTCGGCGAAGGCGAGTTGTCGCGCGGCCTCCTTCGCCGGTTGCCAGTTGGAATCGTTTGCGCCGCGCTCGACATCGTCGATTGCTTTTCGATCGAGATCGAATGGAACACGCAGCTCGACCAGCGCCTTTACTTCGCGTTGCCGCGCGACGATGTCCTTCGCTGGGGCTGCAATCGTTCGCAGGTGTCCGGTGCCGACGGCAGACAGTCCAGTGCCCCCCGGCCCCTTCACGTCGACGACGCGCCGTCCTGCAAGGTAGCGCTTGAGCGTGCGCGAGGTTTCATCTTCAATCTGCGCCCACGCCGAGTCGGAGATGGGAGCCAGGTCACGATGGAGATTATTCATGTTGTTTTTCTCCTCTGAGAGATCCGATGCGAAGCGATCCGTCGCGCACCGGCTGATTGGATGAAGAGCTTTGGTCTACAACCGGCGCTGATGTGGGTTCTCCAGCTGTAGGGCCATCCTCAGGTACGTTCTCAAGAAACGTCGCCGATGGAACAAAGAACAGGTTGCCCGTCACAGCCGTGCTGAAGTCAAGCAGCCGGTCGTAGTTGCCGGGCGGCTTGCCGACGAACATGTTTTCAAGCATCTGCTCAATCGTGCGGGGGGAGCGGCTGTAGCCGATGAAATAGGTTCCAAACTCGCCCTGCGACGGCCGGCCGAAGGGCATGTTGTCGCGCAGAATCTTTACTTCCTTGCCGTCCTCGACGATGGTCGTGAGCGCATTGTGTGCTGAGCTTGGCTTGATCGAATCGTCCAATTCAATGTCGGAAAGTTTGGTGCGGCCGATAATCCGCTCCTGCGCTTCCGTGGAGAGCGCATTCCATCCGTCCATGTTGTGCATGTACTTCTGCACGATCACATAGCTGGCGCCGGCAAAGTTGGCATCTTCGTCATCGATGAAAACGGCAGCGGTCACGGCCGCTCCTCTCGGGTTCTCCGTTCCGTCAACGAAACCCATCAGATCGCGATCATCAAAGTAACGGAAGCCCTGCACCTCGTCGACGGGGGAAACGGCACTTCCGAGGCGACCCATAATCTGCGTCGCCATTTCGAAGCAAAGGTCCATGCGCTTGGCTCGGATGTGGAACAGCAGATCGCCCGGCGTCGAAACCGCATGGCGCTCTCCGGCGCGAATCTCCCGGAACGGGTGCAATTCCGCCGGTCGCGGTGACCCAAACAGGCGGTCCCACGCGTCGGACCCGATCCCCATCACGCAGGAGAGTCCTCCTTCCAGGTCGCGGAATTCTACGGCGCGTATCAGCCCGGCGAGGTCATTGCAAAACGACCGCACCCTCGCGACAACATCCGGACCTGGATTCAGCGTTGCGACGATGAACATCGCGGCCCGCGTGAGTGGTGCGGATACTGGTTGCGCGAGGGTTGACAATCGATCTTGCAATACGGGCGCGCTCCTAGGATTGGGATCCATCCGTTTGCCCCTCAGAAAACAACTGTAACTCAACTCAAAGCAGGTCCCAACAGATTTTGTGCTCTTCCCATCCTTTGGTATCGGTCAATCTTCGTCAGTTGGAGAGCTTCATGATCAGTCGGCGCGCGACGGCCCTGAAGCATCAAAGATGCGAGAGCTTTCGAGCCGGAGCAACCGTACGCTGGCTCTCGGAAATTTCACCCCCAAGTGACCCTCTGCCGGCCTCGATCGCAAGTGCGCCGGTGGCTTCGGCAAGTTCGCGGAATACACAACAAGAAATGTCGCATGAGGATTGGCCGCGGCATTCCCGTCGACGACAAAACAGGTTCACCAGGACTCCAGGAAATGGGTCACACAATGGGGAACAATTTGTCCTGCACGCTCACAAGAGGCAGCGGCTGACTGCGCGCGAAGCGCTGACGCACAATCGATCTCGAGAGAGAAAGATCGTTCCGCGATCCAAGATGGCGTTGCGCAAGAAGCGGATTTTCATTCCTGGGCTTGGCTCCTCGCTTCGCTGCATGTCATCATCCGTACAAGCCCGCAAGTGAGCATGTTCACTGCGCCGGGCTCCCAGTCTTCTACGGCTCCATCGAAATATCGAAAACCTGGATCGAGTATTTGGGCAAGACACGCTTGAACGATGCCGCTGCGTCTTCCATTGCGCTGATCACCGGGACAATCCTCGTAGGCTCCGTGATGGAATTGGTTTCCTGCGTGGTTCTGCCACTCAGTGTCGTCACTGTCGCCTTGGGTTCCACGCGCGTCGCTCCGTCCAGTTTGATTTCGAGCGGCTGTGCCGCAGACGATGCATTTACCAGCTTGACGAACAAATGGTGTGTCTTCGAATTGAAGGTAGCGGACGCAAACAGCCGCGGATTGGCGCTGTCCAGCTTGGATGCAAAAATCCGGTCGCCCAAATGCGTGCTGAACATCACCTGCGCATAGTAGCTTGGCGATCCGTAGCTGTTCAGCGCATCGAACCCGATCAGATCGCTCGGCCATTCCATGCCGCCTGGATTCACGTTCACGAATAGTGGCGCGTAGGAGGCCATCAGAACGACATCGCTGTTGCGCTCCAGGCCCGTCATCCACGCGGCGTCTCCCAGGGCCGCGCCCAGGTTGGTCGTTGGTGAGCCTTCACGCGTTGCCCACTCGCCCACCAGGATTCCGGGTCCGCTGCGATCGTAATTGTCATAGTGGTGAGCATCTTCAAAAAACTGCTGCGCCGTGCGATAGAAGTGCGTGTGCAGTGAGTGGTCGTTGTCATCCAGAATGTCGGGACGCACAAGCTGCACCGGCGCCGAGGCCACCACCTGCAACTCCGGATGCGCCTTCTTGATGGCCTTGTAGAACTGTGCGTAGCGCGCATCGTAGGTGCCGGAGGGATCGTGGTACTCCTCGTTGCCAACCTCCACAAACTTCAGATGGAAAGGCGCCGGATGACCATCCTTTGCACGTTCGGCGCCCCACCGTGTCGTGGCATCGCCGCTCACGTACTCAATCTCATCGAGCGCATCCTGGACGTACGGCTCTAGATCCTTGCCCGGTGCAATGTGTTCCTGAAGCAGCGAGTAGCCTGAGAACACCGCAAGCAGCGGCTCCATCTTCAAGTCCTCGCACCAGGTGAGGAATTCCAGCAGCCCCAATTCCATCCGATGAACGGTAGGTCCACGGTGTCGGATGAGTTGGCCGGTCCACAAGCGGGCCGATCGTCTTCTTCCATTCATAATGCTCGTTCAGGTGTTCGCCTTCCAGGTAGTTGCCTCCCGGAAAACGCAGAAAGGCCGGATGCAGTGCGGCCAGCTTCTCCATCAGATCGTTGCGAAATCCATTGGGCTGATTGTGCCATGTCGGCGGGAACAGCGAAATCATCGTGAACCACGCGGTTCCGGGATGTTGAACCAGAAATTCCAGGTGATTGTCCGCGCTGGGAGCAACCTGGCCGGTCTTCAAAGTGAACTCGTACTTCTTCCACGAATCGCCGAGCGACGCGATCACGGTTGAAGCGGCCACCGATCCAGTCTTGTCGCTGACCAGCCGAATCGTAACGCCGCCAATCGCTGCACCATCCGCCTTCGCATAGAAGGAGCCGCGGTAAAGCGTTGCCGCGCGAACAGCCATGCCCCAATATCCAGTGTTGTAAAAGCCGGCTTCCGCGCCTGGGCCGCAATCCTTTGCCGTCAGCTTCAAGCTGTGCGGAATCGCCGCGCTTGGACCTGCGCTCCGGTCGATCTCGATCGAACCCTGCGCATTTTTGTTCTGGATGAGAACCCAGTTCTCGAGACTCAATCCGCGGTTGGTCTGGAATGTGCGGTTACTTACCAACTCCGCGTACAGTCCGCCATCGTAGGAGTGGTTGATCTCTTCCGTCATGATGCCGTAGAGCGTTGGGCTCACGTTGCCGGCGGGCTTGGCGGTCTCAATGGTGAGAGTAGCGCTGCTCTGGGCAATCGACGCGAGAGCCGCGCCGGCGAAGAGCAGTGAAGCAAAAAGGAAATTGCGCATATGCGTAAGGTCCTGACTTTTTTGATCGCGAGAAGCGAAGTTTGTTGTCTGCGTAAAACGGTATGCCGCCCTTTTGTTCGCCTACTTGGGAAGAACTAGCGAGCCCTTCACCGTGAACTCAGCTTTCGACACGGCTTCAGTTTCCTGCGGCTGCGCGCCGCCCAGCCAGAGAGAATATTTCCCTGGCAGAATCGATCGGTTGCCCTGCTCATCCACGCTCGAAATCGAACGAGGATCGATGTTTAGCGTCACATCCTTGCTGGCTCCCGCCGCAAGCGTGATGCGCTGCATGCCCACAAGTGAGTGAATGGGGCCGTCGGTCTGTGGCGTCTTCACGTAGGCCTCCACAACTTCGTCGCCGCCCACTGCGCCCGTGTTGGTCACAGTCACTGTCGCCGTAATCGCGTCTCCTGCGTTCGGCGTTCTCACTCGAGAGCGTCACCGGACCGTATTTGAACGTCGTGTAACTCAACCCGTAGCCAAATCCCCAAAGCGGCTTGCCCTGAAAATAGCGATAGGTGCGCCCTTTGATGCCGTAGTCAGTGAACGCGGGCAGGCCTTCGAGATTCGCATAGAACGTTACCGGTAACCGTCCTGCGGGATTATTTTCACCGGCCAGCGTGCGGGCAATGGCCGTTCCGCCTGCAACGCCCGGATACCATGCTTCAAGAATGGCAGCCGCATGCTCGTTGGCCCAATTTAAGCTGACGGCGCTGCCCGACTGCAAAACCACGATCACCGGTTTGCCGGTTGAGGCCACGGCTTCCAACAGCTTCTCCTGCGCAGCAGGCAGGTCGATGCTCGTGCGGTCGCCGCCGTCAAAGCCATCGATCTTGATCCGCATCTCCTCGCCTTCAAGCTGCGGAGACAGTCCGACGAAAGCCACCACCACGTCCGCCTGCTTTGCGCGGTCCATCGCTTCGTCCAGTTGTGCCTGCGCGGGTGCTTCCCACTTCAGCGTCAATCCGCCGCCGGCCCGATCGCCCTGGTGTGAATATTCCAACCGGAAGTCATGCGGTTTGGTATCGGCAAAGTCCACCGGAATTGAAATTTCTCGCGCTTGCTTCATCGGCGGCGGCGCGGTGGGCGAGTTGCCCGTCGCAACCGTTGGCCTCGACTTGCCAACGCCGGGATCCGTGGCTTGGCGCATGGGGCCCTCCGACAATACCTTTCCGTCAAGAACAAAGCGGTAGCTCTCCTCGGGCGAATACGGAAAGCTGTCGCCGGGTTCCAGGCTGAACACATAGTGGCCCGCTGCCGGCACACTCATCTGTCCACTCCAACGAACCGAGTAATTCCATGTCGCCAGCTCGTGCACGGGCAACGAATTCTCCCAATCCGCCTGCACGTTCGGCGAAGTCGTGGTGGCAATTGGCCTGCCCGTCCAGTCAGGCGTGGCAAAGTACTCGGTCTTCAGCCCATGGCCAAGGCCAAACACCGTGCGCGGAACAGGCACGCTTGCCCCGGCAGCAAGCGTTGAGCCCTGCGCATACAGAATGGGAGAGCTCTTGAACTCTTCGAGCATGCCGTCAAGCGGCGTCACCGGATGAACGGGTGTGCCCACATAGTTGCCCAGAATTGACGGCAACAGGTCGGCCGTCGGCCCAATCACCGCGATGTGTCCCGGCGCGCTCTTCAGCGGCAGCACGCCGTTGTTCTTCAACAGAACGATGCTCTCCTCCGCGGCTTTCAATGAAACTTCGCGGTCCTTCTTGAACAGGTCCGCGTTCACGTGCAGCTTGTCCAACGGATTCGATCCCATCGGGTCAAACAATCCAAGCTTGAAGCGCGCCGTGTACAGCCGTTCGGCGGCCTGTGTCACCTGGGCCTCCGTTGCCAGTCCCTGGTGCACGGCATCTGCCAGCGTATTGAAGCCGGCCGTCCACATGCTGCACGAGAGGTCAGTGCCCGCGTCGAGCGAAAGCGCGGCGGAGTGCATGATGTCGGGTGTCTTCTTGTGCCCCACGTTCACATCCACAATCGCTCCGCAGTCAGAGACGACGAATCCTTTGAATCCCCACGCATCGCGCAGATGATCCTTCAACAGCATCTTGTTGGTGCAGGCTGGCCAGTCGTCAATGGAGTTGTACGCGCACATCACTGACGCCACGTGGCCCTCGGTCACCGTGGCGCGGAATGCTGGCAGATAAGTCTCTTCAAGATCGCGTGCCGAGGGGTTCACATTGAATCCATGGCGCAATGTCTCAGGTCCGCTGTGCACGGCAAAGTGTTTGCTGGTGGCCACCGCGCGCAGGTGATTCTCGTCGTCTCCCTGCACGCCGCCGATAAATGCGATGCCCAGCCGCGATGTCAGAAACGGATCTTCGCCGTACGTCTCCTGCCCGCGTCCCCAGCGGGGATCGCGAAAAATATTGATATTCGGCGACCAGAACGTCAGCCCATAAAAAATGCGGTGATTGCCCTCGCTCTGCGCCGTGTTGTACTTGGCGCGGCCCTCCGTTGAAATCACGTTCCCCATACTCGCCACCATCGCGGGGTCCCATGTGGCCGCCATGCCAATGGCCTGTGGAAACACGGTGGCAGAGCCGGCGCGCGCAACGCCGTGCAAGGCCTCGTTCCATGTCTGGTAGTCGGCAATCCCAAGCCGGGGAATCGCAGTCGCCCAATCCTCCAGTTGGTTAGCCTTTTCCTCCAGCGTCATGCGCCCCACAAGATCGTGCGCACGCTCCGCGGCAGAAAGCTTCGTGTCTTCGTAAGGAAACTGCTGCGCCGTTGCGAGCGTGACAAATGAGGCCAGGGCGAGCGGCAAAAGTGCCAACCTGTGACTGAGAACCATATCTTGATTTCTCCTTGTGCGGGGAACCGGTGAAACTCGCGCAACCCTGCGCGGTCACACATGTATTTCCATTTCCGTTTTTGAGCCGCGATTAGTCTATTATCCCGGCCATGCACCCGTCCGGCTGAAAGCGGAAGCAGCCCGCAGCCGGTCCCGCATATGCAGGACCGGCTGCCAGGCTCATCTTCTCCGCGGCCGAGCGCCAGTTCGTTCGAGCAACGCATCAGCTATTCCGGCAATGCCAGTTGGCCATTTACATGGAACTTCCCGCTCACCGTGGCCGCGCCAGTATCCGGCTGCCCACCGCCGATACTGATCGTGTAATCGCCATCGGCAATAATCGGATCGCCCGCCTCGGTCACCATCCCCAAGTCGCGATCCTTCAACTCAAAGTGAACCTTCTGGCTTGCGCCCGCTTCAAGATGAATCCGCTGGAATCCGCGCAGAGCAATCGCCGGCGCACCCTTCACGTCAGGGAACTTCACATAAAGCTGCACTGTCTCATCGCCAGCCCGGCTTCCGGTATTCGTCACCGTCACATCCGCATCAACAGGTTGCCCTGCCTGCACGGTTGGCTGCGCAACACTCAGATCGCTGTATTTGAACGTCGTGTAGCTCAGCCCATAGCCAAACGGATAAAGCGGTTTTCCTTTGAAGTAGCGGTAGGTGCGGCCGGCCATTCCGTAGTCTTCAAAGTTGGGCAACTGGTCGACGTTCTTATAGAACGTAATCGGAAGCCGTCCTGCGGGATTGTTTTTTCCGCTTAGTGTTTCCGCAACCGCCGCGCCACCCTCTTCGCCCGGATACCAGGCCTCCAGAACCGCATTCGCATGTTCGTTGATCCAATTCACTGACAGAGCGCTGCCGTTTATCAGGACGACTGCGACCGGCTTGCCAGTTGAAGCAACAGCTTCGACCAGATCCTCTTCTGCCTGCGGCATCTCCATATTGGTGCGATCGCCGCCCAGAAACCCGGGTTCGCTCACGGGCATCTCTTCGCCCTCAAGCTGGCTGGTGATGCCAACAACTGCAATAACGGCGTCGGCATTCTTGGCTGCTTCGATCGCCTCAGGCGCAGGCACGTTGCTCGCCTTGGACCAGATCAATTCCGCGTGGGGCTTGCTGTTTCTTGTTCCGTACGAGATTTCGAGTGCGACCTTGCGGCCCTTCTCCAGGTGGACGCGTCCTACCGCCGACGCAACTCCTCGCGAGCCGCCGCCGAAAGCCGACGCTACCTGCTTTCCGTCGACCGCAATCCTGCCGAATCCCTCGCAGCGAATACCGATCAAAAAGTCGCCCGATTCAGTAGGTGTCAGGAACCCGGACCACTGCACACCAAACGTTTTCCTGCTCGCCATTTCCTGCGGAACATTGTCCGCCGTCAGTTTGACATTGGCTTCCGTCCGGCTCATGATTGGCGGCGTTGTCGTAGGCTGCTCCGGCCCTCGCTGGATCCCCTCGTTGTAGTCAGCCTTGAGTCCAGGCTTTCCATCCGGAGTCGTCAGCACGGCATCGGGCACCGGTGTGCCGTCCGTACGCAGAAACTGCGTCCCCGGAACAAAATTGATGGTCGCATTGGGAAACTCAGCATGAAGCCCATCGAGAATCGACACAATGTGCGTCGGCTGGCCCGCGTAGTTTCCGAGAAGCGGCCGCGTCTGGTCGGCAAGCGGCCCAACGACCGCGATCTTCTTGATCGACGATTTAAGAGGAAGCAAGCCGTCATTCTTCAGCAGCACCATGGACTCGTTCGCCAGTTTGCGCGCCTCCGCCCGATGTTCCGCGCTGTCAAGTTCCTTCTCGTCGATCTGCGCGTAAGGAACCATCTCTGGCGGGTCAAACATCCCGAGTTTCATCCGCGCCGTGAACAGGCGAATCAGTGAGCGATCGAGAATGTTCTCGGGCAAATATCCCTGCTGAACCGCATCCACGTACGCCTTCTCTACCGGCTCGCCGAATCGCGAAGTGAACGTCACGCACTCGTTATCCATCCCGCGAAGCACCGAGATTGCCGCGCCCTGCGCCTGCGTCGCGCGATAACGATGATTGGCGGCAACGTCCCTCACCGCGTCGCAGTCCGAGACAACATATCCCTGAAATCCCCATTTGCCGCGCAACTGGTCCTGAAGCAGGTATTGGTTTGCGCATGCCGGCTCGCCATTGATCGCGTTATAGGCGCACATGATCGAGTCTGCCTTGCCCTCCACAATGGCTGCGCGAAATGCGGGCTCATACGTATCGACCTCGTCGTGCTTGCTCACGTCCACATCGGCAAAGTGGCGCGTCGGCTCCGGTCCGCTGTGCACGTCATAATGCTTCGGCGTCGCGATGGCGAGGTAGTACTTGGGATCTGTGCCCTGTAAACCCGTCACGTAGGCAACGCCCATCCGCCCCGTCAGGTACGGATCCTCTCCATAGGTCTCCTGGCCCCGGCCCCAGCGCGGATCGCGAAAGATATTCAAATTCGGCGACCAGAAATCCAGGCCGCCCATGATGCCTGTGTGCCCCTCGCGCGCATTCTGCACATGCTTGATGCGGCCCTCAATCCCAATTTGCCCCGCCATCGTGTGAATGCCCGGCGCGTCGAACGTCGAAGCCAGGCCAATCGGCTCCGGATACTCCGTCACGCCTTCGTTGATGACTCCATGAAGAGCTTCGCTCCACCACTGGTATGCAGGAATATTCAACCGCGGCACCGCAGCGGAGTTGTTCTGCATCTGCGTCGCCTTTTCTTCAAGCGTCATGCGATGCACCAGGTCGACAGCCCGCTGTTCCGCCGGCAACGCCGTGTTCAGGTAACCCGGAGTGGCCGTGTCCTGAGCCAACAAATGGGTCGAAGTAGATCCAAATAAGAGCAATCCGGTCCACGCGGCAAGACCGAGCAAATTTCGCGTCCGAAACTTCTGCATTTTCATCCTCCGGATTTCACACTCAGTCAATCGCCAATTCGCGCCGCCAGAAGTGCCGGAATCGTATCCAAACTCAACGGCAATTTCCGAGCCTCCCAAAGAGGCTGGTAAGCGTTTGCTCGGAAGCATATGAACCCAGCCCTACCTTTGTCAAAGTCTTAATTTTCCCCTACAAAATCGATTCACCTCGCGGCAGGAAAGAGACGGCCGCGCAAGAAATTGGCGTGCCTCAAACTCAGCAGAATCAGCCTCGGGGGCACCCCCGCAGGCCGCTGCATCGCATCCTCTGCATCGTCTGCTCCGCCGAATTTACTTCGAGGTCCCACTCGCCACAGCGTTTCCGGGCCCCGTCAACTATCCTGAGTGGGCCGCGTCTAAAGGGACGAAGGTGTCTCCCCTGAAAGCCATGACGAATCGAATTGTTGTTTCCTTTGCGCTCGCCGTCTTCGCATTGCCTGCCGTGGCCATCGCGCAGGCTGACGAAAAGCCCGTTGCGACCCTCAAAGTCCAGGCGCGCGAAGTGCTGCTGCCCGTCACCGTCCGCGACAAAAAAGGCGACATGGTCACCAACCTCACGGCGGCGGACTTCACCCTCACTGAGGACAGCCGGCCCCAGGTCATCAAGAGCTTTACCCGCGAAAGCAACCTGCCTTTCCGTGTTGGCCTGCTCGCCGATACCAGCCGCAGTGTCTCCTCGGCCATGGATAACGAGCGCAAGGCCGCTGGCAAGTTCGTTGATCTCATGTTGCCCGCCGCCCCCAAGAGCGCCACCAGGGGCGACGAAGCTTTTCTCATTCACTTTGACCAGGAAGTCGAGTTGCTCGAGGACTTCACCAACTCCCGCGACAAACTGCACCACGAAATAGACGCAATGGGCCCCACTGCGCGCGAGCACAACGATACGCAGGGGCCTGAAACCAGCGGCGACGAGCGCGAGCATCAGCGAGCCGGCCGCAGCGGAGGCACGCAGCTCTACGACGCCATCTTTCTCGCAGCCGACGAGCTGATGAAGCCCAAAGATGGCCGCAAGGCGCTCGTCGTCTTCTCTGACGGCGCCGACCGCGGCAGCAAGGAAACGCTCAACGACGCAATCGATGCCGCTGACCGCGCCAACCTCTCCATCTACACCATCTACTTCAAAGGCGAGCAAGACCGCGACTCGAGCATGGGCTTTCCCGGCCAGGGCCGGCACGGCGGCATGGGCGGCGGCTGGCCCGGTGGCGGCGGTGGAGGAGGATACCCGGGCGGTGGCGGCGGTTATCCCGGTGGTGGTGGTGGCAGGCGCGGCAGCGATCCGCGAACGGAGAGCGGCGTGGACGGCAAGAAGATTATGGAGCAGATTGCCACCCGTACCGGCGGACGCTTCTTTGAGGCCAAAAAGAAAGATGCCCTCGAAGACATCTACAACCAGATTGCTGACGAGCTCCGCGGCCAGTACCTGCTCTCCTACACCCCTGACCAGGTCGACAACGAAGGCGACTTTCACAAAATCGTCCTCAAAGCCAAGAAGGACGACCTGACCGTAGCCACGCGCGAAGGCTACTACGCGCCAGGCGGCGACTCCAAGTAAGTTGAACAGAACCGCGCTCGGCTAGAGTGCCGCCAGCCCGGAAGAATAAGAAGTCTCTACCTCTTCTTCCGAAACCACAAAGAAGGACCGCAAGTCAGCCTTGCCAAAGGCTGTGGTCATGGCCACATCGGAAGCGTCGCGTCCAGTTGCCATCAGGACGCGCCCGATCCGCGGCATGTTGTTGCGGGCATCGAATGTCCACCATTGCCCGTCGAGCCACGCCTCGAACCACGCGCTGAAGTCCATCGGCAACACAACCGGCACGCCGATGTCGCCGAGATATCCGGTCGCGTAGCGCGCAGGAATGTTGAGCGCGCGGCAAAACGTGATGGCCAGGTGCTGAAAGTCCCGGCACACGCCCACGCGCTCCGTGTAGACGTCGAGAGCGGTCTTCGTGGGGCGGGCGTGCTGGTAGTTGAAAGCCACATGACTGTGCACCCAGTTGCAGATTGCCTGCACCTTGCTCCAGCCGGGATCCGCATTTCCAAAATGTTCAAAGGCGATGTTGGAGAAACGGTCCACTTCGCAATAGCGGCTGTTGAGCAGATAGCTCAGCACTTCGTTCGGTAGATCGCCGACGTCGGCCTGGCGCGCAGCGAGATTGAGAGTATCCGGATTGCCTGAGTCATTGATGAGCGTAGACCCGCTCAGGCGCAGTTGTCCGGCGGGGGCCACGAAGCGAGCGCAGCGGTTGCCAAAGCTGTCAATGTAGCGGGTGATCGGAATGCTCGGCTCAGCGTGCAATTCGTCCGGCTCGAGCAAGTCGGCTACGCGCGAGGGATGGACGTTGAGCAGCGCCACCATCGCCACCGGGGCCGGAATGTCGAATTGAATATCGTATGCCAGACGGATCAGCATGCGGGCGTCTCCTGTCTTGCGGTTGATGGGGCTAAAGGGGTTGACGGGTTTGGCTGGGAGCTTCTAGGAGAATGCGGAAAAAGGGGTGGTGTCCTTATCATCTCATTCTTTTAGATGCAGAGAATCGGAAGACAGCTTTTCGGCGCGGCGCAAAGGCTTCAGAGCATCGCTGAAGGTCAGACGAGGAAGAACAGTTCTGCACGCAACAAGGGCGCAGCCAATCGGCCGCGCCCTCGTGTTCTCCAAATTAAACGCAGCTTACTTGCTGCCGTGGAACTCCGTGCCTTTCTCTTCGAGTGCTGCCTGCGCCGCCGCCAACCGCGCCGTCAACAAGCGGAACGGTGAGCAGGAAACGTAGTTCAGCCCGATCTTGTGGCAGAACTTCACTGACTCAGGATCGCCGCCATGCTCGCCGCAGATACCTACCTTCAGGTTGGCGCGCGTGTTGCGTCCCTTGGCCGTCGCCATCTTCACCAGTTGCCCAACGCCCGCCTGGTCAAGGGTGGCGAAGGGATCCTGCTTGAAGATGCCGAGCCGCATGTAAGCCGGCAGGAAGTTGTTGATGTCGTCCCTTGATATTCCGTAAGTCGTCTGCGTCAGATCGTTGGTGCCGAACTGAAGAACTCAGCCTCTTCCGCAATCTGATCAGCCGTAAGCGCTGCACGCGGCAACTCGATCATCGTGCCCACCATGTAATCCACCTTGGTCTTCTTTTCTGCGAAGACTTCAGAGGCTACGCGGCGAACGATCGCTGACTGGTTCCGCATCTCCTCGATCGAGCCGATGAGCGGAATCATGATTTCGACATGCGGATCGCCGCCCTTCACCTTGGCTGCAACCGCAGCTTCGATGATCGCGCGCACCTGCATCTCGGTGATCTCGGGGAACGTGATGCCCAAACGGCATCCACGCAATCCGAGCATGGGGTTCTGCTCATGGAGTTCTTCCACGCGAGCCAGCAGCGCTGCGCAACTCCTTCAGCTTGGGCGAACGCGGCTTGGTCTCTTCCAGGCGCGCAATCTGAACCAGAAGATCTTCGCGCTTCGGCAGGAACTCGTGCAGCGGCGGATCGAGCAGGCGGATGGTCACCGGCAGCGCTTCCATCGCCTTGAACAGCCCGGCAAAGTCGGCGCGTTGCATCGGCAGCAGCTTCTTCAGCGCGGTGCGGCGCGTCTTCTCGTCCTTGGCCAGAATCATGGTGCGCATATGCTCGATGCGGTCCTCTGCAAAGAACATGTGCTCGGTGCGGCAAAGGCCGATGCCTTCAGCCCCGAACATGCGTGCCTGCTTGGCATCGCGGGGGATGTCGGCGTTGGCGCGGATCTTCAGCTTGCGCAGCGGATCAACCCAGCTCATGAACTTCACCAGGTCGGCATCGTCAGGCTGTGCTTCCAGCGTCTTCAGCTTGCCTGCAATCACGCGGCCGGTGGTGCCGTCCAGCGAAATCCAGTCGCCCTGCTTGTACACGTGACCCTTGACGCGGAGTTCTTTCTTGGCTTCGTCCACCGTGCAGTCGCCTGCGCCGGCCACGCAGCACTTGCCCATGCCGCGGGTGACCACAGCAGCGTGCGAGGTCATGCCGCCGCGCGAAGTCAGAATGCCCGCCGCAACTTCCATGCCGGCGATATCTTCCGGAGTGGTTTCGCCACGAACCAGGATGATGATCTTGTACGAGCCGTCGGCATGACGCTTCACTGCTTCTTCCGCCGTGAAAACGATCTGGCCAACAGCCGCGCCCGGCGACGCCGGCAATCCGGTTGCAAGAACTTCAATCTTCTCGCCCTTCTCCACAAGACGCGGAACCAGGAAGTCGTACAGCTGGTTCGGTTCTACGCGGTGAATGGCTTCTTCCTGCGTGATCAGGCCTTCGCGCACCATGTCAATGGCCACGCGCACAGCCGCCAGGCCGGTACGCTTGCCGTTGCGCGTCTGCAGCATGTAGAGCTTCCCATCCTGGATGGTGAACTCAAAATCCTGCATGTCGCGATAGTGCTTTTCCATGCGGCGCGTAATTTCCTTGAGCTGCTCGTAGACCTTGGGCATGGCCTTTTCAAGCTCGCTGATCGGCAGTGGGGTACGCACGCCGGAAACCACGTCCTCGCCCTGCGCGTTCATCAGGTACTCGCCGAAGAATGCGTGCTCGCCGGTGGCCGGGTTCCGTGTAAAGCCCACGCCCGTGCCGGAGCCCTCACCCAGGTTGCCGAACACCATGGCCTGCACGTTCACAGCGGTGCCGATCGAGTCGTCAATGCTGTTGATGCGGCGATACGTCTTGGCGCGAGCGTTCTGCCAGCTCCGGAACACGGCGTCCCTCGCCTGTACCAGTTGGTCCAGAGGATTCTGCGGGAAGTCCTTGCCCGTCTCTTTCTTCACCAGCTTCTTGTACTCGGCAATGATGGCCTTCAACTGGTCTGCAGTCAGCTCGTAGTCGAATTTCACCTTCGCCTTGGCCTTCACTCCGTCAAAAATGTGCTCGAACTTCTTCTTCGGCACGTCCAGCACCACGTCGCCAAACATCTGGATCAGGCGGCGGTAGGAGTCATAAGCAAAACGAGGATTATTGCTGAGCTTGGCAAGTGATTCCACAGCCTTGTCGTTCAAGCCCAGGTTCAGAATCGTGTCCATCATGCCCGGCATTGAGAACTTCGCGCCCGAGCGGACCGACACCAGCAGGGGATTGTCGCCCTTGCCCAGCTTCTGGCCCTGCATGTTCTCAAGCGTGTCCAGAGCCACCAGCATCTGCACGTCGATCTCGGGGCTCAGCTTGCCCTTCATGTATTCGCGGCATGCTTCGGTCTGAATCGTGAATCCCGGAGGTACAGGCAATCCGACGCTGGTCATCTCTGCCAGGCCGGCGCCCTTGCCGCCCAGAATATCCTTCATGCGGCCATGGCCATCGGCCTTGCCGCCGCCGAAGAAATAGACATATTTGGTTGGGGTTTCAGTTGTGCTCGCCGTGGAGAGCGGTTGTTCCAGAACGCCCTGCGTCATGAGTAAAGCCTCCGTTTTTTAGATTTCCGCGCCGGCGGCCCATCGCAAAGCATGGCAGAACCGTACTCCAGCACTCCAACGTTCAAGTTTACAGGCTGAGTGCGCGCGGGTCATCCAGACAGTCGACGGCGCCTTGCGGCATCCATGTCTCGTTAGTACAAATAGCGCCCCAAGTATACGATTGCCTGTGCATTTCGTCACATTCGATTCCTAAGCCAATGAAAAACCGCGCCACTCAGGCGCGGTCAGTTTGCTGAAAAACCCAATCGTTGCTTTTCCGGAGGGAGCGTGAGGCTTCAGCCTCACGAATAAGACCCTTCGATTCAGTCGGGCTTCAGCCCCGGGCCTTCTCTCAACCTGACGGAACAGCTTTGCCACCCCTCTGGGTTCGCGGTTGCCGGCCTGCGCTCCATGCTCCAGAACAACGGCTCCCAACGCTTTTCAGCCTCAGCGTCAGCGCGAGCCGGAGCGCAGGCCCTTTGTTTTCAGGTCCTGCCCGGCTCCTACGCCGCCGTCTGCACCAATTGCGTGCTGGCCAAGCCAACTTGTCTTGCATTATGGGATACAAGTATCCGGTCCACGCCCACCAGCGCCAGAACCTCGGCAACATGGGGCGTCAGGTTCGTAATCCTGAAGCTGTTCCCGGCCTCGCAGGCCGTCCGGTACAGCGAAATCAGCGCCGCCACGCCAGCCGCGTCAATCCGCTCCACCCGATTCAGGTCCAGGCGCACGCTGCCGCACTGCACCATCGGCGTTATTTCGTCGATCAGGCGCACTTCGCTGCCTCTCACCAGCTCATTCAAGTGGCAGGCCTTCAGCATCTCGCCATTTTTCTTCATCTCTTCACA
Organism: uncultured Acidobacteriaceae bacterium; assembly: GCA_963820245.1. GTDB lineage: Bacteria > Acidobacteriota > Terriglobia > Terriglobales > Acidobacteriaceae > Telmatobacter. The sequence continues at coordinate 312,003 of CAWFZC010000011.1, read as the reverse complement.
ATTCATCACGTTTGTCATTTCTACCTCCCTGCGCATTCAACGTTTCGCCGCGTTCCCGGTTATCGGTTATCTGCAATCAGCGCTCGTTGCTCATTGACTTGCACGTAGACGGCCACATCGGCTCCGGGGGAATATGCTGAAAATACAAGGGAATGCACGTCCTTCAGAATCCCCGGCCGCTACCCTCTGTGTTCGCTTTCGCTGCGGCCGTCCGTATTTGAACACTGCATCCCTTTACGCAAATCAACGGCAACCGGTTCCCTTACCCTCAGTCATGTCCAGTGTCACGCCCAATCCCGCCGCAACAAAGCGAGGCCTGAACCCCGCCCAGGCGCGCGTCCTGGCCCTTGCCGCGGGATTCACTGAGGCCGGCCTCGTCCCCCTGCCCCATCCAGCCGAGACTCTCGACGCTGCGCGCTTTGACGAGTGGATCGCCGCCGGCAACGCAGGCTCCATGCACTATCTCGAGCGCAAAACAGAAAACGGCCGGCTACGTCCGCGCGCGCGTCGCCAATCCCTTCCCTTGGGCGCGCTCCGCCATCGTATGCTTCGCCAACTACAACTCTGCCCAGCCCCACTCCACCGATGCCGCCCCGCAGGGTGCAGGCTGGATCGCCCGCTACGCCTTCACCTCGAAACTCGTTCAGGGCCGCCGTCAACCCAGCGATTATCACAAGGTTCTCTTGAAGCGCCTCGACGCGCTCGAACTCCAGCTTCACGCCACACGCGGAAAATTCGAAGCACGCGCCTACGTCGACACCGGTCCCGTCGTCGAGCGCTCACTCGCCGTCGCCGCAGGCCTCGGCTGGACCGGCAAAAATACCTGCCTCATCCATCCCAAACTCGGCTCCTTCGGCTTCCTCGCCGTCCTGCTCACCGACCTGCCCGTCCAGGACACGGAAGCCCCCGCCGCCCTCGTGCCCGACCACTGCGGCACCTGCCGCCGCTGCATTGAAGCCTGCCCCACCAACGCGCTTGCCGTGCCCTATCAAATGGACGCCACGCGCTGCATCTCCTACCTCACCATCGAGCACAAGGGCCCCATCGCGCCCGAACTCATGCAAGGCATGGGCCGACAGGTCTTCGGCTGCGACATCTGCCAGGACGTCTGCCCCTGGAACTCGCCGCGGCGAGCGCCCATCGCCCTCGATCCCGATCTCTCTCCGCGCCCCGAACTCGTCAACCCCGCTCTCGAATGGCTCGCATCCCTCTCTGAAGCGGAATTCGAGCAGCAGTTCAACGGCTCGCCCATCCGCCGCGCCGGACACACCGGGCTCCAGCGCAACATCGCCATCGCCATGGGCAACTCAGGCCTCGCCCGCTTCGCTCCGCAACTCGAAACCTGGGCCACCGCCGCAGACGAAGCGCTCCGCTCCGCAGCCGAATGGGCGCTCCACAAACTCCGCGCAAGTTGATCTAGCCAGCACCACGGGAGCGCGGTGCTTTCGTTCACGAGGAACTTCTCGAAGCTCAGGGAAATCGCATAGAAGAACAGCCTTCATCGCGCTCGCACTTTCTCTCGCCTTGTCCGCTCCGTCCCCGCACTTCCTCCCGGAGGGCAGAAACGCTGGTTCCGCATTCGCCCCGCCGCACTTCCTCCCGAAGGGAGAGAACGAAAATAGCCCCGGATGGAGTCCGCCGCGGCGGACGGAATCCGGGGAATGCGTCGCTGTTGAGTTTCCGCGTCCCGCAGGGCCGCGGCGAACTACTAATTGCACGTGCCAAGATTCAAGCCGGCCCTGACCTCCGCCACCCCCAACCGTCTATCCTTGAAGTGAAGCATCAAGCTCCGCCCACTGCCGCCGCATTCTCACAGCGGCCGCAACCTTCAACGCAGGGAGAAACCGTTGGCAGAAGTCCTCAACTCCAGCACGCAAACCGATCCGGTCGCCGAAATTCTCGCCCCCCCCGTCGAGCCCGCCAAACAAACCAAGTGGTTCCTCTGGCGCTCGGCCGGCGTTTCGCTCATCACCTATCTGCTCGACAGTGAAGTGCACACCTTCGCCTTCAGCGTGGCGGCCAACGCCATCCTTTCGTTCATTCCGTTCATCGTGCTGCTCTACACCCTGGCGATTTCGGTCTTCCACTCCCAGGCAATGGTGGGCGTCGTCAGCGACATGGTGAAGTACTTCCTGGTCTCGAACCAGGGCTTTGTCGCCAAGAATCTCGCATACACCGCCTCCCGCCATGGCGTGCAGATCTTCTCCCTCGTCATGATTCTGGTCGCGTGCACCGGCATCTTTCTCCCCCTTGAAGTCGCGCTCAACCAGGCCTGGGGCGTCACCAGGAGCCGCAACTACCTTCTCAATCAGGCCGTCGCCTTTGGGCTCGCGATTGTCATGGTGTTGCTCGGCATGGGCAGCATTGCCTTGAATGCCGTCGCGCGCGATGTCCTTGCAGCCGTCTTCTTTCACCACACCGACAACTTCGTCTTCAACAGCATCAGCTTCTTGCTGCTCGCCGCCACCACCGGCGTCGCCTCCATCCTGTTCTTCTTCTCCATCTACTGGCTCTTGCCCAACCGCAAGGTGCCCTGGCGTCCGGTTCTCCGCACCGCCATTGTCACCGGCGTCATCTGGCTCGGTTCGAAATATGCCTTTGAGGCCCTGCTGCCGCACCTCGCCCTTGAAGATCTCTACGGACAGTTTTACGTCTCGGTCGGATTGCTCTTCTGGGCCTACGCCTCAGGCCTCATCCTCTTCGCCGGCGCACAATTCAGCGTCTCCCGCTGGGGCGACAAAAAGGAACCCAAGCGCCGCCGGCATGATGACGAGTCAGATTGAACACAGATTGAGAGATTTGTTGCGCTCCCGCAAGCTTGGCCAAGCGAAAGCAGAAGGAGACAAGCCAATATGCAGCATCAAAAAGCTAGAAGCTAGAAGCTGACCCCTGACCCCTGACCCCTGATCACTGCACTTTGAACGCCTTGTCCACAATCGCATTTGGCCCGCGTCCAGTGGGCAGCAGCGCAAAGGGCGGCGTCGGTCCGCGGCCTCCTGGTTGCGGCGTAATCAGTCCAACTGAAGACGTCGGAATCGCCGCCACATCTCCTGACTGCTCATCGACAACAAACAGCAAATGACCCGCAGCGGAAAACGCCATAGCCGACGGCCCATCGCCCACCTGCGCCCAACCCACGCGATGCCCATCGTCGATGGAGTACACAATCACATTCTGCGAGCGCAGATTGCTCACGTACAGCAGGGAATTGTCGCGCGAAACCAGCCCGCTCACCGGCGCATCGCCCATCATGTATGCGCCCTGCACGTCATCGGTCCCCGTAATCACTTCTGAAATCGTGTCGCTCTGCCGGTTCACCACAAACACTTCGCCGCCGTCGGGCTTCAGCGCCAGTTCCACTGGCCCGCGCCCTACATCCATCAGCGACTCCAGTTTGTCCGGCTGCGCTGCCACCGCCGCGTGCTGCGGTCCCGCCGGCTGGCTCGCCCGCGCCAGCGCAATCGCCATCACCTGGTGCCCGGCCGAGCAGCTCACAAACGTCTTCGACGAGTCCGGCAGAATCACCACGTCCGACGCGCCCGGGCATCCTTCAAACACGCCCCGCACATACATGCTCGCAGCGTCCATCACAGTTACGGAGTTGCCCCGCCTGTTGGCTACCACCAGCGTCTTGCCGTCGGGCGAGAGCTTTACCGCCGCCGGTCCTTCGCCCACGCCCACCTGCGCCACCTCGCGGCGGTTCGCCAGGTCAAGCACTGAAATCGAATTCGATCCCGCGTTGGCCACGTACGCCAGCTTGCCCGTCTGATCAATGTCGATTGAGCTCGGTTGCCGGTGCAGTGGAATCGTCGTCACCACCTGGTTCTTTTCGCTGTCGATCACGCTCAGCGAGCCCTGCCCGCCAACTGCGCCCTGATTTGTTGCTCCTTCGTTCACCACATACACTTCGTTGTGCGTCGGGCTCGCCGCCAGGGCCACCGGATTCGGTCCCACCTGCAGCTCGCGATCCACGCGCACGTTCACCACGTCCAGCACCGTCACCGTACCGCTGCCGCCGTTTGTCACGTACGCATATTCGCGATAGTTCGCCGGATAAGTCGGAAAGTCCTGCGTATGGCAGCCCGCCAGCGCCACCGCTCCGGCGGACAACAGAAACACGCACGCCCGTCGAGCGTTCGAAAAATTCATTCCAGAATTCGTCATCCCAGAGGGGCTTTCCATCCTCGATCGTCTTTCCCGTGCATGTACTCTAGTGTCCTTCTCTGAAGTTGCAATTAATAATGATCGTTATCCTGAGCGGAGATTGGCGCGCATTTTGCGCCAACTTAAGTTGCCTGTCATCCTGAGCGACCCTGAGCGAAGCGAACGGGGAGTCGAAGGACCTGCGGTTGCTTTTCGTTCCTGTCAGAGGAGGCCGCCAGTGATCCCCATCCAGCCAGCCTTACTTCGCCGTCACATCCACGCGAATCCCGCGCGGAAGCGTCCGCCCCACCACCTGCGCAATCTGCTCCAGCTCATCCATCATGCGCGCAAACTGGTCGGGATAGATCGACTGCGGACCATCGCTCAAAGCAAGCTCCGGATGATTGTGTACCTCCACCAGGATTCCGTCAGCGCCGCACGCCACCGCCGCCCGCGCCATCGGCAACACGCTATCGCGCCGTCCCGTTCCGTGGCTCGGATCAACCAAAATCGGCAGATGGCTCACCCGCTGCACCGCCGGAACCACGCTCAGGTCCAGGGTATTGCGCGCGTGGTCGTTGAACGTCCGCACTCCGCGCTCGCACAAAATCACTTCGTAGTTGCCTTCGCTCATCACGTACTCGGCAGCCATCAGAAACTCTTCCAGCGTCGCGCTCAGCCCTCGCTTCAGCAGAACCGGCTTGCGCAGCTTGCCCGCTTTCTTCAGCAGGCTGAAGTTCTGCATGTTCCGCGCGCCAATTTGGATCACGTCGGCCCACTCCGCCACCAGGTCAAGCGTCTCATTGTCCAGCGCCTCGGTAATAATCCGCAGTCCAAACCGCTCGCGAATCTCCGCCATGATGCGCAGAGCCTCCAGGCCCAGACCCTGGAACGCATACGGCGATGTGCGCGGCTTGTACGCGCCGCCGCGGAAGAACTGTGCCCCTGCCGCCGCCACCTGCTCGGCAATGGCGAAAGCCTGCTCCCGCGTTTCGATTGAGCAAGGCCCGGCCACCACCGCCAGGTCCCGTCCGCCGATCGTCGCGTCGGTCCCCGCAAACCGGATCACCGTGTCCTCTTCCTTCACGTCCCGGCTGGCCAGCTTGTACGGCTTTGACACCCTGATCACCTCGGCCACACCCGAAAGCGCTTCCAGGTTCCCCCGGTCCACCTCGCCCTGGTTGCCCGTAATCCCAATAGCCGTGCGCTGCGCCCCCGGCAGAGGATGCGGCCTGAATCCCAGCCGCTCAATATGTTCGCAAACCACCCGGATCTCTTCCTCGGTAGCCTGCGCCTTCATCACCACCAACATGCCGAAACCCCCAAACCGCTAGTTTATGCCAATTCCCGCACAGACGCCCCAAATTCAGCGCCTGTCCCGCCGGGCCCCCGTTCAAACGCTTTCAACAATTCCCAGGTGACCCCCGGCCCCGTCCACCCTGGCTTTAGATCCTGGGAATGAGCAATCGTCCGAATGCCCAGTGATACGACAAGAATCAAGAAGCGCCCGTCATCGGAACACACAAAATGCCTGTCATCCAGAGCGCAAGGGGCCCCAAACGTTTTTCAGTTTGGGGGTGGTAAGCGAAGGATCTGCGGTTGCCTTTCGGCAACAGGCTATCCGCAAAATCAGTAATATCCGGATTGGCGGTGATACTTCCCGGTCAGCAATGCAGCCGGGTGCCGTCAGGTGCTCGTCCGCAGCGACGGAAGACCAGGGAGTGAGTAATGTACGAGTAGGCGGTGACTGAGGAATTATGCACAGAAATGACGAAGGCCGCCTCCTGCCTCGATCTAGCAACGGTTACCGAAATACCCAAAACTCAACTTCGAATGCGAAGCATAGAATCATTAAGCCCACGCATAAATCGCGAATAAGGCCGAGTCTGCTCGACGGGTAGCGTTGTCTAAATTCCCTGCGTAGCCCGGTCCCCCACCAGAAAATTGAGCGTTGCTTGCCTTCAGGTAGCTCGGCGTTTATTTTGTCTACCATCATTACTGAAATTAGATTGGCTGAGAGTGCAAAGGCTCCGCCTAGCAAGGCGATAATGAGTTCCGACAGTGAGGGTAAACTCGTCGATTGCATTGGCAATTTTCCGCTGAGTTCGCTGTACAACTCAGGATACTCGCCCTAGAATTAGATTCCGGTAGTATCGTCGCCCACCATCCCCATCCCACAACGCCGCTATCTTCAGCCTTTCGCCTCAGCCGCCCGAACCATCTCCACCAGCACTTTCCGTGCCTCGTCCGAGCTCTGCACTTCGCGCAGAAAATTGATGCGCGTCCCTTTCATCCCATCGGCAGTCTTCAGCCGAAGGTGGAATCCAAGCCGGTCAACCGCTGTCATTGCGGCCTCGGTCGCGTTCAGGCCCGCATGAACTCTTGCCAGCAGGATCATCGCAGGCACGTGATCCGCGTTCATGTGCTCGAGAATCTTCGGAGCCGCCTCCGCCAGCGGATCAACCTTCGCCGACGCATATTCCTCCGCGGTCACCCATCCCATCACGCCAAACCCACCGACATAGTAGAGGTCGAGGGGTTGCAGGCGGAAAAAGTCAAAGTCCTTGAAGTCCACCCACGAGCGGCTGTTCTCGTAGCGCGCGAGATAGCGTTCGCGAGCCTCGCCCACTTCTTCCTCCGGTATGGGAAGCACATCCCCAACCAGCGTTGCCCGCGCGGTGCCCAGCGGATCGCCGTCGCCCCCTTGACACACAAACAGACTTGCCCGAGGGTCAGCCTGAATATTCTGGGTATGCATGGCCATGCTGCTGATCAGAAAAATCGGCCGCCCCGCATCGTCGATCGCATAAGGCATGAGAGAACCGAACGGATATCCCGCGCGTTTTCGCGAAACGGTTGAGAGCGTCGCAATTGTGCAAAGGGAAACGAGCGTGCGGACGCGCTCGGCGTACGTCGGTTCTGGAAGCTGCGGTACGCCCGACTCCGTGTAGGCGTGCTTGCGGGAAGGATCCGTTTCTGCGCTGGACATTGGTCTTCGACTCCCTGAGACCATGGTACGGGGTCCCCCCCAGGACAGCTTCTCTGGAATGCGAACCGTGATCGATTGGTCGGCCACCCGTCAGGAACCCTCGAATCAACCCAGCCCACGCGGAAGAAGCGAGACATACCCGGCGAGCTCTAGTTCTCGCCCAACCAAGCGCAAAAAGCCCGCGCCGAGCACAATTCCGTCATCAACGCGGAACCGTGCTCAGCGCAGGCTGAGTCAAACGTAGTCTCAAGGGAATCCGACCGGCGCTTCGAAAAATCCTTCCGAAGGCCCACATCGGTTGCCAACCCAATTCCAGGGTCGGTCTTCAACGCAAATCTGGGGTGGTGAGAACTTAAGAAAATCCGGGGTTGGTGAGAAGTCGAAAGCGGACCGCTGAATCTATTTAGATTCGTTCGGGATATCAATATCCGACTTGGCGGCAACGATGGCAGGGGCGATCACCATACCAATAAAAGCAAGGGCAATTAAAAGGTCGTGCATTCATTCACTCCACGAAGGTTTTTAATGCAATCAGCCAACACTTCAAGCATCGGCTTGATTGGAAAAAACTTAAATACCACAAAGATTCCCCGCCTTACTCGTCTGGTGTACGAGCGACTCACACAAACGTGCTATCAATTTTCTTGATTCGGCCGTCAGACCTCAGACAGGCCTCAGATGAGCTTCGAAGGGATTGGGTGGGATCCAAAACCTCTAAACAATTCAACCTATCTACGATTTCTTCTGCTTGAGCTCTATATAGATCTTCTCTTCCAGCCCGTTCACCGCGGATGCTGTTTCCCGCGTTCCTGTTCCCGCTTCTGTGCCCGCCACTTCAAGCCAAGATACGCAAGGTACCCCAACTGGATCGTCCAGGTCACCGCGTAGGCGGCTATCAGGAACTGGTGGTCGAGTCTCGCAGCTTGATCCATCGGTTTCTCCTCGTCTCTGTCAGGCTTTCAGAGCAGCCTGGGCCTCTTCGGCCACAATCATCTGGCTCTTGCGCTCCACACGGTAGCGCAGCGCCAGGATCAGCAATCCCCAGCAAAACCATGCCAGCATGTTCCACAACAGCGCGCCCACCATCGTCGCGTCCATGCCCGAGCCCGACGAGCCTCCAAACACCGGAGCCGGATGCTGTGTCCGCCACCAGCGGTTCGACATGTACACAATCGGCACGTCCAGCGCGCCAAATATTCCCAGCACCGCCGCCAGCGTCTGCATCTGCGGACCCGCCGCAAACCGCCGCAGCAGCAGGTAGCTCACATAGATCAGCCACAACACAAGCGATGTCGTCAGCCGCGCATCCCACGTCCACCAGATGCCCCACGCGCGCCGTCCCCAAAGCGGTCCCGTTGTCAGGCCCACCGTCAGGAAGACCACTCCCACCTCGGCGCCCGCAACTGCCCACGCATCAGCAATCTGCGCCCGGTTCGGAAAATTGCGCCTGAACGCCAGATACCCGATGGAACCAGCCAGCGAAACAGCCAGAGCAAAAAATGCCGCGTTCCACGACGGAACGTGGTAGTAGATGATCCGGAAGATTTCGCCCTGCATCGCGTCGTTGGGAGCCACGTAGATGGCCTGGTAGAAACCCCACGCCATCAGCGCCAGAGTCACCACAACGTAAAATCCGATTGCCGCCTTCTTCATCCGTGAATCCTGAACGATCCCTTCCAGTGTACGACGCCCAGCTTTGATTGGGCCGGGGCGTCAGCCCGGGGAATCCGCGCAATAATCGTCTGCCGGCTCTGCGGGCAGCTGGCCGTCGCCGGCTTGCAAACATAAACTACGGCTTTCAGGGTCACTCGCAACATGGTCCCAACCTTCAACGCTTACCCAGATACTCCCGTAAATTTTCCCCTGAGGATGTGATTTAAATCACTCAATCCCCGCAAAACTACTCCTGATCCTTGACCATCGCCAATTCCCATTCCTAGTCGTCGTCCGGTGGTCCCGAGTTCTTCTGGTGCAGGAAGAACTCCGTCGAATGCTCAACCTTAATTCCTTCCTGCGCTGTCGGAGTTTGCGTAAAGTCAAAGCAGTCGCTCAGGTCGTCTGAAAGCGCATCGCGCTGGTGCAAAGTCGGCAGGTCAAACACCGTCTCCGTAAAGTGGAGAATGCTGCCCATCTCGTGATTCACATGCGATACGTAACCACGCTTCGCGTACGGCGACACAACGATCAGAGGTACCCTGAAGCCCAGTCCCATCTTGTCCACCTTCGGCGGCACCACATGGTCGTAAAACCCGCCCCAGTCGTCCCACGAAATAAAGATGGCCGTCGAGTCCCAGAACTGGCTCTTCGCAATCGCGTTCACAATGTTCGCCACCCAGTCCGGTCCCTGCGCCGGGGTCCCCGGATGGTCGGAGTTGTTCGAGGCCGGCACGATCCACGTCACCTGCGCCAACTGCCCATTCTTGATGTCCGTCAGCACCGAGGTCTCCGGAGTCATCACATTCTTGTTCCAGTCGTCCCCAAAGAAGATGTGCTTGATCGCCTGGTAGGCCGATATCAGGTAGTTTGTGTCGCTGGTCGGGCTCGGTGCGTAGTATCTCCACGTAATGCCCTTCGCATCCAGCAGGTCGCCCATCGTCTGGTAATCGAAGCACGGAAAGGTGGTCCCATTCTCGCTTCCAGTCGTCGGATCCACTGTCTGCACCGTCTCGGTTTGGGCCGCGCCGCAACCCCAGATGCTGCCATTGGGATTGTCCGCCGCCATCCCTGACTGGCCTGCAATCATGTACTGGTGTGCCGGAAAACTGGGCCCCGTATTCGACTGAAACATCCGGTCAGCCAGCGTGTAATTCTTGGCCAGCGTCCAGTAGGCCGCCACGTCGGAAGGCGCAACGTAGCTATACGCGCTCATGCTGCCTTGCCACGCAAAGTTGTCCATCTTGCCGTAGTCGTACTCCGCCGCCCAGCCGCCGTGGGAATGGTCCTGATCGGTGCTGTTGCCCAAAGGCTCCACCGTCAGCGGCACGGGAACCCCCTTGTTCATGCCCACCTGCACCGTGTCTGCGCCCGGAAACCCGTTGAACAGGTTATCGAACGACCGGTTTTCCTGCATGATCACCACAATGTGCTGGATCGGCGTGGTTGAAAGCACAGTCGACGCCGGCACCGGCGGATTGTTCACCACCGGGACGCTGCTGGCCGTGGTCGGTGACGTGCCGCTGCCCGCGCCGCAACCTGCCATCCAGGCGACAGCTGCGCTTGCGCACGCACTCAACACCATCGTGTGCGTTCTCTGAAACATCGCTCAAACCTGACTGGGGGAAAAGAAAAATAACTTGCCGAGAAATCTTCACCCGCCGCTCGTATCTGGCCTGTGGTTTAGATCACTCGACAAATAAAGCCTTGTCTGGTCCCTTTTTGATCAGACGCTGATTAAACCACCCGCAAACTTCCACTGTAAACAGTACGGCCATGCCCAAATCCCTGGGTACTGTTACTCCCAGCGAGGGTACTGAGGTGGTAGTCCCCGGCAGTCGCCCCAAAGCTCGTTTTTAAAGGGGTTTTCTTACTCGGCGTGCAACACTACGTCAAAAAGTAACAAGCTCACCGTCGTAAAAATTATGTCGTAGCCCAGCAGAAGCTTGATCCACAACATCGGGTCGCTGTCGCCAGTAAAGATTGAGGTTGTGGCCTGCACCATGGCCAGCAGCGCGGGAATGAAAATGGGAAACAGGATCAGCGAAAGCAGAAATTCGCGATTTCGGCTGCCCATCGAGAGCGCAGCGAAGAATACGCCATTGCTCACCAGCGCCCACGACCCAAGCGGCAGAACCAGCAACAGCAGCCACGCCTGACCCACGATGTGCAGGTCATAGAAAATGAAAAAGAATGGCGCCAGCACCACCTGAACAATAATCACGAAAAGAAAATTGACGATGACCTTGGCCAGCAGCAGCTCTGCACCTGGCGCGGGCACCATGCGCTGTGCGTCGATCACCTGGTGGCGAATTTCACGCGCCCATGCCTGGTTGAGCGCGCTCACTGAAGCAAACATGGTTGCAACGCAGAGAACGCCGCCCGCAATCTGCTGTGAAAACGCCCCATGCGGCTCGAACGCGATCGAGAACAGCACCACCACAAGCCCTGAGAAGAACAGCATGGAGATCAGTGCGTCGAGCGACCGCCACTCGATCCGCAGATCCTTCACCAGGTGAGTCCACAACGCGCTCATCATTGCGTGTGTCCCTCCCCGGCCGTGCGCAGCGCGGTCTTCGTCAGGTCCGCCGTCTGCACTTCCACGTCCAGCGCCTGCGCCGCACGCAGATAATCCTCAGGCTTCAGCAAAATCTGCACGCCCCGCGCCCCCGCGCTCACGCTGATCGTGTCAAACAAGGTCGCCGTCTCGTCAATGTACACCGGGTACGGCTTGCGCGCTCCAAACAGCGTCACGCCCCCGCGAATGTAGCCCGTCAGCGGCTGCACGTCCTTCAGCGGAGCCATCTCCGCCTTGCGCAGTCCCGCAGCCCTTGCCAGCTTCTTGAAGTCCAGCTCCGCATCGCCCGGGATCACCGCAAACCGGTATACGTTCGGCCCGCCCGTCACCAGCAGCGTCTTGAACACCCGCTCGGCCGGCATCCCGATCTTCTTTGCCACCGTCGTCGCCGACAGGTCGTTCGGATCCACTTCGTACTCGCGTATCTCGAATTCAATGCCGAGGCTCTCAAGAAACCGTGCGCCGTTCGTCTTCATAGCGTCGGGCTCCCCGGCTCCAAGCTGGCCACGCGCCCGGCCTTCAGCGCCAGCACCCAGTCCGCAATCGGAGCTGCGAGCTCCCGCTGGTGCGTTGTAATCACAATTGTTCTGCTTCTATGCCGGAAGCCCGCCAGCAGCTCAACCATCTGCCCCACGCTCTCCACATCCATGTTGCTGAAAGGCTCATCCAGCAGCAGCAGCTCGGGAACCGGCAGCAGCACCCGCGCCAGCGACGTCCTCTGCCGCATGCCCTGCGAATACTGGCCCAGCGTCCGCGTCAACTCTGGATCGAGCCCCACCTGCCGCAGCGCGTCCTCGGGCGACAGGCAGGCGCGCCCCGGGTAGAGCTTCGCAAAGTAGCGCAGATTCTCCGCGCCTGTCAGCTCGTCGTATAGCATCGGCGCATGGCTCATGTAGCCGATCCGCTCCCGCACATCGTGCGGCTCGTTGTCGCCAAACATCTTCACTTTGCCAAAGCTCGGCCGCAGCAGCCCCGCCAGAATCCGCAGCAGCGTCGACTTGCCCGCACCGTTTTCGCCAATCAGCACATAACAATGCCCCGGCTCCAGGTCCACTGTCACCTGGCGCAGCGCTGCAAAGCTGCCAAACAGTTTTGACACCTGATCGAGCCGGGCGCAGGTCGGTCGGCCAACGGCCTCGAGTGAGCTTGCGGTCATTTAGTTGCTAGCGGTCTGGTTCGTCGCAGGGGAGGCAGGCGCCCCGCCCGATGCCGCGGAATTCGGCTTCTGCGCGGCTGCTGGCGCTCCGTTCGGAGTCGCCGGTGCGTACTTGCTCGCGCACTTCGCCTGCAGCACCGTCGCGTGCAATTCGCCATCGCGCCCATACGTGCCTTCCGCCAGAGCCTGGGAATTGTCCTTGAAAGTATCCGGCGGCGGTTCCGAGCCTTTATATTCCACTTTCAGCAAACGGCCCGTCGCCGCCTTGGGATTGTGGCTCTCATACTCGTTCAGCACAAACGTCACATGCGTGCCGTTCTGCTCAATCGAACCCGGCTGCACAAAGCCTTCCACCCGCAGCTGGTTGTGATAGGCCTTGTCGCCCATCCCGCCAAGCTCCGCTATCGTTACGTAATAGCTCTTGTTGGCGCTGACGCCCGTAAACGCAAGCCAGGCAATGGTCCCCAGAATCACGGCCACTGCAATCCCGATCCGCCAACTGTTCGCTGAAGTCTTCATACCTCTTCAACGATACGAGGGTCCGCGTCCGGGGTCAATTAAATCAACCCCCCATAGGTAACAAGTGTGATTTAAATCACACAAATCGCCAGCCCGGAAACCTAGGCCCCATTCGGAAAGCTGCGCCCAATTCGGCAACCTGTGCCCATTCATCGGCTTTATCACGATGTGTGGGCGGCTAAGCCCCCAACCAGCCTCCAACGCCATTCCCAAGGTCCGCCGGGGCGCTGTTCTTCGATTGACGGAGAGATAAGTCCAGCGCCCTCAGCGGTCACCGGCAGGCTCACCCGCCGGAAGTGTTGCCAATGCCCGCCGCTTCCAGATTGGCCCAGGCCGCCCACCTACCCCAAACGGGCGAAGTGAGTTAGAGATCGCCGCTGTGATAATTGCTGAATCCCACCGTGGCAACAATCGCCGGCATCGCAACCATTGCTACGTAACAAAGACCGATAAGAAAATCCATCATGGCGAATCATCCTCATGCGGGGGTGAAATGCAACCCGCTTGCCACGAACATCGGCGTAGAAGCGATGCAGATAAGGCGAGGCTCAGGAAACACGCGCAAACCGAGCGCCCTCGAAACCCCAAAAACGTTTCCAATGATCGAAGAAGGGAACGGCAAGCGCCGTCGGCGTGCCCGTAAGGGCAGCAAAATCATAGGGGCTTTCGCTCTAAGCAAATCCTCATTTCAGGACGGAACGGTTCGCGCCCCCCTAATCCCATTCCGGACTCCCATTCCAGCGCAATCGCATCAAGGCGCCGTAGAGACAGCGCAAACTCAACCTCTCGCCTTAACCGGCCAATCCCCGCACTTCCTCCCGCAGGGAGGGAACGAAAATAGCCCCGGATAGAGTCCGCCGCGGCGGACGGAATCCGGGGAACGCGCGCAATCTCTGCCGTCGCGTCCCGCAGGGCCGCGGCGAACCACATAATTCCGCTTGCCCATATCCATGCGACTGCAGAGGCTCCCTTTCCCGTGCCCACCGCATCAATGCGAAAATCAGCACCATGCCCGTCTCGCCTGAGAGCCTTCTGTCGGAGCTTGAAAACGACCCTTCGCTCTTCGAACCGGGCCAGCTGTCCTTGCGTCTAGAAATTCTCGATCGACTCGACGCCTGGTTCCCGCAAATCGGTCCCGACCCGGCCTCCAAGCTCGCCTCCCGTCCCCAGGCACTCCGCGCCCGTCTCGAAGCCGCCAACGCCGACCTCTACGCCTCCATCCAGCACGAGATCCGGCAGGGAAGCGTCCCGGCCGTCTTTGCCCGCCAGCTAGAGCCGCAAGCCCAACCCGCAGGCCTCCATTACGATCATCTCGACGAACTTATCGCCGGCGTCTTTGCCTTCGACCAACCAGGTGCGCCGCAGACCCCGACCGGCCCCGAGAACGTCTTCTACCAGCCCACCCCCGCCCGCCACATCTTCGCGTTGATCCACGAAGCGCACCTCACCGCCGCCGACACGCTCATCGATCTGGGCTCAGGACTCGGCCACGTCCCCCTGCTTGTCTCTGCCGCCACCGGCGCGCGCGCCATCGGCATCGAGTTCGAACCGGCATACGTCACCTCCGCCCGCACCAGCGCGCAAAAACTCAATCTTGATCGTGTCAGTTTTCAACTGCAAGACGCCCGCGACGCAGATCTCTCCGCCGGTACTGTCATCTATCTCTACACGCCCTTCACAGGCTCAATCCTGCGCGCAGTCCTCAACGCTCTTCGGGCCGAGGCAAACCTCCGAGCCCAGTCCGCCATAAACCCGTTCCGCGTAGCAACCTTCGGCCCCTGCACGGCGACCGTCGCCCAGGAGCCATGGCTAGCCCCAGCCACACCCCCCGCAGAAGACCAAATCACAGTCTTCCACCCAACAATTCAAACATTGAGATCGTGAGCGACGGATTGACCAACGCCCTGAGAAAAACTGCTTGTCATCGCTGAGCAATTCCGCAGTGGCCGACGAATCAAAGCATCTGTCGTTGTCTTTCATTTCAAAGCATCTGCAGTTGTCTTTCATTCAATCCCAAAAGCAGCTCGGGTGCCCCAGGTCCGGATTTTCTGACCTGGGAATGAATGCACCTAACTCGAAAGCTGAAAGCTAAGAGTCAGAATCCAACAGCTAGAAGCTAGAAGCTAGAAACTGCCGCCCCCAGCACCCGCGCCGCCCGGTCAATCGCCTCGGTTAGCACCGTCAACTGAGCTGCCGCCAGCCCCGCATCCTTCGCATCAATCGCCTCATTCACCCCGGGAATTACCACGGCCTCGTACCCCGTGTACTCGCCCGGCGCGTAGATCGTATGCCGGTACCAGGGCCGCCGCGGCAAGCCCTGCGCCGCAATAAACGCCGTTTCCGTCTCCCGCAACGCCGCGTTCAGATTCGCGGAATTTCCCTGCGCGCCCGCTTCCCGCGCCTGCGCCTTGCCCGCCGCCGTGGCCAGCCGTCCCGCGGCCTGCTCCGCCGGCGCAAAGTCCAGTCCGCCCATCCCCGCATCCGTGGCCTTCTGTTTCGCCGCGGCCAGGTAAGCCGAAATCTGCTTCGCGTAAGTCACGTAGTCGTAGGGCAGCACGTCGGCATCGGCCATGCGTATTGCTTCCAGCCCCAGCACCCGCGCCATCTCCTGCAGGTACACAAAGTGCGGATCGGCATTCATCGTGTACCACTGGTAGTCGTCGAAGGTCGAGTGGTAAACCCCATAAGCCCCGCCCGAGCCCACATCCGTCGATGGCACGCCCACGTGCTGCAGAAACGGCGTAAAGTCCGATCCCGAGCCCAGGTCGCCCACGCTCACCTCTTCGCCCGGCAGTGGCGTGTGCACCGCCCGCTTATCCTTGTCGTTCGGTCCGCGCGCCCTCCATTGCTGGAACACTGTTCCTCCCAGCGGACTCGGCACAGCCTTCGCTACATCCCGCACAAACTGCTTCAACGACGGCACTGCTGACGCTGAAAAGTCCGGCCCCGCCACCGCGACGTCTACGTTGAAGTAGGCCACAGCCTTCTCGAGCGCCTGCTCGTGCTGTTCAACCCACTCCGTCGAACCGATCAGTCCCTCTTCTTCCGCGTCCCAACTGCAGAACACGATGGTGCGCTTCGGCCGCCAGCCCTCCTTCACCAGCGCGCCCACTCCGTGCACCGCCTCCAGCATCGCCGCCGTGCCGCTGGACGGATCCACCGCCCCATACACCCACGCATCCCGGTGATTGCCCACCACCACCCATGCATCCGGAGACTCCGTGCCTTTGATCTTTCCAATCACATCCCAGATGATCCGCCGCTGGTAGTCCTGCTCTGAAACCAGGTGAACCCGCACCCCGCCCGGCCCCATGTGATAGCGGAAGGGAAGTGCTCCCTGCCAGCCCTGCGGCACGCCCGGTCCCTTCAACGCCTGCAGAATCGGCGCCGCATCGTGATAGCTCAGCGGAATCGAGGGAATACTCGGCTGATCCCCGTTCGGCCCCGTATAGTCTTTCCTCCGCGCCGAGTCCGGCAGATCCAGCGTCGAGGCCACTCCCGGCGTCTCCGGGTCGCCCGGATACCGCGACAAATTCTGCACCGACCCCCGCTGCACCGCCGTCTCCGGCCGCCATGGCCCTATCGGATACGCGTCGCCCTTGTAGTACCCATCGTCCTGCGGATCACTGTAGATCAGCACTCCCGCCGCGCCCCGCATCTCCGCCAGGTAAACCTTGATCCCGCGAAAATTCGATCCGTACCGCACCAGCACAATCTTGCCGTGCAGATCCACATGCTGGGCGTCCAGCTCCTTGAAGTCTTCCAGCCGCCCATAGTTCGCATACACCACTTCGCCGGTCACGTCGCCCGAGCCCGACGAGCCGTGGAACGGCATCACCACCCGCGGATCGTCCTGCTGCGCGTCGCCTTCCACGTGTTCGCGTCCCGGCCCCTTCATCAGCAGCTTGCCGCTCGCGTCGTACGCCTCCACGCGCTCCACCTTCGGCTGGTTCATCAGCACCCGGTAGGGAACAATCTCCGTCTCGAGGCCCGCGGCGCGGAACTTCTCCGCCACGTACTCCGCCGTCTTGTGGTCTTCCGGCGTCGACGCCAGGTGTGGCGCGGCCGTCAGCGTCTTCAGGTGCTGCCCCGCCAGCTTCGCATCCGGCACAGCCAGAAACTTCTCCTCAATCTTCGCCTGCGCCGAAAAATCCTTGTAACCCATCACCGCTGGTTCGCCGGCCGGCGATTGATCCTGTGCCAACAGCGGGAAGGGAAGTGCCGTCAAGAGAAATAAGAAGGCCAATGACCTTGATCTGTTCATCAGAAAACCAACTTCTCTGGGTAATTTTTGTCCTGTTGCCATGAGCCCGAAATTCGTTAAAGAATGAAATCTCGCATGCAAACGCCGCCAACTTGCCAACGTGCCATCTCCACGTAGTGGAGGCCAACTTGCCGCGGTTGTCGGTACCGCCCCGGTTTGAAATTCAATTTCTCACTTGTAGCCCCAACTCCAGATCGCATTGCAGCTTTAAGTACATCCATGTTTATATCTTTCAGCGTTTTGAACTTGATGCAATATCCGCTCACGCTCGCCTTACCGAGATCTTTCCCATATGTCTGGGCTAAATACTTCTTGTCTTTAATTCCCATCAAATAGACAGAGATTCCGGTTGTGTTCGCACTCATGCCAATTTGATAGAACTCCCTGGTTTTTCCATCCGCATATTTCAGCGTTTGAAATCCATATCCAATATTGGGATTGGAAATAGTTTTGTTGTCACTGTTCTTGCCATCTAAGAACCACAATCTACATTTCGGTATTAATTTCAAAATGACGCGATGCAAGGTTTGCATGTCAATGCGCTTTGGCTCTGGTTGGCCGGCAAGATATTCGTCGATTTGTTCTTGTATGTTCATGTCAACCTTGCCTTTCTGAACGCTCGGTCATTTTTAGTCATACACCAATTTCAAACAGAGACACCATCCACTTGTCGCATCCACTTCAACAACCACACAGCTTACACTAGCCAGAGAGGTCACCCGTTCTGAGCGCCGAAGAAGAGATCACCCCGGGCGCGCCCGTCCCGGATTCCCCATCTCTTGAGCCCCAGTCCCTCGCCGTCGAAGAGGCAGCAGCCGCCACCCAGGCCTTCGCCACCGACACTGAGGAGAGCTGGCCGCAAGTGGTCAGCGCCCTGCGCCATCCCAGCTTCCGCCTCTTCTGGTCCGGCAACTTCCTCTCCAACATCGGCACCTGGATGCAGAACGTCGCCCAGGGCTGGCTCGTGCTCACCCTCACCAACTCCGCCTTCTGGCTGGGCGTCGTTGGCTTTGCCGGAGCCATTCCATTCCTCATCTTCACGCTCTTCGGCGGCGTCGTCGCCGATCGCGTCAATCAGCGCCGCATGCTTCTCATCACCCAAACGGCCATGATGATCCTGGCCTTCGTCCTCGCCACACTCACCTGGCTCAAGCTCATCACCGTTTGGGAAGTGGTCCTGCTCTCCTTCCTCAACGGCATGGCCAACGCCATCAACACCCCTGCCTACCAGGTCCTCGTTCCGCGCCTCGTTCCCCGCAAGGACCTCACCAACGCCATCGCCCTCAACTCGGCGCAATTCAATCTCTCGCGCATCCTCGGCCCCACCCTCGGCGGATACGCCATGGCCCTCATCGGCATGGCCGGCAACTTCTTCCTCAATGGGTTCAGTTTTCTCGCGGTTCTGTTTGCGCTCATGCGCATCCGCTATCCCGAGCAGGAACCCCGCCGTCACGCCAGCTTCTTTCTCAGCCTGCGCCAGGGATTCGGCTACCTGCGCGGCAACCCCCAGATGCTGGTCCTCGTCTGGATGACGGCCGTGTTCAGTTTCCTCGCCATTCCGTTCCTCTACTTCATCCCGTTTTTCGCCCGCATGCAGTTGCACACCGGCGAGTCCGGCCTCGGCTGGCTGCTCGCCGCCTCAGGACTCGGCGCCGTCTGCGGTTCGGTCACCGTCGCCGCGCTCGGCACGCTGCGTCATCGCGGTCGCGTCGTTGTCATTGCGGGACTCGTTTACTTCCTCTCCATCATCGGCTTCAGCTTCTCGCACACCTTCGGGCTTTCGCAGTGCATGTTGCTGGTCGAGGGCTACAGCGCCATCCTCATGATCTCGTCCTTCAACGTAGCCCTCCAGCATCTCGCGTCCGACGAAATGCGCGGCCGCATCATGAGCATCTACGCCACCTGCTTCCTCGGCCTGCCTCCCATCGGCGCACTGATCGTCGGCGAGGCCTCGCGCCACATCGAAACCGGCCACGTCCTCGCCTTCATGGCCGCCACATCAGCCGCCATCTTCATCGGCTTTTTTATTTTCAGCTTACCCCTGCGCCAGCTCGACTAAGCAGCCAACTTCAGCGCGCCTCAAGGGGTGGAATAGAACAAACCCGATGTCCGCTCGTTCAGTTTTCCGGAGGGAGCAGGGACCTTCAGGTCCCTGAATCGGAATGGGATTTACCCGAGGGCTTTAGCCCCGGGCCTTGAGTGCGCCGGGTGCCCCATCCATTCCGCGGTTTCATCGCGGATGGGTGGGAACGATTGAACTATGCCAAGCGCTATCCGGGCATTTGCTTTTCTGACCACTGATCACTGACCACTGACCACTGTTCTTAAACCAGCTGCGCGCAATGCGAGCACCGCTTTGCCGCCACCGGAATATCGCTCAAGCACTCCGGGCAAGCCTTGGTCGCCGGCGGCGCCTCAGGCGCGGGTCCCTTGAACCTGGCCATCAGCGAGTTCAGCGGAAGCACCATAAAGAAATAAACCACAAACGCCACAATCAGAAACGAAACCGTTGCATTCAAAAAGTTCCCGATCATGATGGGCGTGCCCATGAAGTCCACCTTGATGGCGCTGAAATCCGGCTTGCCCACAATGGCCGCAATCATCTGCATCAGCACGTCCTTCACCAGCGACGTCACAATCGCATTGAATGCCGCGCCCATGATGAACGCAACTGCCAGGTCCATCACGTTGCCACGCAGAATGAAATCCCGAAATCCCTTAAGCATGTCGTTCTCCTTTTCGTTTGCTGGTTGTTCGTCGTACTGGGGGAGTGCCGTCCTGAACCAGGAGGGCGGAACGGCCATAATACAAAAATCCGGGTGCCCTACCCTCGCCACGTCTTTGTTCCTCACGCTATCGGGCCCCCAGCGGGTGAGCTTTGCCCGCTGGGGTGTTCGAGGGTGGGATAGGAGGAACTTCACCCTAGTTCTGGAAGCTAAAAGCTGGCGGCTAGTAGCTAGGAGCTGATCCCTGCCCCATGCTACACGCCCCGCCGGAGTTGTTGAAACATTTTCAACTGAATTCCCGGTTACAAAAACACCCACATCACCAGCACCGTGGCCAGCACCATCAGCTCCGTATACAGCAGAATCAGAACTCCCGCGTGGTACAGGCTCCATCTCTGCCGCAGGCAGCGCGCCGTCTCCACCATCCCCCAGCAGGCAACCGGCACCAGCGCCGCCTGCCAGTGCGATCCGTGCAGCTTTTCAATATGAGGAAATCCCGCCAGCCGCAGGCTCCCGAAAAACGCGCCCAGCGAAAGCACCAGCCCGCGCGCAAACGAACGCCGCTTTAAATTGAAAAACGAGATGCGGGGAAACGCCACTCCACCAGTCTAAGTCGCCAATGAATGTGACCGTGATCCAGAGCGAAGATTGGCGCCGTTTTTGCTCAAATAATAATTGCCAGTCACCTCAAATAAATAAGTCGACTGCCATCCTGAGCACAAAAACAGGTTGTCATCCTGAGGAGCGCAGCGACGAAGGATCTGCGGTTGCTTTTCGCCCACCTGAGAAAATAGCCGGATGGGCTCGCAAGCACTCAACCCAGAAGTTTTTCTACTCCCTACTCCCTACTCCCTGTTCCCTACTCCCTGCTCCTAAGCCACCAGCTCCATCTGCCGCAGCGATTCGGTATAAGGCGCCTTCAGCACCCCGCGCTCCGTAATAATCCCGGTAATGTACTTAGCCGGCGTCACGTCAAACGCAGGATTGCAGATCCCCACCCCATGCGGCGTCAGCTGCTTGCCCCCGTGGTGCGTCACTTCAATCTGCGGCCGCTCCTCAATCGGAATCGCATCCCCCGTCTTCGTCGCCATGTCGATCGTCGACCACGGAGCAGCAACGTAAAACGGAATCCCATGTTCCCGCGCCAGAATCGCCACGTTGTACGTGCCGATCTTGTTCGCCGCATCGCCATTCGCCGCAATCCGGTCCGCGCCCACCACCACAGCCTTGATCTTGCCTGCACGCATCAGGCTCGCGGCCATGTTGTCGCAAATCACCGTCGTCGGAATTCCGTCCGCCATCAGCTCCCACGCCGTCAGTCGCGCCCCCTGCAAGAAAGGCCGCGTCTCGTCCGCATACACGTGGATCTGCTTGCCCTGTTCCACCGCCGAGCGAATCACACCCAGCGCCGTCCCATACCCGCACGTGGCCAGCGCGCCCGCATTGCAATGCGTCAGAACCCCGCCCTCGTCCGGCATCAGAGCTCCGCCAAACGCGCCCATCGTCTTGCACGCCGCAATGTCTTCTTCATACATCGCGTGCGCCTCGGCCAGCAGCCGCCCCTGCACCTGTGCGAGCGTCGCGCCCGAGTCCACAAGGTTCGCAAACAGGCCCTTCATCCGGTCGATCGCCCAGAACAGATTCACAGCCGTCGGCCGCGTTCCCGCCAGTCGTGCGCATATCCGCTCAAACTCCGGCCTGAACTCCTCCGTCGTCTTCGCCTTCGTCTGCCGCGCGCCCAGCACCACGCCGTACGCCGCCGAAACACCAATAGCCGGCGCGCCCCGCACCACCATGGTCACAATCACCTCGGCCACCTGCTCGTAGCTGGTCGCGAGTACGTAGCTCTCTTCGAGAGGGAGCCGGGTCTGGTCGATAAAGCGAACCCCTTCCGGAGTCCATGTCAGTGTGGGAATCATGCTCCTCCAGTGTAAATTGACCCCCCGCCCTCCGAACCCCCCGCACTTCCTCCCGCAGGGAGGAAACGAAAATAGCCCGGATGAAGTCCGCCGCCGGGTGCCCCCGATCCCTCGGACTTGGGGACCGGGGATCGCAGCATTTTCTCGCGCATCCTCCGGCCGCCCCCCCGCACTTCCTCCCGCAGGGAGGAAACGAAAATAGCCCCGGATGGAGTCCGCCGCAGCGGACGAAATCCGGGGAAAGCGCCCCCGTCCAGTTTTCGCGTCCCGCAGGGCCGCGGCGATCCCAGCCCCAAAGCCCCATGCCCCATCGGGGGACCGTCTGGGTCGGGAGCTTCATCGCGATGACGGGGACAGAACCAACTCCCCCTCGCGCCTTTCCTAATCCCTGTTCCCTATTCGCTGCTTTCCTCCCCTTGCCTCACACATCCCCCAGTGCGTACAGTGGTTGCGGTAGATGTCCTGCCTGTTTCACCCAAAGGAAGCGAGGAAGACCTCTCATGGCAACAAGCAACAAACCGTCTACAGCCCGCAGCACACCCAACTACACCGGACCGTTCATCACCGTTACCGTCCTCTTTGGCATCTTCGGTTTCCTCACCAATCTCAACAGCAACCTGTCGCCCAAGCTGCAGGACATCTTCAACCTCAACCATGCCTGGTCCAACACCGTCACCACCTCGTGGTTCCTGGCTTACCTCATCTTCTCGGTGCCCTCGGCCAAGGTCATTGAGATGGTCGGCTACAAGCGCACCATGGTCATCTCGCTGTTCATCATGGTCTTCGGCGCCCTCCTCTTCATTCCCGCCGCCAACATGGTCAGCTTCCCGGTCTTCCTCACCGCGAGCTTCGTCCTGGCCACCGGCGTTTGCATGCTTCAGACTTCGGCCAATCCCTATGTCTCCATTCTCGGGCCCGAGCACAGCGCCCCCGCCCGCCTCACCCTCGCACAGGCCTTCAACTCGCTGGGCACGGCGATCGCGCCTATCGTTGTCGGCGCCTATATCCTTACCGATCCCGCCAAGGTCACAACCCCCGCGGCGGTCGCCCACACCGTGCAGGGACCGTACATCGCCATTGCCTGCGGACTCCTGGTCCTCGGCGTGACCATCATGTTCATGCACCTGCCCGCCATCACTGAGACCCGCGACTTCCGGCCCAGCGAGATCACTCCCGGCCGCAGCATCTGGGCCTACAAGCACACCGTGCTCGCCATGGTGGGCATCTTCCTCTATGTCGGCCTTGAGATTGCGCTGGCCGCCAACGCCATCCGCTACTTCCAGTCGGAAGGCGTCACCAGCCCGCATCGTGCTGCCGTGCTGGCCTCCTTCTATCCGCTGTCCATGATGATCGGCCGCTTTGCCGGCACCGTCATCATGAAGGCCTTCAAAGCCAATAAGCTGCTGGCCATCCTCGGTGCTTCCGGAGTTGCCCTGCTCGCCATCGCCATGGTCTCCACCGGCATGGTCGCCGTCTGGTGCCTCATCCTCTGCGGCCTGGCAAACTCCATCATGTATCCCACCATCTTCGCCCTCGGCATCGCCGAACTCGGTCCTCTCACCAGCAAGGGATCGGGCGTCATCACCATCGGCAACGTCGGCGGCGCGGTCATGCCCGTAGCCTTCGGCGCCGTAGCCGACCACTTCGGCAGCTACAACTACGCGTTCATCCTCCCCATCATCGGATACCTGTTCGTGATGTATTACGGCATGAGCGGCTACAAACCCAGCCCGCCTCCCGCCAAAGCCTGAGGAGCAGCAAGAGCGAACGCACTCCGATCCTACAAAAGGCCCTCCGGCTCAACCCGGAGGGCCTTTCAACTTCCACCATGAATCTGTCATCCTGAACGCAGGTCGCTGCTGCGACCGGAGTCGAAGGACCTGCGGTTGCTTTTCGCTCGCTCCCAAGAAACACTGCGGGTGCCCCAGGTGCCTCGCCCTCGGGCACCTGGGAAGGTATGCACTCCACCCGAGATCCGCGAGTCGAAAGTTGAAGGCGGAGAGCTGCTTTTTCGGTGCCCACAGCCCGGCTAAACCCACAAATACAACTGCAATAACGTCTCAAATGACTTTTTTTCAACTCAAAAAACGCATTTTCGCGAATCTTCGGGAAATTCTCTGCAAACCACTTGAATTAAATGGGAAATTACTGGGTTTTTAAAAGCTTATTTCAAACAATTTCCAGGTCAAGTATGTCGAAAATCGCACCAACTGGATTTTGGACTTCGCACTGTTTCGTAACCATTTATGCGAACATTTCGCGCTGTTTAGATTGTATGAAACCGAACATTTACACTGGTTTACAGGCCATTCAGGCCCTTTCGAAAAAACGCGCCCCGCACAAAAAAGGAATTCGTTGCTCCCGACCCTCACACAAATCGACTGGTTCATCGTCCTCGTCTTCCTCTTCTGCGTTCTCGCCCTCGGCCTCTCCCTCCGCTCCAACATCAAGACCGCCACAGACTTCTTTCAAGCCGGCCGCACTCTTCCCGTTTGGCTCAGCGCCGTGGCCCTCGCCTCCGCCAGCCTCGGCGCACAGGAACTCATCGCCACCGTTGCCGCCGGTGCGCAATACGGCTTCGCCGCCGCGCAGTTCTTCGCCATCGCCTCCATTCCGCCCCTGCTCTTCGCCGCCCTCTACATCGTTCCCGCCCTCGTCAACTCAGGCGCGCGCACTGTCCCCGAATACCTGGGCCAGCGCTTCGATCGCAAGACCGGCCTGCTCAACGCATACACCTTCGCGCTCGCCAACATTGCCGGCGCGGGCCTGTCGCTCTACCTCATGGCGCGCCTCTTTCAAGCCATGCACGTCTTCGACGCGCTCTTCTATTCCGTCGGCGCGCCGCACACTCTTGTCTTCTCCTTCATCGTTCTTCTCTCTTCAGCAGTGGTGCTCGTCTACGTCCTCTTTAGCGGCCTCGCAGCATCCATCCTCAATCAGGCCGTGCAATTCCTCGTCATCGTCATCGCCTTTTTCCCCGTAGCCTTCATCGGCCTCAGAAACATCGGTGGATTCTCCGCGCTCAAAGCCGCGCTGCCCGCAGCCATCTCCGTGCATGCGTCCAGCGCAAGCCTCTCGCTCATGGCTCTCGCCGCCGGTCTGGTTCTCTCGGCGGGCTACTTGTGCGCCGACTTCCGTATTCTGCAATTTGCAATGGCTGCAAAAGATCGCAGCCTCCGCGCGCCGCATCCCGCTCATCGCCGCAGCCCTGCGACTCTTCGTTCCGCTCATCCTCGTAGTTGTGGGCGCCGTCGCCATCAGCCTTCCCACGCCCCACTCCACAACCGTGGTGCGCGAAGAAAACGGCGCAATCATTCACGAAATCACGGTAGTCCCCCGCGACGCAGCGGAAGGCCGCGGCCTTGTCCCCGCACGCGCGGATGCAACCGGCGTTCCGCTTCACGACGCCGTCGGCCAATCGCACCTCGACTACGACCGCACAGCGCCCGCAATGTTGATGCAGTTGCTTCCCACAGGCCTTCTCGGCCTCGGCGTAGCGGCTCTGCTCGCCGTTCTCATGAACTCCCTCTCTGCAAGCGTCTCAGCATTCAACGCGGTCTTCACCTTTGACATCGCCGGCCGCACTTTGCAGATAATTAACGGCGATCGTCGCACAATAAAAGTAGGTCGCTGGTCTTCCGTTGTTTTTATGGCGCTCGCCGCCGGCGCAGCCTTCGCAATCAACGCCTGCAGCGCGATTGACCTGAGTTTTGCGGATGTCCTGCTGCTTTTTTTCGCTCTCGTCAGCGCTCCACAACTCGCAACCTTGCTGCTGGGCATCTTCACAAGGCGCGCCACAGCAAAGGGCGCATTCGCCGGACTCGTAGCAGCAATGGCAGTCGCGCTGCTGCACTACGGCCTCGCCATGCCTGCAGGCGTCAAGCCCGGCCTGCACGGTGGTTGGATCTATCCGCTCATTGTTTATCCGGGCTTCCTTGCAGTTTGTTTTTGGACGGCGGTTATCGCGTTCCTCGCGAATCTCCTCGTCACCACGGCCGTAAGTTCCTTCGCATCGGGAGAGCTCAACAGTGAGCCGAACAACCTGGTCCAGGTCAAACCGCGCAGCAAATCAATGACCCGCGCGCCCATTGTCGTCTGGTTCAAGCGCCCCGAGACATTCGCCGCCGCAGTCCTGCTGGCCGCAGCCGCCCTCAGCATGTATTTTTTCTAAGCAAGGATTCAAGAAGACGCGCAGCACAATGCCAACCATGATCAGCTGAAAGCTAGAAGCTAGAAGCCAGAAGCTGCTTCCCTCAATGCGGCCGCACATTGAACTTCATCGTTCTGTAATCGAACGTGTAGGTGCCAAGCTGCTCCAGCGCATCAACACCCAGAATTCCATAAACATCGTCGCGTACCGCCGAGCCCAGAGGTTGCGTCAGCACAGTAATGTAATGCACATCTTCCGAGATCGCTCCCACGGCCAGTGTCGCGGTTTCTGCTGTGTACGCCGGAACCGGCGCGATCTGCGGTTGCCCGATCAGCGAAAATAAATGCGGCTTCTGCCCGTTGAATTCGCCGCTATGCTCGGCATAGTAGCGCGAGGTCAGGTAAGTTTGCTGGCCCGCGGCGTCCACCGCGTACATGCGCTCCGCGCTGCCCGGGTCCGCACTGCCGCTCGAGCCCAGCGCAAGGATCACCTGGTCGCCGTCAAGAAAAAATCGCACGCCACCCGCCATCTTGTCATCGCCGGCAGGTGGCGATATCTGTTTCGCGGGCCGCACAAAAACCGTGCCGTTATCAGTTACCGTCAGGCTGCCCAGCGCCTGCAGCGCCGCATAGCCAAGCACTCCCTCTACCTGGTACTTCAACTGCGGAAAATAATAATCCGCATCTTCAAAGACAAACGCCGTCATGTCGTGAAACGTCAGTTGCCCGCTGATAGTGAACCGTGGAATCACGGTCGTGTGCACCTGGATAGGGCGGCCCGTGAGCGAGTGGATCGTCGCGGTCTCTTCTGAAATTTTCAGCCCAGCCTCTTTGGCTTGCGAGCGCGAAATCAAATTGAAGGGCGCCGTGGGATCGAGCAACCAGCTATGAGGCCGCGCGTCAACAAACACTGGAAGATCGGTCAGCCCGAGTAGATTCCTGCTCACCTGGATCTCAAACGGGTCGCACGGATCAACCGTCATGGGCGGATGGTTTGCAGCCAGGGGCAGCATATGCAACGGCATGTCAATCTCGTCCTGCTCGTCGCGGCTGAGCTTGCCTTCAAGTCTTGTCGCCAGTGACTGGTAAGCCGCTGCGGATCGTGTCAAGTCGCCTTCGCGCAGGTAGTCCTCAGCGAGCGCTTTGCGGACCAGTTTCTCGGCAGTGGCATCGCCGCTTGCGCTCACCTCGTCCACAAGTGGTTCGAGCAACTCGATCGACTTCCTCACATCGTTGTCGCGGTTGGCCAGGATGCCACGAAACATCTGCGCCTGCTTCGGTGGCAGATTGACCAACTCTGCCTCCACCTGCGGGTACTGATGATCTGCGAGCAGATTTTCCAGCCGCGTGTCGATGTCAAGCCCGCTCGATGTTCCCGTGCGCAGTTGCGCTCCTGAGCCGGTTTGACCCTTGTCTGAGGGCACAAGAATGCTGTGCTGTGCCGCCAGTGAGCAGGCGAACGCCACCAACGCCGACAGTGCTGCTGGCTGCCACCAGCGCGAAGGCCGCGAGCCGGCACAATGCTCGCCGGGCGATTGCTCGCTTGCCGTCAGTCTGCGTAAGTCGTTCATGCTCAGTAAGACGTTATCAGATTCAGCGCGCGGAGTATCCATCATCAAAACTTTCGCGCACAAAATCTATAAGCTCATCGGTTCATGCTCCCGTATCACAATCCAGTCAAATTTATTAAATCTTCTCTTCATTAATCGGAGCTTTAGACCGTCCTGACGCACTACCCGGTAAACTTGACCAAGCGATGGCGCGAAAAACGATTGAACATTACGAAATTATCCGCCGCTTGGGCGCCGGAGGCAGCGGGGTAGTCTACCTTGCCAACGACTCGGAGCTGCAACGGCCCGTGGTGCTCAAGATTTTGCGCGCGGGGCTGCTCACTGTTGAGCAGATGCGGACCACTGTTTTGCGGGAAGCACGACTGGCCTCAGCGATTGAGCACCCCAATGTGTGCGGCATCTACGAAGTGGGCGAAAGCGTCGACGAGGGTTACATCGCCATGCAGTATGTGCCCGGCCAGTCGCTCGATGCGCTTATCGCACGCGGGCCGGCAAGTCTGCAGTTGATGCTCTCGGTCGGCATTCAAATTGCCGACGGCCTTGAAGCTGCGCACGCGCTCGGCATCTTTCATCGCGACCTGAAACCCCAAAACGTGATGCTCACCGATGGCGGGTTGGTCAAGATTCTCGACTTCGGATTGGCGCGCCGTCTGCGGCCGGATGAGGCGATGTTCGATCCATCAAAGCCCGTGCTGGCCCGCGATGCCTCCGTCGCCGCGACCTATACGGCGCGTGGCGGCACCATCCGCTACATGGCTCCTGAGCAATTTGTTACGGGACACTCCAGCGTCCAGTCTGACGTCTGGGCGCTGGGCGTCATCCTTTACGAACTGGCCTGTGGCCGCCATCCGTTTGCGCGCCCCGACGACGAGGACTTTCAGGCCATTCGCGGCATCCAGTTCTCCGATCCCGTCGATCTCAGCGAAATCGTTCCGGCAATCTCGCCGGAATTGAAAAGCGTAATCGCCGGTTGCCTTGAAAAAAATCCCAGTGCGCGCTACGCTTCGGCCGCCGGAGTGCGCGAAGCACTCAAAACCATCATGAAGGCGCTGCAGATTGAAACAGGCATCATTCCCGGAGATGCGGCCGCGAACTTGCCCACCACCGGCCCTGATGCTGAAAAACGCGCAACCGGATTTCTCTCCATGCTCGCTGAGCGCTTTCGCGAGTCGGCAGTGGACCGCGCCCCGCAAAACTCGCTCGTCGTGCTGCCGTTCACCAATCTGGGCGCAACAGAAGTTGCGCCACTCTATGGCTTCGCCCTCGCCGATGCCATCGCCGCGCGACTGGCGCGCATTCCTGCTCTCGTGGTTCGCCCCTCCAGCACGCTCATGACGTTGCCCATCGCCTCCATGGACCCGCTTGCAGTTGGACAAAAGCTGCTGGTCTCATATGTGCTCGCCGGCAACTTCCTGCGCTCGCAAAGCGGATTCGATCTGAATTGGCAACTGCTCGATGTTGCATCGCAGAGCGTCCGCTCGGGTGGCGCTATCCGCGTTGCGTCTCTTGATCTCATCGCCGTCCAGACTGAAATCTCCAACGAGGTATTCGCAACTCTCCACGGCCTCTCAGCCGGCGATCAGATTGATGCGTCGCGCTTCACATCTCGAACTTCGCAGCCGGGCGATGTTCCAGTTCCCGGCCCGGTGAGCGAGAAATATCTTCAAGGCCGTGCGCTGCTCAGCTCTTTCATGGTGCGCACCGGTTCGCGTGCCGATCTTGATCGCGCGCACGCGTTGTTTTCACGGGTCACCCTGGCCGACAAGCGATTTGCACCGGCATGGACCGGCCTTGGCATCGCCGAACTGCAATACGCGCGCCACGGATTCGGCGGCCAGATTCACGTCATGCATGCGCGCCGCGCCTTTGACGAAGCGCTCAAGCTCGATCCGGCTTCCACCGAAGCCAATCTCTATCGCATCTACATGCTGCTTTCACGCGGCGAAAAAGAATCGGCCCGCCACGGCATCGCGAACCTGCTCGCCTCCGCGGCCAACGATTGGGACGTACACATGGTTGCTGGCATCGCGCTGCGCGGCGACGGCATGTATGAAGAAGCGCTTGGCCACTTCAGCCGTGCACTCAAGCTCAACCCGGCCAGTGCGCCCATCCTCTACAACCACCGCGCACGCGTCTATCACTATCGAAACCAGATTGAGCTGGCAGGCGACGAGCTTGAGAAGGGGCTCGCCCTCGAGCCGCGCCATCCGTTGCTGCGCACCTCGGCCGGTTACCAGCAAATGCGCCTTGGGCACGTCGATGCCGCCATTGAAATTCTTGAAGGCGTCATTCGCGATGACGACTCTCTGCGCATTGCCGTGCCTACCCTGGCTTTGTGCTACGTGCAGGCTGGCTCTCGCGAACGGGCGGCCGCCCTGCTCAAAGACGATACCCTCGCCGGCGCCGAAGCCGACAGCGAAATGGCCTACCGTCTCGCCACCTACTTCGCCGTAGAAGGCGACTCGAGCGAAGCATTGCACTGGCTGCGCCGCGCAATTTATTTAGGCAACGAGAATTATCCCTGGTTCCAGAAGAATCCCGCATGGAACAACCTGCGCACCAATACTGATTTTGAGCGCATTCTCGAAGATTTGAAGAAGGGGTTCCGCAAGAATCAGAAAACCTGGAAGCGCCTTCTCGAACAGGTACCGCCGGGGGGCGAATGAGGCACCTCTTCGGCTTGAATAAGTTAGCGATCTAACTCGGGCGAACTTTCCCCATCGATGGTCGAAACGTATTTAGCGTCAATTCCCCCGCGTTGCTTAGCCACAAGATTGAAACACAGCGCCGCCGCCGCTCCGGTTATCCAACCCGTGACAGCATAAGCAATGATCTCCGCGATACAACAGAACAGGTTGTAAAAAGGGTTGGTCGAGCGCGGCAGGTTGAGATTGATGTTGAGGTGGACAAGAGGCGCAACTATGCCGAACGGAAGGGTAAGGTACTGAGCATTGGAAAACGAAAACACGAGAAATGCGGGAAGCCCCAAAAACGCATAGATAATGCACAGCACACGGGCGACCGGTTCGACTCTTACAACGAGAATTCGCATATGGGCAGCATTCTATAGCGGCTTGCTCATTCTTTGCAGACTCATCCTGATTTAGAGAAGTTGAAGATTTGATTTAGGCGCAATCGAGCGCAGCCCGATCCCACTTGGCGCAGTTCGACGCCGCCTCATAGGTGCTCTGCAAAAACGCAAGCAGCGCCGCATCCGGATCGGTCGAGTTCCGCATCGCCTCATACGGCAACACAAATTCTCCAAAGTTCGCATCGAAGCCGCCGAGCGCAGGCGCAATCGAATAGTCTCGATAGCCGGGCGGCTCCGGATACGCGTAGCTGTAAAACAGCGGCTCGATATCCGGTGCTCCCGGAGGGCCCGCCATCCCCGGCCAGAATCCGCAACTGCTTACCTCGTGCGAATACGCATCGCGCGTTACACGATCGGCCAGCCCCGGCATGCTCGCATGTTCCGGTGCTGTGCGCCCTGAAAACCGCGTGCAGGCGAGGTCCATTGCTCCCCAGAAAAGATGGACAGGGCTCACCTTGCCCCGGAACCGCGCCCGGAAAATCGTAAACACCCGCGTCGTTTCCAGCAGAATCCGCCAGAGGCGCTGCACATACTCCGCGTCGTATTCCTTGTGCACATCATCTTTCTCAAACCGAATCGGCTCGGCAACCTCAACCGGCATCGGCCAGATGCGCACCGGCGTGCCCACGCTCTCGAGCGCGTGCATCACCTGCCCATAAAAGGCAGCCACCGTCATCGGCTTTAACGGAATCGTCTTCCGCCCAGCCCCTGATGCTTCCACCAGTAGCACGTGATCGACAAAATCGAAGTCGATCTGCAGGGTGCGGTTCCCGTAAGGCATCGGCGATGTAGTAACGCCGCGCACGGTGGGGTAAAACGTCACGCCCCAGCAATGGTTGATGGGCGGCATCAAGGCCAGCCGGATTTTGCCAACAATCTGCATCCACAGTTGCAGCGTCGACGCAGGTCCCGCTCCACTCGCCCTGCGGCAGAGCGGGCCAACCTGTAGAAAGACCGGACGGCGGTTCATTATGCGTGAGCAAATTCGCACCTCGCGGCGGTCATCATCGTTGGGGGAATCGCAGGACCCGGTTTCGAGGCCTGCGATTCCGGAGAGTCGCACAGCCTCACTTTGCGTTGATATCCGCTTTCATGGTCATGAAGTTCACGGGGACGGAGACGTGCTCGTGGCTGATCAACCACTGGCCGTTGACCTTCTTGTAGCCGTCCGTCACGCGAACGGTCATGTCCATCTTCTTGCCCTTCTTGTCCGTCATGGTTGCGTGCTGGATGCTATGACTATAAGCGACGTTGCCGCCGACAGTAATGTCCAGATCGCTGATATCGAATTTTACGGGGCCTGGGAACATCGTCCAGAAATCATTCCAGTCTTTTGTGTATGCAGCCGCACCGGTATATTGCAGCGGTATAGCCGCATCGAAGACGATCAGACTTTGATCGGGAACATACTGCGCCATCATCGCATTGGTGTCTTTGGCGTTAAATGCTGCAGCCACCTTGTCTTCAAGCGCCCTGATGGCAACCTGATCCTGAGCGGTTGTATCGGGCGGGGGTACAGGACAAGGCGCGGTCGCGCATCCAACACATCCGGCTACGAGCGCAATCAGAAGCATTGATTTCATCTTCATGGTGGGTTTCTTCCTCCGGGGAAATTTCTTGTCGGCGAGCGGAGTCGCTCCCCGAAGCCTGATTTCTATTGCCCAATCAGGCGATTGTCAAGAATTTTCCTCGAAGGCCGAATCTGATCGGCAGTTTGAACTAGTCGATCCGCTCGTACGGCAGATAAACCGGCTCCCACACATAAGCCAGCAGCCTGTCCTTCAGGCTTTCCTCGCCGCCGCCGTCGGCAACACCGTCGGCGATTGCCTGCCGCGCCACCGCTTCGCCCACCACCAACCCTATCTTGCGCGAGTCAGCCATCGGCGGCAGCAGGGCGGCTGTCTTGTCTGCGCGCGCAGGCGACAGCGACGCCAGCGTCTTGGCCGCGGCCATGAACATTTGGTCGGTCACACGCCGCGCGCGCGAAACCAGAATGCCCAGCGCGAGTCCCGGAAAAATATAAGAATTGTTCACCTGCGCAATGCGAACCATCTTGCCGTTCACTTCAACAGGCGCAAACGGGCTGCCGGTGCCCACCAGCGCGCGGCCATCAGTCCACTTCAGCAAGTCGGCAGGCACGGCCTCAGATTGCGAGGTTGGATTCGAGAGCGGAAAGATGACCGGCCGCTCGATATGCCGCGCCATCTCGCGCACAATCTCTTCTGTAAATGCGCCCGCCTGCGCGGAGACGCCGGCAAGCACGGTGACCTTCGCATTGCGCACCACGTCGAGCAATGAGATAGAGTCGCCGCCCTCCAGCTTCCATCCGGCAACGTCTTCGCGCTTGCGCACCAGCGGCTCCTGCCCCGGCCGGATGCCCTTGCATCCCTCCACAAGCAACCCATAGCGATTGAATGCATAGATGCGCTTGCGCGCCTGCTCCTCGGTGAGGCCCTCCTCCTGCATCGCCCTAATCAGCATTTCGATAATGCCGATGCCGGCTGATCCGGCGCCGAACATGGCAATCGTCTGCTCGCGCAGCGGAACGCCCGTCGCATACACGCCGGCCAGCAGCGTTGCGGTAGTTACCGCCGCGGTTCCCTGGATGTCGTCGTTGAAGGTGCACAGCCGGTTGCGATAGCGCTCCAGCAGCCGCGCGGCATTCACCCCGGCAAAATCCTCCCATTGCAGCAGGATGTGCGGCCAGCGCTTCTCCACGGCCGAGACAAATGCTTCGACAAAGTCGTCGTACTCCTGTCCGCGCACGCGCTTGTGCTGCCAGCCGATATAGATCGGATCGTTGAGGTGCGTCTCGTTGTCCGTGCCCACATCCAGCAGGATCGGCAAGCAATGCTCGGGCGGAATGCCGGCCAGAGCCGTGTAGAGCGCCATCTTGCCGATCGGAATCCCCATTCCGCCGGCTCCCTGGTCGCCCAACCCCAAAATGCGCTCACCGTCGCTCACCACGATGCAGCGCACGTCATCGTAGCGCGGGTTTGCCAGGATCTTGTCGATGCGGTCCTTGTGCGGAAAGCTCAGGAAAAGTCCGCGGGGCTTGCGCCATATCTCCGAGAATCGCTGGCATCCTTCTCCCACTGTCGGCGTGTACACAATCGGCAGCAGCTCTTCGATGTTGTACTCGATGAACGAGTAGAACAGTGTCTCGTCGTTATCCTGCAGATCCCGCATCATGCGGTACTTGGCAAAGGCAGAGGTCCGGCTATCGAGCGACGTCTTGCGCCGCTCGCGCTGATCTTCAAGCGTGCCCACGTGCGGAGGCAACAATCCATGCAGTCCGAATGCATCGCGCTCGGCGTCAGTAAATGCGGTGCCCTTGTTCAGGCGCGGATTCATTAATAGATCAAAACCAGACAGCCGCGTCCGAATGACGGCACGCGCTGCCACTGCCGATCCGGGGGAGTATCTGTTCACTCAAAACTATTATCTCCTTATTGTTCTTCTATGATTGCCAAATCCCATGGTTGAAGAGTCATTTGACCGGCGTTTGCGATCGATTTGCCGTCCAGCAGATTCGTGCCGGCCGCGTAGGCATAGTGCACGGCGACTGAGTCGCGCCGAGTAGTTGAAGTAATAGTGAATCCGTTTGCCCATGCGATTCACGCCGTGCTGCACATGGACCTTTGCCGCAAGTTCCTGGTCGGGCCCGGCGAGTCCCAGTTGCTTGAGTTCGTTCTTGAGCACCTCGGTTTGCAACTCAGCCGAAAGATATGTTCCCTCGTAGAGCAGCGTGCCTGAACCGAACTCGTTACGCGTGATGGCAGGCCACTTTCCAAAGAAGGGATGGTCGTAGCTGGCAACGACTTTGGCGTGGTCGGGCATGAGGAACTCGGCCCAATAGTAAACCTGGTTGTTTGCGCCCGCATGAAACGGATCGTCCTTGAGTGCGAGCGGCTTTTCCAGATTGGAAAACTCCTGGTAGCTGAACCCCGCCGCTTCCCGCAATGGGCCGGGCGCACGCACCCAGCGCACTGCCGAGTTCTCATTGGCGAATCCGCTTTTGAAGGTCATCACCACGTGCCCGCCGCTTTTCACGTAGTCAGAGATTTTCTGCAGCAGCGCGTCGTCGGCGATGTAGAGCGCGGGAACGATAACGAGTTTGTATTGCGAGAAGTCCGCAGTTTCAGGAAACACGAAATCCGAGCCCACGTTGAGATCGTAGAGCGACTTGTGAATCTGCCGGACGAGCGTGTCGTAGGTAGCGACCGAGACATCGTTTGGTGAGGGCCGGGGAGAGCTTGACGTGAAGGGCATGAAGCTGATGGCGTTTGCCGAATCGCGGCTCCAGAGGATCGCCACCTGGTTGTGGATCTGTAGTCCGACGAGATGCGGGCCGATCTTTTGCAACTCGTGCGCGGTGCGGCTTACTTCGGCGAAGGCGCGATTGGGTTCGAGATCGTGCGAGAGCACGCCTTTCCAGTAGGTTTCCTGATTCGCGGCAATCGAAGCCCAGTGCCAGTACTCCACCATGTTGGCGCCGTTGGAGAGATGCGTGTACACATCCTCGCGCATCTGGCCATCGAAAGGCGGGAATTGCGATGCGGAACTCCAGCCCGTGGTCTGTGCGTTGGTTTCGGTGATGAGGAAGTTGCTGTGCTTGATCGAGCGCGTGAAATCTCCATAGAGCGATTGCACGGAGCCATCATAGCGATCCTGGGTGGCGTGGTAGATGTTTTCGCCGGGGATGTCGAGGAAGGAAGCGATGGATTCTTCATTGACATCGTGATGCATCATGCCCGCAAAGTCGGTGGTGACGAATTGGGTGGGCGCGGCGCACTCGCGCACCAAGTCAGCCTGCCAGTGGAGAAAATCGGTAACCCGCATCTGGCTCCAGCGCGTCCATTCTAGTTTGTATCCTGTGCTTTGCGCGCTGTCCCGAATGGGCAGGTCTTCCCATGTGTGCAGATTCTCGCCCCAGTAATTGAGGAACCATGCTTTGCTGAGGGCCTCAGGCGTCGCGAATTTCTTTTCAAGGTAATGCTGGAAACCGATGAAGACGTCTGTGTTATCCGCGCTATAGCTCGACGTTTCGTTATCGAGCTGCCAGCCGATGACCGCTGGGTTGTCCTTGTAGTGCGCCACGATTTGACGGATGAGGCGCTCAGCGTAAAAGCGGTAGGCGGGCGAATCGGTGTCCATGTTCTGGCGTGGGCCGTAGGAGTTTGTGCGGCCGTCTGCGTAGTGAGCGAGAATTTCCGGATGCTGATGGGCCATCCACGCGGGAATCGAATAAGTGGGCGTGCCTAAAATGACCTTGATACCGGCCTTGCCCATCGCGTCGACAATGCGGTCCATCCACGCATA
The DNA here is from genome assembly GCA_963820245.1 of uncultured Acidobacteriaceae bacterium. GTDB lineage: Bacteria > Acidobacteriota > Terriglobia > Terriglobales > Acidobacteriaceae > Telmatobacter. The sequence goes on along the minus strand of CAWFZC010000011.1, from coordinate 275,923 downwards.
ATCGAATTGCCCGTCTTCAGGCTCCCACAGGCTCCAGGTGGATTCGCCCATGCGGACCACATTGAGGCCGGCGGCCTTCATCAGGGTGATGTCTTTGTCGAGACGGACGGCCTGGGCGTTGGGAGTGTCCTGGGGCATGTACTCGTTGTAGTAGGCCGCGCCGTAGAGGACGGTAGGAAAGTTCAGATTGGGTGCGGACTGTGCGGCTGCTCCGGCAGAAGCGATCAGCAACGTTGCCGTTGTAACGAACGAAAGAGCGCGGAGGCGAAAGGAACGTTTGCTCGATGCGTGCATGAGTCTTCCTCTTTCTAAAACAACGAACTGAATCCAGGTGGCGAACAACCATGAGAGCACTTTTACTTGAACTCAAGCAAGACGATCTCCGGTTGCGTGCCCACCCGCATGGGCGGGCCCCAGGTTCCCGCACCCGTCGATGTGTACACCTGCAGATCTCCAAATCGATGCAGCCCGTGCGTGAACCGCCCGAAGATGCGGCGCGTCATCCAGCTGAACGGAGCCAGCTGTCCTCCGTGCGTATGTCCCGACAATTGCAGGCTTACGCCAGCGCGCTCCACGATCGGCAGCCGGCTGGGCATGTGATTGAGCAGAATGTTCGGCTCGGCGGGATTCAGCCGCATCCCTTCCAGAACTGCCTTGAGACGGATCGGGCTTGTCGAGTCACCAAACGGCACACCTGCAATATTCAGCCCGTCCACGGTCACCCTCTCATTGTGCAGGTTGCGCATGCCTGCGCGCTCCACCGCCGCGACATAGTGCTCCGGTTTGCTGAATTCTTCGTGATTCCCGGTTGAAAAGTAAGTTCCAAAGGGGGGCGCAAGTTCCTTGAAGGGGGCGATCAACGCGTCGAGATCCGCCCAGGTTCCGTCAAACACGTCGCCGGGAATGAAGACGATGTCGGGCTTCAAATCCGAGGCCATCGCAACCATGCGTCGCGCAAATCCCGCGCCGTTAACGTTTCCCAGGTGCAGGTCGCTCAGCATCACTGCTTTGCGCCCACGCCAATTTTCCGGCAGGCCCGGCAGTGCCACCGCGATGCGACGAATCCGAATCACACGCGCATTCACCGAGCCATAGATGCCCGTCACCAGCGCTGCGGCAAAAAGCACGTCCGCAATAATTGGCCGTGTGCTCGCCGGGTCTGCGTTCAATCCCACGGCCAGACACGCATACCACGTCAGCCAGCACAGGCAGGCAGCCCAGAAGAAATAATTCAGGAATCCAAGCCACAGCACCGCAATCTTGTACATATACAAAACCAGCGCGTTATGAAACCTGAAGCTCAATAGCGCAGCGACAATAAAGCTGAAGGCAAGCGCCAGCAGCGCCACCCGCACCGCCAGAACTGCAGTCTGACTGGGAAGATCCCAGAAACTCACCCAGGTATGAAACAAGAACCAGTGCGCCAGCAGCAGAATGATTTCTATAATGCAAATGCCTAAAACCGGCCAGGCCTTCAAATAAAAACTCCTTCGTCTAATGATGACACGAACTACGTTAGCGATACCTGTGACGGATGACCGCCTGTCTCCATGAAACAATCTCTTTGTGACCAGGGATCGAGACAACGCGCTGGGGCTCTACATTTCCATCCCCTTTTGCCGATCGAAGTGCACCTATTGCAACTTCGCCTCGGGCGTTTATCCGGCGAGCGAGCACGCGCGTTATGTCAACCGCCTCGTCCACGATCTCGAATCGGCCGGCGAGTGGGCCGGACAAGTCGGGGTGGAACTGCCCCGGCGTGTCGACACCGTTTACCTGGGCGGTGGAACCCCCAGCCTGCTCGCTCCCGAGCTGATGGGCAACCTCTTTACCGCCATTCGCGCGAATTTTCATCTCGACGCCGATGCCGAAATCACCGTCGAGTGCGCGCCGGGTCAAATTGCCGATCAAACGCTCGACGCGCTGGTCGCCGTCGGCGTCAACCGCGTGAGTCTCGGCGTGCAGTCTTTCATCGATCGCGAAGCACAGTCGAGCGGCCGCCTTCACAGCCGGGCAATTGTCGAGGATGATCTCCGCCGGCTCCGCGCCGCTGGCATTCGCAACATCAATCTCGATCTCATCGCAGGTCTCGCGGGCCAGACCTTCGCTTCCTGGCAGGAGTCGCTCGACGCACTCATCGGCTGCGGCGTTCCTCATGCCAGCGTCTACATGCTTGAGGTGGATGAGGATTCCAGGCTGGGCCGCGAGATGCTCGCCGGCGGCGTCCGCTACCACGCCGAGCTTGTGCCCAATGACGATGCCATTGCGCGCATGTACACGCAGGCAATCGACCAGCTCGCCACAGCCGGCCTTGCCCAATATGAAATTTCGAATTTCTGCCGGCCCGGTTTCGCTTCCCGCCACAACCTCCGCTACTGGCAGCGGCGCCCCTATCTGGGTCTGGGACTTGATGCCTCCTCCATGCTCCGCACTCCCCGTTCCGCTTCCGCGGAGATCCCCAACGTTTTGCGAGCCACCACAGTTGACGATCTGAAGGCCTATCTTGAAGCATCGCAGCCGCTTGAAATCACCTGGCACTCCCCAGCCAGCCAGCTTGAAGAAGCCTGGTTTCTCGGACTTCGCCTCAATGGGGGCGTCTACTTGCCGGACCTGGAGAGCGAGTTTGGCTGCAGCGCTGTCGCGCCTGCCCTGCAAGTGGTATCCCGCCTTGTCGAGGAAGAATTGCTGGTGTCCGAAGCCGGTGTTGTCCGTCTGACGGCGCGTGGCCAGTTGCTCTCGAACTACGTCTTTCAGGAGTTTCTGGGTCTGGCGCCAGAGTCTGAACTTGTGCTGCAGCAAACGCGCTCGTAGCTCTGCGGGGAATCAAAGTCCCTGTCCGCCGGTCCCGGCCCGAATTCGTTTCCTTGCCAACTTGGAAAGAGATACAATTGGGAAATTCTCCGCTCGGAGAGCAACTTTACGACATTTTCCGTTTCATTGAGTGTGGGACTGATTATGAAACTGTATGTTGCTTCTCTTTCTTCCCTGGTTCTGGCGCTGACTGCAACGACCGCTGCGGCACAGACGCAGCATGCGCTCCTGATCGGCATCAACACCTACCAGCCCGCTGGAACCACAGCGCAGCATCCCGCCGGTTGCATCTACGGCCGCTGCGAATTGGGAGCCTTTCAAAATCTCGACGGAGCGGTGAACGATGCGCAGGCCATGGCCGATCTGCTCACCAGCCCCAAGTTCGGATTTCCGGCAAACCAGGTCGCCTTGCTCACCAATCCCGCTCCTCCGCAGCCGCGCTCAGGTGTTGTGGTTCTGCCCGCTGCGCAAACTGACCACGACGGCATACTTGCCGCCATGCAGAAGTATCTTGTCGATCTGCCCAAGCCCGGCGATACGGTGGTGTTTTACGATGCCAGCCACGGCTCGCTTCGCGTCAACAGCAAGGGCAACAAGCTCACAATTCTTGTCGGCGGGAAATATGTTCACGCCGACAGCACGCTCGTTCCTTCCGATGCTTACAAGGGTGGGTTCGATGTGCGCGATCGCGAAATGTCGCGCATCTTCAACGCGGCGCTCGATAAGGGAATTCATCTGACTGCAATCTTTGACAGCTGCCACAGCGGCGGCATCAGCCGCGGCATCGGTCCACGCTATATTGAGCGCACGCTTGCCTACGACCCGCGCGATATAGGTGAAGCTCCCGAGGCGCTGGCCAACGGCGATCCCAAACTGGCGCCGACGGAGCGCACGGATAATCCGGCGCTGGTTTTCTCCGCCGCGCAGCAGGACCAGACCGCCAAGGAGATGCCTCCTGCCGACAAGGCCGCCGAGCCACATGGCGCCTTTACCGCCGCGCTCATTGAAGCGCTTCAGGCCATGCCTGCTTCCACACCTGCCTCGCTTATCTATCAGCGCGTCAAAGCCGTTCTTGAAGGCGGCAGTGTTCCCGACCAGGAACCAGATCTTGATGCAACCGCCGCTCGCCGTCAGCAGCCGCTCTTTGGTGGAAAGGCCGGGGACTCGGGCAAGATACTCACCGCTGCGCTTCAATCCGGCGACGACGGGGTCATCCTCGACATCGGGCGTGTCTCCGGCGTGGGCGTGGGCAGCGAATTCACATGCCATCAGTCCCAACAGCAAAGGCCAGACCGTCAAGCTGCGCGTTACCGATCTCGACGGCATTGCCCGCTCCACTGCATCCATCGTCAGCCCCGACCGGCACCGCTGTCGCAGCCGGCGACGTCTTTCAACTCTCCAAGTGGGTTCCTGCCGAGCAGACACCCTTGCGCATCTGGCTTTGGCCCTCCAACCTGTCTGAGCAGCAGATTCTCGATGCCGCCGCCGCTGTCAACGCCGCAGGCATTGCCTCCGTTGCCGATCCGGCGGACCAGCCATGGACGCACATCCTCTGCTGGGATGGAACAAACTGGACCCTTCAAAAAGCCGGCGCGCCCGCTCCCGAGATCCTGGGCCCGCAACTCACGCCTGCCGCACTCAAGGCACATCTCGGCGCAGACGCCAAACTCTGGGTCAATCTTCCTGCGCCTAAGGAACTAGCCGCTCGCCTCGTGCCCACTGACCCGACCAGTTCTCTCAAAGTCGCGCCCGGCCTCAAGGATGCCGACTATGCGCTCGCCGGTGTTCTTACCGCGGACGGGCCGGCCTACGCCTGGTACCACAAGGGCGAGCTCGTCGCCGGTCCGCCTGCAACCACCGCCACAGATCACAGTCCGGGCTGCTCCGCCACATCGCAATACCCGGTGCGCAGCGATTGGGTCACCATGGCCGGGCTCGGCGATCTGGACGCCACAGGTGACAAGCTCGGCAAATATTCGTCGCTGCTGGTCAAGGTACACGGTTGGCTCGACCTTGCCGACAGCCCCGCCGACGCGTCCAGCGATACTTACTACACGCTGGCCATGGTGCCGGCTGTCGCTCCCGCTGCCGGCGCACCAGCTCAGCCCGGGCAGCCCGACAGCCCCGCCCGACAGGGCGACCAGCTGAAGATGGCGCTGCAGTCGACAGATCGGGTCGTCGAGCGTCGATGGGTCTATGTCCTGGACATCGATTGTCACGGCAAGGGCGCGCTGCTTTATCCGCTCGACTTTGCCGAGAACCAGTTTCCCAACGACTCTGACAGCGGCCGGCAGTTTGTCCTGCCCGGCGCGCGCACCCTGCGCATCGGCCCGCCGTACGGCGTCGATACGCTGATTTTGCTGAGTACCGCGCAGCCACTTCCAGACCCTTACGCGTTGAACTTTGAGGGTGTGGCCACGCGCGGCGCACGGGGCATGGACTCGCCCCTTCAAAAACTGCTGGCCGACACCAGCAGTGGAACTCGTGGAGTTTCCGGAGAAGTGCCAACCAACTGGGGCATCGCGCTCACCACCATGCGCAGTGTTCCAAAACAGACGGCGCAATAAGAACAAAAATACGCGCCGCCGGAGTCACACAACCTGATTGTTTGATCGACAATCGCTGAAGCCTTTGAAGGAGAAATCCCATGTCCGTTTCTCGACGCCGATTTGTTGCCGATGCCTCTGCGCTCGGAATTCTCATGGCGCTCATGCCGGAACTTGCCGCTGCGCAGAACGCTGCTCCCCAAGCTGCCTCCGACGATACGCCCCACGACTCCTATGACTTTTGGAGCGGATTCTTCGACTCCGTGAACCCGCTGGCTCCAAATTACGGCCAGAAATCGGCCTCGCGCGGGCCAGGCGACCAGCTTCCCGACCCCGAGGTCGAAACCCAGTACCTGCATTACCAGGACAGCGCCAAGCGCCTTCGCTACGCTACCGACATTTCCAAGGACGAGCTGCTCGATCACGACGGCGATGTATCCGTTAGCATTGCCCTGTCGCAATTCCATCCCTCCAGTACCAACTCCGCCATCAGCAAGGCCCCGGCGCAACTCCGTGTTGACACCACGCAGATCCACCCCTACATGAACATCATTGCCCCGCTGGCGTGGACGGCAATCGCCTCAATCGAACCAAGCAAGGCGGGCAAGGTATCGCTCGACCAGCTCGGTTTCAGAAATCCCCAGGCAAGCGAGGGCACCAGCAAGATTCTGCTCACGCAAGGCACTGGCAAACTCGCAGTCAATCTTTCCAGGGCCGGCGGACAATCCATGTTTGTCAAGGCGCTCAACATCATCATGCAAGGCGCAAAAATGGTAGCCCCCATGGTCACCCTCCCGGCCATCAGCGTGCCCGCCCTCAGCGCATTTACTGAGGCGCTCAGCTACTGGGAAGACCGTACGCGCTTTATCATGGCCGGCAACCTGACCACGGGCGTCGCCACCAAGCAGGCCCTCGCCGATCCTGATCGCGAAGACCGTTACATCGGCCTGCTCAATGGCGACTACCTGATGGTCCCGCAAAAGCACACCGATGAACTCGCCACTGCATTGCCAAACCTGTTTCTCGAACAGGGCTACCTGGTCCGCAAAGACGCAGATCCGAGCCTTCCGCTTCAGGCCCGCGCGGAGAGTGCAATTCCCGGCATCACCTATGCGTCCATGCGTGTAACCGTGCAACCGCTAAGCGCCAGCGACCAGAAGCCAAATGCCTCAGGCAAGTCTGGCGGGGGTAATTCGGGCGGTGGCAGTTCGGGCTCGAGTTCATCCTCTTCTTCGAAGAGTTCGAAAAAGTCCTCAAAGTCTACCAAGAAGAAGTAATCAGCCACGCTTGTCCCAGGTTCGGCCGTTACTGGACAGGCGTGGCCAGGCAGTAACGCCGGTGCAGGCCGGCGCAAACTAACTGGGGGTTCGATGATGCTGGGCTACAAGTTGCAACTTGCCGCATGCCTTGGTGCGGGACTGCTGGCGGCCGTACCAGCAGGCGCACAGGGTTTTGGTCTGGTTGGCCTGAAGGAGAAAGTAACCCTGCTGCGCAAGCTACCCGCCCTTGTTCCTCTGAGCGGCACCACATTCGCAGTCAAGGTGGAGGGCCGCAGCGACCAGGCCGATTTGGCGCGCAATCTGCAATCCATGCTCGAGACGGAGATCACAAAAAGTGATCCGCGTCTGAGAGTCGACGAAGGCTATCCATCCGACGTCATCACCTGCCGCATTATTGATTTTGCGCATCCGCAGCCCGCTGTCTCCACCCGGCCCTCGGTAGCCGTCGGCAAGAATGCGCCCAAGCAGCAGTCTTACCTGCGCGTTACTGGGTCTCTTACCATCGCCTTTCAAGCACGCGCCTCGGGCGGGCGGGCCGTGGCGTCTGAGAATGTGATTGCCAAGTACGATCGGGAGTTTGACAGTTCCGGTAACTCGGTCTCTGAAGGCGTCAAGGGAACGGTGACCAGCGCCTGGAAGCGCGTCACCGGAGGCGCCGGCAGTGAAGACCTGAATCCGCCCACCGACGCTGAGCTGCAGAACCATCTGCTTCTCGATGCTGTGCACCAGATCGCCGAACAAGTGGTCAATACACGCGAAACCGTCGAGGTTTATCTCGCCAAACAAAAGGGCGCATTGGATGATGGCGACAAGCTGGCCGCCGCGGGATTATGGGAGCGCGCGCTCGAGACCTTCGAGACCGCGACGCCTTCCCCAAAGCCATCGGAAGACGCCTATCGGCTCTACGACACCGGTGTAGCCTACGAAGCGCTGGCCTACAAGGCAGAAGATCCCATTTCGGCCATGAAGTATCTTGATCAGGCTGCCATCAACTATGGCAAGGCCATCGATTCAAGGCCGGAAGAAAAGTATTTCCTTGAGCCGCAAAACCGCATCGAGGATGCAATTGCACATTACCGGCAAATCGAGGAGCGGAATCGACATCAGGCGGTGGAAAATCCCCCGGTGGTTCCTGTCCTGAGCGCAACTCAAAGCACCGCGTCCACAACGTCCCATGGGCTCACCAACGACCAGGTCATCGCGATGGTCAAGTCGGGCATGGACGACGACACTGTGAACCAGGCCATCAAATCAGCCAAACTCGTTCACTTTGATCTCACCGCCGCCGGCCAGAAGGCGCTCACCTCGGGCGGCGTCAATGCACCGGTTCTCGCCGCGATGAAGGCCCGTGCCGCGCGTACGAGTGGGTCGCCAACGCACACGAGTGGGTCGCCAACGCACACGAGTGGGTCGCCAACACACGCGAGTGGGTCGCCAACGCACACGGCGCACAATTGAAATCCCGTCTGCGCATCGCCGCTTTCGTGCTGCTTGCAGCCCCGGCAGCGTTGTGTCCCCAGGCGCGGGCAGCCGATGACCGCTGCGGGGCTGGCAAGGATCTCGTGGTCCAGGCGCTCGAGCGCATCTCCCCAACCAGCGACAGGGGCGCTTTTGAAGATGCGTTGCAACTGCTCAAGCATGCCGTTGAGGAATGCACCGAACTGGGCGATGCCTGGTACTACCGCAGCCTGGTGGAGCAAAAGCTAGGCCACGACGCGCTCGCCAAATACGCCATGGACAAGGCGCGCTTCAACACCTCTGAAGCCCTTGAGCAGGGCCTGAATCCACTGGTGCTGGCCACGCCTGCAGGGCGGGGGATCGAAGTTGAAGAGGCGCCACCGCAATCTCCGGGCCCAGCCCCCGCTGCTCCAGTTGCTGGGCCGGTCGCCCAAAAGTGGGCGCTCGTGGTGGGCATCTCCCGCTTTACTGACAACAAGATCCCGCACCTCAACTACACCACCGCGGATGCCAGCGCCTTCGCTGCCGAGTTGACCGATCCTCAAATCGGCCGCTTTCCCGCCAGCCATGTCCATGTGCTCACGGACGAGCAGGCAACCACCAAAAATATCAAGGAGGGCCTCAACTGGATTGCGCGCCATGCGGGGACAAGCGATCTGGTGGTGATCTACGTAGCCACGCACGGCACGCCGCGCACCATGGACACGGCCGGCGGCGCAAACTATCTCGTCACCTACGACACCGAGGTCTATAGCGGCGGCAGCTTTGACGAGGACGCCATGTTTGCCACGGCCTATCCGATGGTCGAGCTGGCCGACTCCGTGGCCTCGCGCATGAAGGCACTGCGCACCGCCATCATTCTCGATACCTGTTACAGCGGCGGCGCGTCCACAGCCGCAGACGGCGCGCTGGCCAACAAGGGCCCATCCGACAAAATGCTGGAACGCATGAGCCAGGGAACGGGACGCATCGTCTTGTCGGCGAGCCAGGTCAACGAAGAATCACTTGAGAGCCCTGCGTTGCGCCACGGCTACTTCACGTATTTCCTGCTGCAGGCACTCAAAAGCGGCAATGGCGTCACTCCACTTAGCCAGATCTACGCCACGGTTGCCCAGCAGGTTTCAGCCCGCGTCTCGGCGGATGGTTCCCATCAGCATCCTGTTATGAGTCGAAGTTCCGCTGATGCCGACTTCGCTCTTGGCGTCCCCGGCGCGGAGGCTGCAAAAGCCGAGCCGTGAGTTGCCCACTAATGCAACATATTGGTATCCCAGCCGGTCGAAGATGTAGCCTGTCAGCAGCAATTCGGCAGGGGGCACGATGAACCTGGCCACAGATCCAAATTCCATCTTGCGGTTACGCACGGTTCTGTTCGGCCTCGCCCTGCTGGTCTCCACCGCCGCGTTCAATTTCAATCCATTGTCAGCGCAAGCGCCGCCACCCGCGCAAGCCTCTCAGGTCCCCCTCAAGGACCAGATAGCCCAGCATGAGCAAAAGCTCGCGACCACGCACGAGAAGTTCTCCCCTAAAGAACGCGTCACCGAACTCGATACGCTGGCCAGCCTTTACCGCCAGGCTGGCAACATGACCAAAGCGCTCGATTACTGCGCCCAGGCAATGATCATTGATCAGCATTGGGGAAGCAAAAAGGGCCTCGCCATCACCCAGGAAATTGCGGGAAGAATCTACTCCGACATGGGACAGGAGAAGAGGGCGCTCGACCTCTTCAATCAGGCCCTTGCCGCATGGCGTCAGTTGGGCGATCTCAGCGGTCAGGCCATGGCTCTTAGTCTCATCGGCAGGGCGTATTCCAACCTGGCCCAGGAAGACAAGGCGCTCGACGCCCTCAATCAGGCATTGCCCATGTTTCGCCAACTGGGTAACCAAATGGGCGAAGCGGGCGTACTCGATGCGCTCGGCAAGGTCTACTCCGACATGAGCCAGGGAGCCAAGTCGCTCGACTATCTCAATCAGGCTTTGGTCCTTTGGCGCTCCACGGGAGAGCGCCCCGGCGAAGCGCTCTCGCTTGTCAACGCCGGCAGATCCTACGCCGATCTGGGCCAGATACAAAAGGCGCTTGATTCCTTCAACCAGTCGCTTGTCATCTGGCGCGAAATCGGCAATAAGCAGGGCGAAGGCAGCGCGCTCGACTATCTCGGCCGTGTCTACTCTGACCTCGGCCAAAAGCAGACCGCCCTCGAAGACTACAACCAGGCGCTTCCCCTCTGGCGCGCATCCGGCAACCGCAACGGCGAGGCGCTCGACCTCAACGACATCGGCCGTGCGCATGCCGACCTCGGACAATCCGATCAGGCGCTCGATTTTTACAACCAGGCGCTTGTGGTTTGGCGCCAGGTTGGCAACCGCCGCGGCGAAGCCATGACCATGAGCAACCTGGGCAGGGCCTACCTCGACATGGGCCAGTCCAGCAAAGGACTTGAGATTTCCGAGGCCTCGCTCCCGGTTTGGCGGGAGGCCGAGGAGACGCGCGGCGAAGCCGCGGCGCTGGCTAACATTAGCCGCGCGTATGAGCAACTCGGCCAGCCGCAAACCTCGCTCCCCTACATGCTTGCCGCGCTGGCCATCGCAAAGTCCACAGGCGATCCTGACATGCAGGGCGCCATCGACACCGCAATGATGGTCGGTCTCCAGAAAGCGAATCGTCCCGAGATCGCCATCTTCTTCGGCCTGAATGCCGTCAACAGCTATCAGCAGATTCGCAAAAACATCGCCGGGCTCGACAAGGATCTGCAGGCCGGATTTACGCAGTCGCGTGCCTCAACCTACCGGATTCTCGCCGAGCTCCTCGTCCAGGCCGGAAGGCTCGGTGAGGCGGAACAGGTTCTCGATCTGCTGAAGGAGCAGGAGCTGAAAGACATTGTGCGCGGAGCCTCATCTGATGCATTGTCCAAGATGGAGCCCATCAAGCTCAGCGCCGCGCAGCAAAAAGCCCAGGCATGGATGGATGGGCAGCAACAAAGGATCATGGCTCTCACTGAGACGAGCCTGCAGTATTTCGAACTCCAGTCCAAAGTCGCGCGCACCCCGGCCGAAGACATCCAGATGAAGTCCCTTGCCGACAACCTTCAACAGGGAATCACCAGCATGCTCGCCGACTTCAACACCACGGTCGCCACTGATCTTGAACAGAAGCCGACATTCGGCAGCGCAAGCCAGGAGTCGGCCGGCGACACGCCCCCGAGCTTCCTGCAGAGTTCGCTGGTAAAGCTCGGGTCCCATGTCCTCGGCATCCGCATTCTTCTCGGCCAGAACCACGCCTACGCATTGGTCGTTACAGCCACCACTCGCAAGAAAATCGAGTTGAACGCGACCCCGGCCCAGTTGCGCGCCAAATCGTTTGAAGTGCTTCAGACCCTGGCCGCCCGCAATGCAGATCCCAAGCCTCGCTCTCGGCCAGTTGTACGCCATGGTCGTGGCCCCGCTTGAAGGAGAACTGAAAACAATCGAGTCGCCATCCGGCGCCCAGACTGGCGTCCCCACGCTGCTCTGGTCTCTCGACGATGCCCTCCGCTACCTGCCCATGGCAGCGCTTTACGACGGGAATCGCTACATGCTTGAGCGCTTCAACAATGTTCTCTTCACTCCTGAGAGCTACGGTCACATGGCCGATGCGCCGCTCAAGGAGGGTTCCGCTCCCGACGTTCTAGCCATGGGCCTGTCCAAAAGCTATGGTGGCCTGCCCGCACTGCCCGGCGTCTTACCGGAGCTGGATTCTGTCGTCCACGACCCTTCCGTTCCTGATTCCCACGGCCCCATGGAGGGAAAACAACTGCCCAATGAGCAGTTTACCCTCGCCGCGCTCAAGACGGAGCTCGGCGCCGGCAAGAGTTTTTCCGTGGTTCACATCGCCAGCCATTTTGTTGAAGAGACCGGTGCCGGCACCGAGCCTTTTCTTATGCTCGGCGGAGCCGATAAGGGTGACCCCAACGGATTCCAGTGGAGCCTTTCTGAAATGGAGAGCTCTCCGGTTGCCTTTCTAGGCACGCGCCTGCTCACTCTCTCGGCCTGCAGCACGGCCAAGGACTACAAGACCCGTGACGGCACTGAAATGGACAGCTTGGGCATGATCGCGCAACAGAAAAATGCTGAAGCCGTGCTGGCCACGCTATGGGATGTGAATGATGCCAGCACCAGCCGCCTCATGAGCGACTTCTACTCCCGCTGGCTCAAGAATCCGGCTGCCGGCAAAGCTGAAGCCTTGCGCCAGGCGCAACTGGCACTTCTCAACGGGCCGTCAGCGGCGCCCGGTGGGCGCAGCCGGCGCGGATTTGAAGTGGATAGTCAGGCGGGCGAAGCGCCGCAGGCCACCTACGCCCATCCGTTCTACTGGGCGCCCTTCGTCCTCATCGGCAACTACCAGTAGCGGGTTGTCCCGCGGTTTTCGGTCCAATCGCCGGGCGTTCGCGGCGGCCGAAGCCCGACTCGGTCCCTCAAATCAATCAAACCTTAATCATTCCCGCTGCCATCGGAACATAAAATTGCGCGATGCCGGCCCCATCGATCCCAGCCCAGTGCTACCCCGGAATTAGACGACAGATCCCAAAGCTCCCTGCATGGAAACGACCCGATCCCGATGGCCTCATTTCAGATACGCGTGCACCAGGTCGATCAGGTCCTCAGCCAGTTCGGGCGCAATCTGCTCTTTGGCCCCATCCACCAGGTGAAAGCGAATATGCGTCTCAAGCACTTCGCCCATCAGCGAGTTCACTCCGCCCCTCACCGCCGCCAGCTGCATCAACTGTCCCCCGCATTCCTCATCGGCGGCCAGGGAACGCTCCACCGCATCCAATTGGCCGCGCAATTTCCTCAGCCTCTGCAGCAACTTCAGCTTCTCCCGCTCGTTGTGCGACATCGCTCGCCTCCTTCATTTTATAATACCTACCCTGGGTATAGTATGTACCTAGTGGGGGTATAGCCCCCTTCCATTTTATGCGCGCGCCCCGCTCCATTTCGACCCTCGCCCCGTTTGCGCTCGCCCTCTACTTTGCGGCGCTCGCCGCGGCCCAGAGTCCGGTTGAGCTTCCCTCCGCCCCTCAGCCTGCCGTCGCGGCTGTCCCGGCGCAGGTCAATCCCGCAAGCCTAACGTTCGGCGATCAGCCCGACGAAAAGCAATCGGCTCCTGAAGCCCAGGCCGGCCCAGTCCTCACCATGGCTCCGCATCCTGAAGGCACCCGCTACTGGATCTCGGGACAGGCCAACGGCATCTCCCAGATCCACGGCCATTTTCACTCACCCTATGAAGGCACAAACAGCCTTCAGGACACCTTTGAGACAAAGGCTTCAGAGGTGGCCACCCTTTATCTCGGTTACCAGTTGCGTCCCAATTCGCGCTACAACACTGACCTGCTCGTTGACATCGAAAACGCGGGCGGGCGCGGTATCTCTCAAGCCCTTGGTCTTGCTGGCGAAACCAACCTCGATGTCGTGCGTAACCCCACCCTCAGCTCACTGCCGTACCTCTCGCGCGGAGAGATTCACCAGACCATCGGGCTCACTGGCGAGATGACCGACCAGGATCGCGGTCCGCTCGCGCTGGCCACAAAACTGCCTGTGCGCCGCTTCGATCTGCGCGCAGGCAAGATGAGCCTCCCAGACTCGCTCGACATCAACTCCGTCGGCACCGACAGTCATCTCCAGTTCACCAACTGGACCATCGACAACAATGGCGCATGGGACTACGCGGCCGACACCCGTGGCTACACCGTCGCCGGAATCCTCGAATACGACGACCGCATCTGGTCAGCGCGCTACGCTATCGCGGCCATGCCCACCGTGGCCAACGGCATCGATCTTGACTGGGACTTCCGCCGCGCCAGCGGTCAAAACTGGGAGTTCGAGCTGCGCAAAGGTCTCCTCGCGTCCCTGCTCGATTCCAAACGCCAGGGAGCCATCCGCGTACTCAGCTTTGTGAACCACGCGCACATGGGCGACTACCGGCAGTCGGTGCAGCAATATCTCTCCGGCAAAATCGCCACGCCCGATATCACGCAATCTGAGCGCTTCGGGGCTGTCAAATACGGCTTCGGCCTCAACACTGAGCAGGAAGTCACCGGCAGCCTAAGGGTCTTCGGCCGCTTCGGCTGGAATGAAGATCAGCACGAGTCCTTCGCCTACACTGAGGTCGGCCAGACCGTCCTCGTCGGCGGCGACTACAACGGGCAAAGTTGGAAGCGGGCGAATGACAAGGTGGGTGTTGCCTTCGTCTCAAACGCCATCAAGCGCGACCACCAGAACTATCTTCACTACGGTGGGCTGGGCTTCCTGCTCGGCGACGGCAACTTGAACTACGGCCGCGAAAACATCGTGGAGTGGTACTACAACGCACATCTTTGGCGCGGGCTGTATGCCATGGGAGGCGGGTCCTGGGTGGACAATCCCGGTTACAATCGCGACCGCGGCCCGGTCTACGTCCCTACGGTCCGTGCCCACATCGATTTCTAAGGTTGGATTGATGCTGAAAGCTGGGAATTAAGGTCCAGCACCCGTACAGCCGCGCCTAAACTATTTACCGCTCGCCGCCGGCTGCGTCTGCGCCGGCTCAGGCAGCGTATAAATCACTTCGCCCGGCTTCGCATAGTGCAGTTTTTCCCGCGCCTCATGCTCAATCGCGTCCGGATCGCTCTTCAGGCGGTCGATCGATTGCTTCAACTGCGCATTCTCCAGCTCAACGTCCTTGATCTCTTTCTGCAACTCGCGGTCTTCGGCTCGATTCTGGTGCCATACTGACAGTCCATGCTTGCCGTTGATTACGTGCCACATGAGGAGCGCTGCCAGGCTCACAGCCAGTACGGTTCCCGCCGGACGCCAGCCGCGCTGCATCCACTCCAGCGCCTGCACACGCAGCGGAGCAACTGCCGGCTCCTTGCTTTTCTTCTGGCTGTCCAGCTTCTCTTGCGCCACGCCATCCTCAATCTGCATCTACCACAGGACAAACTTCTTCGCCGCCGCGCTCAGGGCTTCCATATCCTGCTCGCTTCGCGCTTCTGTATAAGCCCGCACCACCGGCTCCGTGCCCGATAGCCGATAGCAGACCCACGATCCGTCTTCCAGAATCAGCTTCAACCCGTCGGTCCGCACCACTTGCACAACCCGCCGCGGCGGGCGTCCGCTCAGCTCCGTCGGATCGGTCTTCAACTTCTCAGTGAAATTTGCTTTCACCTCCGGGGTCAAGCGGAAGTTCTCTCTTACCGGATAGAAGGAACCAACCTTGCCAAATAATTCCTTCAACTGCACGCCCAGGCTCTTGCCGCGCGTCGCCACCATCTCGGCTACCAGCAACCCGGCAATCACGCCGTCCTTCTCCGGAACGTGCCCGCGAATCGTCAATCCCGCGGATTCTTCGCCGCCGATGGCGATCTTGTCGGCAATAATCAGCTCGCCAATGTACTTGAACCCCACCGGCGTCTCATACAACGGAACCTTGTGGTAATTGGCCACGGCGTTGATCAGATTCGTCGTTGCCACGCTCTTTGCCACGCCGTTTTTCCAGCCACGCGTCTCAACCAGGTAGTCCAGCAGCAACGCAATAATGTAGTTCGGCTGAATGAATGTCCCATCACCGTCCACAATTCCAAAGCGGTCCGCATCGCCGTCAGTGGCTATCCCAATGTCCGCTCCTATCTCCTTCATCTTCTTTTTGGCGTCGCCCAGCAGGTGATCGTCCGGCTCCGGCGCATGGCCGCCAAATAGCACATCGCGATAATCGTGAACCGTCTCTACCGTCACTCCCGCCTCGCGAAGCAGGTGGCAGGGATATCCGCGCCCCGCGCCCCAGAACGGATCGTAGACAACCTTGATGCCCGACTTGGCAATCGCCTTCAGGTTCACCAGTTCTGCAAGCCGCCTCAGGAACGCCGGCTTCACATCAGCGATTTCAAATCCTTCAGTTGGAGGGTCCTTTTTGGCGATGCTTCCGCCGTCGCCCAGCCCCGCAATGGCCGCCTCAATCTGCTTCGTCACCTCCGGCAACGCCGGAGCGCCATCGTGCGTTGAGAACTTGATCCCGTTGTACTCCGGCGGATTGTGCGAGGCGGTAAAGTTAATCGCCCCTGAGGCCTTCAGCGTGCGCACGGCATAGGCAATCGCCGGTGTCGGTGCGGCGTCGGGAATCACGATCGGCGTTATGCCTGCACCGGCCAGCACACGCGCCGCCTCGGCGACAAACGTCTCACCCAGAAAGCGCGGATCGCGCCCCACCAGTACCCGGTGCGGTTCCGGCTGCGTTCTTACGTAGGCGGCTATGCCTGCGACTGCGAGCCGGATATTCGCCATCGTAAACTCGTCGGCAACAATCGCCCGCCATCCTGAGGTGCCAAACTTGATTGCTGTGCTCATCCCGTCCTCCGCCTCTGGTCTCAATCGTGGTCCAACGTCCATACTGCCTTACCAGCCTTCGCTCGGCAAGCCGCGTTCCGCCGCCCGTATAATTCTCGCGTAACCACCGGCCGGCTCCGTGCTCACTCATGCGAAAAAAATTCAGAAGCTCTAAACTTGGGAGCGACCAATGTCCGTCGACAATTCGATGCCGCGCATCATCCTCACAACGGCTTCCAGCCTCGATGAAGCGAACCGGCTAGCCCGCGTTCTGGTCGAGGAACATCTAGCTGCGTGCGTCTCCTTCATCCCTGCAATCCAATCCATCTATCGTTGGCGAGGAAATGTCGAGTCGGCCGCTGAAGTCCTCATGCTCATCAAGTCGGGTACCGATCAGCTCGCGGCCCTGGAGTCGCGACTGCTCGAGCTCCACAGCTACGAGACTCCCGAGTTTCTCGTCCTCCATGTCGAGTCTGCAAGCCATGCCTATCTGGAATGGCTGCATGCCTGTCTGCGGCCCGATTCAGGCTCTTGAGCTGAACCCGTCTGATATTCTTGGTTGGTTCGCTCCTATGCTGCGCTGGTTCTTCATTGCATTCCTCGTCTCGCTTGGAGCGCTGCTGTTTGCGGCCGGAGGCGTGGCGCGTCATATTTATTTGCAGCGTAGGAAACTGCGGCAACAGCCACTTGCGCCCATTGAAGCCGCCCAGGAAACTGATCTTGAAGTAGAGCCCTGAATTGCGGCCCCACGGACATCCACCAGTCCCGGGGGCACAGGAGGAAATCTCTTGAACAAGGAACTCGCTGTACCGATGCACTCCGCGGCCGTCCCCGCAGCCTCGGTTACTCTGCTGCGCAAGGCCGCCATTGTCCTGGCCGGAAGCGCCTTTGTCGCTTTCTGCGCTCACATTGCTCTGCCGCTTTATTTCACCCCCGTGCCGCTCACTATGCAAAACTTTGCAGTTCTCGCGCTCGGACTCCTGCTTCCTCCACGCCTCGCGTTCGACACGCTTCTCGCTTACCTGGTGGAGGGTGCTCTGGGATTGCCCGTATTCGCCCCCACTCCGGTCGCCGCCGGCGGTCTGGCCCATCTGCTGGGGCCTACGGGCGGCTATCTCCTTGTCTATCCACTCGCTGCCGCGCTCATCTCGGTCTTGTGGCGCAACTCAGGCCGTGGCTTTGTCGCGGCCGCCCTCAGCGCTGCTGTCGGTGATCTTGTCATTCTCACTTCCGGTGTAGTTTGGCTGTCTGTGTTTACCCACGCCGCGTTGCGCCCAATTTTCACACTCGGTTTTTATCCCTTCCTGCCCGGCGACGCCTTGAAGATCGCAGCCGCAGCATCTTTGGTTCTCGGTGTCCAACGCCTTCGCCGCCGCGATCGCTCGCCGCATCTAAGTTTTCATCAGAGTTGAAACCCTTGAAAGGACCTACCCCCCAGTGAGTACCGAAAAGACTGAAACAGCCACTCCGAATGACGTAATCGATATCTCGATCGCCCATAGTCCTGACTCTGATGACGCCTTCATGTTTTACGGCTTGGCCACCAACAAAATCCGTGTCCCCGGTTATCGTTTTTCTCACACCCTTTGCGACATTGAAACCCTCAACGTTCGTGCTCGCGACGAGGCCTTTTACGACGTCAGCGCGATCAGCTTTCATGCCTATCCTTACGTTCAGAGCAACTACACCCTGATGGGTTGTGGCGGCAGCGTCGGCGAGGGATACGGACCCATGATCGTCTCCAATCGCAAGCTCTCGCTCGAAGACCTCGGCAATATCAAGATCGCCGTTCCCGGCACACTCACCACTGCTTATCTCGCGCTCAAAATCTTCAACAAGGATCTACATACTGAAACGGTTCCGTTCGACCAGATCATTCCCGCCATTCTTGCCGGAACCTACGACGCCGGACTCATCATTCACGAGGGCCAACTCACCTACAACATAAGCGGCCTCAACAAGATTCTCGATCTCGGCGTCTGGTGGCAGGAAACCACCGGCCTCGTGCTACCCCTCGGGGGCAACGCCATCCGCCGTTCACTCGGTGCTGAAAAGCACAAGATCATCTCAAAGGCCCTGCGCGACAGCATTCAACATGCTCTCGACCACCGCGAGCAGGCGCTAGAGTACGCCATGCAGTTTGCCCGCGAGCTCGACACCAGAACTGCAAGCCGCTTCGTCAGCATGTACGTCAACGAGCGCACCCTCGACTACGGGCCGGACGGTCGCCAGGCCATCCGCAAACTCCTCGACCTCGGTCACGAACGCGGCATCATTCCCATCGCGCCCCTCGTTGATTTCACTGACTAGCATTTCTGCCGCTCAGCCCTTCCGCGTGCGGTCGCCGCATATCGGCCCCCACCTGCGGAAGGGCAAACGAGCCTCGGCCGCAGTGCGCGTTTGAATCTCGGTTCGTTTGAATTCTGTACATCTCGCCGTGCGCATCCCCCGAAAGTTCTCTCCCGCTTTCTAAATGTTTTCTAATCTGTGCCGATGCATCCTTAAGGAGTAATCCCTGGATGCCCGCCACTACCCCACGTTCGTTCCTGCTCGCCTCGCCCGATCCCGCTTTGCTGGCCTGCGTCGAACCCGTCCTTCTTTCTTCGGGCGCGCGCGTCAAGGTTGTCCTTTCCGCACAGGCTGTCGTCGACTCAATGTCCACGCCCAATCCGCCGGACCTCTTGCTTCTCGATTTGAATCTGCCAGGCATGCCCACTGGGCAGCTCTTGGCCACACTGCGAGCCAGTCACTCCACGCGGCCGTCTCCCATTGTCCTGATTTCGGACACTGTCACCGAGGAAGCTCTCAATCGCCTTTCCGATGGAATCGTCGATGATCTCATCCTTGCAAACAGCGAGCCGGCCTATTGGCCGCTTCGCATTGATCAGCTGTTCCGCGTCCGTCGCGACCTTTTTGAGCTTGACAGCCTGCGCGAGGCCTCCGCAGCCAATGCGCAACTGGACGGGCTGACCGGCGTCTACAACCGCGAGGCCTTGCTCTCCATGATGTTCCGCGAAACCGATCGCGTGCAGCGCATGAACAGCCCGCTTTGCCTCGTCCTGTTTGATCTTGACGACTTCGGCCACTGGAACACGCGCCTGGGCGCCGAGGTCTGCGACGAACTGCTGCGCATGGTCGTTGCCCGCGCAGCGCGCCTTTTGCGCAGTTACGATCTGCTTGGCCGCCCCGGCGAGGACGAATTCCTCATGGTCCTCCCCGGCTGCGCAACTGAGAACGCCGTTATGCTCGCAGACCGGGTGCGCATGGATGTCTTCAGCGCACCGTTCCGCGTGGAAAGGGAATCGATCCGGCTGTCCGCGTGTTTCGGTATCACCTCCAGCCACGGCCGGTCGCCTGTTGTGGTTCTCCGCGAAGCTGAGCAGGCACTCGAGCGCGCTCGCCGGGCCGGCCCTGAAAACATCCAGTGCTACGGCGACTCGCTCGAACCTCTGCCCGCTCCCGTTACATTTCTCTCGCCCACTTCAGGCGATGAACTGCTCGCCTGGTAGCGAAAGAGGCACCCGTCGTGAATGAATTCATGAAACTCGACAGGCCGCCGAAACAATCTCCAGAAGAAGGGTCTTCTTTCTTTTAAGGTCACGACTTCAGATATACCGCAATTTTCTGCCGCATCTGAATCCACTTGGCCTCTTCAGTTCGTACCCGGATAGGAAGTCAGGTCCCTGTTCCTTGTCCGGGCGCGAAGCAGTGGGCCGGAGCAATCCTCCGGCCCATCCGTCCCGCCATAAAATCCCCGGCGATTTTTCGGCACTGCGAGTAACGCTCGAAATAGTTTGTCTCTTCTCAGGAGCGAACCATAGAATGACGCAAGTAGGCAGACCAATCTGCCGTTTCTCCCTGCCGCTTCCTCATGACCGACGCCCCTCCCAATCCGATCACTTCTGGCCATCGTTCTTTGGATAGCACTCCAGATGAGTCCAGAATGGCTGGAGTTGGGCCGTCTGCGGTCCCGCAGACGGACGACGATCTGCTACTCGATCGCGTACGCGCCGGCGATCAGCAGGCCATGGCGCAGATCTTTGATCGCTATAGCCGCATGGTGTATTCGGTGGCATTGCGGGTGCTCGCGGATCCGGGCCACGCGGAGGATGTTTTGCAAGATGTGTTCTTCAAGGTATGGCGCGAGCCCCACACCTTTCTCAAGGGGCGCGGATCGATGGGCGCCTGGCTCGCTGTGATAGCCCGCAATCGCGCCATTGACGCCCTGCGCCGCAGAAAGCCTTCCGACTCGGTCGACGATGTTGTGCTGGTGTCGAAAACAAACCTCGCCGCGGAGAGCCAGCACCGGTCCATGATCGAGATGGTGCGCAAGGTAATGAAGGCTTTGCCGCCCGACCAGCAGGCGTCAATGGAGCTGGCCTATTTTGAGGGGCTCAGCCACTCTGAAATTGCAGCACGAACAGGCGACCCGCTGGGCACGGTCAAAACCCGTATCAGGTCCGCGCTCATCACTCTACGAAAGGCCCTCGAAGCATGACCACCGGCGGACATTTCGACCAGGAGGATCTCGCCCTCTACGCCATGCACGGTTCCACTCCGGCGGAGGCCGCCCTCGTGCGCGCTCATCTCGCGGAGTGCCCCACGTGCCGTGCTGAGCTCGAAAAAATCTCCTCTGACCTTGCCCTGGTCGCCATGAGCGTCGAACAACATCCGCTGCCTGAAGGTGCACGGCAGCGATTCATCAACCGCCTTGCCGAACTGCCGGCTCCCTCTGCGCCGGTTGAAGTCATACCCATCCCCAGCGCACAGCCAAAACGCCGCGCTGCAGTCTGGATCCCATGGTCCATCGCCGCCGTCATGGCGCTTGTCGCCGCCCTGCTTGGCATGGCGAACAATTCCGTACAACACGAGCTTGCCAAAGACAACTATCTGATCGCGCAATTCGCGGCGGACAGCCAGCACGCGCAAAAAGTGCTCGACGTTCTTACTGCTCCCGAAGCGCAGCATGTCGTGCTCACCGCGGGCAAAGCGGCGCCCGTGCCGACTGCGCGCGCGGTCTATCTCGCCTCGCGCGGCGGCCTAATTCTTGAGGCCAGCAATATGGGCCCCTTGTCTGCCGACAAAACCTACGAGCTCTGGGTGATCCCATCCAATGGCGCACCATCCATTCCCGCCGGAACCTTCAGGCCCGATGCCTCGGGCAACGCGAGCCTCGTCCTGCCAGATCTTCCTGTCGGCGTGCAGGCCAAGGCCTTCGGCGTCACCATCGAGCGCGCTGAGGGTTCCCCTACGCCCACACTCCCCATCATCATGGCCGGCGTCGCGCCCGCTTCCTGACACCGCTCGAATTCCGCCGGCCTTGACATCCCATCAGCCCCGGTTCAGGATGGCAAGCGAGGTGTGGGTACATGCGTCTGAAGCTGATTCTTCCCTTTGCTATCTTCCCCATTGCCGCCTGCTCGGCGCTTCTCTCCGCACAACCTGTTCCCTCCCAGGTAGGCGAGAACCCCCCTGTCGAAAAGAACTTCACCGTCACCAGCGACGTCACCTACACCCAGGGAATCCACGGCCCGCTCCAGGCCGACGTGTACATTCCCATGAGCCCGGGCCTTCATCCCGGCATCGTCTTTATCCATGGAGGCGGATGGGTCAGCGGCAATCGCAATCAGATGATCAAAGTCATCAAGGCAATGGCCGATGCCGGCTACGTCGGCTTCACCATCGACTACGATCTCGGCAAATCTACTTTCCCCGGCTCATTGAATGAGTCTCTTGCGGCCGTCCGCTTCTTCCGCGCACATGCGGCCGAGTACCATCTCGATCCTTTCCGCATCGCCGTCGCAGGCAGTTCTGCCGGCGGAGAGCTGGCCGCCCTTGTAGGCCTGGCCCAGGGCGATACTGCCGCGCATGTCGAGGCGGCACTCATCTTCAACGGAGCCCTCGACCTCACCATGCCAGACCCCAAAACTCCACAGCCGACTGACGCCACCATCTACCTTGGCGGGCAATGCGAATCTGTAATGGCGGCATGCAAGGCCGCATCTCCGCAGTATCAGATCCACGCCGGCGCGCCGCCGTTCTATGTGGGCCACGGCGATCAGGATCAGTCCGTTCCCTTCGCACAGGCCGTGGCCTTTACTGATGCTCTCAAGAAGGCCGGTGTCGCGGTCGAGTTCTTCCAGGCCACTGGCGGCAAGCACACCTACTGGGCCGATCCTCGTTTCTACTCCGCAAACCTTGAAGCGGTCAAAGCATTCCTCGCACAGCACCTCAAGTGAAATCGATCGACCTTTGACGCTAGGCCGCGCTTCAGCCTGTTTCTCCAATTTTCAACGCCGCGCAGTCTCGCTTGCGGGTACACTGTTTGCTGACAGGAGGTCTCGCGTATGCAGGCCAGGATTCAGGGCACCACCATGCCCGTACTCGACGTTCTACTTGACCCCAACGAGAGCGTGTATTCCGAGAGCGGTGAGCTCTCCTGGATGACCGGCTCCATCCAGATGCAAACCCACACCCAGATGGGCGGTGGCGGCGGCATCTTCGGTGTCCTCAAGCGTGTCGCCGGCGGCGGCAGCATCTTCATGACGGAATATCGCGCCATCCAGTATCCCGGCGAGGTTTCCTTCGCCGCCAAGATGCCCGGCCACATTGTTCCGGTTGAATTGGGCAATGGCCCTGAGTACCTGGTCCACCGTCATGGCTTCTTGTGCGCCACGCCCCAGGTCACCATCGGCGTCGGCTTCCAGCAGTCACTCGGCGCGGGCATCTTCGGTGGCGACGGCTTTCTGTTGCAGAAGGTCGGCGGTGTGGGAACCGCGTGGCTCGAGCTCAGTGGCGAACTTGTCGTCAAGAATCTCGCTCCCGGTGAAACCCTGCGCGTGCATCCCGGCCACGTGGGTGCGTTCCAATCGTCGGTGGCATTTCAGATCACCATGGTTCCGGGCATCAAGAATATGATCTTTGGCGGTGATGGACTCTTCCTTGCCGTGCTCACCGGCCCGGGCGCAGTGTGGCTGCAAACGCTGCCCATCTCCCGGCTCGCCCACCAGATCAGCGAGTATCTGCCCAAGGGAGAGGCGCGCCAGCAGACCACGGCTGCAGGCCTCGGCGGCGGATTGCTCGGTGGAGTGATCGGTTCAATTTTGGACGGTAATCAGTAGACCAAAACAGTCGGCGTCCCCATGCTCCTCGCGAGCTCGGGTGGCGCCGTCTTCTTTATTTCCATCTCCCGGCGTGGACAGCGGCGTCCACCGCCACCTTCATCACGCCGCAGTGTGCCATAAAGCGCACCATATCCGCCGAGAGCGGATCGGCCTTACCGCCTTCCATGCTGGCCACGTTCTTGGTGTCCGCCATTGCCATCTTCATCTCGCCCGTACCTTGCGCATCCAGCACGCGCGCAGTTAGTTGACGCGCTAGCTCCAGGGGAAAACTCTCCGCAATAAACACCAGCTTGCCGCGCGTTGTAATCACCACCGGCCCTTCGCTTGTGGTGTACACCTGTTCCACCGTGCGGCCATCGTTGGGCGCAGTCGCCTGTGCGGCCGTGTCTTTCTTCAGTCCGGAGTACTTTCGTCCCAGGTTCTCGCCATACATCTTGGCAAAGGCCTGCGCGGAGGCAGGGTTGCGCCACGCCGCCAGGTAGAACAGAGCCAGCGACTTCAAATTTGCCTGTTCCTCGGCTGTCTTCGCGCTGCGCAATTGGCCAGCCCAGTAAATGCCGCCATTCCAAGCCGGGGTCAGGTTGCGCGCGGCCTCGTCGCCGCCAAACAGCTCCGTCAGGATATGCACGTCCAGTTGCCCCACCTGGCCGATGTCGTACGGCTTGTAGAGGCTGTCCACAAGTGGATGAATATCCGGCAGCAGCGGTATTGATGGTACTTGGTGCCTTTCGTATTCGCGCGGATTGATGATCTCCCACGTCGACGTCGGCGGATGATCGAGCGCTCCTGAGAAGGCTTCAGCCTTGCCCTGGTCCATCCATATGTCCTGCTCAAAGCTCAGGCCCTCGCGGTAAGGAAAAAGCATCGACTCTGAAAGCAGCAGCGGAGCGCGCGCCATCACCGGCGAATCGTTCGAGCCGTTCATCTGCCCCTTCACAATGTCCATCACTTCGGGGTCTTTCACCAGGCTCTTGCCCACCGGCTTCAGAATGTAGTCCATCATCACCGCCGTGGCCTGTCCTTCGGCAACAGCATCGCGCGCCGTATCCATCTCATCTTTTGCCAGGTGGTCGTTGTCGGCCGCAGAGTCGGTTGAAACGTCGTCCGGCGTCTGGTCGTCCCACTTCTCCAGGTCCGCGTGCTGGTCCTGCAGCGCGTGGGTTAGTTCGTGGGCCAGAACCGGCTTCTGCTCTTCCACGTCCACCCAGTCCAGCATGTTCACCGTTTTGGTTTTCGAATCGTAATAGGCCTCAATTTGTTCCTTCAACAGCGCCAGCAGAAACGGCTTCAGCGCAAAGTCGCGGTCCAGCAGGCCAAACTTCTTCAAGACAATCTCATCCCGTTGCAGCCGCTTGGCGTCCTGGTCGTCATTGAACTTCTCTTCCAGGTAGCTCTGCACTGCTGCGCGGGTGGTCATCTGGCGCTTCACCGTACTCTTGATCGGCAGCCCTGTCTCGTCTGACGAGAACTTGATCAGCTCGTCCACCAGCGAAAAAAGCTGCTTCGCCTGTTCCGGGGTGATGTGGGTCGACGACTTCCCGTTATCCTGCTTCGCGCTCATGCTGGCAAAACTCGTCTCCGGACTCGGAGAAACGGTCTCAAGACCCACTGGAACTGTCTGCTGCGCTGCGGCAGTCGCCGCCGCCAGGCAGATCGCGGCCACAACTTCCCGTCCGTGATCGAGCCAATGGGGTTTGGCTCCCCTTGCCGCACGACCCAGTGTCTTCAGTTCGTCCAATTCGTCTCCCTTTGCCGATCCATCCCACTCTAATAGCCAGTTTTACCAGCATTCCCTGTTCAAAAACACAAGTTGTTCACGGTTTCCGCCCAAACCGCGATTTGCCCTGCCAAGGCTATAATCAGGATGCGGTCCGGCGCAGCAAAACACCGGAAAAACTGTGCCGAACAGTGGAGACGTACTCCCCATGACAGACAGCGGTCTTTCCGTAACGATACAGCCTACAGCGCTCGCCGCCATGCTGGAATCGTCACATACTCCTCACCAACTGGTTGCTTGCCACGGCATGCTTACGCCTCAAGTATTGGACGCTCCCGAAAGCGAAATCGCTGCCTTGGCCCAGGGAGCCGCTCTCCACGATCTCGGCTGGATGCGCCGCATTGCCGTCCGCGGTGAGGACCGTTTCCGTTGGCTCAGCGGTATGGTTACCAACTCTGTCAACGACTTATTCCCCAACAGCGGAGCATGGAACCTGGTGTTGAACGCCCAGGGACGGATTCAGGGCGACCTTACCGTCTGGCGCGGCAGCGAGGAGTCGTCGCCCGCGCGGCGAGCGCCCGTCGTTGCCAATCAGGGAAAACCCGATCCCTTGTTGGGAACACCCTTTGCCGGAGAGTCCAGCCTTGAGCTCGAGATTGCCGGCGATCAGTTTGACAAGCTGATGGCCCACTTCGAGCACTTCATCATCATGGACGATGTCGAGCTGCTTCCGCTTGACGGCGAACAAGTAGGAGAGCCGGGTTCGCTTACGGCCATCGGCCTCACCGGTCCCAGGGCCGACGATGTGCTCGGGCGCATGGGCCTGCCTCTGTTTCCCCATCCCATGATGGCCAAAGACGTGGAGTGGAACGGTATCGACCTCAGAATTCTGCGCGCCTATGGTGTCGTTGCGCCGCACTACGAACTTTGGGTTCCCTCCGTGCGCCTCGCCGTCTTGTGGAGAGCCTTGCGGACCGCCGGAGCCACCCAGGTCGGTTGCGACTCGCTTGAGAAGTTTCGCATCGCTGAAGGAATTCCGTCCTACGGCATCGATATCGTCGAGCGCGATCTGCCCCAGGAAACCGCGCAGATGCGCGCCCTGCACTTCGCTAAAGGCTGCTACCTGGGCCAGGAGATTGTGGAGCGCATTCGTTCGCGCGGCAATGTCCATCGCCACCTGCGCCCGCTCGAGCTTACCGGGCCGGTGCCCGCCTCTGGAACTGAATTGTTTCTTCCCGGCGGCGCTCCTGCCGGGCGCATCACCAGCGCGGCAGCGTTGCCGTTGGCTCACGCACCCCGGGTCTTCGCGCTCGCCGTTGTGCGCGCTGAAGCTGAGGTCGAGAACCATCCCTTTAACTACACCGACGGTACGGCCCCGGGAACGGCCACCATTCTGGCTGAACCGCCAACCTTTTAGGACGAGTGATCGCGCCAGTCCCAGAAGAAACGAATCTTTGAAATGAGTCACCCGCCTCAACTCCCGGCGTGACCGATTGGAATCGACAAGCCATGAGCGATACACCGAAGTTTGAAGTCATCGATCGCCGAAAAATGAAGGCGGAAGAAGAACAAACACACCAGTCCGACGCACCGGCGGCGGCTCCGCCTGAAGCACCCAGCACGGCCGCCGAGCCGGGTGCGGGCCCACGGCTGGTGGTTAATGAGTCCTCAAAGCGCGAGCCAGAGCCGCAGCCAGCTGCCCCGCCGCCCGGCGACGAGTTGGAAATGCCTCCCGCGCCGACTGCCGATGAGACTCGCGAGCAGAAGTTCGCTTACGATGCCTCCGCCCAGCGCCTTGAAGATCTCGTCCGGGCGCAAAATCCCGCCGCCGGCGCGCAGCCGCCCGTCACTTTTGACAACCTGGTGCAGCAACTCTACGTTTCTGCCATGATCCAGATGGGCGCCGGAACCCAGGAAGGCCAGCGGCCCCGCGTCGACATTCTCGGCGCCCGCACCACCATCGACCTCATCGGCGTTCTGGCCGAGAAGACCAAAGGCAACCTGACCCCGGCCGAAGACCGTACACTCCAAACCGTGCTCTTTGAGGCGCGCATGGCTTTCCTTGAGCTCACCAGCATGATCAACACTCAGGGCATACAACCGCCCGCCCCACCGCCGGGCAAAAAGTAAACTGGCACTCGCAAACCCTCACGCTGCCGGCCGAAGGCTGAAGGCTGAAATCTGAAAGCTCTCCTATGGATGGCCTGCTGACATTTCTGGGCACGGGAACTTCAATGGGCGTTCCGACGCTGGGTTGCGCATGTCCTGTCTGCACCTCCGATGACCCCCGCGACCGCCGTCTACGCCCTTCCGCGCTGTTGCGCTGGAACGAGCCCGGCATCGGCGGCCAGCATCGCGTCGTTGTCATCGACACCGGCCCCGACTTTCGCGAGCAGGCTCTGCGCGTTGGCCTGCGCCGCGTCGACGCCGTGTTCTATACGCATTCGCATGCCGACCACATTCTCGGCATGGACGATCTGCGCCCGCTCAGCTTCATCATGTTCAAGGAGGGCGGCCCCATCCCTCTCTACGCAACTGAAGACACGGCCGAGACCTTGCGGCAAACCTACGGCTACACCTTCGCGCCTGACGCCACCTATATCAACCGTGCCCGCGTCGAGCTCAAACAGCTCGGCGACCACGCCTTGATTCATGGTGTTGACTTTGTCCGCGTTCCGCTCTTCCACGGCGATTTGGCAATCTCCGGCTTCCGCTTCGGCAATACCGCTTATCTCACCGACGTCAGCGCCATTCCCGAGTCAAGCTTCAGCCTGCTTGAAGGGCTCGAGCACCTGGTCCTCTCTGCCTTGCGCCACAAACCACATCCCAGCCACGCCACAGTGGAACAGGCATTGGCCTGGTCGAAGCGCACCGGCGCGCGCCACACCTGGCTCACTCACATCGCCCACGAACTCGGCCACGAAGAAACCAACCGTACCTTGCCTGAGGCCGTAAAGCTCGCCTACGACGGCCTCACCCTTCCCGTGTCCCTGGCCAAGTGAACCTATGACCGAGACCCCGCTCAGCCTGCTGGCCGAAGTCCCCAACATTCCAGTCTTCCGTTCCGCTGCGGAAATTCCCTCCGGCTTTGGTCCCACGGTCGCTTCCGTAGGCAACTTTGACGGCGTACATTGCGGTCACCGCGAAATCCTCTCCACCGTGGTCCGAGACGCGCGCCAGACCGGTGCGCGCGCCGTCGCCATCACATTCGATCCCCATCCCGAGCACTTTCTTCGCCCCCAGCAGGCGCCACGCCTGCTCACGCCGATCGCCCAGCGACTCCGTCTGCTTGCCGGCGCCGGGATTGACGCGGTCGTGCTTTTGCCCTTCGATGCGGCGCTCGCCAATCTCCCCGCCGCCGAATTCGTTCGCCAGATTCTGGCCGCCAGGCTCGGCGTTCGCGCCTTGCACGAGGGCGGCAACTTTCGCTTTGGCCGCGGCGCCAAGGCCGGCATCCGCGAGCTCGAAGCGCTCGGCGCGGAACTCGGCTTTGTCGTTCGCGCTCACGCCGCTGTGCATGCCCACGGTCTTGAAGTTTCCAGTTCCGCCATCCGCGCCCTGGTTGCCGATGGAGATGTGCGCCGAGCCCGCTGGATGCTGGGCCGCCCGTTTTCCGTTGTCTCCACGCAGGCCCGCGGCCGCGGCATTGGCACACGCCTCCTGGTGCCCACCGTCAACCTCGCGCCCTATCACGATCTGCTTCCCGGCTTCGGTGTTTACGTCACGCGCCTCAGGGTCGCCCTGCCTTCCGGTGTGCGCGTCTTTCAGTCCGTCACCAACGTCGGCAACCGGCCCACCTTCGGCGAGGCGTCCTTCGCCGTCGAGTCTCACATCCTCGACTTCGAGCCCATCGACCTCACCGAATCCACGCCCATCGAACTCGAATTTCTTTTCCGCCTGCGTGGGGAAATGAGCTGGCCCTCGCCCGAAGCGCTCAAAGCGCAAATCTTCAAAGACGTCGCGAGGGCGAAGCGGTATTTTCGGTTGGCTCACTGAATTTGCGGTCTATGATCTCAGCATGAAGAATCGTTCTGTTCCGGTTGACACTCTGCTTCCGCACATCGGCTACCAGAATGTGGCAGAGGCCTGCGAATGGCTCGGGCGCGTATTTGGATTCAAAGAGGCCTACCGCTACGGCCAGCCCGCGGCCGGGGTGCAAATGTTCCTCGGACAGGCATACGTAATGCTGCGCAATACCCGGCAAGGTTGCATGGGGCCGGCGCGGCTCGGTTATGGAACCCAGAATTTGACCGTCTTTCTGGATGACGTGGACGCACACTACGTCACAGCGAGGGCCGCGGGTGCACGGATCGTCGAAGAGCTGCACGAAACCGAGTATGGCGAACGGCAATATGGCGCCGAAGATCTGGACGGCCACCTTTGGCTCTTCTCACAGCACGCGCGCGACGTGAGCCCGGAAGATTGGGGAGCCACGACCAACTCGGGCCGCTGAAGGGCAGTTTCTTCAGCGAAGATTCGCGTGAATGCCCAGTTGACTCAACACTGAAGCCCAAGAGCTGAAAGCTGAAAGCTAAGAGCTAAGAGCTAAGAGCTAAGAGCTAAGAGCTAAGAGCTAAGAGCTAAGAGCTAAGAGCTAAGAGCTAAGAGCTAAGAGCTAAGAGCTGCTCTTCCGCCGCAGCGCCAGCTCCACTACGCGCAACATCTCGGCTTCCGGTGCCGGCTTGCCCGTCCAAATCTCGAACTGCCGCGCCCCCTGCTGAACAAACATCTCCATACCGCTCACTACCGCCAGCCCTCGCGAGTGAGCCAGCCTCAGCAACGGAGTGTCCAGCGGGTTGTACACCATGTCGAAAACCAGCGATGCGTTCAGCTCGTTTTCCTTGATCGGCATGGACTGTTTGATCCCCGCCATTCCGCACGGCGTCGTGTTGATGAGCGCGTCAAACTTGTTTTTCGCCAACTGATCCTGCTTCAAGCTCTTCGCATGCGCCTTTCGCGCCAGCGCCACTGCCTTCTCGTGGGTCCGGTTGATCACGAAAACCTCTGCGCCCTGCGCCACCAGGCCGAACACGGCCGCCCGCGCCGCGCCTCCCGCCCCCAGCACCGCAATGCGCGCGCCCTTCAGCCGCATCCGCTTTTCCAGAGGCCTTACTACGCCGGCCACATCCGTATTGAATCCGTAAATTTTTCCATCAGCGCCCGTGCGCAGCGTGTTGCATGCCCCAATCTTCGCCGTCAGTGGATCCATGTTCGCCAGGTGCGGAAGCACCTCCTGCTTCAGCGGCATGGTCACGGCCACACCGCCCAGCGGCAGCTCCCGCACCAGCGTCAACAGATCGTCCAGCGACTTCGTCTTCAACGGCAGCATCACCGCATTCACGCTCTCGCGCTTGAACGCCATGTTGTGCATCAGTGGCGAAAGCGAGTGCCCGATCGGATTGCCGGCTACTCCAAAAATCCGGGTCGCCTGGTCCAGTTGGTCCAACCGGTACAGGTCCACCATGGTCCGCGCCGTCGCCTGTCCCGGAGCGGTCTCTGCCCCTTCGTCAGGCGAGGCAAAGGTGAACGCGGCCCCGGCGCGCGGTCCAAGCACACGGCTCACCAGACCCTCTTCGCCCATGGCAATGCCCACCACTTGCGACACCAGAGACCGGTCCTCGATCAACTTCAGTACGGCCAGGTTGTCTGCCAGCGTCCGCGCCGTCGATACCACCTTCACAAAGTCCGGCTCAAACGCCTCAATCCGTTTCGCCGCATGTTCCAGACCCTTGGTCCGCGAGAAATCGTGGTAGCTCACCATCAGCGCAGTGCCGGCCGCCCGCAACCCGGCCTTGAACCGCGCCAGTTGAGCCGTCTTGGCTTCTTCGGCCGACTCCACTTCGAGGTCCACCAGCGCGCAGCCGGCCTCGGCTGCTTTTGTCAGGATCTCCAGTTCGGCCGTCAGCGATCCCGTAAACTTCCCGCCGAATTCCTTTCTCCGGCAAGTGCCGATCGCTGTTACATCCCGGTGCGCGGCCAGAAAATCCTTCAGAGCCGTCAGCGCAGCCGCCGGTTTGGCCAGCGAATCCAGCCGGAACTCCACAAACCGGGTCTCCGGCGCAGCCGCCTCCGCCCGCCCCCAAAGTTCCTCCGGCGTTCCGCCCTGGATGGCCACGCACAGCTTCCCCAGCCGCATCCGGGGAACCGCCGGCGCGGGAGCCGTTTCAACCGTGCTCGATTCAATTCGGGCCATGGTCGTCAATTGACGCATCTTAAGCGGCAATTGTCCTTGATGCAACTATTGATTGCAACCATAGATTTTGCTGAATATTCGTGACTTCTTTCCGCCCTGCCAACCTGCCGCACCCCGGCTCGCTGTGGCAACCTAGAACGAAGAGGATTTTCCCCAACATGCCAGCTCAGAACCCCTCCGCTCCCGCCCAAATCGACCCCATTCACGCCTGGGAAGCAGGCGGAGCCGCCTCCGCTGAAGCCCTTTCCGCCTGGGTCTCCGCCCGCCTCGCCGCCCACGAGGCCGCCCTTGGCGCGCTTTTGGCCGTCTCGGACCCCCGCACCCCTGAAAACACCCTCCGCCTCTACGACCAGGCCATTGAGCACCTCAGCCTGGCTGGCGCCCAGGCCGGCGTCCTCAACTCCGTCGCGGCAGACAATGCCGTCCGCGACCAGGCCCAGCAGGAGGCCCAGCGCATCTCCATGGCCGGAAGCGCCCTCAGCCTCAACCGCCAGGTTTATGAGGCGCTTGCCGCCATTGACCTGACTGGCGCCTCGCCCGCCACCCTGCACTACGTCGAGCGCACCCTGCTCAGCTACCGCCTGGCCGGCGTTGACAAGGATCAGGCCACCCGCGACCACATCCAGGCCCTGCACGAGAAATCCACGCGCCTTTCGCTCGAATTCAGCCGCAACATCCAGGAAGGCGGCAAGACCATCCAGGCCTCTCAGGACGAACTCGCCGGCCTGCCACTCGACTACATCGCCCGCCACGAGCCCGACGCTGAAGGCAAAGTCACCCTCACCACCGATCCGCCCGACATGCAGCCGGTCATGACCTTCGCCTCCAATCCCGCGCTGCGCGAGCGCATGTTCCTCGCCTACAACACCCGCGCCTATCCGGCGAACCAGCAGATTCTCCTCGACCTGCTCGCCACCCGCCAGGAGATCGCCACCGTCCTCGGCTTCCGCAGCTGGGCCGATCTGGCCACCGCCGACCAGATGATGGGCTCGGCTGCCAACGTCCGAACCTTCCTCGCCAAGCTCAACGAGGCCAGCACGCGAGGGTGCACGCCGCGAACTCGAGCTCATCCTCGACTTCACTCGCAAGCGCCAGCCCGCCGCCGTGCCCATCGACATCACCAGCCGCGGTTACTGGTACGAGCAATTCCGCCGCTCCGCATTCGACTTCGACTCGCAATCCGTGCGCCCTTACTTCCCATACGCGCAAGTCGAGGCCGGCGTCCTCGAAACAGCAGCCCGCCTCTTCAAAGTCGAGTTCCGTCCCTCCACGGCGCCCGCATGGCACCCCGCCGTTTCCGTATTCGACGTCGTAGAGGTCGGCAAGCCCGTCGGCCGTTTCTATCTCGACATGCATCCGCGCGACGGCAAGGACAAGTGGTTCTCCGCAGCGCCAATCGTCACCGGCGTCCGTGGCCGCGCCCTGCCTGAGGCCGCGCTCATCTGCAACTTCCCCGCAGGCGATGCAAACGATCCTGGCCTGCTGCAGTACTCCGACGTCGTTACCTTTTTCCACGAGTTCGGCCACCTCATGCATGCCATCCTCGGCGGCCAAACCGAGTGGGCCGGCCTCTCCGGCTTCGCCACCGAAGGCGACTTCATCGAAGTGCCATCGCAGATGCTTGAAGAGTTCTTCCGCGACGAAAAGCTGCTGCAGGCCTTCGCCAAGCCACTATCAAACCGGCGAAGTGCTCCCTTCAGAAACCATCAAGAAAGATGAAACTGGCCGGAGCCTTCGGCCGCGCCGACTGGGTCCGCTCGCAGCTCTACTACACCACGCTCTCGCTCGATCTCCACGATCAGGACCCCGCCGGCTCGACCTCGACGAAATCACAAAGCGTCTCTACCAGACCCTGCAGCCGTGGACCTGGATCGATGGCAACCGCATGTACGCGAGCTTCGGCCACCTCACCGGCTACTCGTCCAACTACTACACCTACGCCTTCGACAAGGTGATTGCGCTGGACTTCTTTGCGCAGTTCGATCCCGGCGATCTGCTCGGCTGCGATGCCGGCACACGCTACCGCAAAGCTGTCCTCGAGCAGGGCGGATCCAAGCCCGGCCGCCAGATGGTCCGCGACTTTCTCGGCCGCGACGAAGAGTTCTCGGCCTTCTCCAACTGGCTTAACGAAGAGTTCGAAGGGGAACTCCTGGCTGCAAAATGAACGCATCCGACTTTCGCCGTATCGCCCTCTCGCTTGATGGCGCAGAGGAAGGTTCGCACATGGGCGCAGCCGACTTCCGCGTCGGCGGCCGCATCTTTGCCACGCTCGCCTCGGTGGGCCAGGGCTACGGCAACCTGATGCTCACGCCGGAGCAGCAGGCAGCGTTCATCGCCGATGCACCCGAAGTCTTCCTGCCCGTGCACGGTGGCTGGGGCAAAGGCGGCGCAACGCATATTCGGCTTGCCGCCGCCACCGAGGACACGCTTGCCGGCGCGCTGCACACGGCTTGGAAGTTGCGCGTCGAGAAAAATCAGAACTCGGCAAAAAAGCCGCGCACGGCAACCCGAAACGCGGCTGCCCGACCGACCCCTGCAAAACCCCGCTCAACAAAATCCAGTTAATCCGCATCGATTCTCTTGAAACCAACATCTATGCACACAGAGCGTTTCGCGCTCGGATGCGTTGATTGCGGCAAAGGAGACGGCGATGAAGGTTGGAGTTCTTGGATCGGGATCTGTGGCGACGACGCTGGCAAGCGGCTTTCTCAAGCACGGGCACGAAGTAATGATAGGTTCCAGAACGCCCGCGAAACTCGCGGACTGGGCAGCGAAAAATCCCAAGGGCGCGACTGGCACGTTTGCCGCTGCGGCCGCCTTTGGACAGGTGCTCGTTCTCGCGGTCAAAGGCACGGCGGCCGTTGATGTATTGAATCTCGCCAGGCGCAGACAACCTCAAAGGCAAAATTGTGATGGACGCGGTGAACCCGATTGCCGATGCGCCGCCCGACCACGGCGTACTGCGCTTCTTCACTACACACGATCGATCTCTCATGGAAGATTTGCAGCGCAAGTTTCCGGCTGCGCACTTCGTCAAGGTCTTCAACTCCATCGGCGCGGCCTTCATGGTCAACCCGGTGTTTCCCGGCGGCAAGCCCACTATGTTCATCTGCGGCAACGATGAAGCATCCAAGAAATCGGTGGGCAAGATTCTCGACGAATTCGGCTGGGAGACGGCGGACATGGGCGGAGCGGAGTCGGCGCGCGCCATTGAGCCGCTCTGCATGCTGTGGTGCCTTCCCGGATTTCTCCGCAATGAGTGGACGCACGCATTCAAGTTGCTGAAGATGTAGAGCGCCTGCAGAAGTCTCGTCACGGTTCGGTGTAACGGCCATCCGCTATGATGAAACCGCAATGGCAAACACTCAGGACTTCAAAGGCAAATGGGCGCTGGTCACAGGCGCCAGCGCGGGCATCGGTGCGGAAATCGCGCGGCAACTTGCAGCCTGCGGCGCGAAACTGATTCTCACAGCCCGCCGCAAAGATCGCCTCGACGCGCTGGCCGCCGAACTTGCAGGCAAGGGAACGGAAGTCCGCGTCCTCGCTGCCGACCTCAACGATCCCGCGGCGCCGCAACAAATCTACGACGCAACGGAAGGCGCCGGCCTCGAAGTCGACATCCTCATCAACAACGCCGGCCTGGGGCAGTTCGGTGCTTTCTACACAAGTGGCATCGACCAGGAACTCGCGCAGGTCCGCGTCAATTGCGAGGCCATGGTGCGCCTCTCGCGCCTGTTTGTTCCGCGCATGGTGGAGCGCCGCCGCGGCTGGATCCTCATCCTCGCTTCCACCGCGAGTTTTCAACCGCTGCCCTACTTCGCCACGTATGCCGCCTCGAAAGCATTCGACCGCTTCTTCGCGCTCGGCCTTGCCGCTGAAGTAGCGCGTTACGGCGTCAAAGTCACAGCACTCTGTCCCGGCCCTACCGAGAGCGAATTCTTCCAGGTCTCCCGCGCCAAGGCCTTTGAGCGCCGTGGCGTCCAATCCACGGCCGAAGTTGTGCGCCAGGGCATCAACGGCCTCGCACGTGGCAAGCGCACCGTCCTGCCCAGTGCGGAAGGCCGACTCACCAGCTTCATCGTTCGCTTCCTTCCTGTCACGCTGATCACTCACTTCATGGCCAAAATCGCCGGTCGCCATGTTCCACTTTCCTAGCCCGCTTGCGCGCCGGGCCCGCCACGCATGAGAATGGCCCGCGAGAGGAAATCCTCCATGAGATTGCACCGAAGCGCACCCGCCTTCGCCGCTGTATTGTTGCTTACTGCCGTCGCTGCCCTGCAGGCACAAACCCCGGCCGCGCCTGCCGCTGCTCCGAGCACGTCTGACCGCCTCACCAAACCCGGCCCCGGCCCCGGCGGCGTTCCGCAGGCCACGTTCTTTGTCCATCGGCTCGGCACCGATCACGCCGAGGGCATCACCACGCTCGACATGAACGGGGATGGCCATCCCGACCTGCTCAGCGGAGCTTATTGGTATGAGAATCCCGGCCCTCAGGGCGGCGAGTGGAAGCGCCACCAGTACCGCGAGGCCGGAATCCGCAACGAGTTCGTCTCCGACTGCGGCGAGTGGACCATCGACGTCAACCACGATGGATACCCTGATGTGGTGACCGCCGGCTGGATGACCAACGGCGTCTTCTGGTGGGAGAATCCCGGCCCCACCGGCACCGAATGGAAGAAGCACTTCATTACGGACAGCTACGACACGGAGGGTGGTGCGATAGCCGACATCAACGGCGACGGCCAGCCCGACCTCATCTTCGCCCACTACAACCACTCCGGCATTCTGTGGATTGACTTTTCCGGCAAGGAGCCGAAAGTGCACCACGTTGGCGGACGCGATCAGGACGGCCACGGCACGGGCGTCGCCGATGTCGATGGCGATGGCAAAGCCGACATCCTCACTCCCTTTGGTTGGTTCCGTCAGATCGACGCTGACACGGACCAGTGGGAGTGGCACCCGGACTGGAAGCTTGGCGACGCGGGCTTCCCCATCATCGGCTACGACGTTCTCAACAACGGCAAAATGGACATCATCTACGGCGAGGGCCACAGCTACGGAATCTACTGGCTTGAACAAAAAGGTGACGGCGCAAATAGGACCTGGGTCAAGCACACCATCGACGAATCGTTCTCGCAGGTGCACGCCCTCAAGATGGTCGACATCGACGGCGACGGGCAGATGGAGCTATTGGCCGGCAAGCGCTATCGCGGCCACTCCGGCCACGACCCCGGCTCCTACGATCCACTGGTTGTCTACTACTACAAGATCGATCGCAAGACCGGCGACTTCACGCGCTATCCCGTCAGCGTGAACGGCACCGCCGCCGCCGGAACGCAGTTCATCACCATGGATATTGACGGCGACGGCGATGTCGACATCGCTACAGCGGGCAAATCGGGCGTGCACTTCTTTGAGAACAAGAAGATCGACCTGGTTCCCAAGGAGCAGCGCGAAAAGGAAATTCTGATCGACACCAACTGGCCCTTCCCAGACGAAGGCCCGGAAGTGCCTCAGGACGAAGAGCCGAAGAAGTAACAGGGCTCAGGGGTCAGGGACCAGGGGTCGCTCCAGCCTGATGCGCGACGACTGTTGCTTTCACAACCAACCGTGCCGAATGGGCTGCTTAAGAAAGCCAAGAGCTAATTGCTGAACCCTGACCCCTGACACCTGATCCCTGTTATTGATTTCCCGCCACCACGCTGAAGGAGTTAAAGAACCGGATCACGTCCTGTTCCCTCCGTGCGTCCACTGAGGGAAACGTTGCCGTCAGCATGTAAAGCCGTTTCCGCGCCAGGATCAGCCTTGCATTGAAGACGCCTCCGCCCAGGTTCCGCGCGGAAAAATCCCGCGCCGGAAAGCCCTGCTGGCTGCAGCGGCGTCTCGGAAACAAGCGTGGTTTCCGTACGCTGCATCGCATCGTCCCGCGCCATGTCCAGCGTCTTGTCCGGCACGTCGCTGTTGGCGCGTTCCACCGGCGGTTCGTCCGCCCAGGCCACGGCGAAGCACGTCTCCGGGTTGGGGTAGGAGTAGATCATGTCCACCTGCTCGGCTCCCCCCTGAAAGTTATAGGCCGGCACCTGGATCTGCTTGATCTCCACCGGCATCTCCACCTTGAACCCATCGGAGGTTCGGTCCACAGCCTCCCAGGCAATGTTCGCCGGGCGGGCCGAGGCCGGTATGCCCGAGCTCGTGCTCTCTTCGTTACCCTTGCCGGCCGGCGAAACAATCCCCAGGTCCACCCGGTGCCGGTATACAAAAACAACCACCAGGATCAAAATGACAGCTAGCAGGATGGACATCCATCGCTTCACTCTCTCAAGATGGACGATTCAGCCTCATCCTTGCAAGTCGATTATTTCGTTTTGCATACGCGGGGAGCCTTGCCGGTAAGCGAAACTTGCCCGCCCCAACCGATTTCCACCGTCAAATTTTTCTGCGCGAGCCGATTCCGCTTGCAACCTTTTCGAATATGCCGCATCTTAGTTAGTAATTAGCAGAGGCTTCCCCGAAAAACACCCTCCCAAGAAAGGTACTCACTCCTTCTTGAAGGTCCGTCATGGACCTCTTCTCTCAAATCCCCCCTGGATCCCCTCCAAAATTGCCTCTCGAGCGGGCCCGCTGGAAAGCGGGCCCACATGCTCCCCTGCTAATCCTCCCGGCTTCGCCCTCCATCGCAGGCACTAAAATTGAATTCTGATGCGGCCTTCTTCCAGTCCGGCCAAAAAATCCAAGGCCGACCTCAAATCCTCTGCGCTGGCGACCGCCGACCTGGCGTCGATTGACGCCCTTTTTCAGAGTGCCGGTCTCGCGCGTAATCTTCGGCAAAAATCGTTCCCCGGCGTTCTCAACCGCACCCGGGCCTCCCGGCTTGACCGCGCCAACGCAGAAGAGCTGTCGCACCCCGCGCCCTCCCCTCGCATCGCCGCCAATGGCGTAGCCTGGCTGCCGGTCCCAGGCTGGGAAAAGTACCCGTGGCTCTGGCAGGGATTCAGCACCCGCATGGGCGGCGTGAGCCGCGCCTACTGTGCGGAAGACGCTGCCGCCGAGCTCAACCTCGGCTTCACCGCAGCCGACAGCAGGGAAGCGGTCGTTCAAAACCGCGGCCTGTTCGCGGAAGCCCTTACGGGCAGTGCCGCCACGCCTCTCATTTCCGTCCGCCAGATTCATTCCTGTCTGGCGCACGGGGCCACGCTGGCCGATGCGTTCCGCGAAATACCCTGGCGGGGCGATGCTCAAATGACCGCTGAGCCCGGCCTCCTCATCGCCATCCAGACCGCTGACTGCATTCCCGTCCTCGTCGCCGACCGCAGGCTGCGCGTCGTTGCCGCCTTCCACGCCGGCTGGCGCGGCACCGTCAAGCGCATCGTCGAGTCGGGCGTCGGCCTCATGCGGCTCCAGTTCGGTTCCCGCCCTCAGGATCTCATTGCCGCCATCGGTCCCGGCATCGGCGCCTGTTGCTATGCCGTCGGCGAAGAAGTTTTCTCCGAATTCGAGTCCCAATTCGCCTACGGCCGCGAACTCTTCCGCGAGGTCTACTCCACCGACGAGGTGCGCAACAAGTACCCCATGCTCTTCCTCACCCAGCGCGCCCCCGGCCACTCGCCCATCGGCCCTGCCCTGCATCTTGACCTGATTGAAGCCAATCGCCGACAGCTTCTCGCTGCCGGACTCAAACCTCGGGCCATCCAGATCGCCGGCGGATGCACCAACTGCCATACCGAACTATTTTTTTCTCATCGCGCTTCAAAAGGCCACTCTGGCCGCATGATGGCCGCCATCGGCATCAAGCTCTAAAACCATTCTGCCTGTCTCGCAGCTATTAATACGCAAAAAAATACCGCCCCGCCTCACATGCGCTGAGACAGGGACGGTAGTTTTTTTTGATTCTAAATTCTTAGGAGGCGCTCGATGCTTCGCCCGGATTCACCAGGTCGCGAAGCTCTTTTGAGGGCTTGAAGTAGGGCACGCGCTTGGCGGGGACATCCACGCGCTCGCCTGTCTTCGGGTTGCGGCCAATGCGGGGATTGCGCTGGCGGATGCGAAACGAGCCAAAGCCGCGAATCTCAATCTTGTCGCCGCTCTGCAGGGCTCCGATCACGGAACCAAAGATGGTCTCCACGATTACCTCGCCGTCGCGCCGCGTCAGGTCGCCCAGCCCGGTCACCTTTTCCACGAGATCTGCCTTCGTCATGTCCGTTTGGCCTCCGCACTCAGGATAACCGGATTTTCACCGGGGAAGCGTGGAAAAAGCAAGCCCCTTTTTAGAATTTAGCCTTTGCGCATCAGCAAGTTGGCTGGTTATCCCTCCGGAAACCGATGGCCGCCGTATCTCGTCTCCACTGCGGTACAATGTTCTGAGCCTCCCGGAACCAACACCCCATCGCCAACCAGGGACGGGTCTATCGGCAGGTTCTGACCCTATGCCCTACCCGGCCTACAGCATCGTTATTCCCGCCTATAACGAGAGCGCGCGCATCCCCGCCACGCTGCAGTCGGTGGTCGATTGCGTTCGTCAGCGCGGCTGGTCCGCCGAAGTGGTGGTCGTCAACGACGGCTCGACAGATTCAACGGCTGAAGTCGTCCGCGCCTTTGCTGCCGCAAACCCTGAGGTTCGGCTTCTTGAGAATCCCGGCAATCGTGGCAAGGGCTACAGCGTCCGATCCGGCATGCTCCAGGCTCACGGTGAAATTGTTCTGTTCTCTGACGCCGATCTTTCCGCGCCGATTGAAGAAGCGGAGGGCCTCTTCGCCGCCATCACCGAAGGCGCCGACATCGCCATCGGATCGCGATGGCTTGAGACAAAGCGCCAGACTCATTCGGCAGCCTTTTTACCGCCAGTTCTTTGGCCGCTGTTTCAACGGTGTCACCCGCTTCGTCATGGGCCTTCACTTCGCCGACACGCAATGCGGATTCAAAGCCTTCACCCGAGCTGCCGCGCAAACTGTCTTCCAGCTGCAGACCATTGAGCGCTGGGGCTTCGATCCTGAGATTCTCTTCATCGCCCTCAAGCGTGGGTACATCGTCAAGGAAGTCGCCGTAAGCTGGGCCCACGACGAGCGCAGCCGCATGAGCTACTTGAAAGACGGCATGAAGATGCTGGAAGAAATCGCCATCGTTCGCTGGAATGCACTCACCGGACGCTACGGCAAGCAGGTCGAGCAGATCCACCGCGCCGGCGTCGTCAAGTAAGCCTTTCGCGTCTCTTCGCTCCTTAATATGATATGAATCCCTGGGTCTAATCGGGACCGTGCTGCGTCCATCTGAGCAGAGTGCGGCTCTGCAATTCCGCACCACGTTTGTTTTGAGTGGGAGAAGTTACCATGTTCAAGAAATTCGGACTTGCAGTTTTATTGCTTGCGCTCGGCTCGGTCAGCGCTCTGGCCGCGGACTTTAACGGCAAGTGGAACGGAGACGTTACCACGCCGCGCGGAACGCAAAACATCGTCTTCGACTTCCACGTCGATGGCGCAACGCTGACCGGCAAAGTGACCACGCCGCGCGGAGACGTAGACATCACCAACGGCAAGGTGGATGGCGACAACATCTCGTTTGATACCGTGATGAACTTCAACGGCAACGAGTTCAAGATCACCTATACGGGCAAGGCCGATGGGGACTCGATCAAGTTCACACGCGCGATGGGCGATCGCGGTTCTACGGACTTCGTCGCCAAGAAAGGCGCGCCGGCTGCTGCTGCGCCAGCACCGCAACTCTGATTCTGAAAACAGCGCCCCGCGGACTGGTGTTCGTGGGGCGCGTTTTTTTCGAGTCTGGTTTTGAGGGGCTTTGAGCGGGTGGCCGGGCTCACGAATCTGAACCTAAATGCAACCATTTGTGGTACTTCGATAACGTTAAACGTTCGTATTTATACAATCCAAACAGCGTGAAATGTTCAATCAAATGGTTACGAAACAGTGCGAAATACTGAATCAAATGGGTACGATTTTCGAGATACTTGACCCAGAAATTCAGTGAAATAAGCTTTTTAAAACCCAGTAATTTCCCATTTAATTCAACATGCTTGATCTAAATTCACCGAAAAAATGCGCAATGCGCGTTTTTGCGAAGAACGGCGTATTTTTTGCGCCCTTCTCAAGCTGTTTTGACGCCATTTTGGCCTCATTCAAATCTGAAATTGTCAGTTTCCCGGATGACCGGGAGTGGATTCCTATTAGGATGATTTTTGGATCGAGGTTGGTGAACGGTGGCCCTGTTGAAACGAATCGCGTTGCTGGTTTTTGTGAGCTTTACCGCCGTTCAGGCGTTTGCGCAGACAGATTGGCCAACCTACGGGCACGACGCGGGAGGCGGCCGCTATTCTCCGCTCACGCAAATCAATCCAAAGAACGTGGCCGGGCTGAAGGTTGCCTGGGTGTACCAGATGAAGGCGCCGACAACATCGGAACTGCCGCCGCACTTGGTGCCGACGGGATCGCCGGTACCGGCAGCGGGAATGCCGGCCGGGATTTCTCTTCCTGAAGGACAAGGGAGACAGATTACGGCGCGCGCCTGTTCCACCTGCCACGACGTGAATGTGTTTACCCACCAGCGCCACAACCTTGAAGAGTGGAGCTCGATTGTCGACAACATGGTTTCGAAAGGGATGGAAGCTCCTGACGACGAGCTTGACCAGATTTCTTACTACCTTGCGGCGACCTATCCGAGGCCGACGAGTGCGGCAGAGGCTGCTGCGGCGAAGACGCAAAAAAGCGGCCCACTCGAGAGGCGTAGATTTGGCCACGTGCTGGCGTCGGAGGCGACTCCCCTGGTTGCAGACGGTTTGATGTTTCTCTCTTCTCCCTATCATCAGATTGTTGCGCTGGATCCCGTGACCGGCAAAGAAGTGTGGAGTTTCGATACGCCGGGAAACGGGCTTCCGTCGCAGCGCGGCGTGGAGTACTGGCCGGGCGACGGCGTTCACCCGGCTGAAGTGATGTGCGGAACGCGCGACGGCAAACTGATTGCGCTGGTGGCGCGGACCGGCAAACCGGTGGCAAGCTTCGGAACCAACGGCGTTGTCGACATGAAGACGCCTGAGGCGACGGGCGGGCAAGAGGGGATGCTGGGCATGACCTCTCCACCGATCACGTACAAGAATCTTGTGATCACAGGTTCGATTGTTCCTGAGTATCCGGCGCTGGGGCCGTGGGGCGATGTGCGGGCGTGGGATGCGGTGACGGGCAAGCTGGTATGGACGTTTCACTCTGTTCCACGGCCGGGAGAAAAGGGACATGAGACCTGGAAGGATGAAGGTTGGAAGAACCGGACCGGCGTGAACGTGTGGGGATTTCTGACGGTGGATGCGGCGCGCGGCATTGTGTATATGCCATTCGGCGCGCCGTCGTGGGATCGCTACGGCGGCGACCGCAAAGGGGACAACCTGTTTTCAACGACACTTGTGGCGGCAGACGCGAACACGGGCAAGGAACTGTGGCACTTTCAGGTTGTTCACCATGACATATGGGATTACGACCTGCAGGCCGCGCCGATTCTGCTGGAGATCAAGCAGGGCGCAGAACGCATACCGGCAGTGGCGATCGTGACCAAGAGCGGGATGGCGTTTTTTCTTGACCGCGTGACCGGCAAGCCCATTTACCCGATTGAAGAGCGGCCTGTTCCGAAGAGCGATGTGCCCGGGGAAGAGGCTGCGCCGACGCAGCCGTTTCCAGTGACGCCGGTGCCCATCGCGCGACAGAATTTCAGCATGGACGACCTGGGCTCGGTAACGCCGGAACTGGAATCCTATTGCAGAGATTTGATCAGCAAAAATCACATGGTGTGGGGTCCCGTGTACACACCGGTGCCCTGGGAGCGGACGCTGATCAGCTTTCCGGGAGCGGTGGGCGGCGCAAACTGGGGCGGAGCTTCGTTCAATCCCGCGCTTGACTTGATGTATGTGAACACCGAGGACCTGGGCCAACTGGAATCGATTGTGCCGGCGCCGGAGCGCAAGGAAATGCCGTGCAAGTTCGGCCCGATCACGGGACGCTTCTGGAGGGCAGACGACAGAATGCCTTGCCAGAAACCGCCTTGGGGGCGGTTGACGGCCATCGACGTGGACTCCGGCAAAATTGCGTGGCAGGTTCCGCTGGGAACGACCGACTCGTTGCCCGAGGGCAAACAAAATACGGGCAGACCGAACCTGGGGGGTTCGATCGTGACGGCCGGCGGTTTGGTTTTTATTGGAGCGACGGACGACTCGCGATTTCGCGCGTTTGACGCGAAGACGGGCG
Organism: uncultured Acidobacteriaceae bacterium; assembly: GCA_963820245.1. Lineage (GTDB taxonomy): Bacteria > Acidobacteriota > Terriglobia > Terriglobales > Acidobacteriaceae > Telmatobacter. The sequence goes on along the minus strand of CAWFZC010000011.1, from coordinate 232,227 downwards.
CCGAACTGTGGAGCGTGAAACTCGAGTCGCCGGCGCACGCGGTGCCTTCGACGTACGTGGGCAAGGACGGCAGGCAATATGTGGTGATCACTTCCGCAGGCGGGTCGGACATTGACGATCCGGTTCGTGAGACGAACGTGGTTGCCTTTGCATTGCCCTTGGGCGGGCACGCTGATTGACGTGGCCGGAGAACAGGGTCCATGGGGCAGGGGCGGCTTTCTGTTCTCAGTTCTGGATAAATTGATATGCTGCCACGCGGTACAGCCTTATGCTGTCCGTGAACGTCGCGTAGTAAGCTGTGTACGCAGCAAAAAGGAGAAAAAACGTGGCTTCCCCAAACACCCTCTTCCGCTCGATGTTCCTGGCCCCGCTGGTGATGGCCGCTGCCCTCACGACCCAGGCACAAGGTCCAGCCGCCCCTTCTACCCCTCACCCTGCATCGACCCCTGAGAAAGATATTCAGCGCAGTTACGAGGGGCTGAAAGCGAATATTCTCAAGTCCGCTGACAAGATGCCGGCGGACGGCTACTCCTTCAAGCCCGAGCCGGACATCCGCACCTTTGCGCGCATTCTGAACCATGTGACCGAAGCGCAGTTGCGTTCTTGCGGAGCGCTGAATGGCACAGCACCGGACGCGCTCCCCAAAGTGCCGCCCGAGACGGCCGACAAGGCCGCCATCGTCTCCGCGTTACAAGCTTCCTTCGCTGAGTGCGATAAGGCCTACGCCGCACTTACCAGCGCCAATCTGATGGACAGCGTGAGCGTGGGACAGAATACCCGCCCGCGCGTCAGCATTGCCTGGGGGAATGCGGCTCATGACGACGAACAGTATGCCGCGCTGGCACTCTATCTGCGGCTGAAGGGCATTGCGCCGCCCAGCACCGAGAAGTAAATCGCTGGAATACCCGCGCGATGTTTGTTCGCAGAATTCGATGACGTCAGCAATCGGGTTTTTCCGCGCCCCCCAGGGCGCCAGGGGAAAAGCTGCGAAGGCAGGTTTGTTCTTTCCCACCGATTCTGCGATGAGAATTCAACAAGCAGATCCTTCGAAGCCGCTCAGGAGGATGGGCTACCCGCTGTTAGTCGAATCGGCTAAACAGGAACGCGGGAATGTCTCGTGCGCCCTGAGTTACGGCCACGATTTCTACGAATTGCTTTTGAGTGCGGTAGACGATCAAGTATCTTCCCACCGACCGGAAAAGGACTGGGTAGTCTGTGAGGTCCTTTCGCTGATGTCCGATCCCTGGGTTGTGGGCTAATTCTTCGAAAGCATCGAATAGTTTATCGATCCAGCGGTCGGCGGCATCGATCTTATCCTGAGCGATATATTCCCAAATTTCATCCAGATCCCGTTCGGCCCCCGAACTGAGGACGTATCTCTTCATGCGCTTCGCTTTCTCCGCTCGCGCGATTTGAGATCAAGTCGCGCTCGTGCAGCTTTAGGCTCAACATGCTCGCCGCGATCGAGCGAGGCAAGCCTTGCACTTAACTCCTTGTTGAAGGCAGTAAGCTGTGTGGCCCGTGCCTTGTCGTGCTCTCCAAGCAGGCGCAGGGCTTCGCGCACAACCTCACTGGCCGAGTTGTAGAGGCCTGATTTGACCTTGGCGGCGACGAATTTGTTCAATTCGGGGGTCAGCGAAACATTCATGGGGAATTTTCTCCTGTGATCAATGCTGAACGGAATAACAAAGATTGTCAATCTTTGACACGAGAGGCAATGGAGTCCGCGATAGAGGTTGCACCCGGCATTTATTCCCTGGTCCCCAAATGCGAGGGACCAGGGGCACCCATTCTTCTTGGGAGAACCCGCATCGTTTCTTTGCTCGGCGAAGGCTCAAGCTGTGGCAGTGCGGGCTACGTCCTGCAGGCCGCGGGCTTCTACTTCGAACTCGCGCATCTTGTATTTCTGGATCTTGCCTGACAGGGTCGCAGGAAACGCATCCACAAAGCGGATGTGTTCGGGAATTTTGTAGTAGGCAATCTGGCTCTTGCAGAAATTGCGAATCTCATCTTCGGTGGCATCGATATCCGGCGTCAGGCCGGGACGCAGCCTGATCCATGCCACTACGATTTCGCCGAGCCGGCCATTGGGGATGCCGACGACCTGCACCTCGTCCACCTTTGGATGTGTGTAGAGAAACTCCTCAACCTCGCGCGGATAAATGTTCTCGCCGCCGCGGATGATCACGTCGCGCGAGCGGCCTGTGAGGTGAATGCATCCGTCCTCGCGCATCACGCCCAGGTCGCCGGTATGGAGCCAGCCGTCGGGCTTGATGACGCCAGCCGTGCCTTCCGGGTCGCCGTCGTAGCCCTTCATCAGCGCGTAGCCGCGCACGCATACTTCGCCCTGCTCGCCGCAGGTGACCGGCTCGCCGGTTGCCATGGACGCAATCTGGATTTCAGTCTGCGGCATCGCACGGCCCACGGTCTTGACGCGGATTTCGATGGAGTCGTCGGCATCGCTCATGGTGACTACCGGAGAGGTTTCCGTCTGGCCGTAGGCGATGACGAGCTCGCCGCAGTGCATCTCCTCGAGCACGCGCTTCATCAATTCGACCGGGCAGGGAGCGCCGCTCATCATGCCGGTGCGCAGACTTGTGAGGTCGTAGCTGGCAAAGTCCGGCAGGGCCATCTCCGCAACATACATCGCCGGAACCCCGTACACACTGGTCGCGCGCTCGTCATGCACGGCCTTGAGCGTCAGGCGCGGGTCGAAGGTCCAGTTCGGCAGCACAACGGCTGCACCCGAGTTGACCGCGGACATGGATCCGATGACGCATCCATAGCAGTGAAACAGCGGCACGGGAACGACGATTTTGTCGCGTTCAGTGTAGTGAAATCCCTGCGCGAGAAACTGCCCGTTGTTGACCACGTTTCGATGTGAGAGCATGACGCCCTTGGGCAGTCCGGTGGTTCCGCTGGTGTACTGGATGTTGGCCACATCTTCTACGTCCACGTGATCGGGGAGCCGGCCTTCGGCATCGAGCAGTGCAATCCACTCCGGCGAATCGAAGTAGATGGTGTGTTCAAGTTCAAGATTCAGTCCGTGCCTCGCGCGGCCCAGGATCTCTTCGTAGTCCGCGTGCCTGTCCTTGTGCCACAGAAAGAGCGCCTTCATTCGCGAGCGCGTGAGCGTGAACTGCAACTCGTGCGAGCGGTAGGCCGGGTTGACGTTGACCAGTGCCGCGCCGGCCCGCGCGCAGCCCATGTGCATCATGATCCACTCGATGCAGTTGGTTGACCACAGGCCAACGCGGTCACCACGGCGGATGCCCAGCGACCAAAGCCCGCGCGCCACCCTGTCGGCCTCCGCGCTCAGCTCGGCCCAGGTGAGGCGCTTTTGCTGGTGGCAACTGGCTACGGCGAGCCGGTCGGGAAAGCGCTCCGCCGTGCGGTGCAGCAGGTCGCCAATCGTCAACTCAAGCAGAGGACGGTTCGGCCCCCGCGCGTAGCTCACCGTGCAAATCGTGTCGTCAACGGGCATAGGTCTGACTTCGGACTTCGAACGGAAGTGTACGCCCACGCTCGCCTCGCCAAGTGTGATCTTACTCACAAAGTGTGTGGCTTGTCGTCAATCGTGCGCCACAATCAAGCCCCAGGCATATCGACGTCTGGTACGTTACACGGCCTTGTGCAGAGGACTCCGTCCCGGAAGAGGGTCCATCGTGGAATGCCCTATAATTGGGCCGCGAATCATTGCGCAAAGCGTTGATCAGCTAATTCCTATCACCCGTAAATCTGTGGAGACGAAGGCTCAATGAATAGATTGAAAATGCCCGCCTGGCTGATTGCAGGCGGATTGATCATTTTGCAGATGATCCTGATTGCGATCATGGTTCATGGCGAGTCGCTCACCTTCGATGAGGGCGACCACATTTTCGCCGGTTACATGATGTGGCATACAGGCGACTACGGTCTCAATCCCGAGCATCCCCCATTGGTGAAGCTGGTGGCCACCCTGCCCCTGCTGCTGCAGAAGCCCTGGGTGCCAACGCTGCAACAGCGCATGTTCAAGGGTGAGGCTTATCGAGACGGCCGCGATTTTATGGAGCGGAATGATGGCCCAACGCATGGCCTGCTCTTCAGCATGCGCCTGGCGGCAGGCGTCTTTGCCGTGGGCCTCTCCGTGATGGTCTTTCTCATGGGCAGCAAGCTGTTTGGCGAGACCGCTGGTTTGCTGGCATTGCTGTTGGTGGTCTTCGAGCCCAACGTGTTGGCCAACAGCGATCTGGTGACGACCGATGTGGGAGTCGCCTGCTTCTTTCTTGCAACAATCTACTGCTTCTACCGCTACGCGAGGCGGCCGTCTGTGACAGGTCTGTTGCTTACGGGCCTGGCCGCGGGCCTCACGCTGGCGTCAAAGCACAGCGGGATTTTGCTGGCTCCGATGCTGCTGGGATTGGCGCTGGTGGAGATCGCCTGTGCCGAGCGGGAACGGCGCAAGCGGACGGCCGGGATACTGTTGGGCGGATTGGCTGCTATCGTGGTCCTCGCGGTTGGGGTGCTCTGGGCTTTCTACGGTTTTCGCTATGCGGCCAGGCCTGCCGGTCTGGTGTTGAACCCCACGCTGAGCCAATACGCCGCACCCCTCACAGGCGTGAACAGTTGGGTGATAAGTCATCTGGCCAACTGGCGGTTGCTGCCGGAGTCCTACCTGATGGGGATCACTGACATCCACTATGCGGCGCAGCAGTATGCCATCTTCGCGCTGGGGCATGACTATCCTCACGGGGTTTGGTGGTACTTTCCGGTCGCGCTCTCCATCAAGACCACTCTGGGCATGATCGGTCTTGTGGTTGTGGCCGGTATTGCGTTCGTCAGCGGGCGGCTCAGGCAGCGCAGAGAATTGGCGTACCTGTTTGTGCCGGGCGCCATCTATCTTGCTGCGGCCATCGCCAGCGGTATGAACATCGGCACTCGTCATGTTCTGTTTCTGTATCCACTGGCCGCAATGCTGGCAGCAGCGGGTCTGATGGCGCTCGCGCAGCATAGCCGGCGCTGGCTTTGGATCGGTGGAGCTTTGGTGGCGTGTCATATCGTTTCTGTCATGGCTGTGTTTCCGGCAGAGATGGCCTACGGCAACGAAGCCTGGGGCGGAACGGCAAACACGCACAAATACCTGAGCGACTCCAGTGTGGATTGGGCGCAGCAACTGCCGCACATCAAGCAATGGGTTGACGCCCATCCCGGCCAGGAGTGCTGGTTGGCCTATTCCGCTTATCCGGATCTTCGTCCGCAAGCCTACGGCATCACCTGCCACCTGCTGCCCACGGCCCATACCGGATCGGAGATCCTGCCCGACGTGCCGCGAAACCATCCACGGCAACCTGCTGTTAAGCGCAGACGATCTTGAAGCCTGTGACTGGCCCAGCGACCAGTTGAATGTCTTCGAGCGATTCCGGTGGATGCCGATGGCGGAGCAGATCGATCACAGCGTGTTTGTGTACCGTGGTGATCTCGATGTGCATGAAGCCGCGGCGTTGGCAGCGGTCCAAAAGTCGAAAATCCTGTTGAGGCAGAAAAAGCCGGCGGAGGCTTTGGTTTCGGCCGAGCAGGCAGTCGCTTGGCAACCGGAAAACCTGCTGACGCAGACTGCGTTGGGAGACGCCCAGACGGCATCAGGCGACAAAACCAGTGCACGAGCCGCCTATGAATTGGCACTGGCGGCGGCGCATCGATTGGAACCCGATGCCCAGCCGCTGTATGTTCCGGATTTAGAGCGGAAGCTGCGTCCTTGACATCGTCGCGACATAGGCCGTGAAGCTTTCTTTGCATGCCGAATCGATCAGGAAGCTGGCCTCGTTCGCGGCTCCCCGCGAGGTCGCAGGATGGGGCCTCCCGGAGGCTATGCCGGCAGCCCGGTATCTTGACTGGCGTCTTGGGGGGGGCTTCCGGGCAGCCGGTACTCCCATCGTTCTTACTCTTTGAGCAGCAAATCTGAACGGCTGGAGAGAAGAGCAGCTCGATGGGTTATGCTTCCATTACCATCTCAGCGCAAAACACCACGGTGTCTCTGACCTCCTCCCCGATCGACTCGGTAAACCTGTCCATGATCGGAGCATCGGATTCGCACATTCACTCTTAGGTCAATCTGCAAAGCGAAGCGCTACCCCGGCCTGCAGGTTCACCACTCTTTCCCGCTCGTTAAAACTCAGTTATTGATCTAAAGGAGATCACGATGACCTTGTCTTTGACACGCAGCATGGCGCTATGTATCCTCGCGGGCTTGCTTGCGGGTTTTTCGGGTTGCAAGAGTAGCGGAGCGGAAGCGGCAGGGAGTGGCTCCGCCGCTGAGATGTCGGGTCCACCAACGTTTAATGCTGTCTATCAGGTGAGGAACCCGCGCATCTGCGCGCAGGTAACGAGCCCGCCCAACGCGGCCCAGGCACTGGCACTCGTGCAGTGCTCCAGCGAATCGGACACGACCGGCAGTGGATCGCCCGCGATATGGCTGGCGACGGATTTGCAAGTGGAAATTGGAGCGCCGCGAGCTTACATTCCCGGCACGGATGATCGGCAAGATATGGACACCACCGCAAAGATTTATCCGCTTCGCGGTCAAGGGACGAAGTGGTCGTGCGGTCCGGCTGCCGCAGCTCCGGCTGGGCAAAATTGCATGGAGTGGCCTGCTGGGCCGGGCGGTCAGGGGACTTGCTGGAAGACTTCGTTTGGTGATTGGAAGTGCGGCATGACCATTGGCGGGACGAAATGGATTACCAAACAGAAAGGGCCCACCACCTATTGAAGACGGGCGCTGTTGAGGCGGGGATGTTGGGTCGCGTTGCAGGCAGCGGACGAATGCGCGAACGGCAGGGCTCGATTCGCAGGCGCTTAAGCAGGCGCCTGCGATCGTCAGTCAACTTAAATAAGGCTGAGACCCTCATCGTCATTGATGACAAGCCGATCAAGATCGCGGCGGCAAACATGCTGGACAAAATTGGGAAGGACGCTTGGGAGTTTCCCCTCGATGATCAGGGTGTGAATCGTATTCCGGCTCACACCCTTTAACCTGGCCGCTTGCTCGATCGTGAGATAGTCGTGGGGTTCGAGTTCTCTTGTCATGGTGGAAGTTCCAGTCTCGAAAGTAGAGCATCCTCCATCTTGCGTCTGATCAATTCAGGACATTGCAGATCTGGATGACTTGATCGGGACCTAAGGCACCCGGCCTATAATTCGCAGAACCGTGATTCCAGGATAGAGATTCCCTTTAGCGCCTCACTTCAGAATCCCCTGGGGGAAGGACCCCATCGCTTGAAAAACCCAGTTCTCGCAGCAACGCTTCTCATGGCAGTGGCGCCCGCGTTTGCAAAAGCTGCTCCCGTGCAAAGCCCACCGCAAACCTTCGCCCTCACAAAAGACGGTGCGTGCTCCATCACCAGCAGCAAACTTACGGAGCAGTTTCGCGTGCCTGGAATCATCAAGGGCTGGACATATTACGACATCGTGTGGTCGGCAAAATGGGAGACCACCGGATGTAAACTCCCGATCTACATCCAGGTAACTTTCAATTACCTCAACTTTCAGAAGGAAGTAGTTTTTACGAGGTATTGGTCGATTGAAGTGCCGAAGGAGCATTTTGTCGCACGAGGCGAACTGTCGGAAAAAACGCAGGTCACCGTTCAGGTGGGCTCAGTGAGGTTGATGAAGATTGAGTTGCAGACGGAAGACCAATATAACGCGGCACACAGGAAACCCTGACTTAACTTGTGGGCAGAGGCGCATGGGACGAAGCTGTCTGATCCGAAGACCCGCTCATCGCATTAAACCGCGATGAACGGGGCACAGCTTCTCAGGTGCAGACTCTTAAGTTGAATCGTGGTTCTTTCGGGCTGATGTCTGGCCTCCTGCCAGTCGGTGAACCATGGTATCCCCTACGGTCGAACGATTGTTCCATCCAGAAGCCGGTCGTTGCCGCGCTCCTCGTACGGCTGCTTGTAGGGATAGCGCGCCGCTGCTGCCTCGTCGATGTCGATGCCGAAGCCCGGCTTGTCGTTTGCGTACATGTAGCCACGGCTGATGACCGGCGCGCCCGGAAAGACTTCGCGGACTTTGTCGTCGAATTTTGTTTCTTCCTGGATGCCGAAGTTGGGCGTGGCCAGGTCGAGATGCAGGTTGTAGCAATGGCCGAGCGGATCAACATTGGCCGGACCATGCCACGCGGTGCGCACATCGAAGAACTCGCAGCAGTGCGCAATCTTGCGGCACATGTTGAGGCCGCCCATGGCTGACTGATGACAGCGGATGAAGTCGATCCAGCGATTGGCCACCAGCGGCAGCCACTCGTTGCGGTTGGTAAACAGCTCGCCCATCGCGAGCGGCGCCGACGTCTCCTGCCTGAAGATCTGGAACCAGCCCACATCTTCAGGGCTGAGCGGGTCTTCCATATAGAAGGGCCGGTACTGTTCCACGGCCTTGCACAATTCGATGGACTGGTTGGGCGCGGGACGCTCGTGGACGTCGTGCACCAGTCCGATGTCGAAGCCCACCTTGGAGCGAATGTAGTCGAACATCTGGATGGTGCGCGTGAGGTAGCGTCCGGGATCGAAGACGGGCGAGGGCGCGACCCCGTCGGGGCGCAGGGCCTGCGTGGCATCAGAAGTTTTTGCGCCGGACACGCCGTATCCCGACCAGCCGGGTACGCCGAGTTGAATGCGCACGCACTGATAGCCCTCGGCAATATATTTGCGCACCTGGTCTTCGAGGTCGGGCAGCTCCATGGCGGAGGCGTGGCCGTAGAGCGGAACCGCGGCGCGTACCTTGCCGCCGAGCAACTGGTACACAGGCACGCCGAGGCGCTTGCCGAGGATGTCCCACAGCGCGCCGTCGATGCCGCTGAGCGCGTTGTTGCTCTCTGGGCCGGAGCGAAAATATTGCTGTACGTAGGCCGACTGCCAGATGTCTTCAATCTCGTCGCAGTTTTTTCCGACGACGAAGGGCTTGAGGCGCGTTTCGATGTAGGCCTGCGCGGCTTGCGGGATTTCCTGGTGCGTGGCTGATCCGAGGCCGTAGAGTCCCGGCTCGCTGGTCTCCACCTTCACGATGGTCCAGTTGGATCCGGCAGGCGCTGTGGCAATCACCTTGACGTCGGTGATTTTCAAGGGCGGCATGCCCCTGCGGGCTGCGTCGCGTGCGTCGGCAACAGGCCCGCCCGCACCCATGGTTGCGGCCACGCCCGCGGCCGCCTCGGCTGAAAGGGTGCGCCCGCCAAATGTGGTCGCTGCGCCCGCGGCTGCCGCGGCTGAAAGTGTTTTGAGCAAACTGCGACGTTCCATTGAAATCCTCCCGCATGCCGAAGTGGAATTCACGCGCGAATCTCAGTCGTCAGCCTCGGCTGGCCCAACTTACACTGCCGCCTCGCGCCAAGGCAAGCGACGCGCCCGGCATGCCTTGTGGATGAGCACTGCTGATTACGAAGCGGCTTCCTGATCAAGCGCTGCTTCGGCTTCCATGGCGGGGAGGATCGCCTTCATCTCCTCGAACTCCCGCTGCCCATCGAGCGCCTTCAGGCAGGGGTCGGCGAGCATCTCGAAGAACCACGGGCAACGCGCTTCGTCGGCGGCGCGCATTGCAGCCAGAGCTGCGTCAGGCGCGCCCACGGCTACGTACGCCTGGGGCATGAACGACCTCAGCAAGAACCGTTCCCGGCCCAGCCATTGCAGCCGTTCCAGAATGGTGTACGCTTCGTCTTTCTGTCCGGCGCAGGCCAGCGCATAGGCATGCACTGCCGTGGCCATATCGAAGTAGGGCAGTCGCTGCGCCAACTCCTGAGCTACCTCGGCGGCGCGCCGCGTCTCTCCGTTATAGGCCAGAATCGCGGCCCCGTAGAGCTGCGCGCCTTCATGCTCTGGAAACCTTTCCAGCGCGCGCATGCATTCTTCCAGGCTCTTCGCCCGTTCGCCCGCCAGGTGCAGCGCCCATGCCAGGCGCGCCTGCAGCCACGGAGAAAAGGGGTCGAGCACGATCGCACCGTTCAGAATCTCAATAGCCTCGCCAAACCGGTGCCTGCTGAGGGCAAACATGCTGCGCACCCGCGTAATCGACGAGCCATGCGGCAGATGAGCCGAGCGCGCCATGTCCCAAAGCGCCGCCGGCAGATTGCGGTCTACATGGAACCGCACCCAGCCCAGCGCCGGCAGAATCGCTTCAGCGCGTGCCGTCTGGTCCGGAGTCGTCTCCGCCGTCCGCCGCACAATATCCGCGGCCACGGTGGGAGCCATGAATCCATAGAAAGCCTGCATCACGCAAAGATTCACCAGGTCAACCCGGGCCCCGGTCAGCGTTGGATCCAGTTCCGTGGCGCGCAACAGGTGCTGCAATCCATCCTGCATCTGGTGCCGCTGCGTGGTCTGCCACTCATAATGGGCCCGCTGGAAGATTTCGTATGCCTGGCGATGTGCTCCGTTGCTCGCGGTGCGGTCACGGTCTTCACCCTCGGCCACGGCCTGGATCGTGAAGCCTGGTCCGCTCTCAATCCCTTGCGCCTTTGCTGCTTCACCGGCCACGGCCGAATCGAGGCGGAAGGCCAGCCGGCCAATCAATTCGTCTTCAAGTCCGGCTGTACGCTCCCGCTCCACCAGCAGGTCTTCCACCCAAATTTGGATTCCGTCTGCCACCCGGATCATCTCCGCGCGCAGCCGGTAGTGCTTTGGCAGTGCGCTCAGCGTTCCCGCCAGCACCAGGTCAGCCTTCAGCGCCTCGCCCGTCTCCTGTGCGGTGAGCCCCCGCCGCGCCAGCGTGAACACCGAGTCCTGCGCCAGCACCAGCACGGCTGCCGGGCGCGTTCCGCTCATCCGCGCCATTGTCTCTTCGGCAACCATCGCGCCCAGGTACTCCGGCACGCCGTACCCCGTTTGGAAGGGCAGAATTGCCAGGCGGGGCGGTGTAGCTCCCCCGGTGTGACCGTTGCTCCGCACCTCGGCCACAAACCGGTAGCCGCGCTTGTAGATGGTCTGGATGCACTCTTCCGGCTCCAGCAGCGCCCGCAACGACGACATGCATTTGGGCACGCTGTCGGCCGTGACGTGGACGTCGCCCCAGAGCGCCTGCTTCAGTTCCTGCGCTGTGACCACACGCGCCGGATGCGCCACCAGAAAGCGCAGCGCTGCCAGTTCCCTGGGTGGCAGGTGGATGGCGCGGTCGCCGCGCAGCAAGGTGCCGTCGGCTTCCAGACGGAAGCCCGCGAACACAAATCCCGAGGTTTCAGAAAGTCCTGGCGCTACCGTGATCTGTTGCATCCGAACCAACACAGTTCTTCGGACCCCTGGCGAACCAGGATGCCGACGTTAAGACCTTCGCCCAAGGCAAAAGCCAACCGCCTGCAAAGGCTGCAAACCAGTGCAGGAGTACTATCCAGGGAAAGAAGGTTTTAGTGCATGCTCTTCGAACGTCAGTGGCTCAAATGAGCTCTTTATTTTGTTAATTGATTATCCACTTCCAGCCAGCTTTAAGGGAGCCGTTTTGTGCAGTTTCTTGCGCTTTTAGTCATAAAAAGTGGTTACTTAGTACCTTTTTGGTAAACAAAGCGCTCACTCGCAACTCAAACAATCCTTTTGTCTTGGGGGATTCCCCTACGAAAACCCGAACTTCGGGTCATTTGGCAGGCCAACAAGAAAGCCCCAGCCTGGGGCCGGGGCTCTTTTGTTCCGTTTCATTGCTTGAATGCGCCTGCGCTAGTAGTTCGATTTGAAGGCGTAGGTCAGGCCCATGGTGAACTGGAACGAATTCCGCTTGGTCGGGGGCAGCGTTACCGGCGGATCGTTCAAGTAGCTGTCCATCGTCCCCAATGAAAAGCTGAGCCGCTTGTACGCCGGAAACGTAAAAGTGTTGGTTTCCTGCGTCGAGTAGGCTTTCACGTGGTTGTATGCGGGAATGAAGCTGAGTCCCTGCGAATACGTGAATAGCTTGAGGTGCAGCAGGTAGCTGGCCGCGAAGGTCGATCCGATCAGGTTCTGGTTGCCCGCCGCCCCTCCGGTAATAAACTGCTGCTTCTCGTACTGCGCCGTTCCCTTCAGGTCAGCTTCCTGCTTGGCCGTCTTCAGGACCGTCCACCCAAAGCCGCCGCCATATATCTGTTGCAGCGCCAGGTCCTGGCTGTAGTTGTGGTCAAAGGCCACCTGCCCCAGCGCGAAGAACCGGGGCGACAGGTACTCGTCGCGCTCGGCGTCCGCATGGTAGATTTCGCTCTTCGTCACCACCGGCGCCACCGTCACGGTTCCTGACGTATATCCCGGCTGCGTGATCTGCCCAAATGATCCGGTGAAGTCGAGCGATGTCCGGTCCCGCGCCTTCAGCCAGTTCACCGTCGGCACCGCGCGCACCAGGGCGATGCCGCCTGAAACCGTGTACTGATTCTGGGTCGCGGCCACCAGCGTTGCGCCCGCGGTCGCCGCGCCGTTCCAACCGTCAAAGAAGCCCGGCTCACGGTTGATTTGTTTGTTGAGCGTGGCCTCGTCCGTAATAATCTCCACGCTCTTGGTGGGAATGGTTGCGGCCGCCCCACTCTCCTGGTGCACCGTCACCTTCTGGTCCGCCATTTCCACCGTGCCCACCGGAATCTGCTTCGATTTCTTCCTGCCCATCGCCTTGGTCTTGTCGTCGAGCATGGCGAACTTCTGGTTCGAGTGCAGTTCTTTGATCTTGTCCCAGTCCACCGTCACGTCGCCCAGCGGATCGCTATGGAACGTGACCTTGCCTCCGATCGAGCTCACAAGTTTGCCGTGCAACGTATCGCCGTTGCTCAGCACCAGCACGTCGGGGGCGGGGTTGGCGGCGGGTTTGTCTTGCGCAGGCAGCAGAATTCCTGCACTGAAGGCGGCCAGCAACATCAAGCCGCGGGTGCTCTTGCGAATGAATGAGGTGAAAACAAAAAAACGAGTCATGGGGGGAGTTGCCTCTCTTGAATAATTTCGGCTGGAGTGGCCTCCAGCCCTTGCATGCGTGCCCAACTATGGCCCAAAAGTGGCCCAGGGAAGAAACTTCAGAAATCCTTCAACTCTTTCGCCCTGTGCCGGCTGCGAATATCGACCAGGATTTCTCACTTACCTTGAAGATTTTACCGGATTTCAAACGGAGCCTGCATGTCGAAGACCGTCGCTTACGCCCAATGGTTGCTTGAGCCTTATTGCATCGGACTCAAATTGCGTGCCCTGCGCAACCAGAAGCGTCTCACCCTTGCCCAGCTTGCCTCTGAAACCGGCCTGTCGACGGCGCTGCTGTCGAAGCTTGAGACCGACCGCATGATTCCCACTTTGCCCACGCTGGCCACCATCGGCCGCGTCTATGGCGTGGGCATGAGCCACTTCTTTGCGGAGACCGGCCGCCACACGCTCTCCATCACCCGCAGGGCGCACCTTGAGGGCGCATCGCGCGGGCAGGAGTCGATCAGGATCACGCCCCTCAACGCCGCCGCCGACCCCAGCCTGCTTACCCAGATGATCGAATTCGCTCCCGGCGGAGCCTCCTCGGCTGCCGAGTGCCTGCGTGGCTTGAGCGGCGTTATCTATGTTCTCGAAGGCAGCCTGCTGCTTGATGCGGGCGGCATGGAGGAAGCCCTCGAAGCCGGCGACTGTGCCTGCGTCGAAAGCGAGATCGCTCTCAGCTGGAGCGCCGCCGGCAAGCACCGCTGCCGCATCCTGGCCGTCGCGTCGCGAGCCTAGCTTCCCGTTCTGGCAATCAGCTTGAATGAATCCAGAAACTCGGCCGTCCCGGCAAAGGGCTTTCCCACGGGTGCGGCCACCAGCGTTTGATAGAGCGTGGAGCCCACCAGAACCATGCGAACCGTAAAGTGGGTCGCGCTACTCTCCGCCTCATACTCCAACCCGCTGTTCTCCTGGCCCTGGCCGTCGCTCAGCGCAATCTTCTTCTCGCTGATGAGGCGCGCCCCAGCATTTTTGAGCGAAGCGTTCTTCGCTCCTTCCAGGTGCGCGCCGGCGTCCTTGCCCGTCATCGCCGCGCCGTAATCGCTCACCGTCACCATCAACGACACACCGTTGACCTGCTCTGCATATTCGCGCAGTTCAATCGGGCCGGCATCGGTGGGCACCGTTTTTTTCTGTACCAGGGGCAAGGTCGGAAACGAAACCGCGAAGCCGTCGGGCGCGTAGGTGTACTGCTTCCACGGCGTCGTTTGCCCGGCGGCGGCGGTCGCCAGCACCAGCAGCGCGGAGCACGCGGCGGCACAACGGCGGGTTTCCCAGATGCCAGGTTTCGTCATTACCGGCGGCGTTTCCCCTACGAGTTGGTTGTATAGATGCTACCCAAGCTCGGCAGGACATCCCTCAGGGGCTAAAGCCCCAATGTTTTATGCGCCTTCTACGGCACGGCTAAACAGCTTGCTGAAAAAATCCGCATGGGAGGCAAAAGGGCAAAATTAGGGGGATGGAAAACTATCAACCAACCCTCACGGATTGTTCCTAGAGCATCCTGAAGCGATCCGTTTTTCGGACCTTTCGAGAAATTGAGTTTTTCAGCAAGCTGTAAAGCCGTGCCCCTTCAAAGCCAAACCACGCAAGCAGTTCTGCGGGGCTCTCAACGATCTCATGCAGGCCGCAAGCCGCGCCGCACCTTTGTTTTGCCCGTTTGCCCGCCCAGCAAGTAGGATGGTTTGGGATTTCCCCCCGATCGGAGCTTATGCGGCCAAATACGAACCTGATGAAAGCCACGCTTACGGGCGCCCTCGGCGGCCTGTTGTTTGGATTTGATACTGTCGTCATCTCCGGCGTTATTGACGCGCTGGTCCGCCTCTACGGTCTCAGTCCCTGGGGCAAGGGTTGGACGGTGGCCATCGCGCTCATCGGCACCGTCATTGGCGCGCTCGGTGCGGGACACGTGGGCCAGTGGCTGGGCAGTCGCGAAACCCTGCGCATTACCGCCGTGCTCTACATCATCTCCGCCGTCGGCGGCGCGCTGGCGTGGAACTGGCCCGCACTCATGGTCTTCCGCTTCATCGGCGGATTGGGCATTGGCGCGTCTTCTGTGCTCGGGCCCGTCTATATTGCCGAACTTGCCCCGGCCAAGTGGCGAGGCCGCCTGGTGGCCGCCTTCCAGCTCAACGTGGTGTTCGGCGTGCTGGCCGCCTACAGCTCCAACTACTTCATCCGCACGCTGCACCTGGGCGCTACGGAATGGCGCTGGCAGGTCGGCGTGGCGTGCATTCCGGCCGCCATCTTCCTTGCGCTGCTGTTCGGCATTCCGCGCAGCCCGCGCTGGTCCGCGTCGAGAAACAGAATCGACGAAGCGCTCGCCGATTCTCAAGTCTATGGGCGAAGAAAACCCCGAGGCCGAGCTCGAAGACATTCGCGCTGCCATCAAACAGGAGCACGCCATCCGCGCACGAGCCGGTCTTCCGCTGGAAGTATCGCTACCCGCTATTTCTTGCCATCAGTATTGGCGCGTTCAACCAGCTGGCCGGCATCAACGCGATTCTCTATTACCTGAACAACATTTTTGCCGCGGCGGGCTACAGCCAGATCTCCAGCGACAAGCAGGCCGTCGTGATCGGCGCCACCAACTTTACGCTCACCATGCTGGGCATGGCGCTGATTGACAAGCTGGGCCGCAAGACGCTGCTGCTGATTGGAGCGGCGGGCTGTTCGGCGTGCCTTGCCGGCGTCGCATGGGTCTTTGCGACCAACTCCCATCAGTCGTGGATGCTCGCCATCCTGGTGACGTATATTGCGTTCTTCTCCATCTCGCAGGGAGCGGTCATCTGGGTCTACATCGGCGAAGTGTTTCCCACGTCGGTTCGCGCCAAGGGGCAGGGCGTGGGCTCGGCCAGCCACTGGTTCATGAACGCGATCATCGCTCTCGGATTCCCCGTGGTGGTCAGCGCCTTCCATACGCAGACGCCGTTCGTGTTTTTCTCGATCATGACGGCGGTGCAATTCCTGGTCGTGCTGTTCACGTATCCGGAGACCAAGGGGCAGACGCTGGAGGCGCTGCAGCGGAGACTTGTTCCCGGCGACTAAAACGGCCCGCTCGCTGTGGATCGAATGAGGGTGCCCCATCTTTGCGACGCGTCGCCGCGGCGACTTTTTGTCGCCAGGGTGGGCTCGCAGTACGGCCCCATCTTAAAACCCCACCTGATCCTTTGCAGATAATTACCCGCCCTTGGCGCACAATCACCTCAGCATTGGTTCACAGCCAGGACAGCTCAAATTCGCACCATGATCTCGGAGGACATCAGTTTGGAGGGATCGTCATTGGGGGATCGTTAGATGAATGTGGCGAGCCCCTATATCGGGATGGAAAAATAGCTAACGCTAACGTATCAAAGTAGATAGCACATATGGAGTACCTTAGTGCGGGACCGAGGGCGCCGACGTCAGGCATAATATCTCTAGCGCGAAGTGCAAAGATGCCGATACAATTGGCAGTCCGACAACCCATCCATCCACTTTACGCGTCTAAGAGTGCTTTAAGGTTTGGATGGAAAGCATGGAACATCGTTTGCATATGGAACCAGTGGGACGAATTTCCCGTATCGTATGCGGTGTAGATCACAGCACTTCCACACCGCAAAATGCGACACTCGCAAATTCAAGAAGGAGTATCTGACATGATCACCGTAACGCGTAGGCTAATTTCGGAGGAAGAGTTGAATGCGAGGAAAGATGCGCTTGCTCATCGCTACAACATTCCGAACGATTGCTGCGACGAGTCCGCTGCTGATCTGATGTCGGATTTCGATGCGCAGAAATGGCTAGCGCTTTGCGACATGCTCAGAGCAGCGCGGCGGAAGAGGCACGATGCCCTTACGAGCTGCGACATCCCACACTCTCTCCGCTCCATCTATGGGAGAAGGGCGCCCTATGAATCCCAGGAGCTCGAGAACACGCCCGACTCGCTAGCACTTGCGGCCTGACAATTGCACAATCGACGCTTACCAGGCTTGGTTTCAGGGCGAATGTGACACCATCGCTCTGGACCCAGGCCTTTCCGTCGTCGGACCAATAATTGTGGCGGTCAACGATCCAGCCCCTCCTTGGACGATTATTTTCGCAATAATCTACGACGATGGGATGTATATCCGAATCTACGAACACTACCGTGTCCTCTCCAAAGTGGAGGGCGGTGGAGGACGACTTCAGCATTTCTCCTATCATTACGGCCCATGTGGTGAAGAGCGCGACGATGACGGATGTCCAGTCTTCGAGGATCGTTGTGTTTTGCGGATCGATATAGACCACAGATCCAAACGTCATGCGCACTATGGCGGCGAAGACCATATCCCCGAAGAGCGGCTTTTGAGGCTCGATTTCGATGCCATTACACCGTTCGACTTTATCCGAGCCGTGGAACGATATCGGAAAACCCAGAGCCCACTACCTGAGATACTTGGATTTGAGGTGATAGCTCCAGAATGATACCCGGTTTCCAATATCCAACCGAGTACTTCATGCAAGAAGGCAAGGAGAATCTTGCCCGCTGTCTTGAAGCGACATTTGCTGCTGCCCTTGCACATCGGGTTGGAAAAGTCGTGATCTTTACATCTGCCGGGCGCGGTGTGTTGATGGCTCTTAACGAGTTTCTATCTGACGAGCAGTATTCCCACATAGAACTGGTCGCTGTTACGTTTCCCAGTCAAGCCCAATTCACAGCGGGTGACCCCACCGAGCACAACATCCCCTTAGACGTCTTGAAGCTTCTAAATGACAAAGGTGTACCCATCGTGCGCGCACACCTTCCGTTTGACCCAATCCGAACACACTATGCCGGCCAGGGAATACTCGGGCAGGATTTCGGACTAATCGGTAACGCTCTACGCATTTTTGGAGGAAGCATGAGTCTCTGCGTCCAGGCAGTGCTAATGGCGTCCGATGCCGGGTTTGTGGAGCTGGGAGAGCACGTAATCGCCATGACTTCTGACACGTCGATTCTGGTCAGATCGGCAGGAACGGAACGATTCTTAACTGATCTCATTGTGCGAGAAATCATTTGCAAGCCCGTACTGCTAACAATTGGCAAATCTGAGAAACCTTCGCTAGGCGGGGACGATATCGCCCCCTTGCAGATCGAAGCCCCTAAGTAAGTTCCGGGTGAGCTCGCAGTACGCCAAGGTCTGAATAATCCCTTGGACGTTTGCAGATAATTACCCGCTTCCGGCGCACAATTGCACCATAGGCTTTTTCCGGGCACAAAACGGTCCAATGGACCTCAATCCCCGGAAATCGCCCGTAACCCCTTTGCTGAGACATATCTGCGGCGATCTTCAATGGAATGACATATTTGGCGCTACTGCCCCGCCGTAAACCCATTCAATTGACGAATTTAGCCGCAGATACCATGGGGGAGGGGGGGACCCCTCCACGGGTGACCCCAATCACAGGGTATGAACCCATGTCCAAGACACTATAAGAAGAACGGGTGCGCCTTGCTGGGTGCGTGCTGCTGTCTTATCCCAAACGCGAGGGTGAACAATGGAGCAGACGCTGGAGCCCGCATCGGAATTGGAAGCCGGGCAGGAAAGGGAACTGTCCGAGCTCGAAGACGCGGCAGAATTGTCGCCGCTGATGGCTGCCAGTTCGCCTGAGGCCCGCGCGCTGCGACTTGGAGATTATCGCCGTGGGCCGCAAGCTGTGGGAGCGGCAGTATGTCGATGGCAATGGCGGCAACATCAGCGTCCGGCTCGGCGAGCGGTACCTGCTCTGCACGCCGACCATGATGAGCAAGCGCGACATGGAGCCCGCCGATATCTGCCTGTCTGATCTCGACGGGAACATCCTGGCCGGCGACCGCCTGCGCACCAGCGAGCTGCTGCTGCATCTGGAGATCTACCGCACCAGCCCCCGCGCCCGCGCCGTCGTCCACTGCCATCCGCCCAACGCTACGGCGTTCGCCATGACCGGCTCGGTGCCGCCGATCGGGTTGATTTCGGAGTACGAAACCTCCATCGGCCCCGCCGCGCTGGCGCCCTATGAAACCCCCGGCACGCAGGCCTTTGCCGAGACCGTGCGCCCCTTCGCTCGCGACCACAACACCATCCTGCTGTCGAACCACGGAATCGTCTGCTGGGCCGACACCGTCTCCCACGCCGAGTGGCTGGTGGAAACGTTTGAAACCTACTGCAAGACGTTTCTGATTGCGCGGCAGATTGGGCGGCCGTTGAAGTTTCTGCCGCCGGAGAAGATTGGCGAACTGCTTGAAATCAAACGGCGCCAGGGCCTGCCGGATGCGCGGATGCATGGCTAGGGTTGGCTAACGCGAGGGACCCAGGCACCCGCCAGCCGGCGAGATTTCCTGGTTTCGCCGCGGCCCTGCGGGACGCGAAAACGGGAACGAACGGCTTCCCCGGATTCCGTCCGCCGCGGCGGACTCCATCCGGGGCTAATTTCGTTCCCCCCTGCGGGAGGAAGTACGGGGATTGGCCCGTGGAGTGTCGTTCGATCCCACCCATCGCAAAAGGCTCGATGGATGGGGCACCGGGCTGGGTTCATTCCCCGGTCCCCACAGGCGAGGGACCGGAGGCACCCGGCAAGTTGCAGTGCCTTGAAGGGTACGGGCTTCAGCCCGTACATAAGCCCAATCAAATCAGCAGCGGGCTTCAGCCCCTGAGGGATATTACATCCCGTCCCAGGCTCATACCAAACCCCAAAGGCGAGGGAAAAGCGAAAACTGTGCTACACTGTTTTTGCGCTCAGTGATTTGGCCGTGAGCGGTAGCCTGCCGGAACGAAGGCAGCTTGCCTTTTACAGATATTTCCCCAAGCCCCTACAGCGTAACTACTCGAGTTTTCCCACCGGGAGACTCTGCCCAGGGCCCTGTGCCCAAGACCCAGTGTTGGTCAGGCAGATTCGTTAAAGAGCAGCTTCCTTGAATGGAACTTGCGCTCGACACCGGAAGCAAGCGGGATGAGTGGTGCCAGACCGGCAATGAGCCGCCTGGCGTACCAGTAGCGTGTGGCAGCTCCGGGCCCCGGCATTTTCCCAGTGTCGAACGGGTCAGTCCTTAAGAACGACTTTCGGTTCTCCCTTACGCATATCGATAAGAAGGCCTGCGCCTCGTGTTGAGCCGTGTGCCTCCAGGACAGGTTCCCTGTGCAGGCTCAGGAAATAAGAGCTCCGGGGAACAGAAGAAAGAACTATTTTGATCACCAAGTTTTCTGAATTGAATCTCTCGCCGGCGCTTATGGCCCGGCTTAACGCCAACAAGTTTGAAATCCCCACCCCGGTACAGGCCGGCTGCATTCCTCCGGCTCTTGAAGGCCGCGACGTGCTCGCCACCGCCCAGACCGGAACCGGCAAGACCCTCGGGTTCCTGATCCCCATCGTCGAGATGCTGCAAAGCTCCGCGGCGCGCGGACCGGCAGCCCACGCCCTCATCCTGCTGCCCACGCGCGAGCTGGCCATGCAGGTGGAAAAGGCGTTTCTCTCGATCCGTTCGAGCTCTGACCAGACCGTTGCCCTCGTGGTTGGCGGCATGCAGGAGCGGGCGCAGCTCGATGCGATTCGTCGCGGCGCCAAGCTCATTGTGGCCACCCCCGGACGGCTCGAAGACTACATCAAGCGCAAGCTTGTTCGCCTGGACCAGGTGAAGATCCTTGTTCTTGACGAAGTGGATCGCATGCTTGACATGGGCTTCCAGCCCGCTATCGCACGCATTGCAACCATGCTGCCGAGCGGGCGGAGGACTCTGTGCTACTCCGCCACGCTTGAGGGCGCGGTGCGGGAAGTGGCGCACAAATACCTCAACAACCCGGTCCGCATTGAGATCGGCTCGGTGCTCAAGCCCGCTGAAAACGTGGAGCTGCGCACCTTCGAGGTCGCTCCTGACAAAAAGCAGGAGCTTCTCGAACACCTGCTCGGCGCAGAAGAGGGCAGCTTCCTGGTCTTCGTCCGCACCAAGCACGGCGCAGACCGCGTTGCCCGCCGCCTGACCCGCTCCGGCTGGTCTGCCACGCAGATTCACGGTGACCGTTCGCAGGCACAGCGCAACGCAGCGCTGCGCAGCTTCTCTGAGGGCCGTCATCGCATCCTCGTCGCCACGGACGTTGCCGCTCGCGGCATCGATGTGGCCAACGTTGCGCACGTCATTAACTTTGACCTGCCCAAGGTTGCCGAGGACTTCGTTCATCGCGTCGGCCGCACCGGCCGCGCATCGGCTCGCGGCGTCGCTTCGACATTCGCTGGTCCCGCAGAACGCGGCGACCTGCGCAAGATCGAGCGTTCGCTTGCGATCCAGATGAAGCGCTTCCGCGTTAGCTCAGTGGCCGAACACGCCGCGTAAGAACTGCGCGTAACGAAAAAACAGCGGGCGCCCCGGCAACCACCGGCGCGCCCGCTTTTTTTGTCCCCGGGTCCTACAATGGATGCGATGAAATTCTTCGGCTTGTTTCTCGCATCTGTCCTTCTGCTCCTCGTTCCAGTTGCTGCGCAAACGCAGGCTGCGCCCGAGCAAGCGACGCACGCTTCAGCCACGCACGCCTTCACCATGTCCGACGCTGAGAAGGCTGATGCGGCGGCTCACGTACGCGCGGAGACGCTTCACGCCTGGGAAGGCTACAAGAAATATGCGTGGGGACATGACTCGCTGAAGCCGCTCTCGAAGCAGCCGTTTGACTGGTACGGTCCCCGCCATTCGCTGTTGATGACGCCGGTGGATGCGCTGGACACGCTGATCCTGATGGGGCTCAAGCCGCAGGCCGATGAGGCTCGGGAGCTGATAGACACCAAGCTCGATCTCGATCAGGACATTTATGTAAAAGATTTTGAGATCACGATACGGCTGCTGGGCGCGCTCACTTCGTGCTACCAGGGCACGGGCGACAAGAGACTTCTGGAGCTGGCCGACGAACTCGGCCGACGCATGCTGCCGATGTTCGACTCGCCCACAGGCATGCCGTATGAGTACGTGAACCTGCGCACGGGCGCGGTGCGCGGCACGGTGTCAAACCCGGCAGAAGTTGGCAGCCTGCTGATCGAGTTCGGCATGTTGTCGCGGCTCACTGGCAAGCCGGTCTACTACGACAAGGCGAAGCGCGCCCTGGTCGAGCTCTACAAGCGCCGCTCGGCAATTGGATTGGTTGGTTCGGCCATCGACGTGGAAACCGGCAAATGGACAGACACGACGGCCGGCATCATGGGCGGCATCGATTCCTATTATGAGTACCTGCTCAAGGCTTGGCTTCTGTTCGGCGACAAGGACTGCGAGCAGATGTGGCGTTCGAGCGAGCTAGCCATCGACCGCTACCTCGCCGACTTTGAGCCGGGCGGCCTCTGGTACGGCCAGGCCGACATGAACACGGGACGCCGCACCACAACGCTCTACGGCGCTCTCGACGCGTTCTTTCCTGCTGTGCTCGCCTTGGGCGACGATCTGCCGCTTGCCAAACAGTTGCAGGACTCGAGCTTCCGCATGTGGTCGGTGGCCGGCGTCGAGCCCGAGCGCTTCGACTACGTCAAGATGAAGATCGTCTCCCCGGCCTATCCGCTGCGGCCGGAGATCATGGAGTCAACCTATTACCTCTACCACTACACGCACGACGCGAAATACCTGGCGATGGGCGTCGTCTACTTCAACGCCCTGGTCAAATACTGCCGCAACGATGTAGCCTACGCCGAGCTTTCGGATGTGAACACCAAGACGCAGAAGGACTCGATGGAGAGCTTCTTCTTTGCTGAAGACATGAAGTATCTCTACCTGCTGTTTGCGCCGGAAGACACGCTGGATTTCAATTCCGTGATCTTCAATACAGAGGCGCATCCGATGAAGCGGAGTTTGGGTGTGGCGCAGTAGGGCGCGTCAATCCCAGGTGCCCAAAAGCGAGGCACCTTCACCCCACGGACGAAGACCTGTCCGCGGGGACCCCGAAACCTGGGGCACCCGGTGAGAGTCGTTGAGACGGTCGCCCTTTATTTCTTTTTGGGTGCGGGTTTTGTCTTTGCTTTTTTCGCCGGAGCCTTTCCTGGCTTCTTTGCTGCCGACTTTCCCTTGGTCGCCGTCTTGGATGAACCAGCGCGTGCGGCCGATTTTTTACCCGGCCCCGCCTTGCTCGCCTTTCCTTTTTTCGACGAGGCGCTATTGGTGACCGTTCCTGCAGTCAGGTTCACGGTAAAACTGTCGCCGGTTCCGGTTTTACCGGTAACTGGATCGACGGTGACGAATTCTCCGACGAGTGACCTCGCCGTCGCGGTGACGCGCAGATAGCCAAACTTCGTGTCGGTGTAGACATTGATTGTGAGTGGATTTCCGCTCGCATCCGTGCCCGAGGCGGGCGTTGTGGGCGCAACGGGCTTCTTGCCTGCCTTCAGGCCGGGCAGATTGTAGAACCCGCCCATCCCCGCCACAACGTAGGGAATCTGTTTGCCGCCGACCGTGCGCGTGTAGCGCTCGTAGAGATGCGAGTGGCCGGACAGGTGGAGATCGGGCCAGATGCCGGCAGTTGTGCAGGCCTGGTCGATCATGGAGAGCATGTTCGGGCTGGGAACGTGAAACGGGCTGCCTGTGAACGGCGGGTGATGGGTTGCGATAATCAGTGCGCGTCCCTGCCCGGCGGCCCGCTCGGCCTTGGCTGCGGCCAGTTGCTGCGTCAGGAAAATCCAACTGCGCGTTGCCGATCGTTGCATTGGCAATCACGCCCTGCGTGCCGCCTTCGCCGGTGTTCGAGTAGAGCCCGATGAATTTGACGAAGGGGGCGTTCAGCGTGAAATAGACGCCAGGCTGGTCCATCGTGGTGCGCACCACTCCCTGGCTGTCGGGATTGTTCGTCGGTTCGCTGCTGCAGAAGTTGGCGAGGAAGGCGGCGAGCGAGGTAGCGGACTCGCCGCTGAACACCACGCCGTCGTGGTTGCCGGGAATCGCAAAGATGGGCGCGTTGTAGTTGCGGTAGGGATCGTAAAACTGCTCGAAGTAGTACTGGTCCTGGCCGAAGTAATAGACCACGTCGCCGAGGTGAAACCAGAAAGAGGCGCCTTTCGCGCTGTCGCTGGCTGTGTCTGCTGCCATTGCGTCGGCCACGGCAAACTGAAACTGCGGCTTCATGATGCCGCCGGTGTCGCCGACGGTGTGGAAGATGATTTTGCCGGCTTTTTGAATGGCCGCAGCGGCTGCCGTGCCGATGACGTTGGCGAGATCCACGGGAGTGGTGCTTCGTGCCGCGGGCACCGGCTGCAACTGGGCGAGCTCTTTGTCTGCGGCGTCGGCGGTAATTTCTTTCTTGCTGAAACTGCTGAAATTATCCGGTGTCATGTCGGGATCACCGAAGGCACGAGTGGGGGTCATGGAGCCTCCTTTGGGTGGGCAAATCTTACCACGTGCAAATTCAGGCCAAATTAAGGACGAATCCTCTGGAAAACCCGTTCGCGGGCCCCTTTCCTGCCCTGCTTTTCGTTGACTCCGGGCCTCAATTCGGGTATTCTGAAGACCTTGCGCGGTGTTGCGCCTGGGGTCTGTGTGTCTTCACCCGGACTCGACTGGTGGTTCCCCTGGAGGGGTCTGCTGGAACAGGTATGAGGCCGCTGGGCGTCGATTCGGTTTGACCGAATCTGTTCAGCTTAGCCAGAGCCCTTGGAGGGCCAGCCCCCGCAGTCCTCACCCGAACAGATTTGTTTGGAGTTGGGTAGAGTTCAGCCCGTGCGCTTTTAGGCGTGGGCACATGTGTTTTGCGCGTGAGTTTTTTTGAGATTGAGGGTAGGAGTCCGATGAGCACCTTTGTTCCGAGCGGCAAGGATTTTGACCGCAAATGGTTTGTAGTAGACGCCAGCGGCAAGACGCTGGGGCGGTTGGCCACCAAGGCTGCCGACATCCTGAGCGGCAAGCTCAATCCCCAGTACGTGCCGTACATCGATACCGGCGACCACGTCATCGTGATCAACGCCGAGAAGATTCGCCTGACCGGCCTGAAGAGCGACACCAAAGTCTATCGCCGCTACACCGGTTTCCCTGGCGGTCTGCGCGAAGAGTCCTTTACCCGCTTACTGAACCGGAAGCCCGAAATGATCGTGGAGCAGGCCGTGAAGGGCATGCTTCCCAAGAGCAAGATGGGCCGCCAGATGGCCACCAAGCTCAAGGTCTACAAGGGCGACAAGCATCCCCACCAGGCACAGATGCCGGTGGCGTTGGAAATTAAGTAAAGCAGCCGCTAGCTGCTAGCTTCTAGCCGCTAGCTCGTAGGTTCGAGATTCAGAGGTTTTACGGCTTTTAGCTAGAGGCTAAGAGCTAGAAGCTAGGAGCTGAGAAAAGAATGGCAGATCTGGTTCAGTATTACGGGACGGGGCGGCGCAAGTCGGCAATCGCCCGCGTTTTCCTTCGTCCCGGAACGGGCGAGTGGAAGGTAAACGGCAAGGCTTTTGACGTGTACTTCGTCACCGAGCAGCAGCGTGCCGCCGCAAAGCGCACCCTGGTCGTGTCGGAGCTGGCCGCTTCGTTTGACGTGGTGACCACGGTCAAGAGCGGCGGCGTTGCCGCGCAGGCCGATGCCGTGAAGTTGGGCGTGGCACGTGCCCTTGTACAGTTCAACCCCGAGTTGCGCAAGCTGCTCAAGGGTGAAGGACTGATGACCCGTGATGCGCGCCAAAAGGAACGCAAGAAGTACGGCCAGAAGGGCGCACGCAAGCGGTTCCAATTCAGCAAGCGCTAGGCGCTTGCTAGCTATTAGCTTCTAGCTTTTAGCTCCTAGCCCGTCTTGCTTGAACTGGCGTTTGGGTTTCACAGAACAGTGAACTCAGCACAGACAAGCTAGAGGCTAGAAGCTAAGAGCTGGAAGCTCGGTACTAAATCCCCCGCGCGAGCGGGTTTCAATCCGGGTAACGGAAACGCAGGCCCGGATGCACTTTACGAAGGAGGCCTCTTGGCCACGATTACCATGAAGGAGCTGCTCGAAGCAGGTGTTCACTTCGGGCATCAGACCAAGCGCTGGAATCCCAAGATGAAGGAATACATCTTTGGCGAGCGCAACGGTATCTACATCATCGACCTGCAGAAGACGCTGAAGCTGTTCAAGGATGCGTCAAAGTTTGTCACAGACCTGTGCGCCGGCGGCAAGACGATTCTTTTTGTCGGCACCAAGCGCCAGGCCCAGGACGCGGTTGCCGAAGAGGCCACACGCGCGAGCATGCCCTACATCAACCAGCGCTGGCTGGGCGGCCTGCTCACCAACTGGGTGACCGTGCAGAAGTCGGTGAAGCGCCTTCAGGAATTGGACGACATGGCCACGGACGGCCGCTACGAGCTGCTCACCAAGAAGGAAGTCATCAAGCTTGAGCGCGAGCGCAAGCATCTGCAGGCGAACCTGGCCGGCATCAAGAACATGAAGCGGCTGCCGGATGCGCTTTTCATCGTCGACTCGAACAACGAGGCCATTGCCGTGAAGGAAGCCCGCAAGCTCGGCATCCCGGTGGTAGCTGTGGTCGATACGAATTGCGATCCGACGGTTGTGGACTACGTGATTCCCGGTAACGACGACGCTCTGCGCGCCATCCGCCTCTTCACTTCCAAGATCGCCGATTCGGCGGCCGAGGGCGTGAACATGGTGGGCGACAAGGCCTTTGCCGAGGAGCTTCCCGCACCGGTCGATGCCGTGGCGGAAGAAGCTGCTCCCGCCGAGGAAGTAGACCTCGAAGCTGCCCTGGGCGGCGGCATCAAGAAGGCCCCTGCTGCGGTTGCGGCCCTTGACGAGGCCGAAGCCACCGAGGGTGTTCTTTAGTACTTTCTGCGCACCCCGGTGCGCAAACTGAGACGAGCGTGGCCGCCCGGGTTCAGGTGCCACGCTTTTCTTTTGGCAGCACCTGCGGTGCGGCAGACTTTTGGTTGATTGCATGAAAAGGGAGTAGTGAGGAATGACTGTGAGTGAGAAGATCGATGCAAAACAGGTAAAAGAGCTCCGCGAAAAGTCCGGAGCGCCCATGGGCGATTGCCTGAAGGCGTTGCAGGAAGCCAAGGGCAATATCGAAGACGCGTTTGTGGTGCTGCGCAAGCGAGGCATGGCCTCCGCGCAGAAGAAGGCGTCGCGCTCCACCAACGACGGCTCGATTTACCCCTACATCCACGCCGGCGGCAAGCTGGGCGTGCTGGTTGAAGTCAACTGCGAAAGCGACTTCGTGGCCCGCACCGAGGACTTTCAGGATCTGCTCAAGGACATCGCGATGCACATCGCTGCCAGCGATCCGCGGTATGTGAAGCCCGAAGATGTGACGCCCGAAGATCTTGAGCGCGAGAAGGAAATCTTCCGCGCCCAGGCTGCCGCTACTGGCAAGCCGCCAGCAGTGATCGAGAAGATCGTTGACGGCAAGATGGCCAAGTTCTACGAGGAAGTCTGCCTGCTCGAGCAGCCCTTCATCAAGGATCAGGCTGTCAGCATTAAGGAACTGATCGCGCAGAAGGTCGGCAAGCTGGGCGAGAACATCACCGTCCGTCGGTTCGCGCGCTTCAAGGTCGGCGCGCCCGATTGGACCGTCGCGCAGACCAAGGGTGTGGAAGTGGCTGCGGAGTAAGCAACCCATTTGTATGGAAGAAGACGAAGGCCCGGGGCGATTGCCTCGGGCCTTTGTGTTTTTCTTGTAGGGACAGCAGTTTGAGCTCCGGCGATTCACATCGGACCGCTTTGCTTCGGAACTAATTCACAGGCACGTAGTGCCGATTTAGAGCACTTTTGATTTTTGCGCGCTGCACCGATCCCTTCCTGAAGGGCTCCGTCGGACAGATCAGGAAATCCGCGTACATGTTCAGATTTCCTGCCGGGCAGGCGGATTTCTGCCCATCAGTTGGTTTAACGCCGGCCTCCAGCCAGCCCTCGACGATCCCCCACGTCGACTCGTCCGGCGTGTAATCGTGATTGGTTCCAATTTGCCAGATCCGCAGCTGACCGTCGCCACAATAAAGATGCGCCCTTCCGTGAATGGTCGTGCACGGTTCGGCAGCGGGCGAAGTGCTGCTCAAGCAGAAAGAAACGAAGGCCAGCGCGACGGCACGTAATAAGGGTCTTGTAGGCATTTGAGATCTATTATCCGCCCAACTTGTTGCCGAGCGTCTCTTGGCTGCGAAAAAGCTGTTTCGATTCGAACCGGCTTTTTTATCGGTATCACAAAAGAAGAGGGGCAGCCGATTGGGCTGCCCCTCTTTGTTGCACCGCTGGTTTGCGGCCTAGGGCAGGTAGTAGCGGAACGACGTGAAGATCATGCTGTCGTCGCCGTGCGCGCCGTTGCCAGGATTGGCGGTGCCGCCAGTGCCCGACCAAAGGGTGCGATCGAACCAGCTGTATTGGATACCCTGGCGCAGACGTCCCTTCGGGCTGTTGTGGATGTTCCACCAGTAGCCGACGGTCAGCTCCTGGATGTCCTTGTTGCTGCCGCCGCAATTGGCTGGGGCGACGGGTGCGGCGCCGCCGGCGGCTGCCGTGCCGTTCATTGTCTCGACCAGGCAACCTGACATGTTGGTGCTGCGAGTGCCGTATCCAACCTGAGTTGTCCCATTGAGCACGTAATCGCGGTCAAGATAATCCGCGCCGTAGTTGAGGTATAGATTGAAGTTCGGCGTGGGATTGAGCTCAACCGTGCTGAGCGCGGAGAAGCCGTGGATGGGGGAAATGGTTGCATTGGGACGGAGTGTGGCGTCTGCGATGGTCGAGGAGCCGTAGCGGCCAACGCCCTGGCCCCAAAGACCCTTGAGACCGATGGTGACCTTCTTGTTGGCGATCACGCCGCGGACGCTTCCGCCGATGCCGTCGCCGATGGCGGTGCTGTTATACGGGCTGCCAGTGGTGGGGTAAATGCGGTCGCGGAAGTTGCGTTCGATGCCGAACAGCTCCCAGTGACCCCATCCGGGCTGCATCGCAATCTTGACGATGAAGTCAGGCGTGTAGTTGAAGGAGTAATTGGCAGTGGAGTTATAGAGGCCGCCGCCGGTCCCGGTCGAGCCAAACAGCTCGTTGGTCGGCAGTCCCTGGCCAGAGAGATTCAACATTTCGGCATTTTCAACCGAAGCGCCGATAAAGAAGGTCTTGCCGATATCCTTTGATACGCGGAAGCTGTATTGGCGCGTCCATACAAAGCCAGCTGAGTACTGTGCATCGATGGTGGCAGGAAGAATCTCGGAGCCTCGCGTAAGGCCTGCAGTGGTTTCGGTGGCCAGTGACCAGCCCTGTCCGCCGGAGACGTCCCATCCACTCGATGTTTTGGCATCAGCCCACAGTTGGCGCTGCCGCAGTGTGTAGCTGTTCGACTGATTGTTGTTGGAAGTGATGCCGGAGCTCAGCCAGTCCATTTCGTAGTAACCGGTGAGAGTGAATGCGGGCAGTTTGCCGACTGCCTTGAGCGCGATTCGCGACTGACGGCCTGAACCCTGAAACTCGCTGATCTGCGATGCGTCGGAGTTGGCCAGCGGCACGCCTGTAAAGGCAGTGTTGATGTCGCCGCCTGTGGCGCCCTGACGCCACACGGTTTCTGCCGCCAGGAAGCTGCCTGAGGGCGAAATCGTAATTCCCTTGAAGTTGAATGCATCGGGACTCGCCATTGTCTTCTTCATGGCAGAGATATCGTCGCTGAACGAGCCGACGGATATGGCGTTCACAGTCCTCATGTCGTCCACGGTGGCCTTCAGTGTCGTAGCGGCGGTGGCATTGTCAGCGACTGCCTGCTGCTGCGCATCGACCGCTGCCTGGGCCTTCGCCGCCGCTGCCTGTGCGTCCGCCGCGGCCTGCTGCGCCTGCTTCAACTGCACATCCTTATCGGCGAGATTGCTCTTCAGGCCGTCGATCTGCCCCTGAAACTCCTGGCGCATCGACTGGATCTGTTCCTCGACCGTCGGCCCCGGGGGCGTTGCCGCCTTCCTGGTTGCTACATGTTTTTTCGCCGGCGGTGTGGCGTCGCTGGCATGGGCGTAGGAAACAACGAGACTGGCGGCCAGTATTCCAGCGGCGGCAGTCGTTAGTCTGAAGTTCATGGGGTTTCTCATCCTCTCTGGTAATTGTTTGCGTCTTTTTTGAGCACCCGCAGTTGGAATCAGGCGCTCATTGTCACCGCATCCCGTTGCCTTCTCGAACAAGCCGTAGCAACTTAGCCAACGGTATGCAGGTTGATGTGTATGAGTCTCAGAAGAACGATCAGGACGGTTGAAATCTTCCCAACTACTTCCGCAATAAAGCCTCTCAGAGTTCGATGAACATTTGACGAATTTACCGATTTTTCACATTGATAAATGCTTATAGGCCATCAGCTTCCCTTATCTAAAACACTTATTCAAAACACCACGAGCCGCATGCTTTGCACGCGGCTCGTGGTGAGTCTCCAGTGTTAAGTGACAATGAATTCTTATTTAGCGCTAACCTGTCCGGCGCTTAGCATGTTGGCCAGCAAACGGTAAGATCCCGGCACCAACTCCGGCAGTTGGCGATACAGCGCATAGGCAACATAGATGTACGTTCCTTTGCCCGGATGCGCCACAATCAACCCGCCGCGTTGCGGGTCCTGTCCGGCGTCGGCAGTTTCGGTAAGCGGGGTGTAGCCCGGGTCCCATGATTCGAGAAACGAGTGTCCGCGCTCTTCCACCCATCCGTCGAAATCGGCGGTTGTAATCTTGTTCGGCCAGTTCAGCAGAGGGTTGTCGGTGTTCAGCAGTTTTACTTTCGACGCCTCGTCCACGACGCGCTCCGGCAGGCGACCGCTCCCCATGGAAAGCGGCAGCGGGGCAGGGAAGGTTACGCCCTGATACTGGACGATCAGCGTTCCGCCGTTGCGGACAAATTCGTCGAGCCGCGGTTGAATGCCCGCCAGCTCAGGCCGCGTATCATAGGCGCGAATTCCAATCACCAGAACGTTCCACGCCGACAGGTCGCTCGAGGCCAGCTCCGTCGGACTGAGCACGTGGGGTTGAATGCCAAGCTCCTCGATCGCCTCAGGGACCGGATCGCCGGGACCCATGATGTAGCCAATGCGCAATCCCGGCGCTATCTTCACGTCCACTTTGCGCGTCTTCAGCTCCGCGGGAAGATATTGGTTGTACGGCAGCAGCCCGGGGTAGCCGATACTGCGCCAGCCTGTCTCGTAGTTCCGTCCGCCCACCTGCGCAACCGCCTTGACGCTGTAAACGCCGGTCTTCGCCTCGTCCGTGGAAACGGTAAACACAAGCGGCGCGGTGTCGCCGGCGCTCTTCAAATTGAAGTGCGCTTCGGCCGGATCCGCGTGCCAACCTTCCGGCAGCTTGAGCGTGACGGTCCCTTCGGCTGCCGCATGCGCATGCACGGTGACTTTCACGGGCAGAGCAGAACCGTCGAGTGGGAGAATGCGCGCTTCGGGCTCCATGCGCACGCCGATGGCGGGCGTGACCACGAGCGGCTCGTAGATGCCGCCCGGACCGGTCACCCGTTGCATCGTCTGCACCACTTCGCCGAGACGGACTGGCAACCCGTCGAAGGTGAACTCCGCCCAGGCTGCAAGCGGCCAGGGCGCAAACGAGCGGATCCGCCACGCCTGGTTCGCAATATCGTAGTAAGGCTGCTCGACGGATGGCCGCGTGAAGAAGGGCGCTGTCGGCTTGGCATCGTCGGCCACGTGCACGTGAAACAAATCATCGTTGACCGGTGCTTCCGGCTTCAACCCACTGCCCATATCATCTGTCTTCCACTGCGAACCGCTCTGGCTCTCAAGCCACACCCGCGCCAGTCGCGCCCCGTCTGTGGCATTGGCCGTGTGCACGCGCACGCGGAACTCCTGCCCCGGCGAAACGCTGCGCTGAGTTTCATCGGCGCCACCGCCGCCGGGTCCGCCACCATATCCGCCGCGATCGCCGCCACCCGTGGTAAAGGCCGCCAGATCCAGGCCAAGCAAATCCTTCAGCGCCGATTGAAAGTCATCAATCTTCGCGCTTAGTTCAAACTCCAAATCCGCCTTTGACTTCGCGTCCAGGTCGCTCGCCTTCACCTTCGCGTACAGATCCAGCGTCTGCTTGTAGATCGGCGTGAGTTTGTGCGCGCCTTCAATTCCACTTTCGTTCCGGCAATCGCTCTCGTACTGCTTCAGGCTGTCATCAACCTCGCGCAGCCCATCCGCAAGCCATGCCGGCGGAGAGCCCTTTGCAAGCAGCGCCAATCCCGCGACGCTGGTATCGATCTTCACTTTCCCGTTGTCAAAGAGGCTTGTATTGCTTCCGCTTCCGCTTGCTGCGTCTGCAGGCACCACCGCCCACAAGTGGTATGCGGAATTCGATGGCCCGCTCAGCGAAGGCACCGCTCCGCCATATTGTGATTTCTGTTCGCCCCAGCCCTGGCGCGCAATCTGCACGTACGTGCGGCCCAGTTGCGGATCCCACGTCCCCACTGGAACGCTGACGTCGACGGAGGGAGAGCCGGTGATCCACTCGTCTGTGACGTAGTTGTGGAAGCGTGCCTGGACCCACTTGCCGGTGGCGTAGTCAAAGATGCCCTGGGCCGTGATGCGCGCAAAGGGCGCGCGCGAATAAACGGCCAAAGGCTGCCACGGCTGCAAGCCGTCTTTCAATTGTTCGGGAAAGACCTTTGGATCGCCGGCCGCCTTGAAGGCTTCCTGCGCAATCTCGCCGGAGACCTGGTGTTGTCCATGCCCGTCTGAAACCCCGCCTACAAAGGTTGCCACAATAATCTGCGGCCGGGTTTGCCGCACGGCAAGCACCGCGTCGTAGAGCACGCGCTCGTGTCCCCAGCGCGCAAACGATTCTTCCTGCGTCTTGGAGAAGCCGAAGTCCGCCTCAGTACCCCAGAGCTGCGCGGCGCCGTAATACTCATCGGCTGCCAGGAGTTCGTTGGTGCGCATGAGCCCCATCGCGTCGTCGGTGTCGGCAGACATGGCGTTCTGCCCGCCCTCGCCGCGGGTGAGCGTGAGCAGCGTAACGCGCGCGCCCAGGCCGCGCGAGAGATACGTCATCAGCGCGCCATCCTCGTCGTCGGGGTGCGCCACAATGTAGAGCACGCTGGCCGTGGTGCGGAGACGTTTCAGCGCCTGCTCCAGCGCTGCCTCGCCGCGATCTTCGGGCAAGGGAAGCGCGGTTACCGTGGGCTCGGCGGGCGGAAGATCCGCTTGCGGAGCGGTTGTCTGCGCGCTTATCGCCGACGGCAGTCCGACCGTCAAAACCAGTCCCAGGGCCACGCAAAACGCCGCGGCCACGCTTATTGCTTTTGGGTGCATTTTCTCGGGAAGATTCATGTTCACTTGTCAGTGTACAATCCGGTGAGCGCTTCAGCCTCATGTCTTCAGCCCATTCTCAACCTCCCGGTTCAGCCACACTTGAGCGCCGCATCGGCCTTCGCTCCGCCGTTTTGTTCAACATGCTTGAGATGATCGGCGTTGGACCGTTTATCACGCTGCCGCTGGTGATTGCCGCAGCCGGTTTTCATCTCTCCGTCTGGGCATGGCTGCTGGGCGCGGCTATCGCCGTGGCTGACGGGCTGGTGTGGGCCGAGTTGGGAGCTGCTTTCCCGCGGGCCGGTGGCTCCTACGCCTTTCTCCGCGAAATCTACGGCCCCGAGCGCGCCGGCAACTGGCTCAGCTTTCTCTACGTGTGGCAGTTGAGCTTCTCCGCGCCGCTGTCGATTGCTTCGGGATGCATTGGACTGTCGAGCTTTCTGGGGATGTTCTGGCCGGGACTGGATGGGACGCCATTCGCGGCGTTGCCGATGTTGCACTATTCGAATTTTGCCGCCGCAGCCGCTTGCCTGATGATGACGTGGCTGCTCTATCGCAACCTGAAGACAGTGACCTGGATGGCCTGGGTGATGTTCACCGGCGTGCTGATATCGATTGCAGGCGTGATCGTGTCGGGCTTTACGAACGCTGCGGCGACGGGTGGATTTCATCTGCCTGTGGGGCCGGCGCTCTCAATGCATACGGCCGTTGCCGGACTTGCGCAGGGGACACTGCTGACGACGTACTGCTACTGGGGCTACTACAACATCACCTTTCTGGGCAGCGAAGTGCGGCGGCCGGAGAAGACGATTCCGCGAGCGATTCTGCTGAGCGTGCTGTTTGTGGCGGGGTTTTACGTCACGATGAATCTCGCGGTGCTGCCGTCGCTGCGCGATGCCGCGGCACACGCGACGGACAGTGTACTTGTGCGCGTGAGACTGGTGGCGGAGATTGCGCACTCGGCCTTTGGCAGTTGGGCCGGATACGTGATGGCCGCGCTGATTATCTGGACGGCGTTTGCATCGGTGTTCTCGCTGCTGCTGGGCTACTCGCGCGTGCCGTACGCCGCCGCGCGCGATGGCAACTACTTCCGCTATCTCGCCGCAGTTCATCCGAAGCACGGGATTCCTCACCGGTCGCTGGTGGCGTTGGGCGTGGTGGGCGCGGCTTTCTGCTTCTTCTCGCTTGCGCAAGTGATTACCATGCTGGTGATCACGCGCATACTGCTTCAGTTTTTCCTGCAGCAGGCCGGTGTGATGCTGCTGCGGGTTCAGCGGCCGGAGTTGCAGCGGCCATTCAGGATTCCGCTCTACCCGCTGCCGCCTTTGGCGGCAATTGCGGGGTTCGTTTTCATCCTGGTTAACCGGAGCCACGCGCTCTGGGGAATGGCTATGGCCGCAGCCATCGCCGTCTCCGGAACCGCCATCTACCTGGTCCGTGCCCGGCGGCTGGGGCAATGGCCGTTTTTGCGCCCTGTTCAAAGCTGAACGGCTTTTTGTTGAGCCCATCCATTTACCCCTGAAAGCCGTACTTCATGCGGGGGTAAATTCGGCGCGGCAAAGCACCTTTTCCTGTAACGCCTACGCCCTTCGCCGTGTCTAATGAGTGCAAGCGTAGTTCCCCACGCGAGGTCAACAAAATGCTCTTAGGCAAACCGTGCGACATTCCTTCTTCTGAAATCACGCCCCAGACCGGCTACGAGTGGTACATTACCCGCCGGCGTTTTCTGCGTTCTGCCGTTGCCACCGGCGCCCTCGCGCTTGGCGCCGATCGACTCACCGAGATGCTGTCGCCCTCGACTGCCGCGCACGCTGACACCAAACTCGAAACCGTCAAGAGCCCTCTCACCACCACGGGCGAAACCCTCACGACCTATGAGGCCATCACCACCTACAACAACTTCTACGAGTTCGGCGTGGAGAAGGATCAGCCG
This sequence comes from uncultured Acidobacteriaceae bacterium, assembly GCA_963820245.1. Classification (GTDB taxonomy): domain Bacteria; phylum Acidobacteriota; class Terriglobia; order Terriglobales; family Acidobacteriaceae; genus Telmatobacter. The sequence continues at coordinate 197,211 of CAWFZC010000011.1, read as the reverse complement.
GCGAAGAACGCCGGCGCGCTGCCCACGCGTCCCTGGACGGTGAAGGTGGAAGGCAAGGTCAAAACGCCCGAAGACCTTCGACATTGAAGCGCTGCTCAAGCTCCGCCCGCTTGAAGACCGCGTGTATCGCCATCGCTGCGTGGAGGCATGGAGCATGGTGATTCCCTGGGTCGGCTACTCGCTCTCCGAGTTCATCAAACAGTGCGACCCGCTGCCCTCGGCAAAGTATGTGCAGTTCCTCTCCTACTACGATCGCCACGTGGAAAAGTGGGCGCAGGAAGACGCAACCATCTCCTGGCCCTACTCTGAAGGCCTGCGCATGGATGAAGCGATGAATCCGCTCACGCTGCTCACCTTCGGCCTCTATGGCCAGGTGCTGCCCAATCAGGATGGCGCGCCGGTGCGCATCGTGGTGCCGTGGAAGTACGGCTTCAAATCCGCCAAGTCCATCGTGACCGTGCGCTTTGTCGACAAGATGCCGCCCACGACCTGGAACGACCAGGCCCCGAGCGAGTACGGCTTCTACTCGAACGTCAATCCCAACGTGGATCATCCCCGCTGGAGCCAGAAGACCGAGCGCCGCATTGGACAGCCGTTTTATGCGCAGCGCCGCACCACCCTCATGTTCAACGGGTACGGCGACCAGGTGGCGTCGCTCTACACCGGCATGAATCTGACGAAGGACTTTTAGGAACAGGGAATAGGGATTAGGGAATAGGGGTTAGGAAAGCCCCTTTTCGCACCTGCTGGAATGATTGCGCGCGTACGCCGACGCCGAAAGCACAAAAATGAAAAGATCGACACTCATTCTTTTTAAAACGCTCGCATGGATCGGCTGCCTTTCGCCGCTCGCGGATGTGGTATTCAAGGCCGTGACCAATACCCTCGGTCCCGATCCGACTGCTGAGATCGCCTCTGTCACCGGCCTCACTGCCTTGTGGCTGCTGGTTGCCACGCTATCCATCACGCCGCTGCGGGCCCTTTCGCCGCGGCTCAGCTGGCTCGTTCAACTGCGCCGCCTGGTAGGACTCTTCGTCTTCTTCTACGCCACGCTCCACATGCTTACGTGGCTCGCGCTTTATGCGGGCTTCGATCTGAATACGATGGCGACCGATTTGACCAAGCGGCGATTCATCATCATGGGGATGACGACCTGGCTTCTTCTGCTGCCTCTCGCGCTTACCTCAACCACGTGGGCCATCCGCAAGCTCGGCGGAAAAAACTGGAACAAGCTGCACATGCTCATCTATCTGGCGGCAATCACTGCAGGGGTGCATTACTGGTGGAAGGTGAAGACCGGCGTGCTGTCGCCGGCGCCCTACACGCTTGTAATTCTGGTTTTGCTGGGTGTGCGTCCGTTGATCGCCTGGAATCGGCGGCGGAAGCAACGCGCTGACTCTGGCTGCCTGAGCGCGGGCCGATCTTCAACATCGGTGTCAATCGAACGGGAGTGCCGCCTGCGCCACCGGGTGAAAGCTCTTGCGGTGCAGCGGAGTGGGTCCCAGCCGCCGCAGCGCTTCCATGTGTTCGTGCTGAGCAGTAGCCCTTGTGCTGCGCGAGGCCGTAGCCGGGGAAGGCAAGATCGAATTCCACCATCATGCGGTCTCGATGCACCTTGGCCAGCACGCTCGCAGCCGCAATCGAATAACTCAGGCCGTCACCCTGGATTACAGCCTGCTGCGGGCATTCCCACTCAATCGTGTCGCGTCCGTCGATGAGAAGAAAGTCGGGCGCCATGAAGAACGGGCCCAGGGCCAGTTGTTCCACCGCACACCGCATCGCCAACAGCGAAGCCCGCCGGATGTTGATGCGATCGATCGTCTCCGCATCCACAGCCGCAATCGCCCAGGCCAATGCCTTGGCGCGAATCTCCACGTCCAGTTCGTTGCGTTTTTTTTCAGAGAGTTTTTTCGAGTCGGTCAGGCCACGCAGACGGCAGCCTTTTGGAAGGATGACTGCTGCAGCGACGACCGGCCCGAACAGCGGCCCGCGGCCCACCTCGTCGAGGCCGGCAATGCGCAGAGCACCGCGTAACCGCGCAGCCATTTCCAGACTCCACCCGCAGACAGGACTGCTCACCATGCATTTGAGTATAGAAAGCAAAACCCCCAGCCGCATGGGCCGGGGGTTTTTTGTGAAAAGAGGAAGCCCAATCGAGCCTAGGCGCGAACCTTGCCGGTGACGCGATCCACTTCGCGCAAACGGGCGGCCTTGCCGCGCAGTCCGCGAATGTAGAACAGCTTGGCGCGGCGCACCTTGTAGCTGCGAACTTTCTCGATCTTGTCGATGACCTTGGAGTTGAAGGGGAAAATACGCTCCACTCCCTGCCCAAAGCTCATCTTGCGCACGGTAAAGGTGCCCTGGGGGCCGCGGTTGATGGCGATGACGAGGCCTTCGAAGGCCTGGAGGCGTTCTTTATCGCCTTCCTTGATCTTTACCTGGACGCGAACCTGGTCGCCGGGTACGAAAGCGGGTAAATCGGTGCGCTTCAGCTTGTCGGCCAGGCGCTGCATAACTGGATGTATTGACATGGTCTCTTCCTGCGGTTGAACTCAGAACTTCAAGTTTAACAGAGAAAGGGGGCTGGTGCCTAATCGCTTGTAAGCCGTTTTGCGCTATAGTTTTCCCGTATGAACTCTGACCGCGAACTGCTTCGCCACACCCTCGCTGCCCTGGCCTACCGGGCTTCCCGCGCCCTTGAAGGCGCACCGGAGAGCTTTGCTGCTTTTGACGGCGCCGGACGCACGCCTGCGCAGATCCTGGCCCACATGGGCGATCTTTTTGACTGGGCGTTGAGTATGGCTGAGGGCAACCAGCGATGGCATAACTCTGCGCCGCTCTCCTGGGCGGAGGAGCAGCGGCGCTTTTTCGCCGTGCTCTCGGCCTTCGACGCCTACCTGACCTCCGGCGAGAAGATTCACGCGCCTCTGGACCGGCTCTTTCAGGGGCCTGTCGCCGATGCGCTCACCCACGTGGGCCAGCTTGCCATGATGCGCCGACTGGCCGGCTGCCCGATCCGCGGCGAGAACTACTATGTGGCCGAAATCACCACCGGGCACACGGGCGCGGAACAGAATGCACCGGTGAAGCCGTTCAAGTAACCAACACCCTTCAGGTAGCCGGCACTCTTCGCATACTCCTGTGTTTGCGAGTAGGCCCGCTGTTAGAATCTGTGAGCGGCTCTTCCCCAACTCCCTGGCCGCACGATCGGATAAATCATGATCCCAGTGAAAACCCTCCCCATTCTTGGGAGTCAGGTAGAGGTGTTGATCAGCAGCGAGATGACCGAAGGGCGCTCGGTGACGCTCATGGAGATTTCGCCTCCCGGCGGAGGGCCGCCGCCTCACATGCACAAGAACGAGGACGAGACCTTCCACATTGTCGAAGGCGAGTACGAATTTCTAGTGGACGGGGCCTGGGTGCGCGGCGTGGCCGGCGAAACGTTTCATACCAACCGCGGTTCGGTGCATACCTTCCGCAACTGCGGCGAGAGCACAGGCAGGTTGCTGATGTTCGTGGTGCCCGGCGCCTTTCAGGGCTTTCTTGAAGAGATTTCGCCGCTCACAATTCCCAACGACATCCCCACGCTGATTGATATCGCTGCCCGCTACGGGATTACATTTCCCCCGCCGCCAGCCTGATCCAGGCAGGCTCGCAATGAAGACGACTGCGCCGCTGAGATCGCGATGGGACACGTATGCGCGGGCCTGGGCGCCCAGGTCGATTCGATGAAGCAGGGCCCGTCAGCCAGGGCCCGTTAATTAATTAAAGGGAACCAAGGAAAGCAGAATTAGTGCCGGTAGAGCGGTCCACCCGCTTGCATGGAGATGAAGTGGTCGTAGCCCTGACTGAAGGCCGCGAAGTACTGCATTTGCAAATCGGGCGAAAGGTTCAAATTTCGAGCGGCATCATTTACGTCCGTCAGGCGATGGTTCTCCTGGTCTTTCCGCGCGCATGCCATCCCGTCCTGAAAGCCACGGCTCTGGATTTGGCTGATCTGCTCTTGTCCAGTGCTGCCGGCGGAAGTTGAAGCATTGCCTGGAGTTGGGTTGCGAACCGGTTCGGGCACTTTTGTTTCCAACACGGCAACGGGTTGCTCAGGTCCGCTGATGAAGTGGGAAGCGGCCCGCTCATAGCCGAGGCGGAAGCCATCGCAATAGGCACCTTTCTGGTCGGGCGGAAGATGCGGGTTCAGGTACTCCTTGCGGTTGTTCACGTTGAACTCGCGGTGCTTGCCGAAGTCCTTGCTTGCGCCCGCGATTCCATCGCGAAAACCCATGAGCTGGCTCTCCTGCAACCCTTGCGGAGGCGCATCCCAGGCGTCGCGATCCTGAGTATTGGTAGAAACGGGTTGTGGTTGGGGCTGTCCGGAAACTTTCGCAAATCCGGGTCCGGTGAAGGCGAGGGAAAGTGCAATCGCCGAGACTATCTTGGGGAATCTAGTCATGGCCTGCTGTCTCCTTGTCTCCTGGCGGCCAGTTGGTTCAACCTGGGCCAGAAAACACACCGCTAGTGCGGTGTTAAGTAGGATGCGGAAACAGCAACCCGCGTCGATGGTCAATTGTTTTCGAGGACGGTATTTTTGGTCTGATTCTTTGAGTGGCGCAGATTCCACGCATGTTAGCTCTGCCCAGCCCGCTAGTTACCGCAAAAGATCTTCGAGCGTGGTGCTCAGGCTGGTCTTGTCGTCGCGGTACTTCACAATGACCGCAGCACTGAGGCTAAGGCCCCAGGCGTCGGAGTTGGGGTGGCCTTTGCCTTTGGATACGGCGCGAGAGCCGGGAACGACCACCGCATTTCCCGGTACGATCAGCGGCAGGTCGTCTGTTGCGCGCAACACTTCGCCACTCACCAGGTTGAACACCGGCGTGCCACGGGTCAGGATGGTTCCCGCTGCCAGCACCGCGCCCTTGCGCACGATGGTGCCTTCATAGACGCCGCAGTTGCCACCGACCAGCACATCGTCTTCAATCACCACCGGGCTCGCATTGATTGGCTCGAGCACGCCGCCAATCTGCGCTGCGGCGCTCAGGTGCACGCGCTTGCCAATCTGCGCGCACGAGCCCACCAGCGCATGCGAGTCCACCATGGTGCCTTCGTCCACGTAGGCGCCGACGTTTACGTACATGGGCGGCATGCAGACAACGCCATTGGCGAGGTATGCGCCCGACCGCACGGATGATCCGCCCGGAACCACACGCACTCCGTCGCTAACGCCGAAGTGGCGAACCGGATAGGTATGTTTGTCGACAAAGGAAAGTCCTCCGCCGGGCATCTCTTCAAGCGCGCCCAGCCGGAACCCCAGCAGGATCCCTTGCTTCACCCATGCATTGACGCGCCAGCCTGTCGGCGAGCCGGCATCCGGACTGGCTGACCGCACGTCGCCTTTTTCCAGGGCCTGGCGCAGGGCAAGAAAAGCCGTCATTGCAGTGGGATCGCTTTGTGCCTCGGCGCCGGCTTTGAATAGCCGCTCAATGGTCGTTTGCAGTTCGGGAAGGGAATCGGTCGCACTCATGGCATCTCGAGTCTATCAACCGAGGGGCGGGGAACAAGGGAACAGGGGAACCTGCGAACCTGGGAACAGGGGGCAGGGTTCGAGGATCAAGCCGTGTTGAAGCCGTCCAGCTTTTTCCGCGGCCGTACATTGAGCCCGATCGGCCGCAGCTTGAAGCAGTTCTTTCCGTTGGGAATCATCGCCAGCGGCACCGGCGTCCGGCTCGGCCTTTCGTGAAAATTCTTTGCTTCCAGCCAGGCCCCCAGTCGCCGGTCGCTGATCTCCGGTTGCCCCTGCCAGAAATCCGGATCCAGAAGGCACTGGATCTCCAGATGGTCCAGCTGCAAATTAATCGCCGCAGTGCCCTGTTCGAAATACCGCCTGACGTTGTCCGCGCCCACCTGCAACCCAGTAATCGCGCACCCCTTGTTCTGCGTCTTCACTACCATTCCGTGCCTGCCGTTCTTTGGCGGATTGGTTCCAGAATAGGCAGGGCCGCTAGCATTCGGTCCCTTCTCACAGCCAAATAACTGAGCTAAGTTCCCTAAATTGAATCCGGCAGGCCACCGTCCCAAATCAGGACCCCAGAGGCCTTCGTCCAACGACTCAGTATGTCTTTCCACGCCTTGAAACAGCTTTCCGGCTGTTATGCGATACTCGGAAAGACATGTATAAGCGGATCGTTCTCAAGCTTTCAGGCGAAGCGTTGGCAGGTCCCCGCGGATTTGGCCTCGACGCTGAAAAAGTCTCTGAAATTGCCGGCGAACTGGCTGAAATTCACGCCCTCAACGTGGAGTTGGGCATCGTCGTCGGCGGAGGCAACATTTTTCGCGGCGTTGAAGGCCAGGCCCGGGAGATGGATCGCGTCAGCGCTGACTCCATGGGCATGCTCTCTACCGTGATCAACGCCATTGCCCTTCAGGATGCCCTCGAGAAACGCAACGTCCAGTGCCGGGTGATGAGCGCTGTCTTCATGAATCAGCTCGCCGAGCCGTACATCCGCCGCCGAGCTGTCCGTCATCTGGAGAAGGGCCGCGTGGTCATCTTCGCCGCGGGCATCGGCAATCCGTTCTTTTCGTCTGACACCGCCGCCAGCCTCCGCGCCATGGAGATCAAGGCCGATGTGCTCCTGAAGGGCACCAAGGTCGAAGGCGTCTACAACGCCGATCCCGTCCTCGTGAAAGACGCTGTGAAGTTCGACGAGATTACCTACATGGAAATCCTTCGCCTCGGGCTCAAGGTGATGGACCTGACCGCCGTCAGCCTCTGCAAAGACAACAACCTGCCCATGATCATCTTCAACATGAACCAGCCCGGAAACATCAAACGCGTCGTCCTGGGCGAAAAAGTCGGCTCCCTGGTTACTGCCTAGCAGCAGCCTTTGGTTTCGAACCATCCGGGCCTTCCCAACGCCGGGCTCGACCCCTGGCTCGACCCCCGGCCTCAATCGCTGACCTGCTCACATGCATCCAATCAGCAGCGGCGCTCCGGTCTTGAATGCTCACGGGTCAATACTCACAGCTCAATGCTCACGGCTCTATTCTCACAGCTACCAGGTTGAGAGCCGGAAGCAGAGCAGATGCCATCAAAAAAAAGCAGCCCTTCGGAGACGTCTAACAAAGCGTGGACAACAGCAAGCCAGCCCGGCTGAATGCGCTTACAGGCCTCCGCTGCTTCGCGGCTCTTAACATCGTCTTCTTCCACTTTTCCAATCCCCAGTGGTTCGGCTTCATGGCCCCCGTGGTTAATGCCGGCTTTGCTTCCGTCAGTTTCTTCATTCTGCTCTCCGGTTTTGTGCTTGCTTACAACTACGCGGCCAAGGCCCGCGAGGGCCAGCTTGACCATACCCGCTTCTGGGAAGCCCGCTTCACCCGTCTCTACCCCATCTACCTGCTCAGCCTCATTCTCAGCTGGCGGATGATTCCCCATGGAGTACGCGGCACACACCCATGCCATGTTCTGGACCGGCATGGTGCTCTCGCCGCTCCTTCTGCAGGGCTGGATCCCCTCCATCGCCACCTTTCTCAACACGCCCGCTTGGACGATGTCGGCCGAGTCCGCCTTCTACGTTGTATTTCCCTGGATGGCGCGCTGGAAGCGTCCCGTCTCCATCCCCACGCACCTGCTGAAGATGGCAGGCGTCTGGTGTCTCGGCATGGTTCCCGGCGTGCTCTACATCGCCTACAACCCGGATGGCATCAATCCCACCGACCGCTGGAGTTATGGTCCCTGGCTTCAGGCCCTCAAATACACGCCGCTGCCCCATCTGGCCAGTTTTGTTTTTGGCGTACTGCTGGCCTCGCTCGATGAGGTGGTGGGCCGCTCCGGCCGCCTCCGCCTCATTCTCGGCATCTTCGGTTTCACAGCCGCCTTCGGCATTCTGGAGCTCGGCCCGCTTGTTCCCTATCCCGTTGTGCACGATGGCCTGCTGATGCCCCTGTTTGGCTGCATCGTCCTCGGGCTGGCAGGCAACAACCCCCTTTCCTGGATTCTCAGCCGCCCGCCGCTGGTCTTCGTGGGCGAGGCCAGCTACTGCCTCTACCTGCTCCATTTCAACTTCTGGAATCTCATTCACGACTACCACGTCCTCGATCGCGTGGGCCTGGCTCGCTTCGATCCATGGATCAGCTACGTTATCCTCATTGCCATGGCTTTGGCAGCACTTCACTTTGTTGAAAAGCCCGCCCAGCGCCTCCTCCGCTCGTGGATGCATGTCTGGCGATAAGTTAACAAGGGGCGCCTGTTGTTAACCCCGTAGGGTCCATCGCCCAAAGGTGTTACACGACATTCCACTTTCCGCCTTCTCTTCCACCCAAGCTCAGATAGAATGATCTCGGCCATGAACGTGTCAGCAATTCGAAGCGACTGGGTCGGCCGCGTCATTGATGAGAGATTTCCCCTTCTCCAATGGCTGGGCGGGTCAGCGCAGAGTGCTGTCTTCCGCACCGAATTCCCTGAAGCCGGCAAGAATCGCAAAGCCGTCATCAAGCTGATCCCCGCCGATGCCTGGGATGCTGAAGCCCGCATGGAGGGCTGGCAAGCCTCCGCCGGTCTTTCACACCCGAGCCTCATGCGCCTGTTCTCCACCGGCCATTGCGAGGTTGAAGGCTCTTCGATGATCTACGCAGTCACCGAATATGCCGAAGAGGTTCTTGCCGACATCCTGCCGGAACGTGCCCTTTCCCCGGCCGAGACCCGGGAGATGATCGGCCCCGTGCTCGATACCCTCGCTTGGCTCCACGGCAAGGGTTTCGTCCACGGCCATCTCAAGCCCGCCAACATCATGGTGGTTGACGAACGGCTCAAGCTTTCCGGGGAGAGTTTGCGCGTAGCAGGCCATGCCGGCAATCCACCGCCGAACCCTGGCATTTACGAGGCTCCTGAGAGTGCCTCTGGCGCCGTCAACCCTGAGGCGGATCTCTGGTCGCTCGGCGTCACGGTCGTCGAGGCTCTTACGCAGCGCCGTCCTGCCAGCCCGGGAATGAACCAGGACGATCCTGTCGTTCCCAGCACCATTCCGCATCCTTTTGCCGAGATCGCCCGCGGCTGTCTCCGCTCCAACCCCGCTCAGCGTTTCTCCATCGCAGATGTCAGGGGGGCGCTTGGCATAGCCTATCCAGTCACTGACTCTGTCGAGGTTGTTGCGGGCAAGGTTCCACCCCTCGCCCGCCTTGGCATTCTCGTCGTCCCGGTCATCGTTATTGCTGGGGCCCTGGCCGTCCACGAAGTCAGCGTGCACATGCGCGCCCAGCAAACGGCCCAGTCGGCTTCACAGCAACAGCAGGCGCCCCCGGACACCACTCAGCAGAAGCCTCCAGCGGCAACAACTGCTCCAGTCCAGCCCCCCGCGCCAGCCGCCACCACTCCTGAGCCAGCGGCCAGCACTGCTCCTCAACCTGACCAGCCGCAGCCGAAACCCGAGTCTCAGCCTCAGCCCGAAACCCAAACTCAACCCCAGACCCCTGTCTCCGCCGTCTCCACGACCCCGGCGCCTGCACCCGCACCCCAGGGCAACGCCTCATCGAATCCGGATGTCGTTACCCAGGTGCTGCCTGATCTGCTGCCCTCCGCACTCCGCTCCATTCACGGCAAGCTCAACGTCAAGGTGCGGGTCACCGTTGATCCCAACGGCAACGTGTCCAATGCAGAGTTTGAGTCGGAAGGTCCGAGCAAGTATTTCTCCAAAGCTGCCATGGACGCGGCACAGAAGTGGAAGTTCAAATCCGCCCCCGGCACTTGGATCCTCAACTTCCAGTTCACGCAATCGGGCGTCGAAGTTACCCCCACCCCGGCCTCTCGCTAGGAGCGGCCCGCCTCCGGACGAAAGGCCTCGTGATCTATCTATAACCCGTGCGCCCGCTCAAGACGAAAACCCAACAAAAAAGCCCAGCCGCGCGGCTGGGCTTTTCTTCTTGCCTTCTCTTCGAGGTTACGGAGTAACCGCCTGGATCGAGTGGTTGCCGTGAGGAACAATGATCAACGCCGTCGGTTGCGACCCGGTTGGATACGGAGTCGCCTGGGTATCCGACACGACACCGTTATCGGTGTTCATGCGGAAACCTGAGACTGAGTTGCCGAGGTAGTTCGCCGTATAGACAAACCGTCCCAGTGCCGGATCGATTGCAATTGCATCCGGCTGCGTGTCGGTGGCATATACCAGGCTGCTGTTGCTGTTTACAATCGCTGACGGAGTGCCCGTGGGCAGCGCAATCGTGTAGCCGGAGATCGCCGAATCCAGTGCGTTGGAAACGTAGAGGTAAATGCCGCGCGGATCAATCGCCACCCCTGAAGGCTCGTTGCCGGTCTTGAACGGTCCGTTCACCAGGAACGCCAGTGTGCCGTTGGACTGAATCGAGTAGCCGATCAGCTCGTTTGAGGCAAAATCGGTCACGTACAAAAACCGGTTCACCGGGTCGCTGACAATGCCGCTCGGCTTCACGCCCGCCTTGTATGGACTCCCCGTGGTCGCTGTCAACGCGCCGCCGGTGCCCACCGAGTAGCCGAACACCCATCCCGGATTCGCTGAGCTGGTCGGCGTTCCGTTGGGATTGTATGCCGAAAGGTCGTAGGCAGCCGCGTACACGTTGCTGTTGTTCGCGAGTACGTTCACGGCCACCGGAGTCATCTGGTCGCCTGTGTAACCGGGAACCGTCAATGTCTGCTGCGATGCCACGCTGCCGATCACGCCCGTCGACGATATCGGATACTCCGACAGCGTCGCTGAAGTTGTTCCCGAAACCACGTACAGGTAGGTGTTCGCCTGGTTCACGGCCAGGCCCACGGGAGTCGAGGCGAGCGTGATCGTGTCTGCCGCGGTCAAAGTTCCGCCGGTGGCAACGCTGAAGTGAACCACCGTTTTGCTCTTCGCATTGGCTACATAGATGTTGTAGAAGTTGCTGGTCACGGCCATGGTGATCGGTCCCACTCCGCCTGAGGAGACCGTCGGCGCTCCCTGGCGAAGCGCACCGGACTCCGAGTCCACCGCGAAGATCTGAATCTGCCCGGCGCTGCCGGATCCGGATCCGGTCGAACTGGCCACAAAGACATAGTCAATGGTCACAAGCTGGCAGCCAGCCAGGAACACGGCCACCAAGAGGCCGATCGTCGAAACCAGGAACAGCTGGCTCAATTTGTTGAACTTCATGCGCTTCCTTCGTCGTGGGCCATCAAATTCTGGTCCCAGGAAAACTCGTTTAGGTTGCCCCGTAGTCATTGTAAAAGCACCGTACGGGGTGTTGCTACCGGGTTCCGTCGTCGGATTCCGGGCAAGGTCTCATGGTCCCTATGGCACGCCCGCGCCCGTACCTGCGTGCGGAATCGCTGCCACCGCTGTCGGCTGGTCGTTGGATGGGAAAGGAGAATTCTGCGTGTCAAGAAGTGTGCCCGCCGTTGTGCTCAACTCAAAGCCGGACACGGTGTTGCCAAGAAAATTGGCGCTGTAAAGAAAATGGCTCGTCGAGGGATCGATGCCGAGCGCGACCGGCTCCAGTCCCGTCGCATACGTTCCCAGGCTGGTGAGCTTGCCGCTGCTCATCGAGTAGGCAGTGATGTTCGAGTCCGTCGCGTTCGCCACGTAGGCAAAACTGAACTTCTGGTCGACCGCGATCGCTGAAGGATTGGTTCCGGCCTTGAACGGGCTGCCCGCCAGCTGCGTCAATACCCCGGATGCAATTGTGTAGGCAAGGACATTGTTGCCCGCATAATCGGTCGCGTACAGGTAAGTTCCCGTCGAGTCGCTGGCCAGCGCTGAAGGCTGAATCCCGGCTGTGAAGGGCGATCCCGCGAGCGCCGTCAGTACGCCGCCGGACCCCACTGAAAATCCAAAAACGTAGCCCACTGTCGGCTTCACCGACGTGTCGTACGCCGTCACGTACACGTCCGTGCCTGAAGCAAGCACAGCCACCGCGGTTGGCAAAATCACGTCGTTCGGCTTGCCGGGCACCATTAGCGGCCAGTAGTTCGAGCTGAGGCTCGCGTTCACCGCCGGCGATCCAATCGCCACCGGCGTTGATTTTGTCGCCGCCGTCAGCGGAAACACCCCGATCGAGCCCGAGCACGGCGCTGCCGTTGAGCAGGTCGGGAGCGGCTGGTAGGTGTCCACAACGAACAGGTTGGATGAACTCGCCGCCAGGCCCAGCGGGAAAATGCCCGGCGTGTTCACCGTGTTGTACGGGTAAAGCTTGCCGTCGTTGCCGATCACGAACTGGACAATATTGTTGTCGTCCTGGTTGGCCACAAACAGGGTTCCGGCGTCGGACGAAACCACTTCAGCCACAGGGTAGCGGCCCTGCGAGGGCACCGGGGACGCTGGAATCTGGCGCATGTGCCCTGACTCCGAGTTCACCTCGAAGATGTCGAGCTCTCCGTAGTTGTTCGCGCCGGCGGCCTTCGAACTGGCGACAAAAACAAAATCCACGGTGAGCGTGGCGCAGGCGGTCATAAGTCCAGCTACCAGGATGCTGGCCAGCGGAGACCAGCAGCAGCTGGCTCGATTTGTTCAACTTCATGCGCATCTTTCGTCACGGAGCCCTACCGCGGGCACCTTGTCAATCAGGTTTGGAATCGAACCCCAAAGCGCCTTCTGAAAAAAGCCGCGCCCGGCATTCGGCTGCGTTCTGTTTTGCTGCCTGTTCTTGCCAGCCGGGAGCCCGACCTCGCGCCGGCGCACACGCCAGCTGTCATGCTCCCGGCCCGGTTCCTTAGTCTGTGCGGCCGTCCACCAGGCACCATGTGGCCTGACCCTGCAGCGTGTAGCTGTTGGCCACCCGCAGAGGATTGAGCACGCCGTCGTTCACGTCAATCGCACGCCCGGTGATGGTCGAATCGCTGAAGTTCGCCGTGTAAATGAACTGGTCTGACGGATCCTCAACCAGGCATTGCGGACCCGATCCCGAACCGAATGTCGGCGGGGTCAGTGGCGTCAGCTGGTACGAAGGCGACGTGGTCAGGAAGTACCCGGAGATTCCGCTCTGGGCGTTGTTGCCCAGGACGTTGCTTCCCTGGTTGGCCACGTACAGGAACTTGCCCTTCGACTCCACGATCAGGTAAATCGGGTTCACCACCGTGGCGGCATCCGGGATAACGCCTCCCGTCTGCGCCTGGAGCGCGCCGTTGTTGCCTACCGTGAAGGGGATGATCTGGCTCGGATAGGTTCCCGGTGAGAATGTCGAGCTTGTGGACGTAATCGTCACCGGCTCGTTGTCGAGCACGTAAAGCACGCCCGATGCATTCACGATCGCCGTAGCCTGCGAGGCGCCCAGCGGCTGCGAGCTGTTCTGCCCCAGCGTCAGCTGGCCGCTCGCGGAGGAGTAGGCATAAGGGAATACCGTGTCACCGGTCCCCGGCGTTCCGCTCACTGTCATGATGTAGCCCGAGGTCAGCACAAAGTCGATCGGGTTGGCGGGCACCGGGAAGTAGGTCAGACCCGTTCCGCTCGATCCTGTCACCTGCGCATTGACCACCAGCGTGAGGCGGCCCGTGGTCTGGTTGATCTGGAATACCGTTACGTCGCCGCACGTTGTCGCCGAGTTCCCCAGCGCCAGCTTGCAGGTGGCGTTGTTGGGCGAGTCGTGGTCCAGCACCAGCAGGTAGTTGCCCGAGCTGTCGCGCGATCATCCGGAAGGGGTTGATGCCCTGCGTGTAAAACGTCGCCTGCGGCGTGAGAATGCCGTTGCCGCCCACCGCGAACTCGGTAATGTTCGAGTTCTGGCAGGGGTTCGCCGTCGTGCAGGTCGCTCCGCCCTGGGCGTTCACGCCCGTGTTCAGAACATACATAAACCGGCTGCCCGTGATCAGGACCGCACGGTTTGGGTTGGCGCCGCCTGACGATACCGGCAATCCATTGATGGGGGTCAGAAATCCAGTATTGTGGTCGATCTTGTAGCCGCTGATGATTCCGCTTCCGTTGGACTGGGCCGTCACGGTACCCGTGACATACATATAGCCGACCGTATAACTACGAACGCAAGACGTAACGCAGAGAATGACGCCAGCTGAGAGGGCGCTCATCAGAAGTGCCTTGCCGAATTTCGTGAACTTCATGCGATTCCTTCATCCTGGTCCGGCGTGCGCCGCCAAGTTTGCTAGTTCCACAGCAGAGCTGGGTTGGGACGGGTCCCTGATGCATTGTAAAAGCCGAGGGGCGCTTGTGCCTAGTTTCACTCAAACTCTGGGCAAATATGCATGTTTTCCGTGGTGTGGCCCTGGCAACAGACGCAATTCGGCCTCTTCTCAAGCCCCATTCCGTCCAGTCTGCAAAGCGGTTGACGTTTTGACGTACACCCCGCCTCAAACGTCACCCCAAAAGACGCCGCAGCGGAAAGCCGGACCCCGTCAGGGGCGTCCGGCAAACGTTTTTCGTTTGTTGGGGTGGAGTCCGGCTGTCCGGGCGGCTTTTGCAACCACCCGGGTCCTTGCCACCCTCAACAGGCTTCGGCGCGCCGAAGCTTTCCAGTCCGTCTACCAAACCCGGCAGGAGTTCACCGGATACATCGGCTGACCCTTTGTGCAGCCAAAAGCCTTCCCGAATCCGTCGAAGTTCTGGACCGACCCGTTCACCCGCCACTTGCCGGGCGAGTGCGGGTCAATCAGCGCCCTGCGCCGCGACTCGGCATCGGTCTGGTTCTGGCACCAGACCTGCGCAAACCCAAGAAAGTAGCGCTGCGCCTCTGTATAGCCGTCGACCTTGTTGTCGATCGACTTGCCTTCGGCCGCCAGCGTATCCAGCAATGCCAGGTAGGCAATCCGCAACCCGCCGTTGTCGGCCGTGTTTTCGCCGAGCGTCAGGTGGCCATTCAGATGCACCGCCGCCGCATCGCCCACGGTCGGAGCCGCCTCAAATCCGCTGTACTCATTGGCCACGCATTCGGTGCGCTCGGTAAAGTTCTTCCGGTCTTCCGCAGTCTGCCACTCCCGCAGGTTGCCGTGACCGTCGAACTTCGAGCCCTGGTCGTCGAACCCGTGGGTCATCTCGTGGCCGATCACCACGCCGATTCCACCAAAGTTCACTGCGGGGTCAATCTTGAAGTCGAAGAATGGCGGTTGCAGAATGCCCGCTGGAAAATTGATGTCGTTGAACGAAGGAGAGTAGTAGGCGTTCACCGTTGGAGGAGTCATGCCCCATTCCTTCTCGTCCACCGGCTTACCCAGCTTGGCAAACTCGTAGTTGCGCTCGTATACCTCCGCGTGGTGCAGGTTGCCGATCAGGTCGTCCCGGTTCACCACCACGCTCGAGTAATCGCGCCACTTCTCCGGATACCCGATCTTGTTGCGGATCAGCGCCAGCTTTTCTTCTGCCGCCTTCTTCGTCTCGTCGCTCATCCATGGCAGCGTTTTGATGTCGTCGCCGAGCGACTTTTCCAGCGCGGCCACGAGCTTGTCCATGCTTGCCTTGGCCTCGGGCGGAAAGTTCTCCTTCACCCAGTCCTGGCCTACGGCCTCGCCCAGCGCATCGTCGGTCAGGCTCGAGCACTGCTTCCAGCGCGCCTCCGGCACTTCCTGTCCGGCCAGCGTCTTTGAAAAGAAGTTGAAGTTCTCGTCGAAAAATGCCTTCGGCAAGCTCTCGGCCTGGCCGTGCAGCGCGTGCCAGCGAAGGTAGCTCTTCCACGCATCCACCGGCTCGCTGGCAATCAGCCCGTCCAGGGCCTTGAAGTAGTTCGGCGTGGCCACGTCCAGCGTGTCGAAGTGCCCAATCCCGATCGAAGAGAAATACGGTCCCCAGTCAAACTGCGGATCGAGCTTCTCAAAATCCACCACCGTATAAATGTGGTAGCGATTCTCCGGCTGGCGCAAGTCCGTCCGGCTCATTGAAGCCTTCGCCATCGCCGTCTCAATTTCCAATACCGCCGCTGCTTCTTTGGCTGCCTGCTCAGGCGTATCCCCGGCCAGCGTAAACATCTTCTTCATGTGTTCGACGTACTGCGCCCTGATCTCCTTGAAGTGCGCCGAGTCCTGGAGGTAGTAGTCGCGATCCGGTAGAGAAAGACCGCCCTGGCTAACGACCGCAATCTGCTTGCTCGCGTCCTTCTCGTCGACCGTCACGCCAAACCTGAAAAATCCAGCCGGGGTTCCATGGTTCTGAAGACCGCTCAGCAACGACGCCAGTTGTTTTGTATCCGTCAGCCCGGCAATGGCCTTGAACGCCGGCTCAATCGGAGTCAGGCCCTTCTTCTCCACCACGTCTGTGTTCATGCACGACGCGTAAAAATCTCCGTACTGCTTTTGAAGCGCCGACTTCGGGTTACTCGCCGCGGCTTCAAGATCCTTCCACAGCAGGTAGCGGTTCCGCTCAGCCAACACCGTGAACGAACGCGCCCAGCGCACCTGGTCTGACGGGATCGGATTGCTCTTGACCCAGTTGCCGCATGCATATTGATAGAAGTCCGCGCATGGATCGGCGGTCTTGTCGATCGCCGACAGGTCAAAGCTTTTGCTCTCGGGCGGCGCCGCGGGTTTCTGGTCTTCGGCCTTTGCCGTATGCGTCAGCGCCATGCCGGCCGCAACAAGTACGATCGAAAGAAAACGGAATTGTGTCATCGATTGTCCTCTTTGGAAATAGATCCTGTTGCCGGATTACCGCGGCGGCATTTTGCCTGCGGACAAAGGGCGGGACCTGGATTTCGAACAACTAGCTTAAGTAAAACTGTATTGCATAGCAGCCTATCACGAGGGGAATGTGCCGCGCATGTCCGCGTCGCCTGGGCGCCGGCCCAATCTGCTGACCGCCTTTAGCTGCTGCGCAAACCCTTTTCCACCGATATTCATCGTGCCATGGCGTGTGCCCACATTTCATTGAAGCCAGCGTAATCCGCCCCGTGCTATTCTCGTGCCGCGCCGTTCGTAGATCTGACGCGAAAGCTGGCGCACGGAGGATCGACATGCGCATGATGATGCGGGTTCAATGCCCCATTGAACCATTCAACAGCTTGATCAAGGACGGCACAGTGGGAGCCAAAATGAAGCAGGTTCTGGACTCCATCAAACCCGAGCACGCCTTCTTTGGTTCGGAGGGCGGCAAACGCGGCGGTGTTCTGATCGTGAATGTTGACAGCCCTTCCGATGTGCCCCGCCTGGCCGAGCCCTGGTTTCTCACGTTTAATGCCGACGTGACGTTTACGATCTGCATGACGCCTGAAGATCTGGGCCGCGCCGACCTTGGGGCGTTGGGCAAGGTCTGGGCCTAGTCAACTCGTTCCTCGCCCGGAACAGCGCCTCCTGAAGATGGGTTTGCTAAACTTCCCTTCAACCCCTAAGGAGGCGCAGCATGTTCAGACCGAAAATTGCCTTTGCCCTCGTCCTCGCTTCGACCTCCCTCATAGCGCAGCCGGCCGCCAACAGCGCCGCTCAGCGCACCCTGGTTCGCGCGGGCCATCTGCTTGACGTCAAAACCGGGCAGCTTCTCAGCGATCAGACGATCGTTGTTACGGGCGACACCATCCAATCCATTGGGCCCACGTCGAGCGTTGCCGCTCAGTCCTCAGACAAAGTCGTCGATCTGAGCGGGCTTACCGTTCTGCCCGGCCTCATCGACGTACACACGCACCTGACGATGAATCCAGACTTCGATCCTTTCCTTGAGGTCACGTCGACTTCCGCAAAGGAGGCGATCAACGGCGTCGTCAACGCCCGCACCACTCTCATGGCCGGCTTTACGACAGTGCGCAACGTGGGCGCCGACGGCTTTGTGGATGTCGATCTGCGTGACGCTATCAACTCCGGCCAGGTCGCGGGGCCGCATATGCAGGTCAGCGGTCCACTTATCGGCATCACCGGCGGCCACTGCGACGAGAATCTGCTGCCCATCCAGTACCATGTGGTCGGCGAAGGCGTGGCCGACGGCATTCCCGCCGTGCAGCACATGGTGCGCCAGAACATTAAATACGGCGCGGACCTGATCAAGATCTGCGCGACGGGCGGCGTGCTCTCCAAAGGCGACGACCCCAATGCTGCGCAGTTCACGCTTGAAGAAATGCAGGCCATCGTAGCCGACGCTCATCGCCTGGGCCGCAAGGTGGCCGCACATGCGCACGGCGAGCAGGGAATTCTCTGGGCTACGGAAGCCGGCGTCGATTCCATCGAGCACGGCAGCTACATCACCGACGAAGGCATTGCCGCCATGAAGCAGCACGGCACTTACCTCGTCCCCACCCTCTATCTTGAAGACTGGCTGATCGCCAGCGGACACCTGCCCGCCTTCTATCAGCAGAAAATGATCGACGTGACCGCCGTGGCCAAAGCCAACATCAGGCGCGCCATGCAGGCCGGCGTAAAAATTGCCATGGGTACCGATGCGGCTGTCTATCCCCACGGCCTCAACGCACACGAGCTGGACGTGTACGTCAACCAGATGGGCATGACGCCGCTGGCCGCTGTTCAAACCGCAACCATCAACGCCGCTGACCTGATGGGCTGGACCGCGAAGACCGGCACGCTCGAGCCCGGGAAATGGGCTGACATCATCGCCGTCGAAAAGAATCCGCTCGACGACATCCGGACGCTTCAGGACGTCAAGTTCGTCATGAAGGCCGGCGTCGTCTACAAGAAGTAGCGCTGAAAAAAGAACGGGCTAACCGAAAAACGCTCATTACGGAGCAGACCGGTTAGCCCGACGTGAAGAATTGAGCAACTTACTCTGTGCTTATCCGCGACGCTGCCTTTGCCTCCCACTCCGCCAGCAATGCGTCCGCCGCACGAAACCCCTCAATCGCCTTTTGCACCTGTTCGTTGTAGTCAAGCGCGGATCCGGCCGAAACCTCACCAATCGACCTGCCATTTGTCCTGGTTTCCAGCATGTTGTTCCCGAACGTCTCGGTCCCTGCATTCATCTTCCCGGCCTCCAAGTCGAAAATGTCAGGCGCATTCATACCGTTCCCCCGATGTTCTGCCGGTATCAACACGCCCTGAAGCAAGAATGTTGCGTTTCGCCTCAACCGGCAATCCGTCTTACTGTGTAATCCATGCTGGTCAGTCAGTTCCGGCTTTTGTCGAAAAGGTAACTTACAGATTGATTACCAGGGGGCCTCATCTCGAGCCCTCCGGCCATCCGATTCTTGTTGCTACCCGCAAAACCCATGTCGAAACAGTGCGGCCACAGGGAGCAAAATGGAGAGTATGCTCATGCGTTCGCTAGCCGCCGTGATCCTGCTCACATTTGCTGTTTCGTCCCGCGCCCAGGACGTCCACGTCCGCGTTTCGCCCGAAGTAAAAACCGGCATCGAAGCCACCAGCGAATTTCCCACCATCCAGATGGCCATGGACCACCACCCCTTTGCCGGTGTCGGGAAGAATGGCAAACCGGGCCGCGTATTTATTGAGATCGCGCCGGGCGTTTATCACGAGCGGGTCATTGTCACCCAGAACCACACGAACATCACGCTGGTGGGCATGGGCAAGTCCCCTTCTGACGTCGTCATCACCAACAGCCTCAACGCCAGGCAGGCCGGAGGGACCTTCTTCACAGAGACGGCGGAGATTAACGGCACCGGGTTCGAAGCGGACAACCTGACCTTTGAGAACACGGCCGGTAACACCGGTCAGGCCGTCGCCGCTGCCGTCCGTGCCGATCGCGCAGTCTTCAAGAATTGCCGGTTCCTCGGCCATCAGGACACGCTGTTTGCCGACTACGGCCGCCAATATTATGTCGACTCGTATATCGAAGGCGGCGTCGACTTCATCTTCGGAAACGCTACGGCCGTGTTTGACCACTCTGAGATTCACTCGAACGGCCGCGGCTATTTGACCGCCCAGTCCCGGACCGATCCGCGTCAATCCACCGGCTTCGTCATCCTCAACAGCAAAGTGACCAGCGGCATTGAAGATGTCCCCGTCCCCGCCGGATCGAGCGTCAACGTCTCTCCGCAAAACACCATCAGCCTTGGCCGTCCCTGGCGTCCCTACTCGCGCGTGGTCTACATCAAGACCGAGTTACCGGCCAATGTCTCTCCCCAGGGATGGAATTCCTGGGGCAATACCCCCGGCCAGCCGTTGGCCTATTACGCCGAATACGAAAGCACCGGCCCCGGAGCCAACCCTAAGGCCCGCATCTCCTGGTCCCACCAGCTCACCGCGGCCCAGGCCGCTCGCTACATGCCCAAGGTGTTCCTCGCCGGCCAGGACCACTGGAACCCCGAAGGTGAAGCGCGCAAGCTGCCGTAGGCGAATGGCGCCGCTTGACAACATGTACAGGAAAGCTGTACGTTAATTGGTGAGAGGTTCCAAATGCCGACCGAGACCACCTACACGGCGCTGCGCGAGAATCTGGCCTCCTATCTGGATGGGGTGGTCAACGACCGCGAGGTTCTGCTGGTCCGCCGCCGCGGCGCGCGCGATGTCGCCATCATCCCCGCGGATGAGCTCGCCGGCCTCATGGAAACCGCGCACCTGTTGCGCTCGCCGGCAAACGCCAAGCGTCTGATGGAGGCGCTGGCGGAGTCCAAGGCAAACGACAAGAAGCCGGCTTCAGGAAAGCCTGCTGCCGCAGCTATCAAAGAACTGCGGCGCTCGGTTGGTCTGGATTAGGCGTCTGCCGCCCGGGGAAAGTCATCAGTGAGCAAGCAGAAAGAATGGGCCGTCGATTTCCTGCCACAGTTTCGGGAAGACCTCGCATTTTGGATCAAGACCGACCGTAAGGCTGCGCTGCGCACACTTGAATTGGTCGAAGCTATCGTTGCCGATCCGTTTGTTGGAATCGGCAAGCCCGAGCCTCTCAGATTTGAATTGGCGGGATGCTGGAGCAGGCGCATCAATCAGGAGCACCGCCTCATCTATCGCGTCACCAAAGACCGCATTGACTTCCTCCAAGCCCGCTATCACTACTAGAGTAGAGGCAAACCACTTACACGCCTGAAATCCAGTCCCTGCCCACTTTTCCTCAGCCTGTCCCGCTCCAGCGCCCGCATTTCTTTACATCCCGCCCCGCCCCCTGCCACACTGAAACGTGGACACCCAGACAATCGTCATCCTCGACTTCGGTTCGCAGTACACTCAGCTCATTGCCCGCCGCATCCGCGAGCAGAACGTCTTCTGCGTTGTGCTCCCCTGCACGGCGTCGATCACCGAAGTCCGCGCCCTCAAGCCGCTGGGACTCATCCTCTCCGGCGGTCCTTCCTCGGTCTACGACGACGACGCCCCCGACGCCGACCCCACGCTGCTTGAGCTCGGCGTCCCGATCCTCGGCATCTGCTACGGGCTCCACTACATCGTTCATCATCTCGGCGGCAAGGTGCTTTCGGCTCCGAAGCGCGAGTACGGCCATGCCGAAGTCAACCTTGAAGACGACACAAATCCGCTCTTCGATGGCCTCCCCGCGACGATCCAGGTTTGGATGAGCCATGGCGACGAGGCAATCGAGCTCCCCAAAGGCTTCCATCGCACCGCCGTTACGTCGAACGCTCTGGCCGGCATCGCCAATCCCGAACGCAGCATCTGGGCCGTGCAATTTCATCCCGAGGTGCATCACACTCCGCTGGGCGCGCAGCTCATCCAAAACTTCCTCTTCAAAATCTGCAAAGCTGCCGGCGACTGGACTCCCGCTCACTTTATCGAGACCACTGTCGCCCAAATTCGCGAGAAGGTCGGCGCAGGGCATGTGATCTGCGGACTCTCTGGCGGTGTGGATTCCTCTGTCGCCGCCGTCCTCGTGCACAAGGCCATCGGCGACCAGCTCACCTGCATCTTCGTCAACAACGGTGTGCTGCGCAAAAACGAGTTCGGCACCGTGCAGCGGAATCTCCGCGACAAGCTCGGACTCAATATTGTCGCCGTCGACGCAAGCCGCCGCTTCCTCGACCAGTTGGCCGGCGTCACCGACCCCGAGACAAAGAGAAAAAGAATTGGCGCCGAATTCATTGCCGTCTTTGACGACGAAGCCGACCGCATTGCCCACGAGACGGGCGGTCCCAACGCCAATTTGGAATGGCTGGTCCAGGGAACTCTCTACCCCGACGTCATCGAGTCCAGCAGCGTGAAGGGCCCCAGCCAGACCATCAAGAGCCATCACAACGTGGGCGGATTGCCCGAGCGCATGAAGCTCAAGCTCATCGAGCCACTCCGCGATCTGTTCAAAGACGAAGTCCGCCGCATCGGCCGCGACCTAGGCATGCCTGAGGATGTCCTCGGCCGCCAGCCCTTTCCCGGCCCCGGCCTCGCCGTCCGCATCCTCGGCGAAGTGACGCCCGAGCGCGTTGCCCTGCTGCAGGAAGCGGATGAGATCGTCGTTGCCGAGATCAAGACTGCGGGACTCTACTCCAAAATCTGGCAGAGCTTCGCGGTCCTGCTCCCGGTGATGAGCGTCGGTGTCATGGGAGACCAGCGGACATACGCGTATACGGCGGCCGTCCGCGCAGTGCACTCTGAGGATGGCATGACTGCCGACTGGACTCCGCTCCCGTACGAAGTCTTGAAGCGCATCTCCAGCCGCATCGTCAACGAAGTGCGCGGCATTAACCGCGTCGTCTACGACATCACCTCAAAGCCCCCCGGCACGATCGAGTGGGAGTAGTGCTGGCCGCACGGGCGGGAGCGCGCATTGCGCACCACTCGTGCTGACACACGTGCATCGCGCGATCTCATCGCATCCAGCTTCGATCTCAGTGCCTTAGTGTCCGCTCTGCACGGTCTTGGCGAAGTGGAAGATGCAATTCACCTGGTGAGTGGCAGGGTCCGCCTTCACGTCGTCGGTGACGAGCACGGTGAGCATCCACTTCGCCAGCACCTTGTCTTTCTTTTGCGCGAGCGCCGCGAAGCCCGAAACGTAGCTTTCATCAAAAACCGCACCGGGCGCAAGCTTCCATGCGTTCTTGAGCTTCAGTGCCATGGCTTCAGGCGCTCCATCAAATTCGACCGCGCCCATCTGATAGGCCGGACCGGCGACAATCTCAAGACCGTAATTCACAATGTGGGTGCTCTCGTTGAATGCAGGCCGCGTGGTCACGGAGCAATCCAGAAATCCCCGCGCGTGATACGCGTCGCGCACCGCGAACTGAAACAGGTCGAGCGGCCTTCCCGAGCCGGCCGGGTATTTGGCCAGGATCTTTTGCACCTCTGCGCGGGGCACCAACGCGTCAGCCGGATAGTTGATCGCGCCAAGCTTGTACACTCCGCCTTCGCTGATCGCGACCGTGTAAGGGATCTCGACAGCTTGAGCCGAAATGATGGGAGGCTCGACTTGAGTGACATTGACTTTCACGGCCGCATAACCCAGATCCTGATAGAGATCTTCGAAGGCGTGCTCGAGTCCGGCTGCGGTGTTCTCCGTATCGAACGCGTTTCCGGTCTGGCTGCCACCAAGAACACTCGCCTTGGCCTGCATGGCGGCCGAGACGCCTGAAAGTTGGATTGGGCCGATCTTCACCGCCGGCGAACTGACGCTGAAATTAATGGCTGTGATCTTTTTCGGTCCCAGTCCGCTGGTCAATGCGGAAGCCACCGTAGCCTTGATGCCTTGGGCCGCGAGCATTTCCTCGAGCGTCCGGCAGACTCCCTCGTCTACCGAGCCGCTGCCGGGCAACAGATCGTGATAGAGCGGGGAGCGCTCGTGGAGTTTTTCGTCAAGTTCCTTGCCCGGCTTCAGCGGCAGATTTTCGAGATGCATCGGGTAGAGTTCTTTCGAGGGCGTCAATGTGAAAAGCAGCCCCTTGCTGTCGCTGCTCAACTTCACCACTTCGAAGAGCCCCGTATCGCTGAGCTGTTTTGCGTGCGCCTTTATCTCGATGGAGCTCAGTCGCGCGTCGGGTTTCAGCCCGGCTGCTGCGAGCAACTCCTCTTGCGTGTATTGGGGAGCACCTTGAAAGCGGATCGCCCTGGCCGGCGCTTTCCTTTGCGCAGGCAAAGCTTTCTTCTGCGCAGACGATGGAAACGGAACGAGAAAAAGAACCGCGGCGACGAGCAAAGCCTGTTTGTTCATGTTCGGCCAGATTAGCAAACCGCGACCGCCGTCGCACCTTTCCACTCTGGCGGCGGCCAACGCGGCTACGCTGTCCCTTTCAGTGCAGCAACCTCGCGGCCTAGTGCGTCCAGGCGGTCCAGCAGCTCCGCGTGCCGTTTGTCTACCGACGAAGGCTCAAACGCCTCCAGATAAAACGTCCCGTTGGGTTCCAGTTGGCACAGCCGCACCTGGTCCAGGCCCTCGAACCCCTGCTTGTGGACAACCTCGATCAGCTCTTCTTTCGTCAGCGATTCGCGCTCCAGCGCCTTCGTGTCGATCTGGCCATTACGCACCAGCACGTCCGACCGCCCTTCAAGCACGCGTGTCAGGCCTGGCGACCGGAAAAGAACCCGCACCACGAGCCAGTTGATGGCCAGGAGTCCGAATGCGCCAATCACGCCGCCAGTCACAGAGTTGTCGTCGCCGATGATTGCGTTCTGCACCGTGTTTGACAACGACAGCAGAACCACCAGGTCAAATGGATTTAGCTGCGCCAGTTCCCGCTTGCCAAACAGCCGCAGCAGAAGCACCAGCACCACGTACACGATGACCGGACGCGCCAGCTTCTCCAGGATCGGAAGCGGCATTTGAAACATGTGGTCGAAGATGATGGAGTGAGGCATGCCAACGAGCATACCCGGCGTCCAGCCGTCTCACAAATCACCGGCCCACTTTTTTCTCCAGCTTCAGAACCACGTCTACCGTCTGGTCGTCGTTCAGCTTGAGCGCGTAGGTGCAGTTTGACAGGGCAAACGTCCGAGCCAGCGATGGATCTTCGTCGCCCGTGGCAAAGAATGTCATGATCGCGCCTTCGTCGAACACCGAGCCCGCTGCCATCTTCCACTGCTTCAGCATCTCGGCGGACAGCTCATCGGTTACGTTCTCCAGTGAGAGCTTGCCCATCGAGTACACCGGTCCGGGATCCACCGTCACAGCGTAGCTCACGGTGCCCTTGTCGTGGTCGAAGGTCGGCGTCGGATTCACATTTGCCTTCATCATTCCCCGGTTGTGATACTGCCGCGTGATGTACTCCCAGTTGGCGCGCACATGCGGAGCATCCGCAATGTCGCCGGGGTGGATATGCGATTGATGGTCGAACTCCGCCTGCGTCACCACCACTTCGGGAGCAAGCTGAACCCCTGCCAGCCGGTACATCGGCCCCGTTGAAACGCTCAGCATGAAGGGCACACGGATATCCGTTGCTGTTGCCGTCGCGGGCAATCGCGGCTTCGCATGGATCTCCGCTTCCAGGTAGCCCAGGTTGAGGTAATGCAGCCTCAGGTCCGCTTCCACCTGCGCCACCGTGCCCTCTGCGTCGAACGGCGATCCAGTCTGCTGGGCCAGCATCCGTTGCGCCGGCTCATCCAGTGTGTTCGAACCCACGTCTTCCTTGAAGTCCCCCACCAGCACCGGTGGCGCCGCAATGTCCATCCGCATCGCCGTCACCGCGTTCGGCCCGGCGGCGGTTTGAGGTGTGGCCGTCACCGTCGCCTTGATCTTCTGTTCCGCAAGCATCGTTTCCATCGCCTTCTTCACGTCGTCTGTCAGCCCGCCCTCACTCGGAATCTTGCCATGGTACAGCGGACAAATGGCGTGCAGGCGCTTGTCCAGCGCATCGCCCGCTTCGAGCGGCAGGTTGCCCAACTTCACCGGTAAGAGCTCCGTCACCGGCGTCAGGTTGATAATCAACTTGTCCCCATCGGTCTTGAACTCCAGGTTCGCAAACATGCCGCTGCTCATCAGCTGCTTTGCGTGGGCATTCACGTCGTCCGAGCTCAGCGCCATGCCCAGCTTCAGGCCCGCCGCATCCATCAGCTCCTGGTTGCTGAAGTCTTCAGCTCCCTTGAACTCGATAGCCGCAGGTTGAAACTTCTGTGCAGTCGCCGTCGCGGCAAGCAGCATCACAATAGCAAAAAGCTTCATCTTTCGCTGGCTTCGCATCGTGCTCGAAGCTTAGCAAACCCGGTACGAGAACCCAACCGCAAAATTGCAAAACCTCTCGCCATCGGGGAACGGGAGTTCAAACCGCCTACCCACCAGTTCCGTTTTCTCCGTCTGCTAAAGTTACACTTGCATCCGGACCCCGCGCATGCGGCCATCCGTCAACCAGCTCAACTCTCAAAGGACCGACCCCAACTTCATGACCGCCCTAAGTCCCATCCCCCTCGCTCCCTTCCGCATCGATCCAAAGTTCGACACACGGGTTTGGGGTTCGCGTGATCTGCGTCCCTGGTTCGACCGTGTCGTCGCGCCCGATGCTGATCCACTTGGCGAAGTCTGGCTTACCGGGGACATGTGCCTCGTCTCCACCGGACCCCACGCCGGCAAGCGTCTTGACGCACTCTTTGCAGAGTTCCCGGCCGCGCTCCTCGGCCCTGCGGCGCCTGTGCCCCAATCGCCCATCCTTGTCAAAGTCCTGTTTCCCAACGACAAGCTCAGCGTCCAGGTGCACCCCGACGACAAAATGGCGCAGAAGTACGGCGATCCCCGCGGAAAAACCGAATGTTGGTATGCGCTCGCCGCCCAGCCCGGCGCCGAGGTCGCTGTCGGACTAAAGCCTGGTGTCACCCTCGCCCAGGTCAAGCAGGAGATCCATGACGGCACCCTCGAGGCGAGCCTCAACATGCTCTCCATCTCTGCTGGTGACCTGGTTTTTGTTGACGCGGGAACCGTACACGCCATCTGGCCGGGCTCCGTCCTGCTCGAAACTCAACAGAACTGCGACCTCACCTACCGCATGTACGACTACGGGCGTCCCCGCGAGCTCCATATTGAAAAGTCTCTCGAGGCCACAAAGCTCGTGACCCGCGCGGGCAAGGTCGAGCCCGTCCTCGAATCGGACCGTACCGTTCTGATCGATGCGGACTACTTCCGCGTGGAGCGCATCGATATTCCAAGTAACAATGGGGTCGCCGCAGGCCTGTCCAGTGTGAGCCTGCGCAATCCGGCCAAGCCTGCTGCCGGCCTCGCCTACCTTTTCGCCGCCGCCGGTGCGGGCCGCATCACCGGCACAGGTTTCGAGCCCGTCGATCTCCCGGCAAGCGCCGTTGTCTGCATCCCTGCCTCAGCGCCTCCGTTTACTCTGGAAAACCTCGGCGGCCTCGACCTCATCCGTATCACGCCCAGCTGGCCCGTGGCGGTTTCTGAACTCGCCCGATGACCACCCCCGACTGGCGTCAGTCTGTCATTGACTACATCCGCGTTGAGGCTCGCCCTGAGGACAAGTTCGGTCATCAACCGCGCCTCTACGCGCTCGCCTGCCGCCTCGGGCAGGGACTCGCCTACGACGACGACATCCTCTTTGCCGCTGCCTGGATGCACGACCTTGGCGTCTTCCTCGGCCACCGCCCCAGTGAGCCCGCCCAGCTGGCCGCATGGGATCACGTGCCTTACACCGTTGCCCGCACCCGCGAACTGCTCCCGGCCTGGGGATTCCCCCTCGAAAAGCTCGACGACGTCGAAATGGCCATCTGTACCCATCAGGCCAAGGACTCGCCTGAGATCGTCGAGGCCGTCCTGCTTCGCGATGCCGACATCCTTGAGCAACTTGGCGCTATCGGGGTCGCCCGAGCCCTCGTCAAAGTGGGCCGCGACACACGTTACCAAAATTTTTCTTCTGTGTTACCAGTATTACGTGCGGCTATTGCGGATTTACCGGGTAAACTGCGTCTAGCAGCCTCAGAAGAAATGGCGGCACCTCGAATTGAAGCCCTTCGCCTTTTTGTCTCTTCCCTCGAAAAGGAAGCCAATGGGTTACTGTATTAGGAAGTCCTATGGGTACCACGGGCAGCAAGAAACGGTTACCGCCGTCCGCGTGCAAGCCACGATGGTTGCATTGCTTCCCGGTTCTTCTTCGGTTCCAATGAGCTCATACCGCGAACGAATGCTCTCCCATCCGGCCCCTAAACCAGGGAGAGAGGTAATTCAACCTTAAGGAGACACTATGCGTACGAAGCTGATTCATTGGCTCATCCCCCCGGCACTGCTTTTGGTTCTCGTGTTCCTCGCGGCCCCAACGTCTTACGCGCAGGTCGGTGAGGCCGGCTCCCAGCAAGGACTTCCGCTGGTTATCGGCGGCGGCTATTCGAACTTTGACACCGATTACGGTCCGGCAGGAACAAGAATGTCGGCGATCGCGGCGTGGGCTGACTTCTACCCGCAGGATCTGCCCACCAAGCTGGCGGGACTGGGTATTGAAGTGGAAGGTCGTGACTTGAATTACGGCGCGCCTTTTCGCCTGAGGCAGACCACCGGTATGGGTGGCGTCATTTACTCGTTTCCTCGCTGGTACAGCGTCCGTCCGTACGCCAAATTCATAGCAGGTCTCGGCAGCTTCGACTTTCCCAACCAGGGCACGAAGGCTCATCCCTATTCGCACGATACGTTCCTCGTCACTGCTCCTGCCGGCGGCGTCGATTTCCGCGTCCTGCCCCATGTCTGGATCCGTGCCGAATATCAGTTCCAGCAGTGGCACCAGACCTTCGGGCCCAACGACCTGACTCCGAATGGCGTCACCATTGGCGCTCAATGGGACTTCAGAATCCCGCGTCAACCCGTCACGCCCTAATCGCTACTACAGGGGAATCGGCCAATGGGGGGCGTTCGCCGTGGCGAACGCCCCTTTCAGCTTTTCTTCGCTGGCTGATACGTCCCAGCTTGCACCCGGAATCCGATCGAGATCCGGTTCCATGTATTGATCTGCGTAATCGCCAGCGTCAAACGCACCAGTTCCGCCTCGCTGAACTCTTTCCGCGCCGCCTCGAACACCTCATCCTTCGCATGTCCGTCCTGGATGTTGGTAATCGCCTCCGTCCATGCCAGGGCCGCCCGTTCCCGCGCCGTATAGAACTCTGTCTCGCGCCACGCCGGCAGAAGGTAAAGTCTCTGCTCCGTTTCGCCCGCAGCCCGCGCGTCCTTCGAGTGCATGTCCAGGCAAAATGCGCACCCGTTCATCTGCGACGCCCGCATCTTCACCAGCTCCAGCAGGCCGGCCTCCAGCCCGCTCGCCCTGATCGCGCGCTCCATCTCCCGCAGCTGGTGAACCCCCTCCGGGAATCCCTTCGCATAATTCAAACGTTCCGCCATCGTCCAACCGCCCCCTTCAGGATCGAAAATTCCTCGCTCTCTTTTTCGATGCTACCCGAGCTCCCAACGCCGGCAAATGTTCCAGGAGCACACCACCCTGCCGCCCCCAAAGGCCGGAGTTCCTTGACCCCTCCCCCGTAACTTTTTCCCCACCTCCGGGTTCGATCCAGTGACGGCTGAGCCGGCGGTTCGTCTAAACCTATGAAACGCAGCCAAAAACAGTCAGCGCCGTTCGCCATCCGGCATGCATCGAATAGCCGTGGTACGTTAGCGGGTTTTCAGGAGAAATCAAGATGAACTCGACAATGCTCAAGAGAAGTTTCCACCAGGTTGTGGCCTGGTCTGCGGTTGTTGTCCTCAGCGCCGTCGTCGCGATCGCGCAGGACGCACCCGCCCCCGCCGAACAGCGCACCGACGGGCAAATCGAGATGGACGTGGTACACGCCCTCGATGCTTCTCAGGCTCTAAAGAACGACCTCATCACTGCCGCCACGATCCAGAGCGAAGTCACCCTCTCCGGCACCGTTTCCTCTGAGGCTTCCCAAAAGCTCGCCGCCTCGATTGCCGGCCAGGTCGCAGGTGTGACCAAGGTCAACAACAATCTCAAGGTGGGCAATCCGCAGGACGCGCAGGCAGCACAGGACGCCGCCGCTCCTCCGGCCCCTTCTGACGACCCCGGCCAGTCGCAGCAGCAGGCCGGCATCCAGCCTGACCAGGGCTCCATGCCCCCGCCCCAGACTTATCCCCAGCCGCAGGGTCAATATCCTCAACAGCCGCAGGATCAGTATCCGCAGGCGCAGGGACAATATCCCCAACAGCCACAGGGCCAATATCCGCAAGGGCAGGGTGGTGGCTACCCGCCCCCCTATCCACCCGCGCGCCCTCAATACGCTCCCTATCCGCAGCAGGGCTATGGCCAGCAACAGCAGGGCTATAACCAGCCGCAGCAGCCGGCCTATCAAATGCCCAGCGGCCCGGTCACCATTCCTCCGGGAACGCTCCTCCAGGTCCGCACCAATGAAGGTGTAGCCACCAGGGGAGCGAAAGACGGCCAGCCCGTGCAGTTCACGCTCATCACGGATGTCACCAGCGGCGGCGTCCTCGCCATTCCACGCGGAGCCACACTTCACGGCGTTGTTACTGAGAGCAAGAAGGCTGGCGAACTAGGCGGAAGCGCGGTTCTCGCTCTCACCCTCACCTCCCTCGATCTGGGCGGACAGAACTATCCGATTAACAGCGACCAGTTCAGAGTGAAAGGCCCCAACAAGGCCGGTGAAACCGTCGGCAACACCGTCGGCGGAGCCCTCATCGGCACTATCATCGGGTGCGCCGTGGGCCGTGGCGTCGGTTGCGCGGTCGGTGCCGGCGCCGGTGCGGCAGGCGGGGCAGCCCTTACGGCAGCCACTCCGGGGCCCGGAGTCTGGATCCCCGCCGAGGCCCTCGTCACCTTCCACATCACCGATCCCATCACCGTCAACCCGGTAAGCCAGCAGGAAGCCGCTCGTCTGGCCCAGGGCCTTTATCCCGGCGGACCGTCACTCTACCGCCGCCCGGCCTACGGCTATCCCTACGGACCCCGCTACTACACCGGCTACCCGTACTGGCTACCCGCCCGTTTACTACCGCCCCTACTACACCGTTGGCGGCTTCTACTACTGGCGCTAAACCTGCGGCAGCACCACTCAACTCAAGCGGGCGTCCTCAACCAGGATGCCCGCTTTTGTTTCGCGCCGCGGAGCAGCCAACAACCAAAAGCCAGAAGCTGTTCATTCCCCACGCCTTCAAACCCCACAATCCAGCACTCCCTCCCCTCGTCTATAATGGCTGTGACTCGCATCGAGCGAGAATTGCGCTTCCGCGCTTGTGTTCCGTACCATCCGGCCCCACGCCGCACCCGGAGCCAGCCGCGTTCGCGCGTAGAGAGTTGAAGGTTCAAGTCCATCCATGATTCGTTTCCTGCAGACAGACAATCGCATGACCAAGGCCCTCCTTGTCGTCATCATCGGCGCCGCTTCCGTGTCCATGTGCGTGTACCTCATCCCCGGCCTCACCGGCGGCGGATCTTCCTCGCCTGACACCTATGCTGTGGTTTATCCGCACTGGTACAGCCGCTTTCTCTCCACAGGCGATACCGTCAGCCAGGTTCGCGTGGAGCAGGTTGCCCGCCAGCAACTGCAGCAGCGCAGCCCACAATATGCTGACAATCCCATGATCCTCAACTTCTTTGAGCAGCAGGTCGGCCAGCAGCTGGTGCAGCAGCAGGTCCTGCTCCAGGAAGCGGCCAGGCTCGGTATTCGCGCCACTGACGAAGATGTGCGCCAGTATCTTCACACCGGGCCCACCGGCGATGTCATCTTCCCGAACGGAAAGTACATCGGCGACGATCAGTATGCCGCCCTCATCTCCCAGCGCCTCAACATGTCGGTGAAGGATTTTGAAGACAGCATCAAGACCGACATCGTTGTCCGCCGCCTTCAGGCGCTCATCGCCGGTGGTGTCACCGTCAGCGACCAGGAAGTGCGCGACTCCTATCGCAAGGCAAACATCAAGATCAAGTTCGACTACGCGGTCATCTCCTCTGACGATCTGCGCAAAACCATCAACCCTTCTGACAGCGACCTCGAATCGTTCTTCAAGAAGAATGCCGCCCGCTACGCCACCGCCGTGCCGGAAGAGCGCAAGATTGCCTACTTTGCGTTTACGCAAAGCCAGATTCCCGGCGGCGTGCCGCAGCCCACGCAGCAGCAGATTCAGCAGTACTTCACCGCTCACCAATCCGAGTACTCCGTTCCTGAGCAGGCCCGTTCTCGCCACATCCTCATCTCCGTGCCGGCAGGCGCTGACGCCAAGACCGATGCGGCGGCAAAGGCCAAGGCCGAGGGCATTCTCAAGCAACTGCAGGCTGGTGGAAACTGGACGGACCTGGCCAAGAAGAATTCTGACGATCCGGGCAGCAAAGACACCGGCGGCGAGCTGGGCTTTGCGCAGCGCGGCAAAATGGTCCCTGAATTTGACAACGCCATCTTCACGCAGAAGATTGGCGACATAGCCATCGTCAAGAGCCAGTTCGGCTATCACATCGTGCAGGTGGAAGAGCGCACCACGGCTCATGCGCAATCGCTCAGCGAGGTGCAGTCCACCATCCAGGCAACACTGCTTCGCCAGAACGAAGCGGAGGCTGAAGACAACTACGCCAAGGCGCTCACCTCTGAAGCCATCAAGAATGGGCTCGACAAAACCGCCGCCGCACATCATCTCGATCTCGTCACCACGCCGCTGGTCGGCGCGCAGGGCGTCATCGCTGCCCTGCCTGACAGCTCGCAGCTGCTTACCAAGGCCTTCGCGTCCAAGCCGGGCGATCCGGCCCAGTCCGCGCCCACCGGCGAGGGCTACGCCATCTTCCAGGTTGCCGGCGTCGCTCCGGCTCACGCACCCGCATTCGCCGATTGGAAGACTCACGTGCTCGACGATTTTCGCGACGAGCAGCTTCCTGGCCTGCTCGGTCAAAAGACCACTGAGCTCGCTGAGAGGGCAAAGTCTGAAAACAATCTGAATCAGGCAGCCAAAGAGATGGGCGCAACCGTCAAGTCCAGCGACCTGGTGGGCGCGACCGATCAGGTCCCTGACCTCGGGCAAGTGGCCCAGGTGGCTCCGCAATTGTTTGACCTCTCGGTCGGCAACATCAGCGGACCCATCAACGCGCAGCGCACCGGCATAGTGGCCAAACTGACTGACAAGCAGGAGCCCAGCGCCGATGAGATCGCGAAGAACTTTGATCAGACGCGCGATCAGCTCCTCGACCAGCGCCGTGGTCAAGCCTTCAATATCTTCATGAGCGGTGTCCTTGCCGATTACAAGAAGCACAACCTGATCCGCATCAACGCCAAGCAGCCGGCCCCGTCTGTGCCGGGCATGTAATTCGCGTCAGCAATCAAAAGGCCCGCAGCCATAATCGGCTGCGGGCCTTTTTGCATCTCGGCCTGAGTTTCCGTACGCCCGTGCTGTCATCTTGAGCGACCGCAGTGCAACGGAGGGAGTCGAAAGCCTGCCCGCCGTGGCCGGGATCTGCGGTTGCTTTTCAGCTGCTGCAAATCAGCAAGAAGCTATCATGTCCGGTTTGGCGGTGATTCAGGCGGCACACAATTGCGCCTGTCATCCAGAGGAGCGCAGCGACGAAGGATCTGCGGTTGCTTTTTTGGCGGCAGTTCATCAGCAATAATGAATAATCTCCGGTTAGGCGGTGACACACCCAATTGGTTGCATGTAGGCTGGCAAAGCAAGAACAGCAAAGGTATATCCATGTCTAATGCCCGGGCGCTAAACGGTCGTGCTGCTACGCAGGCAGATGTTGATGCAGGAACAGTCGTCTTCTGTATTCCGGATGGACGGAGTACCCCGTACAAGTTTGGCCGCGATCTGCCGCGCTGTGCACGCCTTGTTGGTTCCGAAGAACAGTCCGGATCCCCCTAGGGAACCGAGATCAATGTGTTGCGGGCTGAAGTCGGGGACAACGGTGAAGTCGTGGTCGGATTCGTCGCTGGTGAAGAGGAGGGAATCTGCCAGCTTAACGAGATCGAGTTGATCGATTAGCCACTCGAACCAAGCGGCATGGGAGTGTCGTCGCCCACTCGGAAGCTGCGTTTCAGTTAGCTGCATCTCCAACAAGTCGAAGGTCCAGCGCAGGCCATAATCTCTTCCCCAAAAAGAGCTCGACAGGGAAGCGGAAGAGTTCCGCCAAAAAAGTGACCCGAACCTTGCAGATAATTACCGGCTCCCGGCGCACAATCGAAACGTGGAAATATAAATATTTTCCGAGGGCCCATCGGCCTAAACCGCTGCGGCTCCTGTAATCGCCCGTAACTCCTTTGCTGAGACATATCTGCGGCGATCTTCAATGGAATGACATATTTGGCGCCATGGGCCCGGCTTAAACCTATTCAATTGAGGAATTTAGCTGCAGATACCATGGGGAGGGGGGGAGGGTACCTGGTGGTATTGACCGGGCGGATGTTCGACAGAATAGACCGGGGACATCTCCGGCCCCCGAAAACTGACAACTGACGGCTGACCACCGACCACTGACCGCTGGCCCCTAGCGCAACCCCTCAGTCTGGAAAGGCAGTCCCGTAACCGGCCAGTGTTCCGGCTGCGCTTCCACATTGGTTTCCACGCGCACGCCTGCTCCGGTTGCAGGGGCAACCGTCACGTTCCATCCGTCCACCACCACCAGCGCGTCTTCGTCTTTGAACTGGCTCAGGTCGGCCTCTGCCTTGATGGTCCGCGTTTCGCCGCCAACCAGCGAAACGTAGTTGTCGCTGTAGTAGACCGGCAGCACCCGCTCGCCTGACTTCGCGCACCGAAGTTGCAAGTGCGCCATGAGTGCAACATTTTTTGAAGGATTGTGCAGCGTCACCGTGACCGTTCGTTTACCTTGTGCATCCGCGATTGCAGCGGTTGCCTCCAACTTCACGGCCGGCATCTTGTTCAGGGCCGTAAAGTCGTCGGGATGCTCCGGCAGCGCGTGCCAGTAGAAGTTGGTCGAGAGCAGCTTCTCCCTTGGCGTCGTGCAACTCCAACTTGATGAAGTGAACTGGCGAAACCGTCGGCGGAAAATTGATCGGCCCCAGATTTGTGGCCACGAAAGGCTCAGCCGTCACCTTGGTCTTGTGCTCGTAAGCCAGCGTGCCGTCGAGGTTGTAAACCTCGACGTTCGCGACCAGGTCCTTCGCCGCTTCGGGAAGATTGTTGATCACCTGCACGTCGCCGTCTGCTTCGTTGAACTGAATGTGGACCAGCTCGCTCGCATGCATCACGGCGAACAACGACGACATCGGCTCCAGATCGTAATGGTAAAGCTGCCACACAAAGCTCGGCTGAGCCGGCGCGCTCATCCACGTAAGAATTGCCGTGGTCGGATGAAACAGCTGCGCATTCCGTCCCTCGTACATGGCGCGGAAGGCCTCGTAATTGGCGAGCTGCGATTTGCGCACAAAGTCCGCAAGGTTGGCGACCTTCCCAAACCGCGCCTCAATGATCCCGGGATATTTGTCGGCGCCGGAGTTGCCTTTGGCAAAGTCGTGCTCGGCCCAGTCGTCGTTAATCGACTCCCAATCCTTCTTCGGCATCATGCCGTGAATGGATTCGAGCGTGGGCACGGATACGCTACCGGTCTCGGTCTTGAAGTAATCGTCGGTGACCTTGTAAAACTCGCGCGGCGTCCGCCAGTAGTACGGTCCATGCGAACGCACACCGGCTCCGTCGGTTGAACTCGGCTGGTAGCGGCGTGTCGGCTCCAGTTCCGCCATCAGCTTGCGCAGCTCGGCGTCGATCTCCGGCGGTGGAAAGCCCTCATTGCGCGCGCACCACAGCGCAATCGAGGGATGATTGCGAAAGCGCAGAATCTTGTCGCGCACGTTCGCCATGTAGGTGGGAATATCGGTCGGATTCGGTCCGTCGCCCGGATTCGGCTGGAAGAACTCGTCCCACACCAGGATTCCGTACTTGTCGCACAGCTCGTAAAAATCCTCGCCCGTGCTCTGTCCCACCCAGTTGCGAATCATGTTCAGATTCGCCAACTGGTGCAGGCGAATCTCCGCCTCAAGCCGTTCGCGCGGAATGCGCTTCATGGCTTCGTCCAGTCCCCAGTCGCCGCCGCGGATAAACACCTGCACGCCATTTACTGAGATGGTGAGCGTGTCGGTTCCGGGAACGCTGTAGCTGATCTTGCGCACGCCAAAGTCGACGGCCATTGCATCTGAAGTTGAATGCGCCTGCACAAAACGCAACTCAAGCTTGTACATCTCAGGAGAGCCGTAGCCGTTCGGCCACCACAGTCGCGGATGCTCCATGTGCAGCGCCGTTGTGGTCTTCGCGTCCCACTTGACCACCTGCGTGCTGTGCGCGGCCAGCTCCACGGCCTGCTTGAAGTGGATATTCTCGATCGTTCCCTCGAGGAAGCCTTTTTGCGGCTGGTCGCTTACATTCTCCACAGTGGCTTGTACGCCCACGTCGGCGGAGTCGGTCTTCGGCAGCGGAAGATCGGTGGTCACCAGCGGATCCTTCACGCGCACCGGACCCGTCGCCGACAAAAACACCGTTTGCCAGATTCCGCTGTCGCGGTCGCGGATCGCAGGAATCCAGTCCCAGCCGAGCGTGGACAGAAACGTCGGTCCATCGATTGCGCTGATGCCGCCATTCGCTCCCAGGCCTGCGCGCAGCGTATGTTCGTGCGGCACGCCGGGATTTGGTTGCGGCGTCACCAGGACCGCCAATACCGCCCGTTCACCCGGTGTCACCTGTGCGGTAATGTCAAACACGCCACGGATGAATGCCCCGCGTATCGTGCCCACCTGCGCCCCATTCACCCATACGGCCGCCGAGTAGTTGATGCCGTCGAAGTTGAGCCACACGCGATGACCCTTGTACGTTCGCGGAATCGCAATCGTCGTTCGATACCACCACGAATTCCGGCAAAGGCTGTCGGGAATCACTTCGGGCCGGTTGTTCTCGCCATACAGCGGCTCCGGATAAACATGGTTGTTCACCAGCGTCGTCAGCACCGTTCCTGGAACCGTGGCTTTGTACCATCCGGCGGTGTCAAAGCCCTCTTTCGCCACCTCGGCTCCGGGCTGCTCCGCCTTGGCTGCATCCTGTAGCTGCCAGCCAGTCGAGAGGACCACCTGCGCGGGAGGGACCGATTGCGCGCCTGCGAGCGGCGCAAGCACGGCCAGGGTCGGGATTGCAATCTTTGACGCCATAACGGAAATGAATGCGCGAACGAATCGTATCTGCAAAGGATTTTATCTCCGGATCTTTCTTGAAGATTTCATCTCGCTCCCTGCAAGTGCTCCCAGGAGCGCCAAACGGATTATAGTGGCTCGGCGGCGGCCTTCGCCTCAAGCTCCGCGCTCCTGCGGCGATGCCCCGTGCTCGTGCTGTGATAATTGACGCATGCACTTCGAGCGTTCTTCAGGAGTCCTGCTCCATTTGACATCGTTGGCCTCCCACGGCGGCATTGGCGACCTTGGCCCGGCGGCGCATCAATTCGTATCTTTCCTCGCGTCTGCCAAACAGCACGTCTGGCAAGTTCTGCCCCTGTGCCCCACCGGCTACGGCAACTCACCCTATGCAGGCTCGTCGGCCTTCGCAGGCAACCCGTACCTCATCAGTCTTGAAGTGCTTGCCGATTGGGGATGGATTGCGCGCGAAAGCATTGCGTCGCTCGACGGCACTTCGGGCAATGTTGACTTCGACCAGGTGGAGCAGCGCAAGCTCCCCTTGCTCCACGAGGCGGCTGCAAATTTTCTTCAACGCGCATCGCATGAAGCCCAGCTCGAGTCGCAGTGGAAGCAGTTCCTCGCCTTCTGTCAGACGCAGTCGGCATGGCTCGCCGATTACGCCCTTTATGCCGTCCTGCGCCGCGAGTTCAACACGGGTGCGTGGATCGCATGGCCTGAGCCGCTCAAGAAGCGCGACCCGCAGGCTCTTGCAGAGGCGGCTGAATGTCACGCGCATGCTATCGCCCAGGAAAAGGTTCTGCAGTTTGCCTTCGCCCTTCAGTGGGCTGAGCTCCGCAGTGCAGCTGGGGGGAGCGGCATTCGTATCCTTGGCGATGTGGCCATCTTCGTCAACATGGACTCGTCTGACGTCTGGGTACATCCCGAGCTCTTTGAGCTGGACGACGATCTGAATCCTATCCGCATCGCCGGCGTTCCACCCGATTACTTCTCGGCTACAGGCCAGCGCTGGGGCAATCCACTGTATCGCTGGGATGTCGCTCAGCAAACCGGCTTCGCCTGGTGGATTGAGCGCATCCGCCGCGCCTGCCAGCTCTACGACATCGTCCGTCTTGACCATTTCCGTGGCTTTGAAGCCTATTGGGCCATTCCCGCGGAAGAAGAAACGGCCATCAATGGTGAATGGATCAAGGCTCCCGGCCTCGAGCTTTTTCATGCGCTTGAGTCCGCGCTAGGCTCGCTGCCGCTCGTGGCGGAAGATCTTGGCCTCATCACTCCTGAGGTCGAGGCCCTGCGCATCAGCCTTGCGTTGCCCGGCATGAAGGTGCTGCAGTTCGGTTTCAGCAACGAGGCAGCGCATACCCATCTGCCGCACCGATTCACTCACGACACCGTTGCCTACACCGGCACCCACGACAACGACACCACGCAGGGCTGGTGGAATGCAGCAAATAAAACGGAGCGCGAGGCAGTTGAAGCACTCGTCGGTCCCGTCGGGGGCAGGCCCGTCTGGCCCCTCATCCGCGCCGACTTCGCAAGCGTCGCGGAAATGGCCATCGTGCCTGCGCAGGATCTGCTTGAACTTGGGTCCGAAGCCCGCATGAATAAGCCAGCCGTCCCTGCCGGCAACTGGAGTTGGCGCGTACCGGCTGATGCATTCACGCCAGCCTTCGCCGCAGGTCTGGCCGCGCTTGCTGAAGTCACCGATCGCGATAACGACCCGCTCGGCAAGCCCGACGAAGAATCATCAAACGGCGCGTAGATGCAAAGCAATCATTCCGCCTTAAGCAGGCTCAGGAACCAGCCGGCGAACGTGAGCACGAGGAACGGATAGGCGAAGTATGGCAGCGGCGAGGTAGTTGGCAACACTTGTTGTCCAAGGAAGATCTTCACAGCCACAATCGCAAACAAGACACCGCCCAAGATGCTGGCCGTGCGCGTCCACAGCGCGAACTCTTTGGGAATGCCCGTGAGCAGAAGCGCGGCGGCCCACATCGCCGTGCCGGCTGCAAACGAAGGAACGCTGGCTTCAAGAGTTCCCGCAGTTCCGCCCAACATCACGCCCTCGCCGATTGCGTAGACGAGGAACCCGGCTGCAATGCAATCGTTGCCTTTTCTAAAGAAGCGAATGGCGAGCAAGCAGGTGGCCACCACCAGCGCTGTGCCGTCGATGCCCCAGGCGATCGCGCGCACGTTCTGTTGCGAGACCATGGTTCCAACCATTCCCAGCACGCCACCAAGGACAAGACCAAATGCAGCAATGATGTTCGCAGGTTTTCTCATAGTTGCGTACCTTACAGCACACAGAAATCGTGCGTCAATATGATTTCTTTGGATCGTGCACGGCCCA
The DNA here is from genome assembly GCA_963820245.1 of uncultured Acidobacteriaceae bacterium. GTDB lineage: Bacteria > Acidobacteriota > Terriglobia > Terriglobales > Acidobacteriaceae > Telmatobacter. The sequence continues at coordinate 158,125 of CAWFZC010000011.1, read as the reverse complement.
TCCGCTTGTCCACTTTGTTCCTGCGGCGAACCTTGTTATCCTTGCCCCACATGGAAATTGCTGCCATCCAGACCCACGGCCTTACTCGGCGCTTCGGTGCGCTGACTGCTGTTGACGATATCTCCTTCAGCGTTGCGCCCGGACAGTTCTTCGGATTTCTCGGACCCAATGGTGCAGGAAAATCTACCACCATCAAGATGCTCACCGGGTTGCTTGAACCCAGCGCCGGATCCATTGAGATTCTGGGCAAACCCTTCAGTGCATCGGCCCTTGAGCTCAAGCGCCAGATCGGTGTTGTGCCGGAAGGCATGGCCCTGTTCGGCCGCCTCACTGCGCCAGAGTATCTTCGTTTCGTCGGCCGCATGTACGGCCTCGACAAGCAAACCACCAAGCTGCGCACCCAGGAACTGCTCGAATTCATGCAGCTTGCCAACGAAAACAAAAAGCTCGTTACCGATTTCTCCCACGGCATGCAAAAGAAGCTGGCGCTGGCTGCGGCCGTCATCCACGGACCCAAGGTTCTGTTTCTCGATGAACCGTTCGAAGGCGTCGATGCCATCGCCGCCGGAATGCTCAAGACCATGCTGCAGGGCATGATCAACCGCGGCGCCACTATCTTTCTCACCACGCATGTGCTTGAAATTGTCGAGCGGCTCTGCTCCCATGTGGCCATCATCAGCAAAGGCCGCCTGGTGGCCAACGGATCGCTCGAGCAACTGCGCGAGGGAGTGGCCTCCACATTGCCTGGCACGCAAGCGGGCCAGCGTCTCACGCTTGAAGAAATTTTCCTCTCCGTGGTGGGAGCTGGAGGCCTTGAGCCCGCGCAGGAGCTTTCATGGCTAGCATAGGACCGGCCCAGTGGCATTGAAGACATTCAACGTCCATTGGCCGCTGGCGGTGGACTCCTCAGCCCGCTCGCGCGTGCGCAGTATGCGGCCTTGGCCCGGCTGCGCTGGCGCATCTTCGTCAATGGCCTTCGCTCGAGCCTTGGCGTTTTTGAGGTGGGCGCGCGTTCGGTTGCATTTGTCATCTATGGCTTCATAGGGCTCGCCATTGCCGTCGGCGCGGGCGTGTACTCATATGTGATTGCCGCCAATGCCCAATGGCAGTACCTGCCTATTGTCTTCTGGGGTGTTTGCCTCATGTGGCAGGTCGTTCCCATCATGCTCTCCACTTTTCAGGAGCAGTTCGACCTTGGCGCCCTGTTGCGGTTTCCTGTCGGCTTCCGCTCTTTTTTTTTCCTTTACGTTGTCTTCGGGCTCTCTGACGTTTCCACCATTCTGGGATTTCTCTGCTGCCTCGGTATCTTTGTCGGAATCACGATTGCCGAGCCGGCTCTCTTTGCTTTCACAGCGATCGCTCTCGTCATCTTTGCAGCCTTCAACATTCTGCTGGTTCGCGCCGTCTTTGCCTGGATCGACCGTTGGCTTTCGCAGCGTCGAACGCGGGAGATTGTGGGCGCGCTGTTCATGCTGCTTGTTCTCAGTCTGCAACTGGTGAATCCCGCCCTCTGGCAGCGCGGCCGTTCTGCCCAGGGCAGCAGACACCAACAGGCGGAGTTCTATCGCAAGCTGCTGGCCGAGCCCTGGGTGCAGACGGCGGAGCAGGCGCAGGTATGGCTTCCTCCCGGCCTTGCTGCGGTTGCCGTGGAAGAGGCCGCGATGCAGAAACCGGTCGGGGCTCTGGAATCGTATGGATGCGGATTTCTATTTTTCTTGTCAGCGGGGGCGGTGCTTGGGGTGCGGTTGCGGGCCGAGTATCGCGGCGAAAATCTTGGGGCATCGCCGGCACTCGCAAAGACAACTGCAAAAACGCTTCCCCAGGGTCGGGAGCGCATTGCTCGAAGTGAGTTGAGCGCCGACGCGCCTGTACGTGGCGCGTCGCCGATTGGCGCCATCATCGGCAAGGAGTTTCAAAGCATGATGCGGACAATGCCGCTGTTGTATGCGGTGGGCGCTCCGTTGATTCTTGTTCTTGTCATCTCAGGACCGTTTATCAGGGCGGGGATTCACGGGCACATGCCGCTGTGGTCGTTTCCCTTGTGCGTGTTCTTTGCGCAGCTGGGTTTCAGACAGTTGTTCGGCAACAATCTCGGCACGGAGGGCGCGGGCATTCAGCTCTACTTCATCGCGCCTACGCCTTTGCGCACGGTGATGCTGGCGAAGAACCTTTGCCACTCCGCTGTGTTTGCGTTATCGCTAGTAGTGGCGGGCCTTCTAGCGACTATGCGGTTAGGTGAGCCTGACGTTTTGATTGTGGCTATTACGATCGCATGGCTCTTGTTTGCGCTGCCGATCAACCTGGCGGTGGGCAACATTCTCTCCATCACCATGCCTTACCGTGTGAATCCCGGGCGCATTTCGCGGCAGCGCGGTTCGCAGGCAAGCACCATCATCGGCCTGCTGTTGCAGGTGGGCGTGCTTGGTGTGGGCGCGGCCGTCTTTGAGATCTGCTTCTACGCGGACGTGCTCTGGGTGGCGATCCCCTCGTTCCTTCTGCTTGCTGCGATTGCTGTTGCCGTGTGGCTGCGCATCCTTGCGAACTCGGACGACCTTGCCGCACAGCGCAAGGACATGCTGCTGGCGACGCTGATGAAGGTGGAGTAGGGAAAAGCAGGGAACAGGGATTAGGAAGCAGGGAACAGCTTTCAGTTTTGCTTTTGCGGGAGCCGAATTTCATTTGAGGGGTGTCTTGGGGGGTGACGGGGCTCACGAATTGCGGCTTAAATGCAATTATTTGTGCTACTTCGACAACGTTAATCGTTCGAATTCATTCAACCCAAATGGCGTGAAATGTTCAATCAACTTGATACAAAACAGTGCGAAATCCACGATCCAGTTGGTACGATTTTTGAGATACCAGACCCAGAAATTCATTGAAATAAGCTTTTTAAAACCCAGTAATTTCCCATTTAATTGAAGTTGCTTGATCTAAATTCACCGAAGAAATGCTCAATGCGCATTTCTGAGGTTTTTCGCGCTGTTCTCAGGTCGTTTTGGCTTGTTCTGTGGAACTTGTTGCACTGAAGTTGGTGCAGTTTCAGTAGGGCTGACCTCGATCCCCGGTTCCTCCGCCGCGGCGGACGATGGACCCGGGGGCATCCGCACTTTATGCGGGAACGCGCACTTCCCGCCCTATGACCTCAGGGTACCGGCGCTAGAAGGGGATGTCGTCGTCGGAGATTTCGGCTTGCTGGCTGATGTCGTCGCGGGGGGCTGAGGGGCGCTGGTCGTAGTTTGCCGCGTCGCCGCCACCGCGGCTGTAACCACCGCCGCCGGAGCCCTCGTCGCGACCGGAAAGCAGCGAAAGGTCGTTGACGATGATTTCGGTTTTGTAGCGCTTCTGTCCGGAGGTCTTGTCTTCCCAATTGCTGGTGCGGAGCGAGCCTTCGATGTAGAGCTTGGAGCCCTTCTTTACATAGTCGCGGACGATTTCGGCGGTGCGCTTGAAGGCAACAAGGTTGTGCCATTCGGTGCGATCCTGCCAATTGCCCTGGGGGTCCTGGTAGCGGTCGCTGGTGGCCAGGCCGAAGGTGGCAACCATGGTGCCGCTGGGAGTCGATTTGATTTCAGGGTCTTTGCCCACGTTGCCAAGAAGGATGACTTTGTTGACGCTTTTTGCCATGTTCGTGTACTCCGGTTAATGGAAAAGGATAGCAGACAACGGCGGTTATAAGCCGAGAGAGGAAGAACGCTCGACGTTGAGTTGGCTCTATCCCACCCATCGCAAAAGGATGCGATGGATGGGGCACCGGACTTTTCGGAGTCAATGGGTTGTTCCGTCGCTTGTCAGCGCGTGCGGGAGAGCGAGCGGCGGCGGAGCCACTTGGCTATGCCGAGTGAGAGCAAAAGGCCGCCGAAGGGGATGCACGTGAGCGCGACAATGAGCGCGAACCATCCGGTGTTGGTGCTGGCGCCTGTGGGCGAAAATCCGCCGAGCACGGTTTCAAGCAGGATGGTGGCGAGCACGCCGGCGCCTACGATGGAGCCGCCCCACTGAAGAAGTTGGCGCGTGCCGTCGTCGGGAAGTGGGGAGCCGTGATTCGTGGGCGAACCTGGAACCTTGCTACGGTTTTGCGTTTGCGCGGTCATGATGCTTGCGCCAGGCGGAGCATCGCGTAGGTGATGACGCCGGTTACCGAAACGTAGAGCCACAAGGGAAACGTGAAGCGGGCGATTTTGCGGTGCTGCGGAATGCGACCGGTGAGCGAGAAGAAGAAGGTGACCAGCACCATGGGCAGCGCGACGATGGCGAGCACGATGTGGCTGGCGAGCAGCGGCAGATAGACCATGCGATAGGCAGCGAGGGCCGGGTAGCGCACGTCGCCGTGGAGTGCGTGGTGGAGGATGTAGCTGACGAGGAAGAGCGTGGAGAAGCAGAAGGCCGTGATCATGGACGCGCGGTGGGCCTTGATGTTGCGCGAGCGGATGAAGGTGTAGCCGATGACCAGGGCGATGGCGGACAGGCCGTTGAGCACGGCGTTGAGCGCGGGCAGAAATGCGTACTGGGCGCTGGTGGCGGCGGCGGGATGAACGTAGATGAGCCAGAAGAGAAACAGAGTGGCCGCGAGGCTGATGGCGAGAATGGCTGCGATGGCAGGCCGCGTGCTTGATTGGGTGGCGACTGTCGCCGTCATGGTTCCGCTTCCTTGTGTTTCATGCGCGAGGCGCTGACTACTTTGTAGTGGCGCAGATCATCAACGTGGTGAAGAGCAGCGGCAGGTAGAGCACGCTGACCTTTAAAAGATCACGCGCGAGCATGCGGCTTTCCGTGTCGTTGGCTGCGCGGAGAATTCCGGCGAAGCGAATGGTGTAGCCAAGATAAAGCAGGCCGAGGGCGGCCGCGATGATTGCATAGGTGATGCCGGCCATGCCCAGACCGCCAGGGGATGAGGCTGACGGGAATCATGATGACGGCGAAGAACAAGGCTTCGGCAACGGTGGACCATCCGTCAGGCTGGACAACGGGCAACATGCGGATGCCGGCGCGTGCGTAGTCGTCGCGATACATCCAGGAGATGGCCATGAAGTGCGGGAACTGCCAGACGAAGAGGATGGCGAAGAGGGCAACGCCCTGCCAGTCAATGCGGCCGCGCGCGGCGGTCCAGCCGAGCATGGGTCCCATGGCCCCGGGAAATGCGCCGATGAAGGTAGCGATGGCGGTGACGCGCTTGAGCGGCGTGTAAATGGCGACGTAGGTGAAAACTGTGAGCAGCGCCAGGGCGACGGTGAGGAGATTGGTGTGCAGCAGGAGCCAGACGGAGCCGAGGGCGAGGGCTCCCATGCCGGCGATGATGCCTTGCGCGAGAGAGAAGCGGCCGGAGGCGAGAGGACGGTCCGCGGTGCGCTTCATGCGCGCGTCGGTTTTGCGCTCGAGCGCTTCATTGAGCGCGCCTGCTCCGGCGGAGACGAGGCCGATGCCGAGCAGCGTGTCGAGCAATCCGCGCTGGAGGCTTGAGATTCCAGAGAGCATGGAGCCGAGGTAGAACCCGCCCCATCCGGTGACGAGAACGAGGGCGACGACCTTGACCTTGAAGAGTTCGCGGAGATCGTGGATGAGGGTGGCGGTTGCGCCGGGCTGGGGCGCGTGGACATGACCGTGGGCTGTGCCGTGCGGATGCGCTGCAAGATCGACCGGGTTGGTTGCTGCCTGGGAAGCGGGAGTCATCGGGTCAATGGGCCAACGGGAAGGAAAAGTTCTCGGCGGGGAGGCCCGGCGGGAACTTGCGCCTTTGTTGATGATAGCAGTTGGGGTGGTTTCGGGAGGAGGTGGGGCGCGGTGCGATTGCGATGGGTTGGGCGGTTCCGGAGGAGATTCCAGGCTGTCTACAGGGTCGATTTTGACTAAGTAATCGCGAAAGGGATCCCTCTGGGGGCGCAAGAAGCTGCGGAAAAAGACATTTTCGGTCGAACGAAATTAGCAGGGGCTAAAGCCCGACGTCGATTTTCGGCTTGTCCAGCCGGGCAGTTCCTTTACATTTCAGACCGGGCAGATGGTTTACACATTGGTCCTGTTTTTGGGGTTTGTTTTTGATTCATCTGCCCGCCGTAGTCGTGCCTGTGGGAAGGTCGGAATCCCAGCTTTTGGGGATTTCCACCTTTCCATAGGCTTGATCGCTGGCCCGATCCTGCGGCCAGAGTTTTTCCACTCGCATGGTCCTTGTATCCAGCCGGGCAATCGGATACCAGGCCAGGTAAATACGCAGGTAACGGTCGTCGATTGGCAGCAGGCCAATGCGCTCGCCCGACAACACCTTGCTCAGGAACACGTAGTCACGGTTGAAGAAGAACTGTCCGTGCTTGAACACGGACCTCACCTTCATCGTGGTGTCGTATTCAGGCTCGGGCACGCGGCCTGGGAACAGCCGTGGCGAGCTCGAATAGACCGAATCCGGCGTCTCCATGGCCAGCGCCTGGTGCGGCCGCACCTCGTTGTACTCGCGGCGGAACTGGTCGAAAGCCTGCTGCTGCATGCGCCGATTGGCCTTGGGCGGAGAGGCCACGGCTTCCTTTAGCGTGCGGTGCATGCGTTCGTGCCGCCCGTTCTGTTCCGGATGACCGGCCTCAATGCGCCCAGGCACGATGCCCAGCTTGATCCACCACACCGAAAGCCGCGACAGGCCCGCCACCGCGCAGGAAGCAAACGGCGGCCCGTTGTCGGAGCGAACCGCACGCGGCATCCCGAACTCCCGAAACGCTGCCTCGAAAACCGCCTGCACCCGCGCCGTGTCGGTCTTGTCTACCGCCTGGCAGCGCAGCAGATAACGGCTCAAGCTATCGGAGATGGTCAACGGATCGATGCGCTCTCCGTCGCTGGTTCGCATCCAGCCCTTGAAGTCGCAGGCCCACTCGTCGTTGGGAGACTGGACCGAAGCGAACGGCTGCTGATAAGGTTCCACGCGCCGACGCTTGCGCCGATGGTGCGTCAGCCCTTCGCGCTCCACGATGGCACCGATGGTGCTCGCCGCCGGTATCGCAAGCTGCGGATTACGGTCTTCCAGGATCTTCTTCAATGGTCGAGGTCCCCACAAGGGATGCGCACGCCGCAGTTGTAAAACCAGCTGTTCGATCTGAGCCGGCGTCTGGTTGGGATGCCGCTGGGGCGCATGGCTGCGCTCGGCAAGCCCCTGGTCGCCGCCATCGGCGTAGCGACGCAGAACCGCGTAGCCGGTTGGCCGCGATATACCATGGATGCGACAAAGCTCGCTCATCGTCCAGTCTCCGGAAACAAAGTCCGCAACAAAGTCCTTCCGCTTCTCCACCACTCCGCTCACAGTCCAAGGCATGCTTCCCTTCTACACGCCTTCTGAAACGGACAAAATCTGTAAACCATCTCCCCGGTCTGTTCTGTAAAGTATCTGCCCGGTTCGTACCGGATCAACTGGCACGACTAAAGTCGTGCCCTGATACAAACCATTTCGCCGATGGCGTTTTAAGGCACGGCTGAAGCCGAGTACGTTCAAAACACTGCGGAGTTCTTTGTTTGTCATCAGGCTCGATTTGTTTCTTTACTTGTCACTGAGAGAAGTGCTACTTTAAAAATCCCCGACCCCCACCGACAGGAGAAACCAGATGTTCTGTAACCATTGTGGAACGGAAACCCTGCCCGAATACAAGTTCTGCAAGAGCTGCGGCGCGGTGCTAGGGGCGCCAACGGCTGCGCAGGACGCGGCCGTGCAGCAAGCGCAGTCTGCAGTGCCCCAGGTGCAGCAAGTGACGCCGGAGACGATGCCGGTTGGGCACGCGGGGGTGGCGCCGGGAGTTGTGCCGGGCCTTATTCCAGGAGCGGTGCGGGGCGTGTATTACGTGAACCCGCAGGTGATGGCGCCGGCGCAGACCGCGCTTCCACATACGGCACATCAGGCCAACCTTCTGCATGGCATGCAGGCGCGGCTGCAAAGTCTTGCCTCGACTGAAAGCCTTGAAGGGTTCAGCCTGCCGCAGATGTTCTCAGAGGTATTCAAGCGGCGGGGCGCCGATGCAGTGGAAGAGTACATCCTGGTGGGCACGGCGAAGACAACGCCGCCGATTGAGATGGTGGAGACGGGATGGCCGAAGCCGTGGCTGTTCTTCCGCATGCTGGCGGCGCTGGTGATTGCTTACGTTGCGCTGACTTTTCTGTTTTTTCAGACGGGCAACACGAACTTTATTCCCGGGATGATGTTCCTGGGGGCGTTTGCGGTTCCTCTGGCGACGCTGACGTTATTTTTCGAATTAAACACACCGCGGAATGTTTCGATACACACCGTGGGCAAGCTGTTTCTGATGGGAGCGATTGTATCGCTGGCCGTGGCGCTGCTGGGCTACAGTATGCCGATCTTCGACCTTTCGGACATGGAGGCGGGCATTGTGGAGGAAGTGGCGAAGCTGCTGACGGTTGTGGTGGTAATGCGCAGCGTTCGCTACAAGTACATATTGAATGGAATTCTGTTTGGGGCGGTTGTGGGAGCGGGATTTGCGGCGTTTGAAACCGCAGGCTACGCGCTGAATGATGGATTTTTGCAGGGGCTGCTTCCGACGATCGTTCAGAATGGCTCGCTCTCGCACCAGGTGATGGCGGTGGCGATGCATCGCGGCGTGATCGGCATGCTGCAAGTGTTGCGGCTGCGCGGGATTCTTGCACCGCTGGGCCACGTTGCGTGGACGGCTCTGGCGGCGGGAGCCTTCTGGCGCGTGAAGCAAGGCAAGCCAACCAGCGTCGCCATGCTGTTCGATAAAAGGTTCCTGAAGGCGTTCATGATTCCGGTGGTGCTGCACGCGATTTGGGATGCGCCTTGGCAACTGCCGTTTTCAGGCAACCAGATTTTGACGGGCATCGTCGCGTGGTACGTAGTGTTCGGGCTGGTGCAGCAAGGATTGCAGCAGGTGAAGGAAGAACAGAAGTCGAACTTGCAGACGACGCTGGCCACGGTGGAAGCGCAGATGCAGCCGGCGTCCGCGGCCAATTGATTTCGCGTGCGGCAGCGGTTGAAGCGGCGATCACGACAAGAGCAAGGAGATTGAGCGGGCATGGCATTCTGCAAGAATTGCGGTAAATCGCTGGGGGCGGATGAACGGTTCTGCGTGCAATGCGGCAGTGATGCGACGGCGGCGGCGACGGCGCCCGGAGCAGCGCCCGCGCAGATGATGCAGCCGCAACAGATGACGCAGGGCGCCTATGGGGTGCCGGGACAGGTTCCGGTGGTGGTGACCCTGCCGCCGACGCCCGTGAAGCGCGGGGGAAGGATGAGTACGATCATCATCATTGTTCTGGTGCTGTGGTTCGGGTATTACTACATCACGCACAGAGTGCCGCCGATCACGCCGGCGCAGGAAGCGGCTGCCGTGGCCGCGCTGGCCAAGCAGCAGAGCTTTGATTGCAATTTTCGAAATGCGGAGGGGTATCTGCAGATAAACGACGGGAAGTGGACCAATCATTCAAGTGTTGCGATCCAGGCGGCGACGCTGGAGTGCGACCAGACGGACGTAAACGGAACCGATCTGGATGAGATGCGGATCAGTCTGAAGAGTCCGCAGGGACCGCTGCAACCGGGGACATCGCAGAGCTACAACGCGTTCCAAATGGGAGAGATCGCGAACTACGCGAGCAAGGTTCATTGCACGGTGGTGACGGTGACGCCGCCGGACAACACACAACAATAGACGCTAGCCCGCATTTCTCTCAAGCATCGCAGCAACCCGGAATCCAAATTCTGGTGAGGCATCTGCGGGCCGGGAGGCCCTCAGGACAGCCGATCTGGAGATCGGCGCTACGATTAACAGCGACCTGCGAGAATTGCAGGCTAACGGCTTTGCTGCGCGGCTTTGATGATCGCTTCTGCAACTTGCTGGGGCGTGAGCTGGTCGACGGCGATGGAGATGTGCGCGCTGCGGTAGAGCGGAAGGCGGCGGGCGTAGCGGTTTTCGAGGTTGGTTTTGTCGGCGAGGATGGGGCGCGTATTTTCCGTTCCGCCGCAACGGGCCAGCGTGGTGGCGAGCTCCACTTCCAAATGGACGAGCATGGTGCGTGGGGTGGAAAGGAGCAGCGATCGCGTCCGCGGATGCTCGATGGCGCCGCCGCCCAGGGCCAGCACCAGGTGATTGCTCTCGGCGAGGCGCGCGATGGTCTGATGCTCGCGCTCGCGGAAGACCTCTTCGCCGTGACGCGCGAAGATCTCGGTGATCGCGACTCCGGCTTCGGCTTCGATGACGTCGTCCACATCGACAAAGCGCCAGCCGAGCTGGTTCGCCACGAGTGGGCCGACCGTTGTTTTGCCTGAGCCCATGAAACCGGTGAGGACGATGCGGCGGTGGGGAGCTTCGGGTTGGGTTTGAGCCGTCATTCAGGTGTTGTGCGCCGGAGGGAGCGGTCGCGCTCTATTCAGTATAAGGAAGGGGCTTGCGCGTCGGGGCTCGATCAGCTCATCACCATGACAATGGCGCCGGCGGTGATGAGGAGTCCGCCTGCGATGGCGGTCGCGTTCATTTTTTCGCCGAGCAACAGCCAGGCGAAGACCATGACGAGCGGGACGCTGAGCTTGTCGAGCGGCGCGACGCGGGAGGCCGGGCCGAGTTGCAGGGCGCGGAAGTAGCAGATCCACGAGAGTCCGGTGGCGAGGCCGCTGAGGGCGAGAAAGAGCAGCGTTCGCCGATCGAGCGAACGGATTTCGCCGTGTTTGCCGAGGGCCAGCGCGATGCCCCAGGCAAAGACCACCACGACGCTGGTGCGTATCGCCATGGCAAGGTTCGAATCCACGTGCTCGACGCCGACTTTCGCAAGGAGCGCGGTGGCGGCGGCAAAGGCAGCGGAGAGCAGTGCCCATCCAATCCAGGTCATGAGAGGTATGGTACGCGGTTCGGGGCGCAGGTTGCCCGTAAACTGGGAGGATGAGGCCAGGCCGCGCCAGCAGGACAGCACTCCGCGTCGCCATTCGGCGCGCGGCTCACCAGCTAATTGACAATCCGCGGATTCTGGACGATCCCATCGCGCTGCGGCTGATCGGGCCCGAATACCAGAACGACATGGAACGCGCGATGCACAAGGTGGCGCGCGATTTTCGTCTTTTCATGGCGACACGAAGCCGCTATACCGAGGACCAGCTTGCGGATGCAGTGGCGCGGGGCGTGAGGCAGTATGTGGTGCTGGGCGCGGGCCTGGATACTTTTGCTTATCGCAATCCGTTTCCGGAACTCAAGGTGTTTGAAGTGGATTTTCCGGCGACGCAGGAATGGAAGCGCGCATTGCTGGCGGAGAGCGCAGTCGAGCTGCCGGAGAATCTGACTTTTGTTCCGCTCGATTTTGAGCACAAGACGCTCGCCGAGGGGCTGAATGATGCGGGATTCGATGCTACGGCGCCGGCGTTTTTCGGATGGCTGGGCGTTGTTCCTTATCTCACGACTCGATGCATTTCAGGCGACGGTGCGCACCATCGGAAGACTGCCGGCTGGAACGGGCGTGAGCTTTGACTACGTCTTTCCCCCGCACACGCTGAGCCTGAAGCGGAGGCTGGTGTTTGAAGCGCTTGCTGCGCGGGTAGCGGCGGCGGGCGAGCCGTTCAAGCTGTTTTTTAGTGCGGAGGCGTTGGAAAGGGAATTGCGCGCGGCGGGATTCAAGCGGATGGAGCAGGTGGATTCGGTTGGGCTGAATACGCGGTATTTCGAGGGGCGAGCCGACGGGCTCAAGCTTTCACCGTCAGGGCTCGGCATGTTAGTGACCGCCTGGGTGTGACGCGCATTTCGCACGCTACGCAACAAACGAGAGTCCAATGTCTGGCGAGGTGTCTGAGGGCCGGGAGGCCCTCAGGACAGCCGATCTGGAGATCGGCGCTACGATTTTCTGCGACTTGCAAGTAGTGCACGCCAGTGCCTGGCGAGGGACGGCTGCGAGTTAAGATGGGTCATGCGCCCGTTTGCTTCTTTGCCGCTTGCCGCCTTCGTGATTTCGCTTTCCGGATGCGGATACCACACGCTGGGCGCGGCTACGCATCTGCCTCCCGACATCAAGACGATTTCGGTTCCGCTGTTCATCAGCCGTACTGAGGCGTACCACACGGAGACGGTGATGACGGATGCGGTGATTCGCGAGCTTGCCACGCGCACGCGCTTCCGGGTGATTCCCACCGAGAGCCCTGAGGCCGGCGCGGTGCTGCATGGCACCATCCTGACTGAGGCAGTTGCGCCACTGACGTACAACGCCTCAACGCAGCAGTCGTCGAGCTTCATCATTACGATCGTGGCTTCAGTGACGCTGAACGGGGCCGACGGACAGGTGCTCTACCAGAACAAGAACATCGTGTTTCGGGAGCAGTACCAGTCGACCACGGACCTGGCGACGTTTATCCAGGAAGACCCGGCGGCCGTGGAGCGCTTGTCGCGCGCATTTGCGCGGCAGGTGGTTGCTGATGTGCTGGAAGGGCTTTGAGGGGTTCGGAGCTGGCGGCGTGCTTTTAGAACTCTCTGGCAGACCGGGGAATAAGGTCTCTGCGATCCCCTGTCTCAGAAGCGAGACATGGGGCACCCATTCTTTTTCTTGAATCCGACGAATGAAGGGCTCGAGGGGTAGTTGAATCTTTCCCATGTCTCAGAAGCGAGACATGGGGCACCCATTCTTTTTCTGGAATTCGACGAATGAAAGGCTCGAGGGGTAGTTGAATCTTTCCCATGTCTCAGAACCGAGACATGGGGGCACCCATTCTTTTTCTTGAATCCGACGAATGAAAGTCTCGGGAGAAAGTTGATTCATTCCCCGGTCCCCAAGAGCGAGGGACCGGGGGCACCCGGCGCGTTTAAAACCAAGAGAGAGCGAAGAAGAGACGAATTCCGGTCCGGGGCGTTGCGTAATGAGGCAACCTCCCGGTTTTCCGCGCTGGTTTCGCGTGGCCTCGCACGATATTCTGGAGCCGCATGTTGCGTGTACTCAATCTGGATGCCCGGCTCGCTGCGGTGCATACCGATTCGAGACAAAGTTCGGTTCGAGGGAGTTGGGCAGTTTGACCACGTTACGCTGGGGAGCCGGATTTGCCGCTGTTGGCCGGTTCGTGGCCGAGATTGAGGCTGCTGCTGCGGGCAACGGTTCGTTGCGGCCGGGCTACGTGCTGGCCGGCGACGAAGTGTTTCTTCTGGACCGTTGCCGCTCCGCTGTTTTGAAGGCGTATGTGCCGCAGGAGTTGAGAGATTTTTGTCTCTCGGATCTTGACCTGGCCACAACTTCAATCTTCGAAGTTCTCGACCGCGCGCAGACGCCCTCGCTCATGTCGCCCTTCCAGGTAATTTTTGTGCGCAACGTGCGGCAGCTTTATACGCGCGGCGCCAAGAAGGACGAGTTCGCTGCGCTCGAACGCTATTTCAAATCGCCGAATCCGCAGGCGGTGCTTCTGTTCATCGCGGACTTTATCCGCATCCCGTCGGATGCGCGGCGGATGGAGATGGACGACAAGAATCGCTTTGAGCGGCTGACCGAAACGCTGGGCGAGCATTGCGGCATGGTGGAACTGGCGCGCGTGAATGAGGAAGATGCAATGCGCTGGATTGTGTCCACCGCGCAGGAGCAAGAGGTACGCGTGGAACCCGACGCCGCGCGCGAACTGGTGGATGCGCTGGGTGCGGACATGATGCTGGTGTCATCGGAGCTGGAAAAGCTTTTGCTTTACGCCAGCGGCCGCCCGCGCATTACGCTTGGCGATGTGGAGACCATGGTGCTGGGCGCAAAGCAGCGTTCGCTGTACGAACTGACGGATGCGATCAGTGCCCGCGACCGTGTGCGCGCACTGGCGCTGTTGCAGGGTCTGCTGAACAGTTCTGAGGCGGGCGAGGACGCTGCGATCGGGCATCTCTACATGCTGGCGCGCACGTTTCGGCAGATGCTGGTGATTCTCGAAAAGAATGTGCGCGACTCGCGTGCGATATGGCAGGCGCTTTGGCAGGGATTCAGGATGCCGCCGTTTGCGGCGGAAGATTTGATCAAGCAGGCGCGGCGCTACAAGAGCCGCCGCGAGTTGACGCGTGCACTGCGGCTGGTGGCGCGCGCCGATCTTGAGTTGAGGTCTTCTCCGCCGGACAAGCGGCTGGTGCTGGAGCGGCTGGTGTATGAGCTGGCGTCGGAGCCCAAGCCTGCGGCGCCGGTTTGGGCCACGGCGCAGCTTTCGTTCGAGAGCTAGGCCAATACACCCTATCGAACACCGTGCTCATTCATCCATGATGTGTATCCGTGGTCGACGGTCTGGATGTGGCTGGTAAGCCAGTCGCGCAGAAAATTGAGCAACGCCACGTTGAGGCCGCCTTCGCCGCGGGCATAACGGGCCGAGAACTCGTCCACTTTCTGCGTGAGGTCGCGATGCAACGTGCGGTGCTTGAGAAGGTCAGGGTAGCGTGTGGAGGCCATCATGGCTTCTTCCGCCGCAAAGTGTTCGTGCACGTACTTCGCCAGCTTGTTGAGCAGGTCGCGGGTAATGGATTGCGCCTGGCCCCTGGTCATGGCGGCGTGCAGATCGTTGATCATGGTGAAGAGGATGGTGTGCTGCTTGTCCATTGCATCCACACCGACGGAATATTTGCTGCTCCAGGTCAAAAGAGGCATGCTTGTTCTCCAGCCGGCAAAGGCCGACAGTGAATATATCGGGGGCGCGGGCGGGAAGTTGAGGGTAAATCGTGAGTAAGGCGCGGATTCAATGGTTGTGAAAGGGCACTACTCAATGCCGCGCTCCCGCATCCACGGGCCGTATTCGCGGTCGAGACCTTCGATGTGCTCCAGGTAGCCATCGCGGAGGGCGAGCAGCATCTGGCGGGTTTGGACTTCTTCGCCGTGCTGCAGGCGATGAGCGGCCCGCAACATCTCGGCGAGCATTCGGTGGTGTTCTGCACGATGGTCGGCGAGGGCGGGAAAGCTGGTTTGCTCCATCAACTGCTCCTCGCTGAAGAAGTGCATGCGCGTGAATTCGATGAGCCGGTCAAGCAGTTCGCAGATCTGTTCGCGTCCGCAGCCGCCGACGAGGGCCAGCCGCAGTTCGTTCATGGTGTCCATGAGGATGCCGTGTTGGTCGTCCATGGCGCGGACTTCGACGGAGCAGGCGTGGTTCCAGGTAAGAAGCGACACATGAGCCTCCACAAATCACTAAAGTGTCTATCGTCGGTCGCGGAGAAAGCGTGATTGGGGATCTGCGCGGGCACGTGACTTTAGTGCTGGGCGGGTTGGGTAAGGGGCGGCCGGTCGTGCGCTTCCGCGAAGGTGCACAATAAAGGCGAGCACGTTATGAATCTTTCAAGTCTCGTGACACCGGCCAATGTGATCGCGGCGCTGCTGGCGCTTGCGCCTTATCTGGCGGTTGCGTTTTTTCCCGAACGTGTGGCTGCGTGGGTGCGTTTGCTGCCGTTGTGGGCGCGGCTCTGCGGGCCGGCCCTGCTGTGCTTGTCTTATGTGCTGGTGTCGTGTGCGGCGGGGAATTTTCGTTGGGTGTGGTTCGGGCTTTATGCGGGGCTGCCGGTGGGCGTGGCCGCGATGCTGTGGTGGGCTCGACGCAGCCCGGCAGCGGAGCGCGGCACATGGCAGGACTACGTGGTGCTGGCCGTGCTGGGGCTGGCTGTCGATCTGCGATGGTTTGAGAGGGCATGGCCGGCGCACCTGGCTGTCTTTAACAAAATTTTGCTGATGAATGCGGGGATCTATGGATTTCTGCTGATACGCGAGCTGGATGGCGTGGGGTTTGACCTGCGTTTGCGCTGGCGCGATGCGGCGGTGGGGTTGCGGGAGACGGCGTTTTATACGCCCATTGCGCTGGCGCTGGGGCTGAGCATGGGATTTCTGCATGCGCATGCTGTGTTGCCGGGGGTAGGTGCGATTGCAGGAGCGTGGTTGTTCACGTTCTTTTTTATTGCTGTGCCGGAGGAGTTGTTTTTTCGCGGGTGGGTCCAGAATCTCCTGGAACGGCGGATGGGCCGATGGCGATCGCTGCTACTGACGTCAGTCCTGTTCGGGCTTGCGCACTTCAACAAGCGGGCGACGCACTTTAATTGGCAGTATGTGCTGATGGCGGCGATTGCCGGATTCTTTTACGGGCGTGCGTGGCTGAGCGCGCGGCGGGTGGGCACTTCGGCGGTGACGCATGCCTCAGTGGACGCCATCTGGTCGTTGTGGTTGCAGTAAGCGATAAGTGTGGTGGTAGCGGAGATAGCCGAGGCCTACGCGCATATTGCGCACAATGGGACCGGGGACGGTGATGGCGATGGTGATGCCAAAGATGGCGTGCGCGATGGCCAGTGGATACAGGTTGCGGTAACGAAGAAAAACCAGGCAGGAGGCGAATCCCCAGACGAGCGTCAACGGCGCGAGGACGGGATTGGGCAGATGCGCGAAGGCAAAGAGGCCCGCTGCTGCAAAGGCCGCGGAGCGCGGGCCGGGCATGAGACGCAGCAGCCGCAACAGAAAAAAGCCCTGCATCAGGAACTGCTGCACGAACGTCCAGATTGCGTAGCCCCAGTAGGTTTTGATGAAGACGAGCAGGCCGCCTTCACCCGTAGTTGGCGACAACGGGAGCTCGAGCGTGTTCATGCGCTCGGCGATGACGACGGCGGTGATGGCGAGCGCCAGAGCTGCGCCCACAACCCAAAGTGAGCGCAGGAAATTTTCTTTGCGGAGGCCGAAGGATCGAAAGCCGTCGGGTGCGAAGGTCTTCAGCGAGAGACACGTGATGGCGGCGACTGCGGCCACGGCCACCAGCCACAACAAGCGCTGCCAAGGGCGTGGAGTCCAGATTACGGCGAGAATGAGCAGGTAGCCGATGGCAAGTTCGATAAGGGCGCGGCGCCGGGCGTGCTTGCCGGGTTTGCTGGTTTCCTCGCTGTCGGCCATGCAGACGATAGTACGGCAAGGTGCGGAGGCTATTCCAGAATGACGGCGGGATCAGGCTCGTGTGTGTGGGTGGTGAGGGCGATGGCGGCGGCCAGGATGAGAGCGCCACCGACCCATGCATAGGGGCCGAGGCGCTCGCCGAGAAACTGGACGCCGAGCCAGGAGCCGAGGACCGGTTCGATATTGAGGAAGACGCCGGCGCGCGAGGCCGGGACGTGATGAATGCCCCAGTTCCACAAGAGAGTGGTGGTGGCGGTGCAGAGGAGGCCGCTGATGGCAAGCGCGGTCCACGCGGTGAGGCTGACCTGCGCGAACGGCGGCGGCTCGACGGCTTGATGGGTGAGTAGAGAAAGCGCCCAGGGGCCCATCACCCAGAAGGCAAGCATGGCTGCGCCGGAAAGAATTGTGTAGGCCGTGACGACCGGGGGACTGTGGCGCTCCATGAGCTTTTTGCTCATCAGGATCCAGACGAGCGCAATGAACAGGGAGAGGATGACGAGCAGGTCGCCGGCGAGCGTGGGGACTTCGCGCGCGGAGGCAGTGTGGCTCGCGCCAAGCGTCACAAGGGCCGCTCCGGCGGTTGATCCGAAAAGAGCGAGCCAGCCGAGGCGGTTGAGTTTCTCTCCGGCAAAAAGTGTGGCCGCGGCGGCGAGCAGAACTGGCATGGCACCCACCATGAGCGATGCGTGGCTTACGGTGGTGCGCTCAAGGCCGTGGAACTGCAAAAGGAATTGAATGGGAACACCGAGCGCCGAGCAGATGAGGAGCAGTCTGATTTCTGATGCGGTGAGGCGCACGCGGCCACCGAATTGAAACAGAAGGACGGGCAGCATGCCGAGTGAGGCAAAGAGGAAGCGGTAGAGCACCATCCATTCGACGCTCATCTCGTTGAGGGCGAGGCGTCCGAAGTAGAAGCCGGTGCCCCAGAGGCCTCCGGCGAGCGCGCATGCGCTGTAGCCCAGGAGGCGGGTGCGCGGGCTGATGGGCTCGGTTGAAGGGTTCGGTTTCTGGTTGCCCGCGTCGCTTGTGGCTTGGTCTTGCATACCTACTTTACTGTCGCACACGGGGACTGCAGGGCGTCTCACGCGGAGGCTTGCGATGAATGCCAGGAGCAGTCAGCCCTTATCGCGCGTGGAGTTGAGCCGGGAGGTATAGCATTCTGTCTGCGCTTGACGGCTGTTCGGAAGAGCGCCGAAGGATTGGGCAGGGAAATGCCGATAAAAACAATTTTTGAACCATTTCGCATCAAGAGTGTTGAGCCGATCCGATGGACGACGCGGGCGCAACGTGAGGAGCTGTTGAAGGCGGCTCACAATAACCTCTTTCTGCTGCCCGCCGACGATGTGCTGATCGACCTGTTGACGGACTCGGGTACCGGCGCGATGTCCACGCATCAATGGGCCGCCATCATGGAAGGCGACGAGAGCTACGCGGGCAGCCGCAGCTTCGTCCGGTTCCGCGACTCAGTGCAGAGCATTGTGGGATACAAGCATGTGATTCCGACGCACCAGGGGCGCGCGGCAGAGCGGATTCTCTTCGGTACGGCGTGCAAGAAGGGCGATGTGGTCCCCAACAATACGCACTTCGATACCACGCGGGCCAATGTCGAGTACGTTGGAGCGGAAGCAATCGATCTGCTGATCCCGGAGGGACGCCAGCCTTCGCTCAACTATCCGTTCAAAGGAAACATGGATGTGGGAGCGCTTGAATCGCTGATCGAGCGGGTGGGCCGGGAGCGCATTCCACTGGTGATGCTGACGGTGACGAATAACTCCGGCGGAGGCCAGCCGGTGTCGATGCGGAATGTTCGCGAGGTCAGTGCGGTGTGCAGGCGTAATAACATTCCGCTCTACTTTGATGCCTGCCGGTTTGCCGAGAACGCGTGGTTCATCAAGCTGCGCGAGGAAGGCTACGCCGAAAAGTCGCCCAAAGAGATTGCGCAGGAGATGTTCAGTCTGGGCGATGGCTGTACGATGTCCGCGAAGAAAGATGGCATGGCGAATATCGGCGGCTTTCTGTGCACCAACGACGATCTGCTTGCGCAGCAGGAAAAAGACCTGCTGATTCTCACCGAGGGCTATCCGACGTATGGTGGGCTTGCAGGCCGGGACCTTGAAGCGATTGCCGTGGGCATTCAGGAAGCGCTCGAGGAGGATTACCTGCGCTACCGCATCGCTTCGACGGCGTACCTGGGAAACCACATTTCTGCCGCAGGTGTGCCGATTGTTCAACCGCCCGGTGGGCATGCCATTTACATCGATGCGCGTGCGTTTCTACCGCACGTTCCCTCTGAGCAATTTCCGGGTGTGGCGCTAGCGGTGGAGTTGTATCTCGAAGGCGGCGTCCGGTCCGTGGAGATCGGAAGGTTGATGTTTGCGGACGCGGCGCAGATGGACCTGGTGCGGTTGGCGATTCCGCGGCGGGTTTACACGCAGAGCCATGTGGACTACCTGGTGGAAGTAATTCTTGAGGTGTTTCGCAAGCGCGATCAGATCAAGGGAATGCGGCTGACGCATGAAGCGCCGTTCCTGCGCCACTTTACCGCGCATCTTGAGTCTCTAAGGTAGGTCGCAGCTCCGGTCGATTTCTCGATCTCGGGAAGTTGGACATGGGTGTGAGGACCGGATCTCGACGGGAACAAGCGATGTCTGTTTTGCCAAGGACTAGCTTCCCGGTGGGCGACGATCGGGCCAAAACTGCAATACTATGTGCATATGCAATACGCTTTGTGATGCCAAATCCGGTTCCCTGGTGAAGAACTCTGAATAACCCAGTGCGCAGTTTCGAGCAAACCCGAACGGAATTCCACGAGATACTCACCAAGCCCATTCGTGAACTCGGGCTAAAACTCGAGGGTTCTCCGCTGGAACGATTTGTTAAGCAGCTTTATCGCGAACTGGAAGCCAAGGGAATCCACAAGTTCCGGCCGCAGTGTTACCTGACCGATGAATGGGGGTGCCCCAACGGCGAGCCCGTCATTGGGATTCCGTTCTACCTGGCCGCCCCGGATCTGGCACAGCTTGAGCGGGAGATGAACGACCTCGAAGACGTGCGCGAGATCATGATGTATATGCGCCATGAGGCGGGACACGCGTTCAACTATGCATACCAGCTTTACAAGTCGGCGGAGTGGCGCGATCTCTTCGGCCCCTTTCGGCGCACATATCGGGATAATTATCGTCCCATTCCATTTTCACGGAAGTTTGTTCGCCACCTTGCCGGATGGTACGCGCAGAAGCATCCCGATGAAGATTTCGCAGAAACGTTTGCGGTATGGCTAACGCCACGCTCGCAATGGCGAAAGCGCTACAAAGATTGGGATGCACTGGCGAAGCTCCAATACGTCGACGGCGTGGCGCGAAAGGTCGGAGATGTCGAGCCCATCCGACGCCGTGGCCGCACCGATATTACCGTCGATGAGATGGAAACAACAGTCGGCGAGTTCTATCGTCTTAGTCTGTCTGAAGATATTCCGGTGCAGGAACTTGCACTGGACGCCGATCTTGCCGACATCTTCAATATCTCCCCCAAGCGACGCAACGGCGTGAGGCCGGCACAGGAAATGTTACGCCAGCATCGCAAACTCATCGTGGACAAGGTTGCGTATTGGAGCGGAGTGCAACGCCCCGTCGTGAAGCGGCTCGTGGAATCTATCTGCAAGCGCGTTGAAGACCTGGGCCTCCGCGTCGATGTTCGGCGCGAGTCCGACCACCTTACTGAATTCACTGTGTACGCAACCGCGCTCTCGATGAATTACTTGATCCGTGGTAAGTTCATTCATCCCTGAACTGCGCCGGCCCGCCGCGGCGGGCTGTCCCTACGATTGGAGGCCAAATGGCTGGAACAAAGTTGAAAGTCACAGTGCTTTACGACTTATGGGAAGACGAACCCGCGGAAGTGCCGGAAGAAGTTCCAGTTCGGCGCAAAGGGAAAAAGATACGCAAGAAGAAGCCGGTAAAGCACGACCGGGAAGAGATTTTTGAAGCCCTCGAAAAGCTTGGACATGAGCCGTCGTATCACGTTCTCGATGGCCGTACGCAATCTCTGCTTGGACTGGCCAAATGCGGCGCCGATTTGATTTTCAACCTTACGGAATCGTATGCGGGCGATGACACCAAGGAGATGCAAGTGGCGGCATTCCTTGATCTGCTCGAGATTCCTTACACCGGCGCGGGACCGCACGCGCATATCCTGGCGCAGGATAAATCGATCGCCAAGAAGATGTTCGCGTTTTATGGGATTCAGTCGCCGTTCTTTGCGACGGCCTATCGCGGCACGCTTGACCACGCACATGACATTTCATTTCCGCTGATCGTCAAGCCCACCTCTGAAGACGGATCCATCGGCATCGATGCGGCTGCGGTCGTGACCAGCGTGAAGGAGTTGATGGAGCGCCTCTCCTACATACAAACGGAATTCGATTCTCCTGCATTGATTGAGGAGTACATTGAAGGACGCGAAATTTATGCCGCCATCCTCGGCAACGACGAGAACGCCCACGCGCTTCCACTTGTGGAACTCGATCTTTCGAAGCTTCCCAAGGGCGTACCGAGGATCGCCAGCCAGGATGTGAAGTTCGAGAGGGACACCGAGGCCTTCAAGCTGACGAAATCGGCGATTGCCGAAGACCTCGATGAAGAAACGGCAAACAAGCTCACCGAAATCGCCGTCAAGGCCTATCGAGCGGTCGCGCTTCGCGACTATGGCCGCATTGACATGCGCTTATCGAGCAAGGGCGAGATTTATGTCATCGAAGCGAATCCGAACCCATGGCTCTCGGGCACGCAGGAGTTTGCCATGGCCGCGAGGAAATCCGGCCTCTCCTATACCCAGATGATCGGAGAGATCGTGGACCTTGCAATGGCTCGGAACTCGTGAAGAATGACAGAGAATTTGCGTGAGTATCGACGCGCTGGTCAAGTCAATAGCCGGGCTCAGCAATAGCCAGGTTCAGGTTTCGTCCGATGCCGCGGCTAGCCGGAAATCTTGATTATCGAATTCAAACGACGCGGTCCCAGTTGGGCAACTGACAAGTCGTCCCCTGCAATTTTCCTGAAACAAGCAATAGTTTCCCGTATCGGCTGATGATGGCCTGTTTTGGCAGCGTCGAGGGATGACTGACCAAAGCAGGGTCCATCGGCGAGAATACATAACGATGGGGAAACGGCGATGTTGGGAAGATTTTTATCGGGCGCGGGATGTAGGCTGGCGCTCGCGGGCCTGATTCTCTCATGGCTTGTCCCCGCTCACGCGCAGTCGAACGCCGGGTATGCGCCAGACCGGTCACGGCCGATCAAGGAGAGACTGCTTCCTGGGGCTTATCCGTCGAATCCGACCGTGCCGGCCACGGCAAAGATTCCCGTGGAGCCGCTGGGCTTTTCTGCTCCCGGTCCTCTCTACCTGGGGCAGCGCAACAGCCTGGTGTCGCTGGACTTTATCGGGGAAAACGAGCTGCTGTTTACGTTTCGCGTTCCGGGGCTGATTCACCGGCAATTGAACGCGGGCGAGAGCGACCAGAGCGACGAGCGCCAGATTCGCGCCGTGGTGCTGCGGTTGCCCGAAGGAACGGTTGAGGCCGAGGGGCTTTGGACTCTTCACGACCGGGGGCCTTACCTGTGGATGCTGAAGGATGGACACTTTCTGCTGCGGGACCGCGAAAATCTGCAAATGGGCGACGCACATCTTGACCTGAAACCGCTGTTGCAGTTTCCCGGGCCGTTGCTGTGGCTGGAGCTTGATCCGAGCGAACGGTTCCTGGTGGCCAACTCACAGGAGGCGGCTGCAAAACAGGCCAAATCCGCCACGGCGGACAAGCCCGATACAATGGACAGCCCGGCGGCTACCGGGACAGGCATCGATCAGGCAGCAGGCGGCGACCAGTCAGCGGCCAGCGAAGCAATCGCTGCCCAGCCTGACTTTGTGGTCCGCATTCTCCATCGCGATACCGGGCAGGTTTTGCTGGTGAGCCGCGTTCGCCAGCTGGTGCATTTGCCGATCAATTCCGAGGGTTATCTTGAGAGCCTGCGCGGCCGGGCCCAGGACTGGGTGCTGAACCTGAACTACTTTACGGGGGGAAGCAGGGTGCTGGGCAGCGTGCAATCAGCGTGCGCGCCGAATATGGACTTCATCTCGGAGCAGGAAATTGCGGTCTCCGGTTGCGACTCGCTGGGTGCCCATAAGTTAATGGGCGTGACCACGCAAGGCAGAACATTGTGGGTCGATCTGAATCCGGACACGGCGATCTGGCCGCTGCTGGTGCGATCGCCCGATGGTTCGCGCCTGGCGCAGGAGACACTGGCCGTGACCCACGCCGTGAGTTCGTATGCTCCCCTGAGCAGCGAGGATATCAAGGGGCAGGTGGTACGGGTATTCGATGCGGCTACGGGTGAAGTGGCGTTTGAGTCGCCGGCTAGTCCGGTGCTCGATGCAGGGGGGAATGTGGCGCTATCGCCTTCAAGCCGGCGGGTGGCCGTGCTGAATGGCGGTGCGATCGAAGTGTTCGATCTGCCTGCCGCAGCTCCGATGGGCGGCGCAGGGGCAAAGACGGCCGCCCACTAGCTCGCGTCTGCGCGTTCACGCCTGATCTTGACGAACAGCAGCACAATCAACAGAAGAGCGCCCGGCCCGGCGATCCACATCGCCCAGGTGACTGCGACGGGAATATCGTTGGAGATCGCAACGGATTCGCCCGCCGGACCCACTTTGAGAGTGGCGTTTACGGCTGCGCCTTCGGTGTCGGTGTGGACGTTGAGGACAACCTTCTGCAACTGCCCCGCGGTGGGTTGATATTGCCCCAGGGTCACATTATTTGCCCCGCGCAAGATGGTTGTGAGGGCCCCCTGCTGGATGACCGATCCGTCCCCGGTGACGATCTTCCAGTCCAGGTCAACTGCAGTTTGGCGGAGCGGCATGCCGGCCCAGTCCAGCTCAATGAAATTGGTGCCGCTCGAGACTGGAGTGAATTCCGGAGAGGTGATTGTGCCTTGTTTGAGCGTAACCGGGACCAAAAATGGCTTGGGATTCGGGTTGCCGCTCAGTCGCGCCAGAACGTAGGCCCCCGGCGTAATGCCGGCAACGACCAGCAAAAAGCCAAAAAACACAAGGATCCTGTACCACGACCAGTTTTTCACGGCGATTCTTCCTCAAGGTTTAAAGTACCAAGATTCTACTCCGGTTCATGGATGGACCACCGAACCCCGCCTCAAACCGGTAACCTGTGTGGCGACATGCAGCCGAAACCCATGTACACTAGCCGATGGGAGTTTCCTTTTGGCCACGGTTTTAGTTCACTACAAGGCTGCGGCGGTTTCCGACAAGGGCCGCAAGCGCCCCTCCAATGAGGATGCTTTCGGCTATTCAGTTGAGCACGGCGTTTACCTGGTTTGTGACGGCATGGGCGGCGCAGCAGCCGGGGAGATTGCCAGTTCGCTCGCGGTGGACGAGGTGATGCGGGTCCTGACCAGCCGCACCGCCGACCAGCCTCTGGATGAAGTGATAGAGCTGGCCGTGGCCACAGCCAACGAGGCCATCTTTACACGGTCAGAAAATAATCCCAGGCTGAATGGCATGGGCACAACACTGGTGTCCATCGTGGCTGAGGACCGGCGGGTGCGCGTGATCAACATCGGCGACAGCCGCTGCTACCGCCTCCGCGACCAGCATCTGGAACAAATCTCAGAGGATCATTCCCTGGTGGACGAGCAGGTTCGGCTGGGCCGCATGTCGGCCGCCGAGGCACTCCGGTCGCCGCTGAGAAATGTGATCACACGGGCCCTGGGAACCCAGTGCAAGGTGACGGCTGACCTGTTCGACCTGGAAGTGCAGCCGGGGGACCTTTTCATGCTGAGCTCCGACGGGCTGACACGCGAGTTGTCCGACATGAGGATTGAAGAGCTGCTTTGCGCGGGCGGTGACCTGGGACCGTTGTGCGCCAGCCTGGTTGAGGCCGCCAACAACGCCGGCGGCGGCGACAACATTACCTGCCTGCTGGTCCGCGCCGAGGAGTAACCCGCTCTACTCTCCAGCCGCCTCGGCTACGCCGTCAGCGCGGTGCATTACCCGGCCGAGCAACAGCAGCAGTGGAATGCACAGCAAACTCAGGTACGCCATCAGGCGAAAGTTGTCAGCATAGGCAAGCAGCGCCGCCTGCTGCTGAATGCTGCGGTAGATTGCGCCCATGGCGGCCTGTTGCGCCGACCAGGCACTGGACCCGGCCTGTATGAATTTAGCCTGCAGCCCCGCGAGCAGCGCCTGGGCCAGCGGATTGTTCGGTGACACATTAGCTGCCAGGTAATTCTGGTGGGTCTGCGCGCCGCGCACCAGGCATGTGGTGATGGTCGCGATGCCGACCGAGCCCCCGATATTGCGCATGAGGTTGTAAATGCCGGCGGCGTTGCCGATCTCCTGCTTGCGCAGCTTGCTCATGGTCATGGTGGTGAGGGGAACAAACACGAACCCGCCCGCGAAGCCGTTAAAGAAGTTTGGCCAGGCCACGGAACCCATGGAGATGCCGAGATTGATGTGGCTCAACACCAGGGACGAGTAACCAAACCCGGCAAACCCGCAGGCAAGCAGAATGCGGCTGTCCACCTTGTTGACCAGCACGCCAACCGCCGCCATCGCCAACAACGATCCGAGGCCTCGCGGACTGACGGCAAGGCCGCTTGCCAGGGCCGAGTAGCCAAGTTGCGTTTGCAAGAACAGCGGAAGCAAGGCCGTGATGCCGTACAGGGAAAACCCGTACATGGTGGCAATCAACGTTCCCAGGCCAAAGTTGCGGTTGCCCAGAATGCGCAGCTGGACGATGGGCTCACGGCACACGAACTCCCTAACGATGAAGCCGATCAGCGCCGCTGCAGACACCAGGGTGGTCAGCACGATCCAGTTGGCTTCAAACCAGTCGGCTTCCTGTCCCTTGTCGAGAACCAACTGCATGGTGCCTAGCCAGATGGCCATGAGGCCAAAGCCGAGGTAGTCGATGGCGCCACGAAATTTCTGGCGCAGGTAGGGTGGATCTTCAATGAAGAGATTGGCCATGAACAGGGCAAGCAGGCCGACGGGCAGATTGATGTAGAAGATCCAGCGCCAGGTGTAGCTGTCGGTAATCCAACCGCCAAGCGTGGGGCCGATGACCGGGGCCACCACGATACCCATGCCGTAGACGGCCATGGCGATGCCGTGTTTGCTGGGCGGAAAGCTTTCAAGCAGGATGGACTGCGCGAGCGGCTGCATGCCGCCGCCACCGAGCCCTTGCAGCACACGCGCGACAATCAGCATCGGCATGTTCATGGCGACTCCGCAGAGCAGCGACGCGGCGGTGAAGATAAGGATCGATAACATTAAAAGGCGCTTGCGGCCGATGCGCCGCGCGATCCAGCCGGAGGCGGGCAGCATGATGGCATTCGCCACCAGGTAGCTGGTGAGCACCCAGGTTGATTCGTCGGTTGATGCCGAGAGGGTGCCGGCGATGTGGGGCAGCGCGACATTGGCCACCGATGAATCAAGGACCACCATGAAGGTGGCGAGCATGACGGAGGTGGCCACGAGCCAGGGATTGACCGAAGGCTTCCAATCAGCGTGCGCGAGGGCGGAATCGACTTCCGCATTGCTGGCGAGCGCCGTTTTGGCCTCACTGACCATAAAGTCAGTTTAATATACTATGCAGTCAGAGCGTTTGTTTTCGAATCCAGCCCCGGGGGCGATTGGCAATCCGATGAAGACCAAACAGCAGGTTGTGTCTGAATTTCGGCGGAGCGAAATCATCGGCGCCGCGCGGACCGTGTTTGCGCGTGGGGGATTTGACGCCGGCATCATGGATGAGATTGCCAGGGAAGCGGGCGTGGCCAAGGGCACGCTTTACCTCTACTTCCACAACAAAACCGAGATCTACAAGGCCGTGCTCGACCACGACATGAAGGAGCTGAAAGAGAGCACCATTGAGCGGGTGGATGCGGCAACTGGGCTGAAGAACAAGATCCGCGCGTTTGTGCTGGTGCGGCTTGAGCGGGCCAGGGTCAATAGGGAGTTCTTCCGCATCATGGATTCGGATTCGCGCTCGCTGACGTATACGCGCAGCCAATATCGCGAGTGGCTGCGGGAGCCCGTGCTACGGCTGGCCGCGGCCATTGAGAAGGATGCGGCAAAGGGCAAGATTCGCCGTCTCGACCCGGAAAAAACCGCGTGGCTGATTGTGGATATGACGCGGGGCACCATTCAGCGAGGCCTGCTTGCCAGTACGGAAGCGCAACCGGCACGCGACGCCGAATTTCTGCTCGATTTTATTTGGGCTGCGCTTGAGGCCGGGCGCTGACTCACTTCCGCAGCGAAGAGGCGCGAGCCACGAGCTTTGGATGAATGAGCTTTGCCTTCGGGTGAACAGACGGCTTCGCTCCCACCAGGCTGAGTGCGAGCTCCGCGGCGATTTTTCCGATCGCGGAACTATTCTGGTCGACTGAGGTAAGCGGCACGCGGAGAAAATCTGAGTAGAGCACATTGCCGCATCCGACCACTGCAATATCCTCGGGAATGCGGAGGCCTGCATCGATAATCGCCCGCATGGCACCCAGAGCTATTGGATCGTTGAAACAGAAGACGCCGTCCGGCCGCTTCCTGGCGCGCATCAGTTTTTGCATCGCATCATAACCGCCGGGCTCTCCGCGGTCGTCGCCGGAACTCCCGATGAAAACAATGTGTCCGCGCAGTGGCGCCAGTTGCCGCGCGGCGAGCGCACGCCGGTATCCTGCCACCCGGCCCAGTGCCGTGCTGGTCTGGGGGCCTCGAATATGCGCAATCCTTTGGCAGCCCTGTTCCATCAGATGGGTGGTGGCAATCCACCCTACGGCTTCATCGTCTACGCCTACAAAATTTGCCGCCAAGCCAGCAAAGCAGCGATCAATCAGGACGTACGGCACATTGCGCTCTTCGATACGGCGAAAACTTTCAACTGTCCATTGCGCAGACGCAATCAGGATTGCGTCCACCTGACGCGCGAGCAGTTGCTCGATTTCCTGCCTCTCCAACGCGGGGTCTTCTTCAGACGATGTGATGATGAGGCTGTAGCCCTGCCCGCGGATTCCGGCTGAGACCGCTTTGGCGATCTGAGCAAAAAAGGGGTGTAACAGGTCGGGAACGACGAGGCCGATGGTCCAGGTATGCCCGGTGATGAGAGCCCGGGCCGCCAGGTTGGGCTGGTAGTTCAGCTCGCGCATGCGCCTCAGAACGCGCTTGCTCGTCTCTTCGCTAATGTCGGAATGGCCGCGAAGCACCTTCGAGATGGTTACTGTTGACAACCCCAGGTCGCGAGCAATGTCTTTCATGCGGACCGGCGCACCCGCCCGCAACTTAGACTGATCTTTCATGCTATTTCTTGATTTCGTCATTGCTTTTGCACCGGTGCTTTCGAATACCTGCGCTGCCCCGCGCCCGCATTATCTCCTCAAATACTATCGCTGCGGCTTCTTTATCGATAACTTCGTTGCTCGTGGGTAGCGAAGATCTTGACTCTTTTGGTTTCGGCGAGTATTCTTCGCTGGTCGTAGTTATCGATAACTTTAAGGCAGAAAGGCCATATGGGCAAGAGTGACCAGGAAGCGATCGCCCCGTCAACCGTCCCGCAGAGAAAGCTGTACACCGGGGCTACAATGCCGGCCGTGGGCCTGGGCACCTTTGGCTCCGACTCTGTGACGGCAGACCAGGTGGCCGAGGCGGTTCGTGGCGCGGCCGAGGTCGGCTATCGGCATTTCGATTGTGCGTCCGTTTACGGAAACGAGGCCGAGGTCGGCGCTTCGCTCGAGGCAGTGATCAAGAGCGGAATCCGGCGTGAAGCAGATTTTTGTCACTTCGAAGCTGTGGAACGACAAGCACGACGAACAGGACGTGATCGCATCATGCCGCAAGTCGCTTGCCGATCTTCGGCTGGATTATCTCGATCTCTATCTTGTCCATTGGCCGTTTCCAAACTTCCATCCGCCGCATTGCGATGTGAGCTCGCGCAGTCCCGACGCCAAGCCGTACATCCACGCCAACTATATGAAGACCTGGCGCAGGATGGAGGAGCTGGTGGATTTGGGCCTGGTTCGGCATATCGGCACGTCGAATATGACCGTTCCAAAGCTGAAGCTTGTATTGCGCGATGCGCGCATCAAGCCGGCCGTCAACGAGATGGAGTTGCATCCGCACTTTCAGCAACCTGAGCTTTTCAAATTCGTAGTCGAAAACGGCATGCAACCCATTGGCTACTGTCCCATCGGATCGCCGGGCCGCCCTGAACGCGATCGCACGCCGGAGGACACAACGCCGACCGAGGATCCGGTAATTCGCGAGATCGCCGCGAGGCATGGGACCACTCCGGTTGCGGTGTGCATCAAGTGGGCGGTGCAGCGCGGGCAAACGCCGATTCCATTTTCGATTCATCACTATCGCGAAAATCTGGAATGCGTGATTGGCGATCCTTTGAGCGCGGAAGAGATGGTTGCGATCGCGGGACTCGATCGCAACTGCCGGTTGATTAAAGGGCAGGTTTTTTTATGGAAGGACGGCCAGAGCTGGGAAGCGCTCTGGGATATGAACGGAGAGATTACGCCGCCGTAGAAACTCGATCTGGAAAATCGGCTTCACACGATCCAACGGTAATCGACGGAAGAGAAGAACGCCATGAACGAGACGATGACCGCGGCGTTTTTGCCCGGCAACTCCACCGTAGAGATGCGCACTGTGCCTGTGCCGGCTGCCGGGGCATGGAGAAGTTTTGCTGCGCATCAAGGCGTCCACCATCTGCGGTTCCGACATTCGCTGCATTTATCACGAGCATCTCGGCAAGGGGCCGGAAGGCTACCAGGGCGTGGTCGCCGGCCACGAGCCATGCGGGCAGATTGTGGCTGAGGGGCCGGGGTGCCGACGCTTCAAGAGCGGCGATCGCGTGATTGTCTATCACATTTCCGGCTGCGGCGTGTGCAACGATTGCCGGCGCGGCTACATGATTTCGTGCACGAGCGAGAAGTATCGCCGCGCTTACGGCTGGCAGCGCGACGGCGGTATGGCCGACTACATGATTGCCGAAGAGAAGGACCTCATCGCGCTGCCCGATGCGCTTTCCTATGCCGACGGCGCGCAGGTTGCGTGCGGATTCGGCACTGTCTACGAGGGGCTTGAGAAGATCGGCATCGACGGCAATCATGCCGTGCTCATTACCGGACTGGGACCTGTGGGACTGGCGACCGGCGCGCTTTGCCGCAAACTCGGCGCCAACAAAATCATCGGCATTGATGTTGTTCCTGAGCGCATGAAGATCGCGCTCGATCTTGGCCTGTGCGATGATGTGCTGGCGTCAGGACCGGACAACGTTGCGCAGGTGAGGGAACTGACGGGCGGCTTCGGCGTGGAGCGTGCGGTCGATTGCTCTGCACATCCTGCGGCGCGCGCTACTGCCATCCGCGCCACGCGCAAGTGGGGAAGAGATTGTTTTCCTCGGCGAAGGCGGCACGGTGGAGTTCAATCCGTCGCCCGACATCATTCACGATCAGAAAACCATCTATGGTTCGTGGGTGACATCGACCTGGCTCATGGAGGAGTTGGTAGAGCGGCTGGTGCGCTGGAACCTGCATCCTGCCGATATCATCACGCACCGTTTTCCGCTCGATCGAGCCGGCGAGGCGTATGCGCTGATGGCCTCGGGCAAATGCGGCAAGGTAGCGGTCTGCGCGGATGAAGAGTTGCGCGCGGTTTCGAGTTAAGGAGAATCTGCATGGCGGCTTCAGAAGAACTCGACTGGAAAATGGATTTCAGCGCCATTCTCGCCGTCTTTGGTCATCGCAACTGGATCGTGGTGGCGGATGCGGCGTATCCGGAGCAATCGAATCCCGGCATCGAAACCATGGTTGCCGAGGATGCGCAGGCTGATGTGGTCCGCTATGTGTATGAGTCGATCATCTCAAGTGGCCATCTGCGCGCCAGCGTGCACGTCGAC
Source organism: uncultured Acidobacteriaceae bacterium (assembly GCA_963820245.1). Lineage (GTDB taxonomy): Bacteria > Acidobacteriota > Terriglobia > Terriglobales > Acidobacteriaceae > Telmatobacter. The sequence continues at coordinate 127,341 of CAWFZC010000011.1, read as the reverse complement.
AGCGAACTCGCGTTCGTGTCCGAGGAGGACGCGCCCGGAGTGGAGGAGTATCGCCGGCAACTTCAAGGCGTGCTCGCGGGCGCGCGGGTTCGCTTCGTTCTGCACGAGAGATTGATTGCGAAGCTCGATCGAAGCCGCACAGTTGTTTCGCATTCTCATCATCAAGACGTCGATGACCATTCCATATACTTCGGTCTTCTTCGAACTCGATTGTGGCTACTGGAGCGCCGAAGCGGAGCGGCGGCTCCGCGAGTCGATGGCTGCTGCGGAAATGAAGGAACACAGTTAACAGAATTGAAAGCGGCGGAGTGCGCGAAGCGTTCCTGCGCTGCCGACCCAATGATGAAAGGAAAATCACGGCAATGACAATGAACAGGCGCGATGTACTCAAGTCGTTGGGCGGTGCGTGTTCCGCGCTCGCTCTCTCAAAGTATGTGAAGGCACAGGCGGGCGGACTTTGTTGGCACGCGCGAGTCGCTGAAGGCCTACAACATTCCCGAGTGGTTCCGCGACGCCAAGTTCGGCATCTGGTCGCACTGGGGTCCGCAGTCGGCCATTGAAGACGGCGACTGGTACGCGCGCAACATGTACATGCAGGGTTCGCCGCAATATCTCTACCACGCGGAAACCTACGGCCACCCATCGAAGGTCGGCTACAAGGACCTGGTGAACGACTGGAAGGCGGCGCAGCTGGGATCCGGATCACCTGATGGGTCTCTACAAGAAGGCCGGCGCGAAATATTTCTTCAGCATGGGCGTGCATCACGACAACTTCGATCTTTGGAACTCGAAGTACACGCGCTGGAATGCGGTGAACATGGGGCCGAAGAAAGATGTTGTGGGCATGTGGGCCGACGGCGGCGCGCAAGAACGGACTGCGCTTCGGCGTCAGCGAGCACCTGTGGATCAGCTACAAATGGTTCGCCGTGAGCCACGGCGCGGACAAGACGGGTCCGCTGGCCGGCGTCCACTACGACGGCGTCGATCCGAAGTTTGCGGATCTCTATCACGATGCCGATTGCGACAAGTTTGATCGACAAACTCGATTGGAACGACGATGGGATTCCGGACTCGTGGCGCAAGCATTACCTGGACCGCATGACCGACCTGATCGACAAGTATCAGCCCGACCTGCTCTACACGGACGGGCATCTGCCGTTTGAGGAGTACGGACTGAAGATGGTGTCGCACCTCTACAACGTGAGCGCGCAGTTGCATGGCGGCGCGACGGAAGCGGTGTACACAAGCAAGTTTGCGCCTGATTGCGAGATCGGAACGTGCCTGCTCGATCATGAGCGCGGCGTTTCCGATGGCATCGCGGCGAATCCCTGGCAGACCGATACCTGCATCGGGCAATGGCACTACAAGCGCGGGCAGAAATACAAGACGGCGAAGAAGGTGATCGATCTGCTCACGGACATCGTGAGCAAGAACGGCAACCTGCTGCTGAATTTCCCGCTGCCCAACTCCGGCGAGCTGGATTACGAGGAGACTGTCACGCTGAACGGCATTACGGAGTGGATGCAGGTGAACAGCGAGGGAATTTACTCGACGCGCCCGTGGAAGATTTACGGCGAAGGCCCATCGACCAAAACCAAACTCGTGACCGGCAACTTCAACGAAGACAAGCAGAACGACCTGACCGCCGCAGGACATCCGGTTCACGGCGAAAGGCAGCACGCTGTATGCGTTCGTGATGGGCTGGCCGGCGATGAAGCTGTCGTGGAGGCTTTCGGCCTGGCCTCGGCGCAACAACCGGGGAAAATTCTCAAGGTGGAATTGCTCGGCCACAAGGGCGCGCTCGACTGGAAGCAGGACGATGCGGCCTTGAAGGTGAAGATGCCGGCGGAGAAACTCTCCGACATTGGCATTACGCTTAAGGTTCAGTTGGCTTAGGGGTTGTCGCTCTTGTTTTTGCACGATTGATGGTGGCCGCCGGGAAGAGTTTCTTTCCGGCGGCTTTTCTTTTTGGCTTGGCTGGCGCCCAGCATCGACGACCAATGCAGTTCAGGAGGCCTGGGCGGTGACAGGGCTTTGGCGATTGCGAGGTTCGCGACCTCGCGCACGATCCATTTGAAGTTCTCCTCGCCCACGGAGTTCACATCCGCGTCCGGGACTGGATTCATAAAGTCGATGGCGTAGGGGATGCCTTTCTCGACGGCAAACTCGACGGTGTTGAGGTCGTAGCCAAGCGCGCTGCAGAGCTTGAGCGCATCCTGCTCCATCCGCTTCAGAAGCATTCGCGAAGGTTTTGGCGGATGCTGCAAGTAGCGTTCCGCGTGCGGCCGGCGCGGGTCGTATGCCATGATGCGCACCTTCTTTTGCCCCACGACGAAGCAGCGGAAATAGGCTGTGAAATTGACGGCCTTCTGGTACATCATGCACAGGTCGCGCGACTGGTCGTAGGCACGGAAGAATTCGTCACGGCTGTTGACGGAAAAAACATCGCGCCAGCCACCGCCATTCACCGGTTTGAGGAATCCGTGTTCTCCAACGGTGGCGAAGACTGAATCCCAGTCTAGCGGGTACTCCAGGTTGCGCATCGATCGTTCCGTTGTGTCGCCGGGGAGTTTTTTGTGGGGCAGGATGACGGTGGGAGGGACGGCGACGCCGAGACGATCGGCAAGAGTGTAGTTGAAGAATTTGTCGTCTGCGGAACTCCAGAAGGGATTGTTGATCACCACCGATCCCTGGAGGGCCGCGTGCTTCAATAGCGCGCGGTAGAACGGAACGTCGTGGGAGATGCGGTCGATGATGACGGCGTAGCGGGGCAACTGGCGCAGCGCGACTGCGCCGGTCAGCACAAACTCCGCGCGCACGGGTTGACCGTCGCGGCTTTCGATGTTGCGGGAGTTGATGTGCTCCACGAGGGCGCTTGGAAAGCTGTTCTCAACGCCGAACAGGATGCCGATGGTTTTCATGCGGTTAGCCTTCCGTAAGCAAAGACAATTCATCATACGGAAGCGATGGCCAGGACGGGGAAATTTGGGTCGTGGGGTGAAACAGGAGTACCCTTGAATTGGTCGGTAGCGCGGGAGGGTGCTATGAATTACCGCGTCTTGACTGTGTCAAGGGAGTTTGGCTCGGGCGGCGGGCGGATTGCAGGCACGATCGCCGGCTGGCTTGGCTGGAAGTTGCTCGACGGTGAAATCATCACCGCGATCGCGCGCAGGGCGCACGTCGATTCCCACGTCGTGAGCACCTACGATGAGCGCGTTCACTCGTGGCTGCGGCGCATCAACGAGGATGCTGTGCGCGGCGTGGCCATGGCTTCAGGCCATCCGCTTGAGGAAGAAGACATCTTCGACACGCACGTGATGACGGAGCTGACCCGCAAAATCATTGAAGAAGCCTACAACGGCGGCGACTGCGTGATTGTAGGGCGCGGGGCGCAGTGCATCCTGGAAAACAAGAGGGATGTATTTCATTTGTTTGTGTACGCGCCGTTGCGCGAGCGCATGAAGCGGCTGAAGAGCCGGTTGCCTGCCGGAGTCGACATTGCGCAACGCCTGCGCGCGGTGGATGAGGAACGGGCAAAGTATCTGCATCAGCGGTTCGACAAGAACTGGTGCAGTCCGCATCTGTATGACCTGATGATTTCGTCGAGTGAGGACGAGGACGCCACGGCCCGCGTGGCACTGCTGGCGATGACGGGAAGCACGGTGCTGGCGGAGGCCAAGGTTTGAGCGGCGGGGAGTTTCCTCCCCGCCTGTGGCTGCGCTTAAGCTTTGACGCCCATCGGCGAAACGAGCGTGAGCTTTACGGTTCCCGTGGTGGTGCGCTTGTGAGGCGTGCCGCGCGGAATGAGCAGCAGGTCGCCCGCCTTGAGGTTGTAGGTGGTGGCGCCTTCTGAATCCGGTGCAAGCCACTCGCCGGGGCCGGTGCTGTGCGCACCTTTCGGTGTGCCGCCCACCTGGTACATCGTGGTGCCTTCGATGACATGCAGGATGTGGTCGCGGCCTTCGTGATATTCAAATTCCTTGGCCGCGTGGTTGGTCTCAACGGTGTAGATGATGGTGTAGGTGCCGCCGTTGACCAGCGTCTTGTTGGCGGGCGCGGCTTCCAGAGCCTTCCACTCGTCTGCGAGCTTTTCTGCGGGAATCAGTTCAAAACCCTTGGTAACAGGGGGCAAGGGCGGAGCCTGCGCGGCGAAGAGCTTTCCCTCGGCAAGCGTCAGGCCTGCGGCGGCTGCAGCGGTGGCCCCGCGCAGGAATGTGCGGCGGCCCGGATTGTTGATTGCGGAATCTCCCATGGTTATTCTCCCGGATCAGTAAAACATGATCGTGCGGGGGCTGTCAGCTTTGTCAGGGGTCAGGGGTCAGGGGTCAGGGGTCAGGGAACAGAGTCCATCGATTTTTAGGAGAATGGTTAGCTGTTTGTTTGCTCGCGGCGGATTGCGTCGAGAAGACGGCGGTCTTCGTCACTGAGGGATGCGGCTTGGAGGAGATCGGGGCGGTTGGCGAGCGTTTTGCGAAGTTGCTGCTCGCGGCGCCAGCGGCGGATCTGGAGGTGATCGCCGTTGAGCAGCACCTCAGGAGCGCGCAGGCCGCCGAACTCGGCGGGGCGGGTGTAGTGGGGATAGTCGAGCAGGCCGCCGGCACCGTGCTGCGAGCGGGGTACGCCGTCGGCGCCGGTGGAGATGTCGGCATCGGCAACGCCGAAGCTTTCGAACTCGCCAGAGGCTTCGTTGCCGAGAACGCCGGGAATGAGGCGCATGGCCGCGTCGATGACGACGGCGGCGGCAAGCTCGCCTCCGCTCAGCACGTAGTCGCCGATCGAGAGTTCCATGTCGCAGTAGAGCTGATTGATGCGCTCGTCCACACCTTCGTATCGACCGCAGAGGAGCACAACGCGATCGAGGGATGCGAGCTCGCGGGCGATGGATTGCGTGAAGGGGAGGCCCTGCGCTGAGAGCAGGATGACGCGGGTTCTGTACGCGTTTGGATCAGCGGCGCGAGCCTCGCGCGTTGCCAGGCCGAGAGAGGCGAGAGCTTCGGCGAGTGGCTCGGCCTTGAGGACCATGCCCTCGCCGCCGCCGAAAGGACGGTCGTCGACTGTGCGGTGACGATCGTGCGTGAAGGCGCGCAGGTCGTGGACTTCAGTCGACACCAGTCCCTTGGCACGAGCACGGCTGACGATGCCGTGCTCGAAGATGCCCGCAAAAAACGCGGGAAAGATGGTGACGATGTCGAACCGCATAGCTTCGATGATAGAAGGGACGGCGCGCGGGGGACAGGGAATAAAGCAGGCGAGTCGGAGGGCGGCGTGCGAACATCGAATAAGTGATGAGTTCCCACGATGCAGCGGTTCCTGCGGCGGCTTCCCCGGCTACCGATGACAAACAGAGTGTCCGGTTTGGATTTGAGAACACCTATGCGCGATTGCCGGAGCGGTTCTTCGTGCGGCAGAATCCTGTGCCGGTGGCTGCGCCGCGGCTGGTGAAAGTGAATGCGCAACTGGCCCATGATTTGAGGCTGGATGCGACGGCGCTCGAGAGCGAAGGGGGCGTTGCGATTCTCGCTGGAAATATCGTGGCGGAAGGATCGGAGCCGCTGGCCGAGGCCTATGCCGGGCATCAGTTTGGCCATTTTGTGCCGCAGCTGGGCGACGGGCGCGCCAACCTGCTGGGCGAGGTGATGGGCCGCGACGGCTTGCGCTACGATATCCAGCTGAAGGGTTCGGGACGGACGGCTTTCTCGCGCGGAGGCGATGGACGGGCGGCGATTGGGCCGGTGCTGCGCGAGTATCTGGTGAGCGAAGCGATGGCAGCCCTGGGAGTGCCGACCACGCGCACGCTGGCCGCAGTGACCACTGGGGAACTGGTGCTGCGCGACACTCCGCTGCCTGGGGCTGTGTTGACGCGGGTGGCCGCAAGCCACTTGCGCGTGGGCACGTTTGCGTATTTTGCGGCGCGGCGCGATGTGGACGGATTGCGGACGCTCGCCGACTACGCGATTGCCCGGCACTACCCGGAAGCGCCGTCAGCGAAGCGGCCGTATCGCGCGCTGCTGGATGGCGTGGTGGAAAGACAGGCGCGGCTGGTGGCGCAGTGGATGATGCTTGGATTCATCCATGGGGTGATGAACACCGACAACACGTCGATCTCCGGCGAGACGATTGATTATGGGCCGTGCGCGTTCATGGAGGCGTACGATCCGGCGACGGTGTTCAGCGCCATCGATCAGCATGGACGCTACGCCTATGGCAATCAGCCCCGCATCATGCTGTGGAATCTTGCGCGGCTGGCGGAGGCGCTGTTGCCGCTGCTGCTTGACGAAGAGGGAAGCGAAGAGGCGGCGGTGGCGTCAGCCAATGAGGCGCTGGGCGCCTTTCCTGATTTGTATGAGGCGGCGCGGATCGCGGGGCTGCGGCGCAAGCTTGGCCTGGCGACGGAACGCGAGGGCGATGCCGAACTGGCCGAGAAACTGTTTGAAGCAATGGCCGCCAACCAGGCCGACTTTACGCTTACGTTTCGGCGGCTGTGCGATGCGGCTGGGGGACCTGAGGGTGACGCGGGTGTGCGTGCTCTCTTTGCCGACCCTGGCGCTTACGACGCGTGGGCCGCTGGATGGCGTGGGCGGCTCGCTGAAGAACAGGGCACCGCAGAGGAACGTGCGGTGCTGATGCGGAAAGCGAATCCGGCGTTTATTCCGCGCAACCACCTGGTGGAGGCGGCGCTGACGGCAGCTTCGGACCGGCAGGATTACCAGCCGTTCGAGGAGCTGCTGGAGGTACTCGCGCACCCCTGGGGGAATGCGCCGGGGGAGGACAGGCCGGGGTGGGCGAAATATGCATTGCCGGCCCGGCCTGAAGAACGTGTGAGCCAAACATTCTGCGGTACTTGAGCCGGGGAACCCGGCTGCGCGGACCGTACGTCGTGAGATTTTGGCCTCGAGAGGCGCTGATCCGGTGATTTGGGGTCTTCGGAGTGCAGGATTTATGATCCACGGCACAGTACCGATGGTGGCACCAGCCAAGCACGAAAGTAACCTTGATTTCCACAAGCCCGATAGCCATGGCCGTCAGCGTGCAGATTGATTTGATTGATGTTAGCGTCGTTTTCAGAGACATTACAAAGGTTTAAGATGCACTTAGGTTGCGGCTTATCAGACGTTTACAACTTTCGAGTCATTGAAATTTCTTTGAGATTTAGATGGAAACCGAAACGATCCTGGACTACGATACTGGACATTGATGATGAAAAACTCTGTTCTAGCCTTGGTTGTACTTTTCTCCCCAGTCCTGCCGGTCGTAAGCGGACAGTCCAGCTCTGCCCATAAGCCAGTCACAAAAGACACACTTGAAATGCAGATGCCGATGCCGACGGCGCCCGCTCCGGCGCCCGCCGCGCAGGACCAGACTCCGGCAGCGCCGAATGTGGCCACAATGGCCGAGCAAACGCCGGCCGCGCAACCCGCGCCAAGCCCAAATCCACAAGCATCTGGGCAGCCAGCCGCCACCCCTAATCAGGCACCGATCGCGCAGGATCAGCAGACGCCCGCCGCGCAACCAGCTCAGACTCCTGCTGCACAAGATCAGGCAACCCCAGCCGCACATCCGGCGCAAACTCCTGCTGCACAAGATCAGCCATCGCCGGTCGCGCAGCCTGCCCAGGCTCCGTCTGAACAAGAACCGCAGACGCCGGCAGTTGTAGTTGCGCAGGCTCCAGGCGCGCAGGATGCGCAGAACCCGACGGCAACGCCTCCAACGCCGGAAGAGATTGTGGCAGCCGCCGAAAGGCAGGCGGACTTGCTGGGTGGCCAACCGGGCCCGTTTGAGCTCGACGTGAATTTCTCGGTGAACATGAATCGGGCCATGGTCGGGCACATGGAGCTGCGCTTTGAGTCGAAGGATCACTGGTGGCGTCACATCGAGATGGACAACTTTACCCAGACGATGATGCGCAGCAACGGAAAGATCTATACGTCGAGCAATGTGCACTTCATGCCGTCGGAAGTGACGGAGCTGATCAATCTGCTGGGCTTTGCCGAAGACCAGGCGAGCCGCGGCGAAATTGCCGTATCCATGCAGAACGACCGCAAGGAAAACGGCGTCAGGGCGCAGTGCATGCAGACCGCGCTGAAGCAGTTGGACAACCAGCCTGATGAAGTCTGCCTGAGCGCGAACTCGCACGACATTCTCAGCGACTACTGGAAGGCTTCGCCCGACCAGCGGCGCAAGGAAGTGTTTACGCACTACATGTCGTTCGGCAGTTACCGCTTCCCCAGCGAGCTTGAGCTTGCGGTCAATGGAAAGAGAGTGCTGGTGGCCAACGTGACCAACCTGAGCGCGACGCCGTTCGACGAGAGCCTTCTCGATCCGCTGAAGAAGTTGATCCAGCCGCAAACTCCTTCCGAGAGCATTGCCCAAGCGAAATAAGCGGCTAGAAAAGATGCAAACAGAAGGGCGGCGCGAGCCGCCCTTTTTGCTGAGCGCGAGCCATCATTACCTCCGGGTCGCTTGCTGACGTCCAGCGTGCCTCATGCATCCGTTTGCGCGGCGGGGCATCTATGAGAAAAGACTTCATCGTTTTTTTGAATGGGATTCGTTCATCATGACACAACCTCTTTTTGCGCCTTTTCAGCTTCGCTCCGTCACGTTTACCAACCGCATCGGCGTTTCGCCGATGTGCCAATACTCCTCAGAGGATGGATTTGCAACCGATTGGCACCTGGTGCACCTGGGCGCACGTGCGCAGGGAGGGGCTGGGCTGGTGATGATGGAAGCGTCTGCGGTGCTGGCCGAGGGGCGGATCTCCGATGGCGACTTGGGAATTTATAAAGACGAGCACGTTGCGAAGCTGACTCAGATCGTGAAATTTATTCACTCGCAGGGCGCGCGCGCCGGAATTCAACTGGCGCATGCGGGGCGCAAGGGGAGCATGAGCGTCCCCTTTCATGGTGAGCGGCTGCTCAAGAGTGACGAGGGAGGATGGACGCCGCTGGGGCCGAGTGCTGTGGCGTTCTCAGCCGACTATGCGGTGCCGCAGGCGCTGGACGAGGCGGGGATTCAAGCGGTGGTGAGCGCGTTTGCGCAGGCCGCGCGGCGCGCTGAGACTGCCGGTTTCGATTTTGTCGAGATTCACGGAGCGCATGGGTATTTGCTGCACGAATTTCTTTCACCGCTTGCCAACAAGCGGACGGACAAGTACGGCGGCAGCTTTGAAAACCGGACGCGCTTGATTCTGGAAGTGGCGCAGTCGGTGCGGGCCGCGTGGCCCGACAGGCTGCCGCTGTTTGTGCGCATCTCGGCGACGGACTGGATGGAGGGCGGCTGGACGGCGGATGAGAGCGTGGAGCTGGCGCGGCTGCTGGGGGAGGCCGGCGTTGACCTTGTGGATTGTTCGTCGGGCGGGCAGGTGCCGAATGCGAAGATTCCGGTGGGGCCGGGATTTCAGGTGCCGTTTGCGGCGCGCATTCGTAAGGAGGCTGGCGTGCCGACAGCGGCGGTGGGCTTGATTACGGATCCGAACCAGGCAAATGCGATTGTTGCGAACGGCGAGGCCGACATGGTGTTCCTGGCGCGCGGGATGTTGCGCGATCCTTACTGGCCGGTGCATGCTGCGGCGGCGTTGGGTGAGACGGCGAGCTGGCCGGTGCAGTATTTGCGGGCCGCGCCGCATGGGTCGAAAAGCAGGGAATAGGGAACAGGGAATAGAAAAGCAGGGAACAGGGATTAGGGATTAGAAAAGCTTCCAGGTTGAGTGGACTGCGATCCCACCCTTCCGCGATGAGGCTGCGGAAGGATGGGGCACCCGGTATTCGGCTGGTTCGAATTTAGTCGTGAATCACATTGCGGCGGGGCGACTGCGGCCTATAATGGCTGGCAATTGCCATGGCAGACATTGAACAGTTGTTGAATCGCTGGCAGAAGGCCGGCGTGCTGGGTGCGGATATCGCAGGCCGCATTCGCGCCTTCGAGCAGAGTGACAAGAACAAGCCCGGCGGGCTCAAGTGGCAGGGATTGATTGCGCTGATCATGGGCGCGATCTTGCTGGCTTGCGGCGTGGCGCTGTTTGTCTCGGCACATTGGGATGAACTTGGCCCCGTTGCACGCTACGCAATCGTGATTGCGATGGTGGCCGTGTTTCACCTGGGCGGCGGACTGGCGCGCGAAAGCTTCAAAGGGCTCTCAACGACGCTGCACGCGGTGGGAACGCTGGCGGCGGGCGCGGCGATTGCGCTGGTCGGGCAGATCTTCAACATCCAGGAGCACTGGCCCGGAGCAGTGCTGCTGTGGGCGTTGGCCGCGCTGGCAGGATGGATGCTGCTGCGCGACGAGGCACAGCAAACGCTTGCCCTGTTGCTGGTGCCGGGGTGGATCTTCTCGGAACTAGCGTTCCGCATGGCCGGGCACATCGGCGCGGACGTTTACCTGGGTCGCGCCTTGTTTGTCTGGGCAGTCCTTGCCCTCACCTTCTTTCTCGGCTCGCGGCGAAAAATTTTGCAGGGGATTCTGTTCGCATTCGGCGCAATCGCGGCCTTGATGGGTCTCTTGCTTATGCTCGATGGCTGGGTTTCATGGTCGTCGGCGCAGACGTTTGTTCCTTTCAGCGCGCGGGTGTGGGCGTGGATTGTGATTGCCGCGGTGCCTCTGGCGATTGCGGCCTTCCATGGGCACAAGGGGCTGGTTCCACCGGCGCTGGCGGTGGCGATTGCGATTGCGTTGCCCTGGTGCCTACGCACGGTGACGATCGTCGATGGTCACTCCACGATGACTCCCCAAACCTTTAGGGAGCAGGAACCAACCCTGGCGGCTCATACGCTGGTGGCGCTGTTTGCGGTGTTCCTCTGTGGCTGGGGTGTGCGCATGGCCTCGAAGGCGCTGGTGAACCTGGGCATCGTTGGTTTCGCTGTTGCCGTGGCATGGTTCTACTTCAGCAACATCTTCGACAAGGTGGGCCGGTCGCTGGGACTGATCGGGCTTGGCGTGCTGTTCCTGGCAGGCGGATGGGCGCTTGAAAAAATGCGAAGGCGGTTGATGGCGCGCATGGACGCTGCTGGGCTGGCTGGCGGACAGGCTCGTGAGGTGGCGCGATGAAGATCGGAAGTTGGACTTTGACTAAGACTTCGGTTGCGCTGCTGCTGATACAACTGGCGATTGTTTCGACGATTGCGGCGAAGTATTTTTATGAGCGGAAGAAATGCCCGCGGGTGTGGGCGCGCACGGTTGCGATTGATCCGGAGTTGCCCATGCGGGGGCGCTACCTGAGCCTGCGGCTCACGGTGGATGGCTGCCAGAGTACGCTGCCTTCGGCAAAGGCGGCGAAGTTTCCGCGTGGGTGGAATGGAGCGGCAGTGCCGGGAAACTACTCGATGGGATATGTGCCGCCGGTGTTTTTTCCTGCGGAGTTGAAGGTAGTGAACAACCAGCTGGTAGCCGTGGAGATTACCAACGAAGAGCAAAAGGAGTCTGGCCTGACGGTGGAGGCGCCGTCGGGAGCGGCCTGCCACCAGTTCCGGCTGGCGGCGCCTGTCGACTACTACATTGCCGAGCATGCGCCTGACCCGTCGTGGACAAAGCCCGGGCAGGAGTTGTGGATTGAAGTCACGCTGCCGCCCAAGGGCCCGCCGAGGCCACTGGCGCTTGCGATCAAGGACAATGGGCTTTGGAAGCCGCTGGCATTTTAATAAAGGGAAAGAAACGGAATATTCGCGGGGTTCGAGAGCAGACCCGGGGCTAAAGCCCGCGTTATCTGCAGCCCAATTCAGAGGCCTGAAGGCCTCTGCTCCCTCCGTGAGGCCTCTGCTCCCTCTGTTAGGTGGCGACAATGCGCGGGCCGGGAGGCCCGCACGACCGCCGCTCTGGAGAGCGGCGCTACGCTTGGAGGTTTCAGTCGTTGAGGTCGATCAGGCCTTCGGGGAGGGACATTTCCACGCGCCTGGTTTCGAGGTCGATCTTCCGCAGATAGCTTTTTGCGAAGGGGACGAGGATCTCGCCGGCTTTGCCCTGAACCACCAGCAGAGCGACCGGTCCGGCTGTGCGGTCCACGTCCTCAATTTCGCCCACGGCTACCGGCTCGGGGCCGGCCACGTCCACCAGCGTGCAGCCGATCAGGTCGCCGATATAGGTTTCGTCTTCGGCGAGTGGCACGCGCTGCTCGCGGGGGATGGCAACGATGAGACCGATAAGCGTTTCCGCGGCGCTGATTGAATCGATGCCTGAAAAGTGAAGAACGATGCCGCCCTTGTGCGGCCAGTGGGCTATCAGCGCCACTTCGCGCGCGGGCGCTGCGGGCACGCGCTCACTCAGCAGCCAAAGCTGGCGGCGCTCGGCAAATTTTTCAGGGAAGTCGGTAAGGATGTCGGCGAAGACCTCGCCTTTGCGGCCCTGGGTGTGGCGGACGCGGGCCAGCCACGCCCATTCAGGGGCCGGGCTGCTGCTTGGTTGGCTATGCGCAGGAGTGCCCCGCTCGGGCGGTGGTGCCTGTCCGTCAGAAGACGCCAATTATTCGTCGTCCTCTTCGAGGATGTCGAGCGTGAAGCGATGGTGCAGCTTCATGCTGACGGCGCCAAGGATTGTGCGGACGGAGCGCGCGGTGCGGCCCTGCTTGCCGATGACCTTGCCTACATCCTGAGGCGCAACGCGAAGCTTCAGCACCGTGTTTTCATCACGGTTCACTGACTGCACTTGAACGGCTTCGGGCTCATCCACGAGGGCCTGGGCGATCTCCCGGACCAGCTCTGCGACTGAGGTGGGTGCGACCATTTCATTTTGGGTCATGCTCTTGCCCCTGACCAGATGCATTCAGACGCATTCAGAAATTGACTGCCTGAATCTGTGCGCGAATAGTATCAGCACACACCCGGGTTCGTCAGCAAATCTGTGCGCCGGCTCAACCGGGCCGGCGCGGACCATCAAATACCCCGGGCATTTACCCTCAGGATCTGACCCCGGGGCAGCAAGGGACGGCTGGGGGATGAATCAGGCGGCAACAGTGGCAGCTGGAGCCGGATTCTTGGTGACCAGCTTTTCCACGATGGGGGAGAGCTGGGCGCCCACGCCACGCCAATAGGCGACGCGCTCGTGCTTCAACTCAACGGTTGCAGGCTCGGTGCGGGGGTTGTAGGTGCCGACCACTTCGATGGAGCGGCCGTTGCGGGCGCGGTCCTTTTCGATGACCACGATACGGTAGTAGGGTTGCTTGCGGGCGCCAACGCGCGCCAAACGAATCATCACCACGGCGATACGGTTCCTTTCAAAATCCGGTGCTCTGTTGCTGTCTTTTGGGATTTTTCCCGGCTGGCAGGCTTTGGAATCCAGCTTGCCCCGCCAAATAAAGGGCCGGACAAGAGTGCCCAGCCGCACAAGACACAACAACTAAGTATCGCTGAAATGGGCGTTCAGGGCAAGTTTTTGCCACTTGGAAGGGGAGTCCCGCCGATCCCGGAGGGCCGACTTGCGGGGCTGCGGCTCTTGCGCCGGTTGCCTTCTGATTCCACTCGATTTAGGGGCCGCAGGCGGACGCACTGCTCAGCAACCTCCCGCACTGGCGCAGGCGGTTGCGATGTTCTGCTTCTCCGCAACAGGCAGGGCAAGGTCGGCCTGGTAGACCTTGCGCCCGATCTCCCCTTATGCCGGGCACGGGCTTCAGGTGACCCAAAGCTTCGGCTGTTAGAGTTGCAAGCAATCGGCCCATCTTCGCTGGTTTGTGGGGAGCGCGCAAGGGATGAATCGCGAGTATCGCAAGTGGTATTCAGACCGGCTTGGCCGGGAGATGGAACTGCTCATCTTTGGGCGCGCCGGCCTGCCGGTGGTCGTGTTTCCCACTTCAGCCGGGCGGTTCTATGAATTTGAAGATCACGGTATGGTGCACGCGCTCGAAGAGAGAATCGATGCCGGAGCGCTGCAACTGTTCTGTGCCGACTCCATCGACTCGGAAAGCTGGTACAACAGGAAGGCGCCTCCGCGCTGGCGCATTGCACGCCATTTGCTCTACGAGGAGTATGTGCTTGAGGAACTGGTTCCGCTGGTGAGATTGGTCAACGCCAATCGGGAACTGGTGGCGCTGGGTTGCAGCTTTGGTGGCTACCATGCGGCCAACCTTGCCTTGCGCCATCCGGACGTTGTTACCGGCATGGTGTCGCTCTCTGGAACCTTTGACGTGTCTGCATTTCTTGACGGCTACTACGATCAGGACTGCTACTACAACCTGCCCACGCACTACCTGCCGCAGTTGAACGATGCCTGGTACCTTGAGCGCTTTCGCCGCAACAGTTTTGTGCTCGCGACGGGATGGGACGACCATTGCCTCGGGCAGAATCAACTCCTCGACGCGATCCTGACCGCGAAGCAGATTCCGCACCAGTTCCACGTTTGGGATGCGAAGAACGCACACGACTGGCCGACGTGGCAGCGGATGGTCAGGATGTACTTGTAGGTGAGGGGTCAGGGCGGCGGGCCGAGGCTGCGTGCAATCAGTTCTGGACAAGGAATGTTGTTTCGGGGTAATGATTGCCTGTGGAGGGCCCCCCAGATGAGCAAGCAGAATCCCTATGACAGCTTTCTTGACGGTCGGTCGTTGGAGACCATTTTGACGTCGACCCATGGTGTCATTGCCTCATTGCTCTCCACCGTGCCGAAGGACAAGTGGTCAGCTCCTCCCGCGCCGGGCAAATGGTCACCGGCAGAGATCATCTGCCATCTGGCCGACTGCGAGATTGCATTTGGTTTTCGGTTGCGCCAGACACTGGCTGAGAATGGGCCCACGCTTCAGCCATTCGACCAGGACAGGTGGGCGGCCACCTACAGCGGCGTGCCGGCCAGCACCGCCCTCGATGCGTTTGCAGCGCTGCGCAAATGGAACCTGCGGCTGCTCGGGTCCGTGATGCCGGCCGCGGCAGACAGGCCTGCGCTTCATCCCGAGCGTGGCACCATGACCTTCCAGACCATCGTGGAGACCATGGCCGGTCACGATCTCAATCACCTGGCCCAGTTGCGCCGCCTGGCTTCAGCGTGACCCTTTCGTTCGACCGGCAAATCGGTTGCCGAAGGCGATGGGTGGTAGCATCAAAGATGACCGATGCAAACTAAAAAGCTTAAGATCATTCCCCTGGGCGGGCTGGGCGAGTTCGGCATGAACTGCCTTGCGCTGCGCTGGGAAGACGACATTATCGTGATCGACGCCGGGTTGATGTTTCCGGAGTCGGAGCTGTTGGGCGTGGATATCGTCGTTCCCGATATCACCTACCTCATCGAAAACAAGCAGCATGTCCGCGGCATCATCCTTACCCATGGCCACGAGGATCACATTGGCGGACTGCCGTGGATTCTGAACGAGCTCAAGGTTCCCGTCTACGCAACCGAGTTCACGCTGGCTTATGTTGAAGGCAAGCTTGAAGAGCACGAGTTGCTCGACGAGACCGAGCTGATCGAGATTACGCCGAAAGAAAAATTCACGATTGGCCCGTTCACGGTTGAGCCGATCCGGGTGACTCACTCGCTGGTGGATTGCGTGGCGCTGGCGGTTGAAACGCCGGTGGGTGTTGTCATCCACACGGGCGACTTCAAGATCGACCTTGCGCCGCTCGACGACAAGGCATTTGATCTGCACACCTTTGCCGAGTACGGCAAGCGCGGCGTGCTGGCGCTGTTGCAGGACTCGACCAACGTGGACCGGACCGGCTATACGCCCAGCGAGCGCGCCGTGATCCCGCGGCTCGACGAGATTTTTACGCGGACCAAGAAGAAACTGTTCTTCACCTGTTTTTCGTCGTCGATCTACCGCATGCGAATCGCGATGGAACTGGCGCGCTCGCACGGACGCAAGGTGGCGATCGTGGGCCGCTCCATGATGGAGAGTACTGAGATTGCGCAGGACCTGGGCTATATCGATGTGCCGCAGGGCCTGATCATCCAGCCCGGCCAGATGCGCGACTACCCGCCGGAACAGTTGATGATTCTGATCAGCGGCACGCAGGGCGAGCCGATGAGCGCGCTGAGCCGCGCGGCGGTCGACAACCACAAGCACGCGCGCATCGATCCCGGTGACACCGTAGTGATGAGCTCCAGAATTATTCCCGGCAACGAGAAGGGAATCTTCCGGGTGATCGACCACCTCTACCGGCGCGATGCGATTGTCATCTGCGACGACGGGTCCAGCGGCCTTATTCACGTGAGCGGCCACGGCTGCCAGGAGGAGTTGCGGTTGCTCATCAACCTGGTGCGGCCCAAATACTTCATCCCCGTGCACGGCGACTATCGCAACCTGCGCAAGCATGCGCACGTGGCCATGGAGACCGGCGCGGTGGAACACGCCATCGTGATTGAAGACGGCGATGTGCTAGAGCTGGACAAAACCGATGCGCGCAAAAAAGACAAGGTTACGGCGGGACGGATTTTGATCGATTCCGGCTCGACCAATGATGTCGTTGAAGACCTGGTAATTCGCGACCGGCGCATTCTGTCGGAAGATGGAATCGTGCTGGCCGTGCTGGCCATCAACAAGCGCACCGGCAAGGTGGAACAAGCGCCTGAAGTGGTGATGCGCGGTTTTGGCGGCGCCGACATTACCGAACAGGCTCGCGAATTGGTGATGAAGACTCTGGACGAACTGACGACCGAGCAGAAATCGGATTACGGCACGGTTAAAGAAAAGGTGCGCGCGGATCTGAAGCGGCTGATCCAGAAGACGACAGGCCGCCGGCCGATGATTATGCCGGTAATTCTCGAACTCTAGCTCTGAACTGTCGTTGTTTGCTTCAAGCTACGCCAGCAAGGCGATCGTCCTCACATTCGGCGGAAACGGGCTCGTGGCCGCGCGCGAGCAGCGTGCGCTGGCGGATGAACATGTCATCCACGTGCAGGCGGGCATTTCCTTCAAGGTCGAGAAAACCTGCCTGGCATCCGTTGCAGAGCGCCTGAGCCTCGGCTGAAACGCGCGGCGCAATGAAGATCTGCGTCGTATGCGACGGGAGTTCAGCGGCGCGATAGCGCAACTCTGCCAGGGCGTCCATCACATTTCCAGGTTCGTCGCTTTCCTTTACCGCGCAGACCAGCGTGTGGCTGTGCTGGTAGACGTCCACGTAGGCTACGATGAGCAACTCGCGCGACGGCGCCGAACACTCGATGCGGACCTCTCTCAGCTTGATGGCGGAAACCTGCGCCAGCAGCGTCTTGAGCGCTGCTACGGCGTGGTCGCTTGGCAGGTTCAGGGACTGTGCTATTGCGGGCTTTTTGGCGGCCTTCAATTTCATCGCGTTCTCCTTTCCCGTGCGGCTGTTGCTACGCAGTCTGCTCCTGCACGATGGGCTCGTGGGGCAGCACTGCCTTCCCGCTTGAGCGGCGAACAATGGATGCGAGCTTGTAGGAGTTCTTCCCGGCCGGAATCAGAGTCAGCGGGACTCCCGTGCGGGTGAACCGCTCGCGCAGATCCTTTGATTCAAGCCAGTCGGAGAGGCGCGGGTCGTGAATCTCCGGACGGCCTTCCCAGAAGTGAGGTGTAAGGCCGCATTGAATCTGCAGGTGATCCAATTGCAGCTCGATGACAGGGGCTTTTTTAGAAAAATAGCGGCGAACGTTATTGACGCCCACCCAGATACCTGAGATCCGGTGACCTTCATATTGTGCTTTGACAACCACAGCCAACCTCCCATGCGTGCGGCGAGCTTTATCAAGGTCCGCCTTGGGGATAGTGCCGGCGGGCCGATCAGGAAAACTGTTGTGCCTGGCCGCATCTGGGAAGAAAGGAGTTCAAGCGTACGCGCGATGCAGGGTCGCGCCATCAGTTCGAAAATACAAGTGACTTACCAGGGGAGACCAGGATTCAATCGAAGCTGCGCTCAGGCCTGAAAGCCCGGATATGCAAACTTTTTCCTAGACTGTCTGAAAGGATATTGTCCCCGTTTCGTCCGGAAGTCAAGTTGTCTTTCGGTAAATCTCTAACTCTTACTGTAAGGACGCACTCGAGAAGTCAACGGAAGCAAACCGGACCCTGGTCCCCCAGCCTTGCCGGCCTTCTATCTCCACTGATGCCCGCAGGCGTGGGGAGGTTGCCAAAGCCCGACCGCAGAGCTAATTGCCGTATTCCCGGGCAACAACTGAAAGTGCGAGAGGCGAGACGCCACTCTGCCGGCAGCGGACCGCGCCATTGGTTGCGGGCCGCGCCATTGGCTATGCCAGGAGAATGTGAAGCTTGCGCGACTGGGTTGGGCCTTCTCCCTGAAGGCCTTCCGCCGAGGATAGGGCAAGGAGGGGGTCTGTCGGCACCTGCAATGGGCTTTATTTCACGATGCCGGGAGGGCCGTCCCATGTCGTGATGAACCTGCTTCATCGCGTCAGTCTTTTCTCTCTCAGCCAGGATCACCGATGCATCGGCATATGAAAATGTTGGCGGAAATCGGTGACTCTGTTGACTATTGCGGCGCGCACAGGCGCTCGTTCAAATGCCCATTCGGCGCCAACTTCCACAACCTCACGGCTGAAGTATCTCTTGAACCTGGAGACCCCCTCGAATGTTTGGTTCTCGCCCTCCGGGGTTACGCCACCCATGTCGAACCACTCCGCGCCCGTAGATTTGGCCCAGCGGATGATTTCCCAGGCCGCCAGGTAGCCCCACGGGATCCCGTCATCGCTGCGCCGTGTGCCGGCTGCAAAATACTCGACATGATCCCCGTTGTTGCATGCCCAGCCGAATGCACCCATATTTTCAGGCGCCATGTTTTCACCTGAAAAAATCCCGATTATCGTGGAGAGATTGGGATGTTCACGGGAGAGTTTCAAGGCATTTTGCCAATTCTGACATTCGAGATGCCCCCCAGTTCGATCCAGGGCCATCCATTGCAATTCTTTCAGCCGCTCAGCATATGCCTGGTCTGCGACCACATGCGATTTCAAGTGCAAATCAGCGGACTCTCGAATGCGCTTCCGGGCATTTCTATTGAACGAAGCAAGGATCTCCGCTTCTCCCTGCCTCAGGTCTATAGCGAGCGTGTAACGATACACGCTTGGAGGCTGAACTTCCCTCAATCCCAGCTCTTTCAGCATCTCTCCAATTGTCGCTCGCCGATTTCGTGAGAATACATTCAATTGCAAGCGCAGTACCCGGGGCGTGTTTCTTGCGAGAATAGTGATCGCCTTGAGTGCAACTCTGCAGACTTCGTCGGGTAAGTCCCCCCCAAACCGTCGAACGCGGAGAATCAAATGTCCAGGCAAAGCACGCGTGTGGACTGTCTCAATCGCCACGCCCCCGCATGCCTCCCCATCTGAGTCACGCACCAGGACGAACCACGGTTCACAGTGGTAAAGGTTGCTTGCCCACTCGGATCGATGGCACAGAGGAAGGTGTATTCCCCGTTGCAATAACTCCTGCTCCACACTTTCGCGTTCAAGGCCCAACTTGCTGATCAGGAAGGCCTGCATGCCGCTCTCGTCGCACTTATAGATTGGCTCCACTTACTGGCCAACTTTCATTAACTTGGAGGTTGCTTCATGGAGCGGGCGATGTGAGCAATCGCTTGCTTCAACATGAAACTGAGCCGGGCCTGAAAATCCTTGAAGATGGCGAATACGCAAAGGAATCATCGGAGTGTATGGAGGCGCGGGACGGATTTGAACCGCCGCACTTGGCTTTGCAGGCCAATCCCTTAAACACTTGGGTACCGCGCCCAAGAACGATCTTCTTTTCCTTTCTCTAACGGGCAGAATTATAAGAGCAAAATTTCCGTAAGAAATAGCACTTCCGAGTGAGGTTGAATGTCGTGGCCTTGTTCTTCGCGCGCACAGTCCGGATCAAATACGATGATCTGATTTTCTGACGCAGCTTCAGCGCACAATTTCGCTGCAGGTTCCAGCAATGCCGGAACGACTTTCTTCAGAAAATAGCCGATGCGCGGACTCGAAAGCGCATTTGCGCGTTACGAACCGGCGCCAGCAGGAGTTGGATGCAGCTTCTGTGTATCTTCGAATCTCAATCGCTGAAGGCTGCGTTCAGCAATTGCATCGGTTTTATCTGAGAATCCATTGGCGCAGGAGCCTTTGGGAATAACTGTTCCTTTAGCCTATTAGTGAGGCTATTCTCCTGGTGTCCAATGGAAGTCAGGTTGATTTACGGAAAATTACAATCCCCACGAAATGGGTCCATCGCGATCGAATCAGGACTGATCCCCAGCCTTGCATGTCTTCTATCCAGACTGATGCGGGAACGCGTCGCGAGGTTGCCAAAGGCAAGCTGCAAAAGGGAGAATGCTGGCGAGGCTAATTTATGGATCGCAGAGAGTTTATGGGCGCGGCGGCTGCGGCGGCCGTTGCCCAGGGAATGCCGGCGGCGTTTGGCCAGGCAGCCACCATCGAGTCAAAACCCCTGAAGCCGATGGAGGTGGGCCTGTTGATTTCGCCCTATGGCGCGCCGGAAGAGCGCGTCAAGCGCGTGCGCGACATGGGTTTCAGCAACTGCTTCCTGTCGATGGACGGCTACCTGGGGCAATTCACGCCGGAGGTATCGCGGCAGTTCAGGGAACTGCTGGACAAATATGAGATTGTGGCCACGACGGTTGAAGTGGTGGGCCCGCAGCCGCTGGTGTGGGATTTTATGCGGGGCCCGTCGACCATCGGCCTGGTACCCGAGGCGACCCGGGAGGCGCGCATCGACGCGCTGCGCCAGGCCTCGGACTTTGCCAAGTCGGTCGGCATCCCGCAGGTTCAGACCCACTGCGGGTTTATGCCGGAAGATCCCGCCGATCCGAAATATCCAGGCGTGGTGGACGCAATTCGCCGCGTGGCCCAGCACTGCCAGGAGAACGGGCAGAATTTTCTGATGGAGACCGGGCAGGAGACGCCGACAACAATGTCGCGGGTTTTGCGCGACGTAGCGATGCCGAACCTCGCTGTGGGCCTCGATACGGCTAACCTGATTCTTTACGGCAAGGCAAATCCAGTGGACGCGGTCGATATTCTCGGGCAGCATGTGCGCAGCATTCATGCCAAAGACGGCCGCTGGCCTACCGATCCCAGCAAACTCGGCAAGGAAGTGCTGATTGGGCAGGGGTTGGTGGACTTCAAGGCCGTGTTTACCAAGCTGCACAAGATTGGCTATACGGGCGCTGTGACCATTGAGCGTGAGACATCAGGACCGCAGCAGATTGAAGACGTGAAGAACGAAAAGCTGTACCTCGAAAACATTCTGCGCGACGTGCTGGCCTAAGGGGCAGCGGCGGAGCAAAACCAAAAACAGAAAAGCAAAGCGAAAGGCGGCGACATGAAGCGCAGAGAATTTATTCAGGCAACGGCAGCGGTAACGTCAGGCATTCTCTTGTTAAGACCAAAGGCGGCCTTCGGCTACGAGGCCAACTCGGCGGTGCGGCATGGATTGCTGGGCTGCGGCAACCGCGGCACGCATGTGGCGACTTCGTTCTCGCAAAACACGGTGGCGCATGTGGTGGCGCTCGCTGACCTGTTTCCCAACCAGCTTGAGGAGGGCAGCGCGCACTTCAACCAGGTGAATGCGGCGCTGGGACGTCAGCCTATCGACCCGAAGCTGATGTTTCACGGCCCGCATGCCTTTGAGCAGCTGGCCGCATCGCCGGATGTGGACCTGATTCAGATTTCGACGCCGCCGTTTTTTCACGTCGAACATCTCGCAGCCGCCGTGGCCTCGGGCAAGCATGTGTACTGCGAAAAACCGATGGGCATTGATGTAGCGCAGGCGCGCAAGGCGCTTGAGATTGCCAAGCGCGTGGGCCCGAAGCAGAGTGTGGATGTCGGCTTCCAGTGCAGGAACGCGCCGCCGATTGCGGCCATTGCCGAAAAGATTAAGGGTGGTGCGCTGGGGAAGATTGCGACGATTTCGTCTTACTACTACGCGCCTGCCTCGAAGGAAAAAGTATTTCCCGGCGCAGGCAAAGACGAGTACCGGTTGCGCAACTGGCTTTGGGACCGTGCCATTTCCGGCGACATCCTGGTCGAGCAGAACATCCACATCATCGACCTTGCCAACTGGATTCTGGGATCGCGGCCGCTGAAGGCCACGGCTACCGGGGGCCGCAGCGTGCTGACCCATGCGGGCGACTGCTGGGACAACTACCAGGTGGACTATCTCTATCCCGGTGGCGTGCGCGTTTCGTTTGCCTCAAAGCAATTCGGCGACTACAACATGTTCGAGGCGGGGCTGCGGCTGTTCGGGTCGGATGGCGCTGCGTCGATCCCTTACGGCGGGGCGATGGAGATTGTGGGCTCGCAGCCGTGGCAGTGGACGGAGGCGATGAACGGGCAGGCTACTACAGTGACCGGGCAGGCTGCGTCGGGTAAGTTCGCGGCCAACGGCGCATTTGGCGACAATCTCGCATTCGCCGATCGCGACAAGGAACGCACCTTCATCGACAGCATCGTCAACGGGCCGGTCCACAACCAGATTGCCGCGGGCGTCGAGACGGCGATGAGCTGCATGCTGGGCCGCATGGCCGGGCTGCGCGGGCACGAAGTCACGTGGGAAGAGCTTGAGGCGCATGGAGAAACGTACAAGCTGGGAATGGATATGGCGCAGTTCGGCTGAGTCGCCACTACGCTGGCTCTGCCAGGGCTTCTTACATGGAGCGCATGCGCATGTAACGGCGCAGGTCCGGAGTTATCGCGATTGCGGCAGCAAACACAGCTATACCAAGGGCGGACAAGAAGATCTTCAACATCATGAAGCTCACCTCGCGCAACGCAGGGATTACGTCACTTTGAGGTGAGATGCAGGGCGAGACCTTGGAGCCGTATGACGGTTTACCGAAAGCGCTTGGAAAGTCGCCGGAGCGGGTAGGCCCATGAACCTCTCCATCGTCTGCTGCTGCAATCGTCATCTCCTGTCGCCGAATGATGTCTCGTAGCATGCGCCAATCGCCAATGAGACAACTCTCTTAATGCAGTTTGCATCTGCCGTGCGCGTATTATCGATGACTCTGCAGCCGTGCAATCACCGCGTGGAATCTTCGTTCGGCATCGAGTCAGAGCAAATCGTGGTTCCGTTCAAGAGGCCTAAGGCCTAGTAGGTCAAGGGCCCGGGTAGTCCGGAGCGCGAAGCGGGTGCGGGACCCTGCAGGTTGCACTTCCAGTCGCCAAACGTCGTCCTCCAGCACTTGCCCACGGCGAACGGAGTAGGACTGACACTGCAACCGCTTCCCGCCGCGGTTGTGCCGCCTATCGGGCTGCACCAAAAGACTGTAAGGCTACCGGACAATGGAATGATCGGCGCGCCCATATCGATCTCTGCGAGGTTGCTGTCGGTCTGTGGTTCGTACCTGCGGGGCGCGCCTATGGCAACACGCACATCCTGCATCAGCCACAAGCCAGTGGGGCGGTCCGCATCCATGGTGCATTGGACGAGGGCACTTGCCTGACCCCTGGTCGGTGGCGCAAGCACGGCTTTGCAGATCCTGGGATCGCGCGCCTGATAGGTGGCATTTATCTGCGGCGGGCCGGAGAGATCGACACCGTCATCCCGGTCTGCATCCTGACCGGAGGCGACGGTGTAGCCGGATAACGCGAGAAGGCAGAGGGCAAGAGCATAGAGCGCCAGTTTGGTGGTGCGCAGAACCATGTGCATGACAACACTCCTTGGGTGAATCCATGGAAGAACTGCGGAAGAGGAACGCGGAAAATTCGGGCAGGCGCGTTCGCCTGCGGGAATCTCCGCTGGTGGCCTTGCCGGCGTTCAATTGTTCTAGAACGTCTTGGGCCCCGCGCTGTTGACCATCTCAGGAGCGCCGCCCTGCATCTTGCATTTCCATTCAGAGAATGCGGTCTTCCAGCACCATCCCGTAGCCTTTGTCACAACGCTCTTGATGCAGTTTTGACCGGACCCATCAAGGCTGGCACTGCTCAGCGTGCAGAAGTAGCCGGTGTAACTGCCCTGGAGCGGATAGACCTGGGCTTTCAAATCGATATTCTCCAGGCCGGCATCGGTCCAATACACAAAGGCTCTTGAACCACCCATGTCGAGCTTTACATCCTGAAAGAGGCCCAACCCTGTTGCGGAAACGCTGTCCATGGTGCACTGCACCAGCACGGCGGCCTGCGCGGCAGAGGGAGGGCTGGTAACCTTCGAACATGTTCTGGGTGCACGCGTGTTGTAGGCGGGAAGCATGGTGAGCGGTCCTGAGATGCTGGCCCCAGACTGACCTTCGCCTCCGGCGCTCTTGCAGCCAAGCGGTGTGAACAGCGTAAGGACAAAAAGGCAAAGCGCCATGGGGCGCACGCGCGTGCGTGGAATTGTCATTTTTCTCTCTTTCAAAGAATCCGTGGGGAGGATCTGCGCGATAGGAGCGCGAAGTCTCGACGCGTCGCAGTCGTCGCATGGAGGCTTCGCCAGAAGACACTTTGGCTGTAACGCTTGAAACGCCCGCGCCGCAGATCGACGGCGCATTCAGGAAGGAAGAAAGAGAAAGCCCTCAAGCAATGCTGAAGGGAATGGCAAATAAGGTAACTGGCAGCATTGGAGGCTGCCCTGGGAAATTTTTGAATGAGACCTGTTCGGACACTACGCTCGCCGCTCGGAATGCGTCAAGCAGAGCCGCTGGAGCCGTTCCCAATAAGCCGCAGTTTCGAGGCGGCGAAAGGTAACCGTCGCTCTGATTCACAGCAGTGCGATAGCGTCAATCCACTCTTTTGATTGAACCGGGCGGCATCGATGGCTGGATGGCTGAAAGCGATGGCAGTCCTACGGCTCCGGGGTCAACGGGCGCAATGGACTAAACAGCGGCGACCACGACGCCTGCGAAAAGCCGAAACCTCCGCAGTGACGCGGCCCTTGCCGCATGCCGCCGTTATTTGAAGCGCTTTGATGGCTCGTCGGAGAAGATCTGTCCGTCGCGGATGTGGACGACGCGATGGGCGAATTCGGCGATGTCGGGCTCATGCGTTACCAGCACGATGGTGTTTCCGGCTGAGTGCAGGGAATCAAACAAGGCCATGATCTCCGAGCCGGTTTTCGAGTCGAGGTTGCCGGTAGGCTCGTCGGCCAGAATGATCGAGGGGTGGTTCACCAGGGCGCGCGCCACGGCCACGCGCTGGCGCTGACCGCCGGAGAGCTCGTTGGGTTTGTGATTCATGCGCGATTCCAGGCCGACGTCGGTGAGCGACTGCTTGGCGCGTGCGATGCGTTCCGCGGCGGGCGTGCCGTTGTAAATCAGCGGCAGCTCCACGTTGTGCAGCGACGTGGCCCTGGCCAGCAGGTTGAAGGTCTGGAAGACGAAGCCGATTTCCTTGTTGCGAATGCGCGCTAGCTGATCGTCATCCAGCTCGCTCACCAACTGGTTGTTGAGCCAGTACTTGCCCTTCGACGGCGTGTCGAGGCAGCCGATCAGGTTCATCAGCGTAGACTTGCCGGAGCCCGACGGCCCCATGATGGCCACATACTCATTGCGCTTGATGCGCAGCGACACTCCGCGCAGGGCCTGCACCTGCTGCTCCAGGCCCATGTCGTAGGTGCGCCACAGATCTTCAACCACGATGATGTCGTCGTTGGGCTTGGCCGCGGTTTCGGTCAGTTCCTCGGTGATCATGCTGTTCATTGCCATCCGAATCTCATCCTTTTCCCGGTCATTTCTATTCGGTACGGTATGCCCTATGAGCTAGAGCCCGATGGAAGCACAACCTTGACGGTGTCCCGCTTCAACAGCGAGCCGCCTTTCAAATCGCGCAGCGTCTTGTAGGGGCCGCTCACGATCTCCTGTTTTTCGTTGAGGCCTGAAAGCACCTCGATATCGGTGGCGCCGGTAATGCCGGTGGTCACAGGAACGAACTTGGCGCGGAGCCGGCCGCGCGGATCCTTTTCAACAATAAATACACCCTGTACGGGGTTCGGCTTGACCATTGGGCCTGACGCGGCCTGGACGCTGCCGCTCGGCTTCTTCACGTCGCTGGCCGGGTCGTGCATGGTAAGCGCCTGGATTGGCAACGTCAGAATATTGGTCTTGTGCGCAGTCGTGATCTTGGCTGTGCAGCTCAGGCCAGGGCGCAGTTCATCCGATGGATTGTCGAGCGTGACTACGACCTTGAAGTCCTTGGCCTCTTCAGTGCCGGTGGTCGATTGCGAGGTGGCGATTCCCGTTGAGCGCAGCAGTGCCTGATCGCCGACCAGGCTGACGTGGCCCTTGTAGGACTTGCCGGGCAGGGCGTCAACGGTGACTTCGGCAGGTTGACCCAGCTGGATGTTGACGATGTCGGTCTCGTCCACCTTCACTTCCGCGGTCACGACGCTCATGTCGGCGACGGTCATGAATGTCGAGCCGTTGGTGTTCTGGATGCCTTCGACTACGGTTTCGCCTTCGCGCACCGGCACGTCGGTGACGATGCCGTCAAACGGCGCAACGGCCATAGTCAGGTCGAGAGCATTCTGGTTGGCGCGCAGAGTGGCCTGGGCGGTGCCCAGGTGTCCGCGCGCGGAGGCGGTCTGCGCCCTGGCCTGATTCAGCCCGGCGACCGCCTGGTCCAGCGAGGCCACGTCGGTGGCGTAGGCCGCCTGCTTGGCATCGAAGTCCTGCTTGGCCAGGATGCCCGCCTTGTACAGACTTTGGGCGCGATCCCAGTCAAGCTTCTTCTGCGCCAGATCGGCCTTGTGAAACTCCACATTGGCCTCGGCGGTCTTTTCAGCTGCGATCAAGGCGGAAATATCCGTCTTGTCTGCCTCGATGGTCGCCTGCTGGCCGGCGACCATCGCATGCTGCTGCACGTTCTCAATGGTGGCCACGGTCTGGCCCTGTTTTACGTGGTCCCCTTCCTTCACGTAGAGGTGGGTGACGCGGCCCATTGCGGTCGCGCCAAGGTTCGCGTAGGTCTTGGGCTTGATCTGCCCCGTGCCGCTCACCACCGTAGACAAATCCTGGCGCACCACGGTTGCGGTGAGCACCTTGGTGTAGCCCGACTGCTGCTTGTAGACCATAAAGCCGACAAGGCCAGCGGCAACCAGAACTCCGGCAACAATTAAAATGATCTTCTTCATTAGGATGAGTGCTCCGAAATTTGTGTCAATCCAGTGTACGCAATCCCCTTGCGTACGGTTCCAGGCCGCGTAAAAGCACTGGCCACAACGGGGTCGGCTGAGGGGGCCGCGGCGGCAAGACAGCCCAGGCTAAATGAGGTTTGAAGAGGTGCTGTCCCCTATTGGACGGAACAGACAGGCAGTCAGTTTCCGAATCTTTCCCTTCGCCTTGATTTTACAGCCGGATTGGGTGCTTTTTGGGTTACATTCCGGGCAAATCGGCGTCCAAAGGCCAGCCTACTGCGTAAGAAGTATTGCCCAGCCCTTTCGGGACCCGTAAAATAAGGGATTGCAGGAGCATTCAAGGCAATGACGTTTAACGGTCGTAGTTTTCTCTTCGTCTTCATCGGGTGCGGGCTGGTTTTGAGCCCCGCAGCCCTTCTCAAGTCCCAGGAGGCGGCAGCGCCGCCGGCCCAACCCCAGGCGCAGCAGCCGGCTTCGACCCAGGACCAGGACGTGGATCCGTTGAAGCGGCAACGTACTGATAAAGAACGGTACACGGCCCAGAAAGCCCTGCGGCAAGAATTGAAAGGCACCTACAAAACCTGGCTCAACCAGGAAGTGCCCTACATCATCACCGATGAAGAGCGCAAAGCCTTCATGAGTTTGAGCAACGACGAAGAGCGCGACGCGTTCATTGAGAACTTCTGGCTGCGCCGGAATCCCAATCCTGATTCCCCTGAAAACGAGTACCGCGAAGAGCATTACCGGCGCATCGCCTATGCCAATGAGCATTTTGCTGCCGGCAAGCCGGGGTGGAAGACTGACCGCGGCCACATCTATATCGCCTACGGCAAACCCGATGATATTGACGCCCACCCTTCCGGCGGCAGTTACGACCGCACCCCGGAAGAGGGTGGCGGCACCACCACCACCTTCCCCTTCGAGGTTTGGCATTATCGCTACCTTGAAGGCATCGGCGAAAACATCGACATCGAGTTTGTGGATACCTGCCAGTGCGGCGACTACCACTTCACCATCGATCGCAGCGAAAAGGACGCCCTGCTGAACGTCCCCGGCGCCGGCCTGACCCAGTATGAGGAGATGAACCACAAGGACAAGACCGACCGGTTCAAGGGCAACGGCATTGAGAACCTTGGCGGCGGACCCATGGGCGATATGGCCCAGGGCAAAGAATTCGACCGCATTGAGATGGCTGCCAAGCTGTTTGCGCCGCCGCCGATCAAGTTCAAGGATCTGGACGCATTTGTTTCAGAGCACAAGCTGCTCACCGGGCCGGTCTTCCCCTTTGACGTGCGCACTGATTTTGTCAAGGTGACCGAAAGCATGGACATGGTGCCGATCACCCTGCAGATCAAGAACCGCGACATTACCTTCCAGACCAAGGATGGCGTGGCCAAGGGCGTCGTCAACATCCTTATGAAGGTGACCACGATTACCGGCAAGACAGTGCAGACGCAGGAAGACACTGTTGAAGTGGACGAACCTGCCGAACTGCTGGAAAAGTCGCTTGACCGCCAGTCGGTCTACTGGAAGGCGATTCCGCTGGTGCCGGGCCTCTACCGGCTCGACATTGCCATCAAGGACGTGAACAACCCCGACCACATCGGGTACTACGGCCGCGGCATTGACGTCCCCACGTACCACGACGAAAAGCTCGGCGCGTCCTCGCTGATCCTGGCCGACGAAATGCATGCCGTCTCGTCCCGCGAAATCGGCAACGGCAGCTTCATCATCGGCGGCGAGTTTGTCCGGCCCCGGGTCAGCGCCAATCCCTCCGTTCCGGTTAAATTTCATCGCAGCCAGGACTTGAACTTCTGGCTGCAGTTCTACAACCTGGGCATCGACGAGGTAACCAAGAGCAATTCGGCCATGGTCACCTTCCAGATAATCGATTCGGCCACAGGTACGGTGCTGCTTGAAAAGCAGGTTGATTCCAAGGACCTGGGAGCGCACAGCGACGAGTTGACTGTGGAGAAAAGCCTCCCGATCGGCGGCCTGCCCCCGGGGAAGTACAAGGTCACCGTGAAAATAAATGACGCAATTTCGAAACAAGAGATTGCGCAATCGGCGCCTTTTGTCGTGGAATAGGAAGTACCCCCCCTGTAATGTCGAGCCGGGCACCAGATCCGGCGTGCTGAGCAGGGTTTTGAATTGTCAGAGGTTTGCCAGGGACGACGCCAGGTCACGGATACGAGTGATAAAGCGCAGAGCCCATTTCGCCCAATTTGCGATGCTGGTCGCCATCAGCGCTGCCCCTGCCTGCTGGGCGGCCTCGGCTTCAGTGTCTGGCTTGGTGCGCGACTCCTCCGGCATTCCGCAGATCGGCGCCGAGGTCCAGCTGCTTCGCTCGGACCTCACCGTGGTGGCCAGCGTCTACACCAACAGCGAAGGCCGCTTCCAGATCGCATCCCTCATGCCGGGCCGTTATGCCGTCAAAGCCATGGGCATGTCCTATCTGCCCTCGCTGCGTGAGAACGTCCGCGTCCGTGCCGGCACCATCGTCAACTTGACCCTGAACACACTTTATGAAGTTATGCAGTGGCTGCCCGCCGAGCCGCGCTCAGGCCGCTCCCAGCAGGACGACTGGGCGTGGACGCTCCGCTCGGCCGCCAACCGGCCCCTGCTGCGCTGGCTTGAAGACGGGCCCCTGGTGGTCGTCTCTGACGGCACCGGCTCCGCCCCCAAACTCAAAGCCCGCCTTATGGCGACCGGCCAGGCCGGAACCTTTGGCGAGAGCGGCGAGCGGCTTTCTGCTTCTGTTGAAGACACCCCCTCAAGCAGCCGCGAATTGCTGGCGCGCGTCGATTTTGCTCCAAACACTGACGCAGGCCTGGAATCGATGCTTGGCTTCCGCCAGGACCTCGGCTTTGCCGGATCGGTGCAAACGGTCGCTGCTGTCGCCGTTCATCCAGAGGTCGAAGGGCCCGGCGGTGAACAGGGACTGGACGAGGCCGCTATTCGCACCTGGGAGACCATGCACCTGGGCGATGAATTCGAATTGGAGGCCGGCTCGACCGAGGTGCTGGGCCGCTTTGCCGATCAGTCGGCCGATACCGTCGTAGCGGCGCTGCCCGATGCCGAAGTGGACTGGCGCGGCGGCAAGTCCGAGGTAGGTTACCGGGTGACGACCATGACGCCCGGCCCCGTGCAAGGCGACGGCTCGCGGGGCGAGGCCTGGCTGCCGCAATTCTCCACGCGCAACGGCTCGCTCGTGATGGAACGCGGCCTGCACCAGGAGATCGGCTGGAAGCGCACGACGGATAAGTCCAGCATGTCAGTCGTCGTGTTCGCTGACAATATCCAGAATCCCGTTCTCGAGGCGATGCAGACCATTGCTTCGGGCAGTGCCGGTCCTGTCCAGGCGTACGCGCTCTATGACTCCACCAGCGGTCTCTTGCGCACTGCCGGGCCAAACTTCGTGAGCCAGGGAATCGTGGCCACCGCCGCACGCCGTTTGCCGGGCGGCAACCAGGTGCGGCTCAGCTATGCCAACGGCAATGCGCTGGTCATGCCCGCGCTGCCCCGGGCCATCTCCATGTCAGAACTGCTCGGCGCTGCCCATGCGCGCCGCGTGCAAACTTACTCCATTTCGTTGTCCGGCACGCTTGAGGGATCTGGAACCCACTGGCAGGCAAGCTATCGCTGGCAGCCCGACGATACCGTCACTGAGGTGGCTCCCTACGCCCTCGATGCCTCCTCGCCTTTCCTCAATCTTGGGCTGCGCCAGTCCATCCGCCTGAGCCATGACGGATTCTCGAGCGTTGAGGCGTTGCTCGATGTGCAGAATCTGCTGGCCGAGGGCTACCGCCCCTACGTGATGAATGATGGAACCTTGCTGGTCTTCGCCCAGGATCAGCGCGGCATTCGCGGCGGCCTCGCTTTCACCTTCTAGTCACCGGCAAAAACCAGCCTCACATTCTCCTTGCATCTTCGTGCACGGGTCCCAACTTCGGACCGTAGGATCTTCCTACGCGCGCCCGCCACATTGCAATACAGGCTCGAGCCGCGAAGAGTAAAGTGGGAGTGCAATTTGCCACTCGGCATTTCGGTTTCTAGCGGAGCGGCGTCGGAGGATAAGATGAGTTTGCCTGCAATTAGCCGCCGCTCGGTGCTCAAATCAGGCCTCGCGGCCACGGCATTGGTATCTCTACCAGCAGTCTTCGAGGGGGAAGAAAAAGTGACAGCCCGCAAAAAGAGGATTAAGCAGTCGGTGTGCCGGTGGTGTTACGCCAAAATGTCCCTTGAAGACCTTTGCACCGCTGCGGCCGGGATGGGCCTGGTCGGCGTTGACCTGCTCAAGCCGGAGGAGTACGAAGTGCCGGCCCGGTACGGGCTCACCTGCACCATGGGCTATGTGGATGCGGGCACCATTCCCGATGCCATGAACCGCCTCGAACATCATGCCGACATCGAAGCAGCCCTGCGCAAGAACATTCCGCTGGCGGCCAAGGCAGGCGTGCCCAATGTGATTACCTTCTCAGGAAATCGCAAGGGCATGAGCGACGAAGAAGGCGCGCGCAACACTATCGCCGGGCTCAATCGCGTAAAGAAAATCGCCGAGGACAACGGCGTCACCCTCTGCCTTGAATTGCTCAACAGCAAGGTCAATCATCCCGACTACATGGCGGACCACACGGCATGGGGCGTGCGCGTGATGCAGGAAGTGAACTCGCCCAACATCAAACTGCTTTACGACATCTACCACATGCAAATTATGGAGGGCGACCTGATTGCCAACATACGCGCGAGCATCGCGTGGATCGGTCACTTCCACACCGGCGGCGTGCCCGGCCGGCATGAGCTCGACAACACGCAGGAAGTGCAATGGGACGGCGTCATGCGCGCCATTGCCGCCACCGATTACAAGGGATATGTTGCGCACGAGTTTCTGCCGTTGCGCGATCCCATGACCAGCCTGCGCGAAGCTGCCGACCTTTGCGACGTGTAAGCAAAGCACGCAGCCCGCAACAAACCTATCTCAACTGAGGAATTGAAAAAACATGAAGTCACTGGTCCTTTCGGAATACAACCATCTTGAGATTGCCGATATGCCGTTGCCGCCGGTCGGCGCACACGAAGTACTGGTGCGCGTCGAGGCCTGCGGCATATGCGGCAGCGATGTGCACGGCTTCGACGGCTCCACGGGGCGGCGTATTCCGCCCATCGTGATGGGCCATGAGGCTGCGGGCACCGTTGAGGCGATTGGTGAGGGCGTAACCGAATACGCCAAGGGCGATCGCGTCACCTTCGACTCCACCGTTTACTGCGGCAAGTGCCCGTACTGCCTGCGCGGTCAAATCAATTTGTGTGACAACCGCGAAGTCATCGGCGTCTCGTGCGGAGACTATCGCCGACACGGCGCGTTTCGCCGAGTATGTCGTCGTGCCCGAGCGCATCATGTATCCGCTGTCGGACGACATCACGTTCGATGAAGCGGCGATGCTTGAAGCGGTTTCGGTTGGGCTGCACGGCGTGAAGGTGTCCTCTGTGGTGGGCGGCGAGACGGTGCTCGTGATCGGCGCAGGCATGATTGGACTGCTTACGCTGCAGGCCGCCAAAGCCGCGGGAGCCGCGCGCGTGTTTATTTCTGACGTCGACGACACGCGGCTGAAGCTCGCACGGCAAGTCGGCGCGGATGAAGCACTGCACGCATCCGGAGCGGAGCTTGTCGCGGAAGTCATGCGGCTCACAAACGGTGTCGGCGTTGATGTGGCGATTGAATGCGTGGGCCGCAACGAGACCGTGTTGGGCGCAATCGACTGCACGCGCAAGGCGGGGACGGTGACACTCGTGGGCAACGTTTCGCCGACCGTCACGCTGCCGCTGCAGAAAGTGGTTGTGAAGCAGATCAAGCTTCAGGGATCGTGCGCTTCGTCGGGCGAATATCCTGAGGCAATCGAGCTCATCGCGAACGGAAAAATCAAAGTCAAGCCGCTCATCACTGCCGTGGCCCCGCTTGAAGAAGGCCCGCGCTGGTTCGAGAGGCTCCATTCCCGCGAGCCTAATTTGATGAAAGTCATCCTGTCACCGAGGGCGCAATGAGCGACGAACTTTTCGATCTTTCCGGCCAGGTTGCCATTGTCACCGGCACCAGCCGCGGGCTTGGACAGTATCTTGCCAGGGCCTTGGCCAAGGCCGGCGCCGATCTCGTCATTACCAGCCGCACGCTCGACACGCTCGCTCCGTTTGAAGCGGAGATCAAAGCGCTGGGCCGCCGCGTGCTCGCGCTCGAACTAGATGTGCGCGACCAGAAGAGCATTGAGAAGATGGCCGCGGATGCTCACGCTGCCTTTGGCCAGATTCATATCCTGGTCAACAACGCCGGCTGCAACGTGAGGAAGCCTGCGCTTGATGTCACATGGGATGAGTGGAATCTCATCCTCGACACCAACCTGCGCGGCTCTTTCTTCGTAGCGCAGGCTGTGGCGCGCGACATGGTGGAGCGCGGCTATGGGCGCATCATCAACATTGGCTCCGTCACCAGTGTTTGCGGATATGCGGGCCTTGCGCCCTACACCGCAAGCCGCGGCGGCATTCGCCAGTTAACTATGAGTCTCGCCGACGACTGGGGCAGCCGCGGAGTCACGGTGAACTGTCTCGCGCCGGGATGGTTCCGCACCGAGCAGAACAAGGTGCTCTACGAAAACCAGGAGTGGGTCGAGTACATCTCCGACCGCATTCCGGTGAAGCGCCCCGGCCAACCGAACGATCTGGATGGCGCCGTGGTATTTCTCGCATCGGAATCCAGCCGTTATATCACCGGGCAGACTCTGCTTGTGGATGGCGGCATCTCCACCGGCGCCGCGCGCGCCACGGTGCCTGCGAAGAAGTAGAACCGGCCGATGCAGCGGCGAATTTCCGTAGACCGTGAGAGCCTCGTCACGATGCACTCATCAAGACCCGCTTATGAAGGATGAATTGAAATGATCCGCT
The DNA here is from genome assembly GCA_963820245.1 of uncultured Acidobacteriaceae bacterium. Lineage (GTDB taxonomy): Bacteria > Acidobacteriota > Terriglobia > Terriglobales > Acidobacteriaceae > Telmatobacter. The sequence continues at coordinate 93,488 of CAWFZC010000011.1, read as the reverse complement.
GCCGCTCGAGCTTCGCCGCTCTTCTGTCTGTTGCCTGTCTCGCAAGTTGCTCCGTGCCAGCTCTCACGCAGGCGCGTCTCGGCCAGGACTCTCCGGTGCCCGCCGACACCTTGGTGCGCGGCTTTCAGGATCCGCCCAACGGCGCGCGGCCGCGCGTGTGGTGGCACTGGATGAACGGCAACATCGCTCCTGAAGGAATCAAGCTCGATCTCGAGTGGATGCATTCGGTGGGCCTCGGCGGCGTCACCATTTTCGAAGGCGCCATCTCCACGCCGCAGGTGGTGCCGCATCGACTCGTGTACATGACCCCCGAGTGGAAGCAGGCCTTCAACTATGCAGTCACCACGGCGCGCGGCCTCGGCCTTGAGGTTGCTATCGCCAGTTCGCCCGGATGGAGCGAGACCGGAGGGCCGTGGGTTCCTGCAGAGCAGGGCATGAAGAAGATGGTCTGGAGCGCAACGCGCGTGGAGGGCGGCAAGCCCTTCAACGGCCCGCTGCCGCATCCGCCGCAGGTGGACGGAACCTTTCAGAACTTCGCTGCAGAGGCGCGGCGCAGTGCCGACGGCAGAGCCGCCGTGCTGCCTGAGTTTTATTCGGACGCGGCCGTGGTGGCCTACCGGATTCCGGAGGGTGACAAAACGCAGGAGGAGCTCAATCCGCAGGTCACATCAAGCTCCGGCACAGCAAATGTTGCCGCGCTTTCCGATGGCGACGTGAATACCGTTGCGCTCGATCTGCGGGGTGACGCATCCAGTACGCCATGGGTGCGGTTTGACTACGGCCATCCGCAGACCATTCAGGCCGTCACCATCGCATCGCTCGATGGCATCATCAGCGTCTTCGATCACGACAACAGCAATGTTCCGCCGTTCATTGAAGCAAGTGACGATGGAACACAATTCCACAAAGTCGCGGATATTCCTTTCAGCAGCCTGCCGGACACGACCGTGGCGTTTGATGCGGTCACAGCGCGGTATTTTCGCGTTGTCTTTGCCGCAGGGGCAGCCAGACATCGCATTACGGAATTGGTGCTGGCCAGCGGTGCGCGTACCAATGAATTCGAAAAACGCGCCGGCTATGCCAACTCGCGTGACTTCTTCTCCATTGCCGATCCGAAAGTCGATTCTGCATTTATCGTTCCGCAAGCGGACGTCATCGATCTTACCGGCAAGATGAAAGACGATGGATCGCTCGACTGGACGCCTCCCGCGGGTGAATGGAATGTTCTCAGGATCGGTTACTCGCTTACTGGTCATGAAAATGGCCCGGCGCCGGCCGAAGCTACCGGCCTTGAAGTGGACAAGCTGAACCACGACTATGTGACCCACTATCTCGATGGCTATCTTAAGATGTACGCAGATAAGGTGGGCGCCGACAAGATAGGCAAAGACGGTATCTCGTATCTGTTGACCGACAGTATTGAAGTGGGTCCACAAAACTGGACCGACAAGATGCTGGACGAGTTTCAACAGAGGCGTGGTTACGATGCGCGGCCCTGGCTGCCTGCACTTACTGGAGTCGTCATCAAAAGTCCTGAAGATACCGGCCGGTTTCTCTGGGATTTCCGCCGGACGATTGGTCAACTAATCGCGGAGAATCATTACGGCGCAATTTCCGACGACTTGCACCAGCACGGGATGAGTTACTACGGCGAAGCGCTCGAGTATCATCGTCCCTCGCTCGGCGACGACATGGAGATGCGCAGCAAGACGGATGTTCCCATGGGTGCGATGTGGACGTGGGCGGGAAGTCCGGGTCCCGATCCTTCTTACGTGGCCGATTTGCGTGGGGCCGCGTCCGTCGCGCACATCTACGGGCAGAACCTCGTGGGCGCCGAGTCGATGACTTCGCGCGGCCCGGCTTGGTCCTTCTCGCCCAACAAGCTCAAGAAGGTTGCTGACCTTGAGTTTGCGCTGGGCGTTAACCGGTTTGAGATTCATGAGTCGTCACACCAGCCGCTCGCCGACATGGCGCCCGGCCTGACGCTCGGACCCTACGGCCTCTGGTTCAATCGCAACCAGACGTGGGCTGAACAGGCCGGGCCGTGGGTCAATTATCTTGCGCGCTGCTCTTACCTGCTGCAGCAGGGACACTTCTACGGCGATGTGGCGTACTTCTACGGTGAGGAAGGTCCGCTGACGGCAGTCTTCGGTTGGAAGGCGCAGACCGACGCGCCCGAGGGCTATGGGTTCGATTTCGTCAACAGCGATGTGCTGCTGCATCATCTTTCATTTCAGGATGGAAGACTTGTAACTCCCGGTGGAACGAGTTACAGGATTCTTTATCTTGGCGGAAGAAGTCAGCGCATGACTTTGCCCGTGCTACAGCAACTTAGAGACCTTGTAACTCAAGGCGCCGTTATCGTTGGGCAACAAGCCTGTGGATTCGCCGAGCCTTGCTGATGACGAAACCGAGTTTCACGCAATAACGGACCGGTTGTGGGGTGTGGGCACGCCGCAGGCCGGCACTGTGCATAAAGTTGGCAAGGGCCGTGTGTATACGGGCATGACTGCCAACGAAGTCCTCAAGGATCTCGATCTCGATAAAGACTTTTCGTATACGAAACCTGAAGCCGATACGGAGCTGATGTTCCTGCACCGCAAGCTCGATGAGGGCGATCTCTACTTTGTGGACAACCGCAACGACCGCGCGGAGAGCGTGGATGCCACGTTTCGCATAAGCGGCAAGCGGCCTGAGCTATGGGATGCCGCCACGGGCCTTTCGACGCCGGTTTCCTATCAAATCTCGGCAGGGCGCACGACCGTTCCGCTCAAGCTCGATCCGTATGGTTCGGTCTTTGTCGTCTTCCGCGCGGTCGCAACGGCGGACTCGCTTGCTTTGCCTGAAGCGAAGGAATCAGAGGTGGCCGGACTTAACGATGCGCTCAACAAGGATTGGAACGTGAGTTTCCAGCCGGGTAGAGGAGCTCCGGAGTCGGTAATATTCGACCAGCTGAGCTCCTGGAGCGATAACTCGATTGACGGAGTGAAGTATTTCTCCGGCACTGCCACTTACTCAAAGACATTTGACGTTCCCGCGGATGCATTCACCGAAGGCGCGCATTACTGGCTCGATCTTGGTGATGTGAAGGATCTGGCTGAGGTGGCCGTGAACGGACAGTATATCGGCATCCTCTGGAAGACACCGTTCAAGGTTGACATCACGAGCGCACTGAAAGCGGGAAGCAACCAGTTGGTGATTGGCGTGACAAACTTATGGGTGAACCGCTTGATCGGGGATCAGCAATCATATGCGGTGAAGAAGTACACGTTCACTGACTTCGCTCCGTACAAAGCCGACTCGCCCTTGCTGCCCTCGGGACTTCTCGGCCCAGTGCGCATCACCACCGACGCGCAAAAGTAATCCTCTGCAAAACAAAACGGCCGTATCCCATCGCCGGGATGCGGCCGTTTTCTCGTCTTACAAGATTACTGCACTGTCAGGGACACAGTGCCGGTCTGTACTATAGAGCCGGACGTGCCGGTTACCGTGATTTTGTAGCTTCCGGAGGTTGTACCCGGAAGAATCGTATTGTTGCATGCGGTTGACTTGCTGCCGCCGCAGGCTGCAACTCCGCCGGCGAATACGGCGAGTAGCATGAGCGCACCGAGCAGGGCGCGCAGCTTACGCCGTTGCGGCGCAATGCCAAAGAGCAGGATGCCGGCCAGTGCAGCACCGCCTCCTGCGTACCAGGGAATGCCTCGCCCGGGCTCATTGGTGGCCACGCAGGACGTGGTCGAGCTGGCCGTGGTGGTGATGGTCATGGTGGCCGTTTTGGCGCTTGCGTCTGTAATGCTTACGGGGGTCGTTGAGCCAAAGCTGAGCGTTGGCAGATTAGTGCCGCCGGGGGAAAGGAGGTCAACTGGGCGGTCAGAGCCACGCTGCCTGTGAAGCCGTTGGCGGGTAGGACAGTAATCGTGGACGCATTGCCCGTAGTTGCACCTGCGGCGACGGTGACTGCCGTACCCGAAATCGCGAAAGTGGGAGGTAGCGGCGCTGAAACCGTTACGACGCCGAATCCTGTAGCGCCGTTATATAAGGCGGAGCTGGCGGAATCGGGTGTATAAGTTGGCACCAGCGTGTCTGCACCAATTGGGAGTATGCCAGCGGCGATGTTAATGATTGCATTTCCCCCGGAAAGAGTTGTGGCTCCGGAAGAGTAACTGCCGCTTGTAAGTATTACCGAACCTGTGGGCACTGCGTTGCCGTTGCCGCCGTTCACGATAATGGTGACCTGCAACGGCTGAGCGGTTGTAATGCTGCTCGATCCCAAAGTCATCTGAATCGTTGGCGTCAGTTTCGCGACGACAGTTACAAGGGCAACATTTGAGACACTCGCATAGATAGCAGAACTGGCTGAGTCCGGGGTGTAGACGACAGTGATGACATTGGTGCCGATGGTGAGAGAGCTACCTGGGATCGCAATCGAACCAGCGCCGAGAACAAGAGGTATCGCCGCAGATGAATAGCTTCCGCTTGTTGCTCTTATAGAACCTGTCGGTATGGGATATTCTGGTGAAGGAGGAAACGCTTTGAATGAAACAGTTATCGTCTGAGCGGAGGCGATGGAATTCTGGTCCTGTATGAAGAACACATTCGGAGTCATCGGCGTAGTTGACCCCGTTCCGGTTAGCGGCATGGTCACCGGAGAATTCGTCGCATTGGTGGAGCTAATAATCATGGAAGCTGTCCGCATCCCCGCGGCCGTGGGCTGGAAGGTCACCAGCATTGTGCAGGAGCTGTTGGGTTGCAGGGAAACCTGGCAACCTCCGTTTTGGCTGAAATCGCCTGGATTGGTTCCACCAATCGTAAAGCTTAAAGAATTGAGCGCAGCATTGCCGGAGTTCTGGAGTACAAGAGTCGCCGTTTGCGAGTAACCGACGAACTCGGTGGAGAAGGTTAGGCTTGGCGGTGTCGCCAAAACCTTGATGGTGGGGCCGATCGTGTAGCTATTGAGAAACACGCCGACGTCGAGCGACCCCAGGCCAGTGACCTCGTCGTAGCCGGTTCCGACCAGATAGCCTGCCTGGGTTGCACCCCCGTTGCCAGAAGGGACGCTGTTGTTGCACATGCTCGCTGTGCTTGCGCTGCAGCTCGACACGCCGCTGCTGGCAACGGTCGTATCGTGAAAAGCCGATGGTGTTGAGGTGGCAAGCGAGTAGAGTGTCGGGTTCAGAGTGCCCTGTGCAGCACCTGTCTTCTGGTCGAGCAACGCCGCGATGCCAGCCATCGAAGGCGCGGCCGCAGACGTTCCATAAAATCCGATGAATGAGAACGAACTCGTTCCTACGCAACTGCCGCCTGCCGCCGCCATGCAGCCAAAGTAGCTATCGTGATCAGAGGATGAGAATGCAATATCGGGCGTGTAGCGGCCGGCGCGCGCCGAGGGCACTCCAGTTCCTGTTTGCCACGAAGGAGTCGGGGTGTTGATGAGGCTGACGCCACCGCCTGACCCGGCCACGGAGGTTGTCGTTGATTCATTCCATCCTCCTTCAGGAATGTAGCCAAGCGCCGAACCAAGATTGTTTAAGTTTGACGTAGACCAATAGGCGGATGCGTTGGCCGTGTCATTGAACTCGGTTCCACCTACGCACGTGGCGTAGCTCGATGTGCAGATGTAGTTCGGGCTGATGGCAGCGGGATTGGCCGGCGGCGCCGAGAATGCTGCGTCGCAACCTGAGGCGCCGGAGTCTCCAGACGATACGAAAGTCGAGATGCCTTCTGCCGCGGCTTGCTGGAAGAGCTGGTTCCAAAAGGCGACGCCGCCGGAACCAGCAGCCGATTCGCACGCGCCGAAGCTGATGCTCATGATCTGCGCGGGAACCGGACTGGTCTGGACAATGTATTGCGCGTCTGCGCCAATTCCGTCGTTTGATCCTGACGGCGATGATACAACCAGCAGAAGTTTTGCTTCCGGCGCGATGCTGTTTGAGCGCAGCACATCGAGTGTCGCCTCAGTCTGAGCGCCTAGACAGCCATTGGTGCAGGTCTGCGTCGTTGTATAGGCCGCCCCGGGGTCGATGCCTCCATAGGCCGTTGGCACAACCTCAGTCGGCGCCACCACCCCAGTACCTGTTCTGCTGGCAAATGCGGTAAAGTCTGCGGTATTGGTGCGCGACCAGCTCACAATGCCGATGGTGTAGCCAGTTCCGGTGTACCCGTAGGGCACGTCGTAGATCGTCGCGAAATCAGCGGGCGCAATGTAATGGTTCCCGTTCGAAGTGGTCGCATCAGGAGCATTGGCCTCATGCACCTCGATCTGATTGCTCGGCTTCTCGGGAATGGTGTAGAGCCCCCGGATGGACTTGATGGCGGGCGCAAGCGCTTCGGGAATCATCGGGTCTGAAGCGACGGAAATGCGCTCCTCGCCATGCACCTTGTAGGCGTGCATCTCGGTCTGGAAGGCGTGGCCCACATCAGCTGCCGCGCCGCCGAATCCGATGAAGATGCGGCTGGGCGAGACCCAGTTCACATGCAGACCCTGCGACTCGAGCCAGCTTGTGATGGTGGCGATGTCCGCGCCCGACAGGCCGAAGCGGTCGCCGATCTCCGCCGGCGTCAGCCAGTGATGGTAGTTCGGCGAGGCGGGATTCTGTTGATCGGCAAGCAACTGCTCAAAGGCCTGTTCCTGATCGGCCGACCGTGCCAGCACCATGGTGAACTGATTCAGAGATTGGTCAGCAGGCAGCGCCCCGGCGTCGTTGGCATCGTTGGCCCACAGCGGATGATGATTGGGCAGCGCAAGAATGCGGGACGCCTCTACAACTTTCGTAATGCGATTGGGGGTCTGCGCGCCAAGCGTGGTGGCCTGGTTGGCGGCCGTCAGCAGGGTGACGATTGACAGCAATCCCACGCGGCCAAGTGAGACGATTTTAAATTCTGATGATTTAAGGGCGAAAAATCGAACAAAATCGCGCAGATGAGTACGCATCAATCTACTTTCCATTCCAAATTTGATCAACGATTTTGAATATAGATCGATTCTCCACTGATTGCGTTGCGGAGGCAAGCTACGTAAGTGTCATGGGGTAGTTATGCGGTTACCTCGGTGGGAGGGAGAATTCACTTGCACCCGCGCCGCGAATCGGGAAAAATCGCACAAGGTCGTTCCCCTTATCGGGCAGCCGTGCCCGCGACCGCGAATGAATCAGAACAAACGCATCAGACAGGAAAGGAAGGTCAGGCGATGAGCAGTGTACGTGTGCTGGTGGGCACAAAGAAGGGTGCGTTCATCCTGAGCGCCGATGGCAAACGCAAAGACTGGACGGTGAGCGGACCTTTTTTTGCGGGGTGGGAGATCTACCACATGAAAGGATCGCCCGTGAACCCCGATCGGATTTACGTGTCGCAAACGAGCGGATGGTTCGGGCAGGTTGATCCAACGCTCCGACGATGGCGGCAAAACGTGGCTGCAGCCGGGCGCACCGATTGGCGAGAACCCTGCTGCATGGCCTCCCAAGCCCAGCAACAAATTCACCTATGACTCGTCGGACTCAACGGGCAAGCCGCTCACGACCCACCAGTGGTACGACGGCACGCAGCACCCCTGGGAGTTCAAGCGCGTCTGGCACATGGAGCCGTCGCTGAGCGATCCGAATGCGGTGTATGCGGGCGTTGAAGATGCGGCGCTGTTCAAATCCGTTGACGGCGGCGAAAGCTGGAGCGAGCTCTCGGGTTTGCGTGGCCACGGCACCGGCCCGCACTGGCAGCCGGGAGCTGGCGGCATGTGCCTGCACACGGTCATCATCGATCCCAGTAACGAGCAGCGCATGTACATCGCCATCTCTGCCGCAGGAGCTTTCAGGACGGATGACGGCTGCAAGACATGGAAGCCCATCAACAAGGGCCTCGTGTCGCCCATGATGCCCAACCCCACAGCTGAGGTGGGCCACTGCGTTCATCATGTGGCCATGCACGGTGCGCGGCCCAATGTGCTCTTCATGCAAAAGCACTGGGACGTGATGCGCAGCGACGACGCGGGCGACAACTGGCGCGAGGTCAGCGGCAATCTGCCCACCGATTTTGGTTTCGTCATCGACGTGCACGCGCATGAGCCGGAGACGATCTACGTGGTGCCCATCAAGAGCGACTCCGAGCACTTTGTGCCGGAGGGCAAGCTGCGCGTCTTCCGCAGCCGCACCGGCGGCAACGAGTGGGAGGCTCTGGAAAAAGGCCTGCCGCAAAAGGACTGCTACGTGAACATTCTGCGCGACGCCATGGCGGTTGATTCGCTCGACAAGTGCGGCGTCTACTTTGGCACCAGCGGCGGACAGGTGTATGCTTCGTCCGATGCGGGCGATACCTGGGCGCCGATTGTGCGCGATCTGCCGGCGGTGCTGTCGGTGGAAGTGCAGACGCTGGCATGACAACGGGAGCTGCGGGCGGCGCGCACACCATTCACGTGGCGCTGCCTTTTCACTTGCGCAACCTTGCCGGCGTGGGCCCTGAAGTTGAGCTCGGTGTCCATGCGCCCGTCACCATCGGCACGTGTGCTTGATGCGCTCGAGGCGCGTTACCCCATGCTGCGCGGAACCATTCGTGAATATGACACGGGGCAAAGGCGGGCGTTTCTGCGCTTCTTTGCCTGCGGTGAAGACTGGTCGCACGAACCATTCGATCGCGAACTGCCTGACGCCGTGGCTCAAGGACGCGAGCCGTTGCTGGTGATTGGCGCCATTGCGGGCGGATGAACTTAGCAATCAATGGATAAAGGAACGGACCTAGTGCTCGCCCTTGCCGGGTCGCAGCATGAGGTCCTTGATGGCTTCGCGCGGGTCCTTGCCTTCGTCGAGAATCAACTCCATCTGCTCGGTGATCGGCATCTCGATGTTGTGTCGTCGGGCCAGCTCCAGCGCGGCGCGCGTCGTCAGCACGCCTTCAGCAACCTTGCCGCCAAGCGAGGCCAGAATCTCAGGCAGTTTGCGGCCCTGTCCCAATGCCTGTCCCACAGTCCGGTTGCGGCTCAGCGTGCCGGTGCAGGTCAGCACCAGGTCACCCGTGCCGGAGAGCCCGGCAAGCGTCTCGCGCCTACCTCCGCAGGCAACTGCAAGCCGCGTGATCTCTGCAATGCCACGCGTCATCAAGGCCGCGGCTGAGTTGTATCCCAGACCCCCTCCTGCGGCCACGCCGGCTGCAATGGCAATCACATTTTTGAGCGCGCCGCCAAGCTCCACGCCGATCACGTCCGTGGTCGTATAGAGGCGCAGCGTTTCTGACGAGAACTCATCCTGCACGCGCGCGGCCACGGCCGGGTCGTCGAAGGCCACCGTTACGGCGGTCGGCTGGCCCTGCGCCACTTCAAGCGCGAAGGTGGGCCCAGAGAAGGCGCCGAAGCTCAGGTTCAGCGCGCCGAGCGCTGAGGCGATCACTTCCGTCATGCGCAGGCAGCTTTCGTTTTCAATTCCCTTGGTGGCGGAGACGATGATCTGGCCGGGACGGATGTAGGGCCGCAGGCGAGCAATGGTCGGCCGCAGAAACTCCGACGGAATGACGGAGACGAGGATGTCGGCCTGCGCAATCGGATCAGGGTCGGCGGTTACGGCGATCGAGTCGGATAGGGGAAAGCCCGGAAGAAACAGCGTGTTCTCGCGGGCTGCCGCAATCACCGCCGCCTCGTCCTTCGCGTGGCTCCAGAGAGTGATGTGGTGGCCGCCACGGCGGTCAAGTGCCAGCGCGATGGCCGTTCCCCACGCTCCTGAACCCAGTACGGCAATTCTGCTCATGGTTTCTTCTTCGCTCCAAAGCGGGATTCCGTGCCGGCGAGCAGGCGGCGGATGTTCTGATGATGCTTGACGATGATCAACAGTGCCACGGCGCACTGCACGGCAATGTAGAAGGCCGGCTTGTCTCCTTTGACGAGAAACCATGCGAACGGCGGAAAGCTGGCCGCGCCCAGGATCGACGCCAGCGACACATAGCGGGTAAGCGCCAGCACAAGGGCGAAGACCGAAATGGCGGCGAGTGCGGCCAGCGGAGCGGCTACCAGGAAGACGCCGAAGCCCGTGGCCACTCCCTTGCCGCCGCGGAACTTGAGCCACACGGGAAACATGTGGCCGAGCACGGCCACCAGGGCGGCCAGCGCCTGCGCATTGCGCAGCGGAGTGCCCGGCAGCAGAAGGCTTCCGAGAAAACCGCCCAGCCACACAGCGGAGCATCCTTTCAGCATGTCCAGCAGAAAAGTGGCGGCGCCCAGCCCCTTGCCGCCCGAGCGAAGCACGTTGGTGGCGCCGATGTTGCCGCTGCCGACCGAGCGAATGTCTTCGTTGCGGAAAATGCGGACCAGCAGGTATCCGGTGGGAATGGATCCGAGCAGATAAGACGCCGCGACAATCAGCAGGATGGCACCGAGCATAACGATTGAGAGTTTAGCAGGTGAGGGCGGGACCCGGATGAAGCGGAAATGAAGGGAGGCACGCCTGAGCGAAGGGGGCTGAGATCGCTGGAAGGGTGTAAAGGAGCCAGCCGGAGTGGCCGGCTCCGTCAGAGTTTAGAGCTGCGTTATTGCAATGCGCGCCGAGCGTACTTCGTTGGCCAGCACTTGCAATATCTTTACCATCAGCGCCGACTCGGTCTGCATCAAGCCATAGAAATCGGTGCGCGAAATAAAGCCCACCCATGAGCCGTGATGTGCGCGGGCGGTCAGCGAGTAAGGCTGGTTTCCGATAACCGCTGGCAAGCCCAGCACCGATCCCGGCGCCGCTTCGACTGACAGCAGGCAATCGCCATCCTCTGATTTCATGGTGATCGTCGCTCCGCCCTTGGCAAGAATGTACAGCCCAACCGGTGGATCGCCCTGCCGGAACAGGATATGTTCAACATCGCACTCGATGGCGTTGGCGCGCTTCTCGAGCACCTGGAATAGTTCGGGATCAGCCTGGAATGCGGATGGGTCAAGTTGCATATCGTAGCCTCTTTGAGGACTTCCAACGAATTCAATATCCCTGGGGATTGAACCAGACCATCATTTCACTTTCAAACTCTCAAAATTTGTGATCCACATCACGCAATTCGGGTCGGCACCTGAGATTTCTGCAAATATAGCAGTTTGTGTACGAAAGGAAACCACGATCGCGACGGTTTCCCAGGGGTAGAGTTGGCGATTAAGGTTTTGCAGCCTCCTGGCGCGCCAATTCCGCCTCAAAGGTCTGTTTGCGCTCCGCAACGTAGGCTTTGTAGCCTGCCGGATCCACAAATGCGTCCTTATCTCCAGCCTTCCAGCGAGCGTACTTATCCGTCAACCCAAAGTAGCCACCGTGCGCGCCCAAAAACAGGTCGCAGGGCAGGGAATTGAGCACCTCAAACGTGCGCTTGTAATCTTCCGCGATGCGCGGGTAGGCATTGTTGCCCACCAGTTTGTAGCCGGGATTGACATTGGGGCTGCCGACGATTACAGCGTGCAGGGTCTTGCCGTTTTCTTTCTCGTCTACTGTCCACGTGGTTGTGCCTTTGGTGTGGCCCGGCGTCAGGTGCGCGGTCAGCACGGTGCTGCCCAGCCGCACCGTGCTGCCGTCGTGCAGAATGCGATCCACGTGCGCGCGCGGATAATGCTGGTCGGCCTCCGCTCCGTAGTTGAAGTCTGTCGCGCCACCGGATTCAACAACGGAAACGTCCCCCTCCATCACTTCGTACTTTGCGCCGGTCATTCGCAGAATGCGCGCGCTGCCGGCGTCGTGATCGCCGTGCGCGTGGCTGATGAGCAGAATCTTGATGTCGCGGAAGTGGAAGCCGAGCGTCTCAATGCTCTTCTGGATCAGCGGGACCGAATCGTCGAAGCTGCTGTTGATAAGGATGAGGCCCTGCGGCGTAGCGATGAGATAGGAGGCCAGATCCTCGCTGCCCACGTAATACAGGTTGCCGGCAATTTGGAACGGCGGAAAAGGGCGCATCCACGCGGGATTTGGCGCAGCCGCGAGCGAAAGAGGAAGCGCGAGACCTGCAAGCAGAGTAGCGCTGACAATCAAGTTACGAATGTTCAAGTTTCCTCCGGAAGTGTCGGGATTTCAGAATCTCAGGATTTGTCAATCAGGCAGGGTCAGATTCCTCAGCACCTCAAGGGCGCGCTCCAGATGAACGCCACGCGAGCCCTTCACCAGCACTACATCGCCGGGCGCAAGCTGCTTGAGCAGCCACTTGCCGGCTTCTTCGGCGTTCGGCAAAAAGAGCGATGCCACCCCGCCTGCGCAGGCCGCAGTGGCTAGATGTTCGGCATTGCCCCGCACGCCGACCACTATGTCGATTCCCGCCTCTGCCGCGCCTCGGCCGCAGGCGGCGTGCAGAGCAGGCCCTTGCTCGCCCAGCTCCAGCATCTCTCCGGCCAGCAGGATGCGGCGCTTGGCAGGCCGCCCGGCCAGCGTGCGAATCATTGAGCGCAGCGCCTCCGGGTTTGAGTTGTAACTGTCATTCAGAATGGTCGCGCCGGCAATCTCAATCACCTCGCCGCGCTTGTCGCCTGCCGTCAGCTTCTCGAGGGCAGCCACGGCGGCATCCAGATCCACGCCTGCTTCCAGCGCCACCGCCAGTCCGGCCATGGCGTTGGTCGCATTGTGCTGGCCCAGCAACTGCAGCGTAAAGCTGCCTTCGCGCTCGCCGGCGCGATACTCCACATGCAGCCCGGCGAGATCTTCGCGCACTGCCAGAATTTGCGGATCGGCGCAGGGTCCTTCGCCGAAATAAACCACGCGCCCTTGAAAATCGCGGCCAAACTGCGACACGTACGGCATCGCTGCAGTTCAGGAAAGCCACGCCGTTGGCGGGCAGCGCGGCCACCAGCTCAAACTTGGCGCGGGCAATGCCGGCCTGCCCCTCTGCGAAATTCTCAATGTGCGCCGTGCCCACGTTGGTCACCACGCCCCAATCGGGCGAGGCAATCCGCGCCAGTGCCGCAATTTCGCCGGCGTGGTTCATGCCCATCTCGACTACGGCGATTTCGTGCTCGGGCTCCAGGCGCAGCAACTGCAGCGGCAGCCCGAATCCGTTATTCAGATTGCCCTGCGACTTGAGCACATGGAACTTTGCCTCGAGCGCGGCGGACACGGCCTCCTTGGTCGTTGTTTTCCCGGCTGATCCGGTAATGGCCACAACGCGACGGCCCCAGCGCCGGCGCACATGCGAGGCCAGCGCCTGCATGGCAATCAGTGGATCTTCTGCAATCAGCAGCGGCGCGGCCAGCACCGCATCGGGCAATTGCGCCACGCGTGCGCGCGAAACCACCGCCGCCACGGCTCCCCGTTCCAGCGCGGCCCCTATGTAGTCGTGCCCGTCGAGCCGCTCGCCGCGCACGGCAAAAAACAAATCACCCGCCGCCACCGTGCGCGAGTCAATGGAGTAGCCGGTGACCATCCGCGCGCCGGCATTCGCCACGGAGGCCGGCGCTTCGAGCATTGCACCCGCGCCGATGGCCGCCTCTGCAAGCGTTAGTTTCATTGCCCCTTACCATAACCCATTTTGGCCCCGAGTTCACCCAAAGTTGCAAGGGCAACCTCCGCATCGTCGAAGGGAATGGTGCGCCCGTTGAGAATCTGCTCCTTCTCGTGGCCTTTGCCGGCGATCAGCACAACGTCGCCAGCCGTCGCTGTCGCGATCGCCAGTCGGATCGCCGCGGTGCGGTCGGGCTCAATGGAGTACTTCACGCCGCTCGCCTTCAGCCCCGGCTCGATTTCGCGCAAGATTGCCAGCGGATCTTCTGAGCGTGGATTGTCGCTTGTGGCCACCACAAAGTCGCTTCCTTCACCGGCGGCCGTGCCCATCCGCGGCCGCTTGGTCCGGTCGCGGTCGCCTCCGCAGCCGAACAGCGTAATCACTCGCTTGCCGTTCTTGCTGGCCATCTGCCGGGCAAGCGCGGTTAGATTGCGCAGCGCATCGTCGGTGTGCGCGTAGTCCACGATCACCGTGAACGGCTGGCCTGCATCCACGGATTGAAAACGCCCCGGAACCGATTTGAGCGTCGGGACACTGGCAACCAGATCGTTAAACGGAACCCCGCGCGCGTGGGCGGCAGTCAGCGCGGCCAGCAGGTTCAGGATGTTCACTTCGCCGGCCAGTCTGGTCTCAACCCGCGCCGCGCCTGCCGGCGTTTCAAGATCGAGAATCGCTCCTGAAGCAGTCAGCACATAATGCGCGGCCCGCCAATCGCCTTTATCAATCCCGTAAGTGCGCACTTCCGCGCCTGCCCTGCGCGCCGCCGCCGCCAATTGCGCTGCGCGTTCGTCGTGCGCGTTGATCACGGCCACCCGCGGAGCCGGATACACCGTGCCGTCGAACAGCAGGCGCTTGGCCGCGTAGTACTTCTCCATCGTCTGGTGGTAATCCAGGTGATCGCGCGTCAGGTTGGTAAACACGGCGACATCGAAATTGACACCGCTCGCGCGCCCCTGGTCAAGCGCGTGGCTTGACACTTCGGTCACCAGTTCCGTGGCTCCGCGCGCAACGCCCTCGGCCATCAGCTCAAACAGATCGCGCGACTCCGGCGTGGTGTGGACCGAGGGCCGCGTCTCGCCGGCCACATGATATTCAATCGTCCCCACCAGCACCGTGGTGCGCTTGGCGGCGTTCAGCAGTGCTTCCGTCAGAAAGGCTGTGGTTGTTTTTCCGTTCGTTCCTGTAATGCCCGTGGCTGCCAGTGCGCGCTCAGGATGCCCGAAGAATGCTGCCGAAGCCTGCGCCAGCGCACGACGGCCGTGTTCCACCTCAAGCACGGGCAAGCCCGGCTCAAACACCAAAAGATGATCGAAGGCCGGGGCCGAGTCAGTGATGATGCCGAGCGCGCCTGCGGCAATGGCCTTGTCGACGTATTTGTTTCCATCCGTCGACCCGCCCTTCATGGCCACAAACACACTGCCGGGCCGCACGCGGCGTGAGTCGTACTCGATGCCGGTCACGGGCGCATCCGACCCGCCGCCCGCGCCCACCGCCGTGACTTCGTCTGTCAGTTCTTTCCAGTTCATGTCGAAGTCAATTGTAGTTTGTTGTGCGCCACGAGGTCGCACAGGCAGCCATCGGAAGACGTGGCCACCACACTACTGCTTGCAGCGGACCACAATCTTGGTGCCGGGGGCAACCATGGTGCCGGGGTCGGGGGCCTGCTGGCGAGCTGTGCCGTTGCCGACAATCTGTACTTCAAGCCCTGCGGCGGCGGCTTGCTCAATCACCTTGCGCACGGGCAGCCCCAACAGCGATGGAACGCGCAGACGGTTGCCATCGGAAACGGTTACGGTCTGCGTAGAGTTCTGTGCCGGGCTTGTTTGCGGAGTTGCCGCATGCGGTTGCGCGGCATTTGTCTGAGAAGCGGCTGCAGCCTGCGACGGCTGACTGGCATTCGCAGCAGAGTTCTGTGTGGCAGGTTGCTGGGCCGTGGCAATCGTCTTTTGCGGGGGAGCGCGCAACGGGTCGTCGCTCGGCAAATCGTTCACCGCATCGTAGAGCGCCTTCACTTCGCTCTCATCCTGATCTGAATCATCTTCCTTGATCGGCGCCGAGGGCTTCGCCGGCGCGGCCGGACGTAAATCGATGTCGTGCGGGACACCCAGGTACTCAAGCACCTGCTGCGCCACATCTGCGAACACCGGAGCTGAAACATCGGCGCCGTAGTACGCGCCCTTGGGCGAGTCCATCACGATGGCCACCGCGATCACCGGGTTGTTCACCGGCGCAAAGCCCGCAAACGACGCAATGTGCATCGTCTTCGAATAGGTGTGCGTCGCTGGATCGATCTTCTGCGCCGTGCCTGTCTTGCCGCCGGAAGAGTATCCGTTCAGCTGCGCCGATTTTCCGGTGCCGAACAGCACCACGCCTTCCATCATCTTGCGCATCTGGGCTGCCGTAAGCGTGGCAATCACGCGATGCGCTCCCGAGGGCAGAGGATTCGGCAGGTCGCCGCCCGGCTTGAAGGGCGCCGCCTGAACCGGTTTGTTGCTGTCGCTGTCCGGCGCCGTCAGCAGCACGTGCGGTGGCAGATACTCGCCGCCATTGGCAATGGTTGAAACCATCGTCACTAATTGCACGGGCGTCACGGCCACTTCCTGTCCAATGGCGATCGAGCCGATCGACGAACCGTTCCACCGCTTGGGTGGCTGCAGGAGACCGCGCGTTTCGCCGGGCAACTCAATACCCGATCTTGAGCCGAAACCAAACGCGCGAATGTACTGGTAGAAGTGATCGGGGCCAACCTTCAGCGCCAGCTTTACGGCGGCCACGTCGCTCGACTCTTCAAGCGCCTTGTGGATGGGAACCACGCCCATGTGCTCGCCCTGGTTGTCGTGAATGATGCGGCCGGCGAGCTCGATCTTGCCGCCCTGGCAGTCGATCATGTCGTCTGGCGCGGCCACATGCTGGTCCAGCGCCGTCGCATAGGTCACCAGCTTGAATGTCGAGCCCGGTTCGTACACGTCACTGACGGCGTGGTCCTTCAGCAATTCGGGCTTCATGTGGCGAAAGTTGTTGGGGTTGAACGCCGGCCGAATCGCAAGCGCCAGAATCTGCCCCGTGTGCACGTCCTGGATCACGACCGTTCCGTTAAGCGCCTGCGTCTTCTCCATCGCGCGGTCCAGTGCCTTTTCAGCGAGGAACTGGATGTTCTCGTCGATGGTCAGTACTATGTTGCGGCCTGGCTCAGGATCGTGTTCGCTTGAGCCCATCACCTTGCGCCGCGCATCCATTGCGGCATACATCTCGCCCGGCTCGCCGTGCAGTTCGGCGTCGTACTTCTCCTCCAGCCCGCCCAACCCATTGTCATCCGCGCCCACAAAACCCAACACCTGGGCCGCTATCTGGTTATCCGGATAGAAGCGCTGGAACTCCTTCTGAAAGTAAATTCCTTTCATGTTCTGGATGTGTACCGCCGTCGATACTTCGGGCGTTACCCGCCGTGCGATCCATGCAAAGTTGTGACCTGAGTTAAGCCGCGCGAGAATTTCGCTTTCGGTGGTGCGCGCATCTTCAGGATCTGTGTGCACCAGCCCGGCCAGCGTATGCGCCGCTGCCGGCTTGTTGTCGATCTCGGAAGGATCGGCGTAGATGGAGTCCACCTGCACCGTCATCGCCAGCTCGTGCAGGTTGCGGTCGTACAGCACTCCCCGCCGCGGAGCCACTTCAAAGGTGCGCTGCTGCTCCTTCTCCGCGCGCTCCACGTATTCCTTGTGGTCCACAATTTGCAGGATGAACAACCGCCCCGCGATCACGCAGGCCCACACCAGGAAAAAAAGACAGATCAGCCAGAAGCGCTTCCGGCTCAGTGGAACGACGCGGGGAGGATCGGTGCGGGTGCGAGTGGCTCGAACGGCTGCAGGCATTGAGGTTCCCAGTTTTCAGCCTTGAAGATAAAAAACGGCCGCCCGGTGTTCCTGAACGATCTTGTAGTACGGGCGGCCGCAAAAAATCTATCGTTCACACATCAATGCACGGAGCTGAAAACCGAACGCCGCGTGTCACTGCGCCGGCGGCGCAGCGGGAGGTGTCATCTGCGCCAGCACAGGCGTCGAAGGGTCGGCGTTTCCGCTTGCGTGAACCACTTGTCCCGGTTGCGGTGCAGCCAGTCCGAGCTGGCGGGCCATCATGTCGATGCGTCCGGGCTGCGCAAGCTCGGCCTGCGCAAGGCGCAGTTGGCGGTTCTCTTCGCGCAGTTGATTCAGCGCCTGCTTTTCTGACTCCACCCGGTAGCTGCCCTCGATGGCGTAGAAATGCTGCAAGCCGTAAATCATCACGAGCGAAAACAGCACGGCGATCGCGCCGGAAAAGACGCGCATTTCGCGGACACGCGCCAGGTCGGGCGCCTTCACAAGCCGGGAGTTGTCAATGTGGCGCGTAAAGTGGAACTCGGGCGTGCGCATGCGGCGCCGCAACTGGGCCTGCTGCGCCATCAGTTCGGTGTTGTGTTCCGCCACCCGCGCGCTCCAGCCGCGGCCGGCCTCAAAATAAGTTGTTGTGCATGCCGCCATGTCGGTTCTCCTTCGGAGAACAGGGGTCAGAGATCAGGGGTCAGGGTTCAGTTTCGTTCTGCGCTTCGCGCCTTTTTCCCCTGCGTTTTTCCTGATTCCTGATTGCCGTTCTCTTTCTACTGCCGATTTCCAAACTTGGTCCGCATTCGTCCCTGCGGTCTTTCTGATCCCTGACCCCTGACCCCTGATCCCTGTCTTTCCGCTGCTCTCAGCTTTGCGCTTCTTGACCGTGGGTTTCTATCCGTCTCTTCTTCTCCGGCGATCACCGGCTTCTTGGTCAGGATTTCCCAGATTCCTTTTTGTGCTCCGTCCCGCAGGCTGTCTTTGGCGATGCGGTCTTCTAAAGAGTGAAAGCTGATAACGACGAGTCGTGCGGAGGGCTTAAGCAACTTTGGTGCGGCCTCAAGCAAATCTCTTATTTCGTCCAGCTCGCGATTAACGTAGATACGGAGAGCTTGAAAAGTTCTGGTTGCCGGGTGAATATGGCCTTGTTTCATTGCCGGGGCGACTGAAGCTACGATCCGGGCTAACTGCCCCGTGGTGGTAACTAGCCGCCCCCTCACAATGGCTCTGGCGATTGTCCGCGACCTCCTTTCCTCACCGTTCTCGTAAATGAGATTTGCCAGCTCTTGCTCGCGCATCTCATTCACCACTTGTGCGGCTGTCGGCCCCGATCGCGTATCCATACGCATGTCCAAAGGGCCGTCTGCCTGAAAACTGAATCCCCTGTGCGCCTCGTCGAACTGCAGGCTGCTTACCCCAAAATCCGCCAGCAAACCATCCACACTTGCCGGCTCAATATGTTGCGCAATCGAGCTGAACGCCTCGGCAATCAACTCAATCCTTGGCGCCTGGCTGCCCATCTCTTCTCTGACCCTGTCCAACCGGGCCTTCGCCAGTGCCTGCGCCTCAGTGTCCCTGTCAAATCCGATCAGGGTTCCTGCCGGGCCCAGTCGCCGCGCGATGCCTTCCGCGTGGCCTCCAAGGCCCAGGGTGCAGTCCACATACGTCCCGTCGGGCCGCACACGGAGAAAATCAATCGCTTCCTCGAAAAGAACTGGCACATGGCGTTCATTTGGCTTCGTCATGTGGTCCCCCCTGGGGGACTTATGCATCCCGGCCGCGTCCGCTCAATATCGCTGCCAATTGCCGGCGGTCTTCCACGGTCATTTCATTGCTTGCCAAACTTGCTTCAAACATCGCCTTGTTGTGCACTTCAAGGCATGTTGCCTTGCCAAAAACCACTACATCCGCGTCCAACCCGGCCTTCTCCCGCAACACCTGCGGCAACAGCACCCGGCCCTGGTTGTCCATCTCCACCTGGTGACCGTAATAGCTGGTCAGGTTCAGGTACTTCGCCACCGCATCGTCCAGCGTGCTGAACTCCGCAAGGTGCGCTTCCCGTTTTTCCCACTCCCGCAGTGGCCAGATCTCGGCGCTCTTGCCATCCTGGCTGGTGATGTAGAACTGGGTGTCGTTCTGAGCTTCCAGCAGCTGCTTGAACGCAGCCGGGATCTTCAGACGTCCCTTTTCATCGACCTTCGCTGGATGGTTGCCCCTGAACATCTCACTGCCTCAAAACCCCCGCGCCTGGCTTTTAAATTCCTCTTGCGGACCGGTTTGCCTTCCTTTGCTGCTTTTCCGGTTGGCCAGGCTGGTTCCCCAGTGTTTTTGGCTTCGGAATTCCGTTTATCGGGAGCAAAACCGAGTACACTTGCTTTGGAAATCAGTGGACCGGCTCCCGGATGGCCTACTTTTGACCACTTTGGACCACTCCGTGAATATAACCCTGTTCCATCCCCCAGCCAAGTGGAAAATGGGCAAAATCAGCCGTTTGCCGCGCGCCGGTGTGGAAAATTCAAGTAATAGATGAAGAATCTGAAACTACCACTACATCTTGTGTTGATGCCTTCGGTTCCAAGGCTGGACATCCGGGTCGGCTCGTGATAGGAGAAGAAAAAGCGAAAGTCTGAGGCGAGACCCCGCCCAAGCCCTCCTTGGCCAATTCCGGCCCGCTTATTCCACTTGATTGAGCTTGGTTATTTCCGCCTGCCCGCGCCCCTGTGCCTGCCACGGTCGATCACCAGCTGCAACAGATAAATAAACACCAGCACGTTGGCCGTCAGAAGGCAGAAGCGGATCGCTGTCTGCCGGCGGTAGATCTCGTAAATCTCCCAGGGCAGAAACGATGCGGTAATGACCAGGGTCAGCAATTCGCCCCAGGTCTTTTCCAGGTACAGCCCGATCCCTTCGGCCGCGCTCAGCCCCGCATAGCAAAAGGCCACCAGGCCGATCCGCCGTAACATCGGGTCGTTCAGCAGCGACGCCTTATCCAGCAGGAAGACAATCAGGCGCGACTCAGGATTAAACCGCAGGTGATCCACCAGCGCCTCAAGCTCGTCGCCCACATCCTTGTGCAGCAGATGCCGCGCTCCCATTCCAATCAACAGGATCAGCGTCGCCTGGATCAGCTTGTAAGCCGCAATCATCACGAGCCACTTGTTATGAGGCCGGCGCTTTTTGAAGAGTCTTGAGAGGGAGCGAATCATGAGCCTTTAGGGAGTGGGGATGAGCCTTTTGTCTCTTCCTGGGTCTGGTGTCTCCGTCTAGGTTAAATGATGCGGCCGAGCCGCGCGAATCCCCCGTTTGCGCGCCGCCTGCGCCATGCCTGTGATGGCTGCCACAGTCGGCCTGTGCGCATCCACCGCCGAGCTTTGCCTGTGTCGATAAAGGACTGTCGTTTTATTGGCGCGGTCAAAGTGCCGCCGCAATTCGACAAATCCAATTCGAAAGGGGGTGCGTTCAGTGAATGTAGTCGATCTTCACCGGAGGTATTTCTAACATCATGATCCCCACTCGCAAAACTGTCCTGGCCACCCTTGTGGCTCTTGCCCTCACCATGTCCGTTGCAGTCATCCACGCCGAGAAGGATCCCGACGTTGGTGGCGCCGCGATGTATCCCGCGAAGAACATCGTGCAGAATGCCGTCAACTCGCAGGATCACACCACGCTCGTCGCCGCTGTCAAAGCAGCGGGGCTCGTGGACACGCTGGAAGGCCCCGGCCCCTTCACCGTTTTCGCGCCCGTAAACTCGGCCTTTGACAAGCTGCCTGCCGGTACCGTGGATACGCTGCTCAAGCCGGAAAACAAGGATCAGCTGGTCAAGGTACTCACCTATCACGTGGTCGCCGGCCGCGTCAGTTCGAAGGAGCTGATCGCCATGATCAAGAAGGGTCACGGCAAGGCCGAGCTCAAGACCGTGGAAGGCGGCACGCTCACTGCCAGCCTCGGCGGCGGCAAAGTCATCCTCACCGATGAAAAGGGCGGCATGTCTACCGTCACCATCGCGGATGTTTACCAGTCGAACGGCGTCATCCACGTGGTTGACTCTGTTCTGCTGCCCAACTGAACTACTGCAGTCTCTTGTCTTCCCCATGCGTGCGGCGCAATCCTTACCGGTTGCGCCGCAGGTCCTCTGCCACAGTCGATTTACTGACGTGCGCTCCACGTGAAACCACCGCGATACCATCAAACTGATGACCCAACACTTCGAGACCAGCCAGTGGGTTCCATTTCCTGTCGAGCTGGTGTTCGCTTTTTTCACCAACCCGGCAAATCTTCCTTACCTGATGCCGCTCAGCCTACGCACGCGGATTGAAGACGCGCGCATCCAGGCGCCGCCCCCGCGCCCACTGGCCGCGGATCCTGCGCGCCGCTTCAAGAGCGTGGCTGCCGGCGTCGGCTCTGAAATTCTCATCAGTTTTTATCCCATTCCCTGGGTGCCAAGGCGGGTAAGCTGGCTGGCCGTCATCACGGAGTTTGAATGGAACTCGCACTTCATTGACGCGCAGCTTCGCGGCCCATTTACCGCATTCCACCATCGGCACGGCATTCAGGCTGAGGTCCGCGACGGGGAGGAAGGCACGCTGGTGACGGATGCAATCGACTACGAGCTGCCCTTCGGAGTTCTCGGCCGTCTGGGCGCAGCCTTTGTGCGCAGGCACTTGAAGCGTTCGTTCGCTTATCGCCAAAAGCGCTTGCCTGAGATTCTGGCCGCCGCCTCCCGCCAGGCGGCGCAGCGTGGTTGAGGCGCAGCCACACGCATTTCTGCTCAGCCCCGGTGCAGATACCACGGAATATTGATCACAACAATCCTCTGATTGCCTCGTACCAGTAGCACCACTTTCAAAAGGTCGCCGCGGCGGTTGTGCATCAGGTTTTCCCACCAGTGGCGCACCACCAATTCCGGAACCAGAACGCAAACTTGTTTGTGTTCCGTCTCCCGCTCGACTGACAGCACATAGTCCACCACCGGCTGCAGAATGTAGCGGAACTGCGAATGAAGCTTGATCAGCCTGGGCACGCTCTTGCCGGCCTTGCGAAGAGGGTCGGCAATATCTTTTTCCCACTGGTCGCAGAATGGGTCCGGCCCTTCTGAAGACACCACGTGAACGCAGCGAATATCGTTCGACATCGACAGTGCGAACGAGAGCGCTTTCTCTGAGATGCGGCTCCAGTGGTCGATCGGCACAATCACCACAGGCTCGCTCAACTCGGCGGGAACAATGGGCCGGTCGAGATCGATTTCGCGGGCCACCTGCTTGTAGTGGCGGTGCACTGTGCGCATCAGGAGCATCATCACCACGATCAGCAGCGCCGTTATCCATGCGCCTTCCGCAAACTTCGCCACCAGCACCACGATGGCCGTAATGCCCGTGGCCACGGCGCCCAGGCCGTTCACGAACATCCGCCCAGTCGCCTTCCCCTGGCGCTTCCAGTGCATCACCATGCCGGCCTGCGACAGCGTAAACGCCATGAACGCGCCGATTGCATACAGTGGAATCAGCCTGTCTGTCACGCCGCCGAACAGGATCAGCAGCGTTGCCGTCAGCGCCACCAGGACATAGATTCCCCACGAGTAGAGCAACCGTCGGCCGCGCAGCATAAAAACATGCGGCATGTAGTTGTCGAGCGCAATGGCGCGCGTTAGCCGCGGAAAGTCGGCGAAAGCTGTATTGGCCGAGAGCGCCAGCACCACCAGCACTGCGCCGATGGTGACGTAGTAGAACCAGCCGTGCCCCATCACCGCGCGCGTCAGCATGCTCAAAACGCTTTCATAGCCCGGTCCATTGGGATTGGTGGCGGCAATGCCATAGGCCCGGCACAACAACGCAATCCCCGCCAGCAGCACAGCCAGCAGAACGATGATGATGGTCAGCGTGATCTTGGCATTCTTGCGCGTGTCGTCGCGAAAGGCCATCACGCCGTTGCTCACCGCCTCCACGCCGGCCATGGCCGTGCAGCCCGACGAAAACACTTTCAACAGCAGCCAGAAGCTCACCATCTCCGTCGCTCGAGGCAACGTGGGCAACGCCGTCACAGGGTGCGGATGTCCTCCGCTCGTCATCACATGCCACGCGCCCACCGCGATCACAATCAGCAGGTTCCCGTGAACAAGGTAAGTCGGAATCATGAACACCACGCCGGTGTCGTGCACGCCTCGCATGTTCACGATGGTCAGGATGACCAGCACCACCAGGCAAAGCTCGAGCGTGTGCGGCTGCAGGCTTGGAACGGCCGAGATCAGCGCGCCCACGCCGGCGGAAATGCCCACCGCCGCAGTCAGCACGTAGTCGATCATCAGCGCCGCAGCGGCCAGCAGACCGGCGCCCTCGCCCAGGTTCTGGCTCGCAACGGTGTAGGAGCCGCCGCCCTGCGGGTACGCCTCAATCGTCTGCCGGTAGCTGAAATAAACGATCGCCAGCAGCAGCACGATGGCCCCGCTGACCGGCACAATATAGTGCACGCCCGCCAGGCCCAGCGGGATCAGGAGCGTGAGTGCTGCCTCAGGCCCGTATGCGGCCGAGCTCAGTGCGTCCAGTCCGAAGATCGGGATGCCCGCGATGGGGCCTATGTGCTCGGCCCGCTCTTCGCTCGTGGCCAGCGGCCGCCCGAAACAAAGATTCAATACGCGCGTCGATAAAGCCATCTGTTTTTTTTGTCCGCCGGCCGGGGAATGGAGAAGGGAAGGCCGTCGAAGGCATTGTCTCACGGCGGTGGCGAGGGAGGGTCAGAGATCAGAGATCAGAAAAAGCGCGAGGGGGAGTTGGTTCTCTCCCAGGTGCCTCCGCCGCGGCGGACGAGGCACCCTGGGGCACCCAAATCTCCTGTTGTGACAGAATGGATGAATAGCCGTCTGGTCTTTAGCGCGTGTCAGATGCCGCGGCCGGAAGCGTGAACAGGAAACGGCTTCCCTTATCCGGCGTGCTCTCGGCCCAGATGCGCCCGCCGTGCTGCTCCACGATGCTGCGGCACAGCGCCAGGCCCAGCCCGGTGCCGCCCAGCGCGCGCGAGTCCGATGCGTCGCCCTGCTGGAAGCGCTCGAAGATGCGCTCCAGTTTTTCCTGGGAAATGCCGCGGCCCTGATCCTCGACAATAAAGCACACTTCGCCCAGCGCGCTTCCACCGCTGGTGGAGGGCACAGTCTGAGCGGCCAGACGGACGGTCGTATCCTTCGCGGAAAACTTGATCGCGTTGTTCACCAGCTCGTTCAGCACCTGCAGAATGCGTTCCTCGTCGGCGAATACCGGCGCAGAGACCGCGTCGATATGCAGTGCGATGCGATTTTGCAGCACAGCGTTATGCGCCACATCGGCGGCGCGGCGCAGCAGGTCGATTGCCTGCACCGGCTGGCGGTGCAATGGCAAACGGCCCTTCTCAACGCTGTCGAAATCCAGAATGTCGTTGACCAGGCGAATCAGCCGGTCGCTGTTGCCGATCGCCATCTCCACCATCTGCCGCTGTTTCTCCGGCCGCTTGTCCAGCGAGCCTGACGCAATCAGACCAAGCGATGCGCGCAGCGAGGTCAACGGCGTGCGCAGTTCGTGGCTCACCGTGGAGATAAACTCGTCCTTCATCTTCTCCAGGCGCCTGCGCTCTGACACATCTCTGAAGGCCACCACCATGCCTGAGATCTGTCCCTCATCCATGATCGGGTTGGCGCTGTACTCCACCGGAATCGCCGTGCCATCCTGCCGCCAGAAAACTTCGTCGCGCATGCGGATCGACTCTGACCTGCGCAGCGCCTGCAGTATCGGGCTCGTCGATTTCGAGTAAGGGGTTCCATCCGCGTGGCTGTGGTGGATCAGCTCGTGCAGATCGCGCCCCGTCAATTCTTCGGGCGTGTAACCCAGCGCGCGCGCGCCCGTCTCGTTGATGAACGTAAGCCTGCCGTCCAGATCGATGCCGTAAATGCCTTCGCCCACTGCTTCCAGAATCAGCTCACGTTGCCGCGTGGCCAGGTGCAATGCCTGCTCGGCCTGGTGTTGCTCCGTCACGTCCATGCCGTGGTTCAGCACAAACGGCCGCTCGCCCGGCAGTTGCATGCGCCGGCTGCGTACGGCGATGCGCCTGTACACTCCGTCGCTACGCCGCAAGGGCAGCGCGCCCTGCCATTCTTCTTTCGTCTCCAGCGTCTCAAGGCAATCATGGAACGCGGCCGCGCCGTCTGCGTCCATCAACTCCGTCACTGCACGGCCCATGAGCGCTTCGGCACGGTAGCCCAGCGTCTCCGCCGTAAACGCATTCAGCGAAGTCAGCCTTCCCTCCATGGTGCACGTAAACACGAATCCGAGTGAGTTCTCCACCACTTCGCGATAGCGCGTCTCGCTGGTCAGCAGCGCCTGCTCCATCAGCCGCTGATCCGTCACGTCCTGTCCGCTCACAATCACGTATTGGATTTCGCCATTCGGTCCCTGCAACGGCCGCAGTGTCCAACTCACGCGCCGTGTTTTACCGCCGCCTCCTGCAACCCGCCACACCGTCTCGTGCGGGCCCGAGCTTTGTCCGGCTGCCGCGTCGCGCAGCTTGCCCGCCGCCCAATCGCGTTCGCTTGGCTCAATCACTTCGTCCACAAACGGGCGTCCCACCGCGCCTGCCAGGCTCAGCCCCGTCAACTGCGCGCACGGCTGATTCATCCGCACCAGCCGGCCCGCCGTATCCAGCACCGCAACAAGAGCCGGAATTGAATCCAGCGTTGCCGCCACAAAACACCGTTCGATCGCCAGTGAGCGTTCCGTCCGCTGCCGCGATCGCTGCGCCTGCTCCTGCAGCCTGATGCGGCTGTAGAGCTCCAAGCGCGTCACCACCTGCCGTCCGAGAATATCCAGCAGGGCTACGTGATCGGTTCTGAATCGATTGGCCTCAATTGCCAGCACTGCCAGTGTGCCGACCATCTGCTGCGCGCTCGTGATCAGCGGCACGCCCGCATACGACTGGCAATCCTTCCCGTTCGGTACAGGAATTCCCTGCGGTTGAAAGCGTGGGTCCGCGCCTGCGTGCGTAATCAAAAGCGGCGTCCCTTTTTCCAGCATCCACTGGTCGGCCGTCAACGCTTTTGCCTGCTCCACGCTTTTGAATCCGTACCGTGCCTTGAACCACAGCCGGTTGAAATCCATCCACCCTATGTATGCATAATCTGCGCCGCACAAAACTGCAGCCAACTCCGCCAGCTCGTCCAGAGCCGGATCGGGGTTGCGGTCGAAGATGTTGAATTCAGGATGCAGATATGCCTCCTGATCCCCAGAAGATCTTGAGCCTGGCATTGCACACATACGTGAGAGGTACCCAGAGTTAGTATCGTGGACGGCGCATGAAATGACTCTCACACAAACCGGCCAATTTTGCGCAAAGCAAAATAGCACAGATGTACTTTGGAAAAGGGGACCATAGATTACGTTCGTGGTTACCATGGGTACTCGCTAGTTGAGTACCCCATCTCCGCAATCCACGCGCCCCACCGCAGATCCAGCGGAATTCACCATCGTCACGAGCGCATGCGCGAAGGAGAGTTGAGAGCTCCCGTGCTCAGTGCCCGGGTAGCTTGCAGCAGTCGCCGGCCCCAGCCGGTTCATTCGCGCCCGCGTCCAACACCACTTTCCATTTTCCATCGGGCTCGCGGCGCCACATCGTGATGTACCGCCCGCTGGTGGTGATGGCATTTCCGTTCGCGTCCTTACTGTGGCCTTCAAAGTGGCCCCAGGTGTAACCCATGTCCCCCGATGGGCCCATCATGGCGTCGGTCGGCGTCCAGGTCAGCTGGTAGTCCTTCGCCGTCCAGTTCGCGCCCTTCACAATCGCCACCTTGCCGATCAGCGGCGCGGCTCCATTGCCCAGCGCCACACCGTCGCCGGCAAACCAGTCGGCAAACGCTGCCCCCCCGTGCGCGGCAACATCCTTCGCAAACTCAGCCTCAAGCTTGAAGAGCAGCACCTTGCCCGGATTCACCGTGGTATCGATCAGCGGATTGGGAGCGTCCGACTGTGAGCCCGGCTCCGGCATCTGCGCTGCCGCGCCGCACCATGCCACGCCTGCCATCCACCCCGCAAGCACGAGCCCGCAAACACGCTTTCTCATCGCTCCCGCCACGTCTTTAATCCTCCCGATGTACGCACTACAGATCTATGTGCCCATCCTACAATGTTGGGTTGCAAGCGGCCCGATTACTGCGGCGGCGCGGCCGGCGGCGTCGCTTCCGGGGCCGCATCCTGCGCCGGTACAATCCTCGACTCGGAACGGAACAAGTGATAGTCGGTAAACGCAACGTCATTCAACTGCGTCTGCAGGGGGTACGCATCACTGGTCGGATCGTTGATCGGCATCACCGCCACAGCCACGCTCTTCACCGGGCAGATGTAGCTGCTTCCTCCCAGCCCAACCGCCCCGTACTCCACCATCATCCCTTCCTTTACCAGTTCGTACGGAGGCACAAAGTCCGGAACTATCGTGATCCGCATGATGGCGCCGCTTTCCGGATCGATCGAAATCTCTCCGTGGTAGGCAGGCAGAACCTTGATCAACTCCCTGTCTTTTGGAAACTGCACCAGGTACTCTGACTCGCTGGCTGGAACCTTGTAGCGATAAACCGCAAGTGCGCCGCCGGCTCCCTGTTCCCAGTAGCCCCAGGAAATCTTGCCGCGCACAGCGTCAGGAAATACCACGGCAAGAATCGGCCCGAATTCGCCCACTGTGGTGAGCCCTCTCACCGGCTCGTTCAGCAGGCTTGAATCCATCCGCTTTGATCCGCGCATCTCGTAGCCGTCCTGGTAGCCCACCGGCACGCTCGCATGGTCCACAATGTGGATACGCTCCGCCGTGCTCGTACCTTGCGTCACCGTAGGAATGGACGTGCCTCTCCGCCCGGTTAGCCCGTTGTCATAATGCTCCACAGTTTGTACCGGTGGCTTGTCTTCGTAGTACTCCGTCTTGCGCGTAGCAAAAAAGTTGGGTAGTCGCGAAAGCGCCTGGTTCAGGTAATCGGTGGTCTTGGCCAGAATCGCCCGCTGTCCGTCAGCATCTGGCGTAGGTTGGGGCAGCTTGTCCGATTCAGGCAACTCCAGAAACGATGAGGCGTCCACCAGTTCGGTAAGAATTTCGTGGCAGCGCCGTCCGGGAAACTCTGACTCCCAGTGTGCCAGCCGTGCCGACGAGGCCCTTTCCGTCAGTTCCATGTCGGCAAGCTGTCCGGCCACCTTGCCGTCGGACTCCCCTTTGTAATCTTCCAGCAGCAGGTCCATTTGCTGCACGGTGACGCGCCTCGCCGCCCGGGCGGGCACTTGGGTGCTCACCACCAGCAACAGCGCAACCACGATTCTCCGAACCATTCGCCGCTCCCGCCGTCTGGCGCCCAGGTAAAACCGCAGGTCTGCTCCCATTCCGCTGGCTCTACGATAACTCCACCGGCCAAACCGCGTTCCATTTCTTGAACAGAAGCCGGAACCCGTTCAAAGCCAATCCCGGCTCGATTCGCCGGTTTCCCCGATTCTGCTCCATCTCCATCCATTCCTGCCATTTACCCCACTCACCCAGGCGTCACTTCCCCGTCTAAGCGGGATCGGCTCGCATCCGAATCACGCGTATACTAGTGGTTGGCAACGCCAGTTTCGGAATCCCCGATTTTCGGGGAGTTTTCAAGTGCAGGGGGATCCGTATCCCTGGATGCTAGGGGAAGGGAATTCATGGGAGCACTTCTGGAGTCCATCCAATCGCCTGCTGACCTCAAGCGATTGAACGACGCGCAAATGGCGGAATTGGCCGAAGAGATCCGGGCCAGCCTCATCCAGACGCTCTCAAAAACTGGCGGTCATCTCGGTCCTAATCTCGGCGTGGTCGAGCTCACCATGGCTCTTCACACTGTGTTTGATACGCCTGAAGACAAGATTCTCTTTGACGTGAGCCACCAGGCCTACGTTCACAAGATCCTCACTGGCCGTCGCGACCGCTTTGCGACCATTCGCCAGCCCGGCGGCCTCAACGGCTTCATGCTCCGCACCGAGAGTGAGCACGACGCCTTCGGCGCCGGCCATGCGGGTACGGCACTTTCCGCCGCTCTGGGCATGGCTGTGGCCCGCGATCTGGCCGGGGGCAGCGAGCACGTCATCGCGGTGGCCGGCGACGCCGCCTTTACGAACGGCATCACCTTCGAGGCGATGAACAACATCGCCGAGCAGACCAAGCGGCTCATCGTCATCCTCAATGACAACGAGTGGTCCATCGACCGCAACGTTGGCGCCATCGCCCGCTACTTCCACAGGATCGTCACCAACGAGCACTACCAGCACTTGCATCAAACCGCGACGCGCCTTATCGAGCGCTTCGGCGGCAAAACCGCCATCAAAGTGGTCCGCCGCGCAGAAGAAGCCGCCAAGAGCATACTGTGGCCCTCCATCCTGTTTGAAGAGTTCGGCATGGAGTACTTTGGGCCCATCGACGGCCACAACCTGCCGCTGCTCATCGAGAGCCTCAAGTTCCTCAAGACCGCCGACCATCCCGTCCTGCTGCATGTCCTCACTCAGAAGGGCCGCGGTTTTCAACCCGCGCTCGACGGCCAGAAGAAGTTTCACGGCCTTGGGCCCTACGATCCGGAGACGGGAAGCACCAAGCCTGCCGGCCTGCCCACCTACTCTGAGGTCTTTGCCAACACGCTCGCCGATATGGCGACAAAAGATCCGCGCATTGTGGCCATCACCGCCGCCATGCCCAACGGAACCGGCCTCGATCTGTTCCGTCCCGTCCATCCCACCCGCTACTTTGATGTGGGCATCGCCGAGGAACATGCGGTCCTCTTCGCCGCCGGAATGGCCACCCGCGGCTTCCGCCCGGTCTGCGCCATCTACTCCACCTTCCTGCAGCGCGCCATCGACCAGATAATTCACGACGTCTGCCTGCAGAATCTTCCCGTCCTCTTTTGCATGGATCGCGCCGGCCTCTCGGGTGACGACGGCCCTACGCACCACGGCCTCTTCGACATCGGCTACCTGCGCTCCATTCCCGGCATCGTGCAGATGGCGCCGAAGGACGAAAACGAGCTGGCCGACATGATGAAGACAGCTCTTGAGATTCCCGGGCCCAGCGCCATCCGTTATCCGCGTGGCGTGGTCGCCGGCGTGGCCCGCAAGCCTGAAGCGCAGGTGCTGGCTATCGGCAAGGCTGAACTGCTCCAGGACGGCTCCGACGTCGCGATTCTCGGCCTGGGTTCGCTCACCTCCATGGCGACTGAGCTGGCCGCCCGTCTGGAACGCGAGGGCTACTCCGCCGCCGTCATCAATCCACGCTTCATCAAGCCCATCGATCGCGAAATCCTCGACGAGTACTCGCGCCGCGTCGCCGCCTTTGTCACCTTTGAGGATCACGTCCTGATGGGCGGCTTCGGTTCTGCCGTTGTCGAAGCGCTTGAAGAACTGGGCCGCGCGGTTCCCGTGGTGCGCATCGGCTGGCCCGATCAGTTCATCGAGCACGGCAAAGTCGACGATCTCCGCGCCAAATATGGCCTCAGCGTCGATGCCGCATTTGCGCAGGTGCTGCCCCTTCTCGCCGGCCGCCGGCGTCCAACCCTCGTCGCCAGCTAGGGTGTATCCTTCCCTCTATGCCCACCTTCAGCCGATTGTCTCCGTGGCCGCGCAAATGGCTGCTGTGGGCACTCGCGGGCCTCGCACTTCGGCTGCTGCTCATCTGGTTTCCCCGCCCCTTTGACGACGACACCATCGACTATCTCCAGCTCGGCCACAACCTTTTCCATCACGGCATCTACGGCATGGACCCTGGTCCTTACGATTCGCCAAACCTCTTCCGTCTCCCCGCTTATCCGATCTTCCTCGCCACCTTCGAACAGCTCTTTTCCGGTATCTGGCCCCGCTCCTGGTTCAACGCCGTGTTTCTCTTCCAGGCCGTCGTCGATCTAACCGGATGCCTGCTGCTGGCCTCGTTCGTCAAGCGTCATCTCTCCAGCCGCGCGGCGGAGTTTGCACTGCCGCTGGCCATGCTCTGCCCCTTCACCGCCGCCTTCACCGGCATTGCGCTCACTGAGAGCCTTTCGGTCTTCGCCGTCGCCTGGGGCTTCTATGCGGCTGGCCGCGCGCTCGCTGCCGCCGAGGACGGAAAACGCGATCTCTGGGCCCTGGTGGGCGCAGGCTGTGCCGCCGGTCTTGCCGTCATGCTCCGGCCCGATGGCTCGTTGCTCTGCGTTGCCTTGGCTGCCGGCCTGTTTTACTACACGCTGCGCCTCCGCCCTCCCGCGCCCGTCGGTCAGCATCCGCTCCGGCGCGCCTTCACCGTCACCGCCATCTACTCGCTCGTTGCCCTCGCGCCCATCGCCGTGTGGACGACGAGAAACTGGATCGATTTCCAGGTCTTTCAGCCGCTCGCGCCCCGCTATCTCAACGACCCCGGGGAAACCTACAACGCCGGCTACTACCACTGGATGCGCACCTGGGCCGTCGAATACGTCTCCACCGGCAACGTCTACTGGAACGTCGGCTCGCGGCCCATCAACATCGACGATCTGCCCTCGCGCGCCTTCGATTCGCCCTCCCAGCACGCGCACACCGCCGCTCTGCTCGACGAATACAACCGCACCAACACAATCTCCGCGCAGCTCGATGCCCGCTTTGCCGCGCTCGCCGCCGAGCGCATCCGTGCCAACCCGCTGCGTTATTACGTCATCGTTCCGCTCATGCGCATCGCAGACATGCTGCTCAGGCCGCGCACCTGGTGTTTCTCGCTCGACAGCTTCTGGTGGCACTGGGCCGATCATCCGGGCGAATCGTTCTGTGCCATTCTGCTCGGCATCGTCAACCTCGCCTATGTCGGTCTTGCTGTCTGGGCATTTCTGCGCCGCGCGGTTCCGTTTCCCTTGATGCTGGGTGGCTATTTCCTGGTTCGTTGCCTGTTGCTCGGCACGCTTGAGAACTCTGAGCCGCGCTATACGCTCGAGTGTTTTCCCGTCTTGATTGTTGCCTCGGCCGCTGCCCTCTCCAGCCTGCCCATTGCCGCCCTGGTTCCTTTCCGGCGCAGGCTTTGGAACACAGCGCAGCCTACACAACCAGGGTCCGCGTCATGAACCATCGATCAAAGTGGCTCTGGCCGCTGTGCGACAATTCAAAACAGACCTTCTTTACTATGGGTATGTTCCGCCACTGGCATTTGTTCATTGCCTTGGGGCTGGCGACGTCTGTCGCCTGGTCCAGGCCCGGGCCCCAGGCCAACGCTGCAGTCTCCGCTGCGCCTCCCCTGGTACTCGCCGGCGGCACTGTCGTCGATCTATCTGACTGGGGACACTCCGCGCGCGACCTGCAGGATGCCGTCGTCATCATCCGCGACGGCCGCATCACCGATGTCGGCACAGCCGCTACGCTGCCCATTCCCAAAGACGCGCGCATCATCGACTGCACGGGAAAATTCATCGTCCCCGGGCTCATCGACGGCTTCGCCGGGATGAACTCCCAGGCGCAGGCCAACGCCAATCTCTATATGGGCGTCACCACCGTGGTTGTGCGCAACGACTATCGCCACGGCATGGCCGACTACTCTGCCAATCCCCGCCCCCATCTCTATGCAATTGATTCCATCGGCACCACGGACAACTGGAGCCTTCTGGCCCACGATCCCTCCTGGGCCACCAAGCTCAAGGAGGGTCCGCGGGTCGTTGAGCTCAGCCCGCAGGAAACCAGCGAGCAACTCGACGCCACGCTACGACTCGGAACCCGCGTCATCTTCCTCGGACATGAAATTACCGCAGCTAACACCCAGTGGATCGTCAGTCGCGCCCGCCAGCTCGGCCTCATTACGTACGGCGAGTTCGTGTCCACGCCATATCGTGTTGGCGTTGAGGCGGGTGTCGACGTGCTCATCCACATGGAACGCTACGATCTTGGCGTCATTCCCGAGGAGCTGCAGCGCCCGCTCATCGACGACCCCGAAGGTCCTTCGGCGAACACCGCCTACGACTATTCCGAGCGCCTGCCTCCCACTGACCCGCACTTGCGCGACTACGCCCATTTTCTTGCCACCCACCACGCCGCGCTCATGCCCACCTTCAGCATCCATTACGCGCAGCTACCCGGCCATCGCAACCTGTGGAAGGAACCAGTCGCCTCGCTCTTTACGCCCGACCAGCTCTTTGATCCCACTGATCCGCAGACAGGCGAGTTGAGCTATCCCCTGTCGCCGTGGACGCGCCATCTGCCCGCCGCAGGCCAGCGCTACCTTGAAGAGAACGCGCGCAAGAGGAACGATCAGGACGCCATGCGCATGTGGCTCATCAACGAGACCATTTTCGCCGCCTTTCCTCATTACCTGGCCGGCTCCGGCGCGCCCGTCTCCGGCGCTATGCCCGGCATCTCTCTCCACACCGAGCTTGAATTGCTTGCCCGCCTGGGTCT
Organism: uncultured Acidobacteriaceae bacterium; assembly: GCA_963820245.1. GTDB lineage: Bacteria > Acidobacteriota > Terriglobia > Terriglobales > Acidobacteriaceae > Telmatobacter. The sequence goes on along the minus strand of CAWFZC010000011.1, from coordinate 59,842 downwards.
GTCGCCCCGCGAGGCCCTTGCCACAGCCACCAGTAATTACGCGGTCCAGTTCGGTTGGAACGAGCTCGGCCTGATCGCCCCCGGACGACGCGCAGACGTTCTCGTGCTCTCCGCCGACCCCACTGCCAACATCTGGAACGCCCGCCGCATCTCCATGCTCATCCTCGACGGCAACGTCATCGATCGCGATGAGCTCTTGAAACTCAAGAAGTAGTCTCCCCTTCGTTTCCGTCCGCCGGTCGTTTCCTCTCTGCTTTCCTATCCCCCCGCTCAACCGTCACAATGGTGCGTGGACTTTCGAGCAAACGGTCAACGGTTCCAAATCGCTCAGCAAGCGTGCTGTCAGCGAAACCTCCCGGCCGTCCTGCTCGCGGCCATCCTCTCCGTAGCCCCACTTTCAGCCCTTGCGCAGGAGCCTGCGCAGCCTCAGACCCTCGACCGCACGCTCGCTTTGCTCCACGGCGTGGTGCGCAACGCGATCACCGGTGAAGGAGTGCCTCGCGTGCTGATCCGCGTTGAAGGCGACGCGGCCACTGGCGCGCTCACCGGCGGCGACGGCCGCTTCGAAATCCCAAACCTTCCCGTCGGTCCCCAGCAGGTCAGCGTCGTCAAGCCCGGCTTCTTTGACTTCTCCGATTCCCGCGTCGATGCGGCTGACAGCCAGTATCTTTCCGCCCAGCCCAATGGCGGACACAACGTGATGATCGCCGCGGAGATGCCCGACGTGGTCTTCACGCTCTCGCCTGCTGGGGCCATTCGCGGCCAGGTCGAACTCTCCACGGGCGACTCGGCCGCGGGCATCACGCTCTTACTCGCGCGACGCACTATTGCCCATGGCCGTTCCGTGTGGCAATCGCTTGCCATCACCAAGGTGCGCAGCGACGGCAGCTTTCGCTTTGGCGGCCTCGCCGATGGCGACTACGCGCTCTACTCAGCGCCAACTTTGGACAACGACCTGGACGGATCATCCACTCCCCCAACCGGGGGCCAGCATTGGGGCTTCGCAGCGTTTTACTATCCTGACGCGCGCGATCCCTCCGGCATCTCAGCCATTCACATCGCCAACGGACAGGAGGCGCAGGCCAACCTCACACTTGCTCTCGAGCCGTGGCAGCACGTCAACGCAGTGGTTTCCTTTCCGCAGGGCGGCGCTCCCCGCTTTCCAATGGACTTTACCCCCATCGTCACTGACAGCGAAGGTCGCCAGTTGTTTTATCCGGCGCAATACGATCCTGATTCCCACACCATCCATGCTGAGATGCCCGACGGCAACTACACGCTGTTTGCCGCGAACAACATGACTGGTGACACCAACGGGCCCATGCCGCGCAGTCGCGCCCCCGTTCTCGCCGGCTCAGTGGATTTTGCCGTGGCCGGTCGTCCCATCCCCAACCTCCGTCTTGCTCTTTCAGCCGGCGGGCCCACGCCCGTCGACGTATCTGTCACGCACAACACGGCGCTGGCCATGGGGTCCGGACCGCTCGCGCAGGTCATGGTCAGCACGGCCCAGGGATGGATCGATGACAGCCTGGCGGGCGAGTATGCGCGCGGAGACGCGCCCGGTCCTCTCGACGCCGGCTACACCCGCCCAGGGAGTTACTGGGTTTCCACGCACGTCCAGCAGAAGGGCTTCTGCGAGTCCTCGATGACCGCCGCGGGCGCGGACCTCGCGCGTGAGCCTGTTGTCATGGGGCCTTTCGGTTCATTGGTGCCCATGGCCCTCACCCTCCGCGACGACTGCGCCAGTCTCACGCTCAGCTTGCCTGATGCCCAGGCCTCAATCACTGCCGGTGATGAGCAGTTCTTCACTGCCTACATCGTTCCAGACTTCGATTCCACTGCCGACGTCACTCCGGTCACGCTTCGCCCCTCCACCGGAGGCAGCGGCACTGTCACCAATCTCACGCCCGGCAACTATCACGTTTACACCTTCCCCGGCTTTGTCGAATTCGCCTACCGCAACGCCGACGCTCTCAAAGCCATGAGCAGTCGCACGCAGGCCGTCACACTTGCGCCCTCCGCAACCGCCAGTCTTCAAGTGGAGGTGCCGGCCCCGTGACGCCCCCAGGCACGCTCTCGTCCTCTCGCGCGCATCGCCTCCTGCTGCTCGCACTCTTCTGTCTGCCTGCGTCTGTGCAAGCTCAGTCCGCGGCCCACGTCTATCGCATCGCCGGCACAGTGGTGAATGCGCTCTCCGGCGAGCCGGTCCGCGGCGCCACTGTTTCTGTGCTCGCCCAGCAGGACAGTCACCTCATCGCGTCCACCCAATCCGGCAGTGACGGCCAGTTCTCCGTCGATGGCTTGCCCGCCGCCAAGTATCAGTTGACCGCCTCGAAACGCGGCTACCCCACCAGCCGCCTACGATGAGCATGGAGACTTCAGCTCCGCCATCGTTACCGGTGACAATCCGGATTCGAGTTTCGACGCCACTCATCTCGTCTTCCGTCTCACGCCGGGCGCAACGCTGCGCGGTGTGGTCTCAGCCGACGGTGGCGATCCCGTCGCCGATGCCCAGGTCATGCTCTTCAAGAAACCAGGTAGCCACGCCCCCGGCGAAAAAATCGTCCAACAGGATACCGCGATCACCGACGACACCGGCGCCTACGAATTCTCAAACCTCGCCCCAGGCGAATACCTGCTTGCCGTCAAGGCAATGCCCTGGTACGCCATGCACGCCAGCACGCGGACCCCGGAACAAACCTCTTCATCTCCCCAGAACCCCGCTCTCGATGTCGCCTACCCCATCACCTTCTTCGACTCCACAACCGACGAAACCTCCGCCTCGCCCATTGTTCTCGCCCAGGGCAGTCGCATTGAAGCCGATCTCAACCTGCACGCGGTCCCGGCTCTTCGGCTCCAGGTCACCGTACCGCGCCGCCAGGACGGACAGTTCGCCCGGCCTGAATTGCGGCAAACCATCTTCGGAGAGACCGTTGGCAATGTGAGCTCCGGCTTCATGGATGCCCTGCGCACCGGTTCAACCGAATTCGTCGGCGTGGCCCCCGGCCAGTACGAGCTCACCCAGGGCGATCCTCCCCGCGTCCTCGAGCTCGACGCCAACGCCAGCCAGCAGATTGAGCCTGGCGCAGGTCTGCCCGCCTTTCCAGTGGCTGGAACTCTCGAAACCGCGGAGGGCAAGCCCGTCACCCCCTATGCTCTCGTCACCCTGGAGCCGGCCGACGCCGCGCAAGGGCTCAAACCGCTCGAATCAAGCTTTAACAACGGCGCGTTCAGCTTTCCGGCTGTTCCCGTCGGCGCGTATATGCTGCGCGCCGAGGTCGATGGCCAGCCGGAATCGGTTCTCTCTATCTCAGCTGGCTGGCCAGGATCACAGCGGAAACGCCGTCGCTGTCCGCGACCACCCTCTCACCCTGATTGCCCGCGTCACCTCGGGCGGCGCCTCGGTCGAGGGCTTCGCACGCAAAGACGGCAAGGAGTCTCCGGCGTCATGGTGCTGCTCGTCCCCCTGGCGCCGACGGCTTTTCCTGATGGAATTCGCCGCGACCAGTCTGACAGCGACGGCAGCTTTGCCCTCCACGATGCCGCCCCCGGCCGCTATACCGTCGTCGCCATCCAGAACGGCTGGAGCCTCGATTGGACTCGCCCCGCAGTCCTCGCCCGCTATCTTCCCGCAGGAATTCCCGTCACAGTAACAGCCGCTTCGGAAAATATGGTCCATCTCCCGGAGCCGGTCCCTGTTCAGGGCCCTTGAATGCAAGCCCAAGGCCCCTGAATGCAAGGCCAGAGCCCTGAAACTCGGCCCTGCCCGCGCAAGGTTCTCCCGCCGGGACTTCATGGAACCGGGGGGTAGAGGATAGTCTATGAACGTACCCATTTTTGAGTCAGGTCGACGGCTGCGGGGCCAGTCCCCCAGGCACTAAAAAAAGACCCAGCGTTGTTTTGAGGAGTGTTTCAAGTTGAAGAGTAAGTTCCTGTTTTCCGTACTGGCCGCCATTCCGGCCGCACTTATCCCCCTGGCGGCCGCTGGCCAGATCGCTCCCGAACGTCCCCCCGCAGAGCGGGGCGCGCCCACCTTCAAGTACGAAGCTTACGCCTTGGCCGGCTACACGAGCCTCAACCAGGTCAACCAGTCCCGCTACGGCCTCATCGGCGGCAAGGCCGGCGTCACCCGCGACTTTGGCCGCCACGTCGGCATCACGGGCATGGGGACCTATTACAGGGTTTCCGCCGGTACCGGCAATCCCGGCGATCCCTCGATGTGGGCCGCCCTCGTAGGACCGGAGTTTCGCGCCAATCTCTACGGAAACTTCGACGGTTTCGCCCACGGCCTGCTCGGTGTTGAGCATACGGGCGGCGAAGGCATGACCCCCAACATCTCCTTTGCCGGAGGTTTTGGCGGCGGCGTCCTCTACAACATGAGCCAGCGCTGGGCCCTGCGCGCCTCAGGCGACAAAATCGCTGCGTCCTTCTCCGTCACCAACAACACACCCCAACTCGCCTATTCGCCCCACCTGCATTGGGACGCTCAAGGCGAATTCGGCGTGGTCTTCCGCTTCTAATTTCGAAATTTCACGCAAGTATTTCTTGGGGGGCGCGGCTTGGGTCGCGCCCCTTTCGCGTTGAAGAAGGGTCCGTTCAGGAAGCCGAAATGCTCGCTGGCCTCAGATGTGTTTTTTCGTGCAGAACCGACCTCAGCAAAAACCCGCTAGACTAACCCCTGAAACTCCAGCGAGGTAGAAATATGAGACTCAACTGGCTTGTCGCGCTTGCCGCATTCTCGTGCGCCGCTTCGTCACAGCAAAGTGCTGCAACGCACCCCGCACCTCCCCAGGCCACCATCATCAGCTCAGCAGAGATCAAGGCAGACGTCGAACGAACCGAAACGGGCGCCCTCGCCGATTCCATGCTCCGCGTGGTTCCGATCGAGTCCAAATATAACGTCGCCGTAGCGGTGGTTCGCCGTTCACCAATCGACGGCCGTACGCAGACCGATGCACTCGTGCACGATGACGTTACCGAGGTCTACCAGATCATCGAGGGCAATGGGGTACTGGTGACCGGCGGGGTGCTTGAGGCGGGCAAGCCGGTGAGCGACGCTCAACTTCTGCAGAAGCTCGGCCCCACTTCATCAGGTCAACGCATTGTTGGAGGCACGCGCACACACGTAGGCCCCGGCGACATCGTTATCATCCCGCCGCATATGGCCCATGGATTTGTCGAGATTGACAGCGAGCGGATCGTGTATACGATTATTCGCATCGATCCCAAGCGCGTTCTTGAATTGCACGGCAAAGCGAGTTGATCACTTTGTGATTGCGTCTGACGGGTGAGGATTCGCTCGTGGGGGGCGTTTCGGCCCTTACATCTCCTTCCAGGCCGCAGCGAGATGTGGAGGCGGCTTCAGCTCCGTGGCCTCCACGCAGTTGCGCCCCTTGTTCTTCGCCCGATAGAGCGCTGCATCTGCCTCGTGCAGCAGCGTCTCAAAGTCCGGGGCAAACCCTGACGCCACTCCAAAGCTGGCCGTGATCTTGAGGCTCGTATCGCCGGACTGGATGTGCGTGACCTGGACGGCAACCCGCAGATGCTCGGCGCGGAGCCGCGCGCTGTTCACGTTTGTGCCCGGCAGTATCAGCAGGAACTCTTCGCCGCCATAGCGCCCCACCCAGTCATACGAACGCACTGAGCGCAGAAACACGGCGCTGATCTCTCGCAGCGCGTGGTCGCCCGCCGGATGTCCGTACGTGTCGTTCACTTCCTTGAAGTGGTCCAGGTCCACCAGGATCAGGCTGATCGGCACGCCCTCGCGCCGCGAGCGGTCCACTTCGCCGCGCAGCCGTTCGATGATGATGCGGTGATTCCACAATCCTGTCAGGTCGTCGTGCTCGGCAAAGTGGCGCATCTGCTCGCGTGTGCGCAGCAACTCGGCTTTCTCGCTCTGCAAGTCATCCGTGCGCCGTTCCACTGCCAACTCCAGTTGATGCTTCTGCATAATCAGCAAATGGACGCGCCATCGCCACAGCACAACGATGCCCGCGCAGACCAGCAGAGCCAGCGCAATACGCAGCAGATCGCTCTGCCACCATCGTGGCGTAATCGTAAAGTCAATCTCCTTAGTAGCCGAGGTGGCGCCGCTACCCACATCCACTGCCTCGGCCTGGAACTTGTACTTTCCCGGTTCCAGCCGGGGATAGCGCGCGTTTCCGTCGGCCGAATCCACCCATTCCTGTTCCAGCCGCAGCAGCCGGTAGCGAATCTGAATATGGTGCGCATCGCGAAAGTCCAGTGTCGCCATCTCAACGGCTAGCGGGCTCGCGCTCCAAATCACGCTTGTTCCATTGCTGATCGGTGTCCCGTCGAAAGTAATCTGCGGAATTGCCGGCGGCTGCGGCGCAATCGCCGGAACCGTCTCCGGCTTCAGGAGGTGCGACAGCCCGCCTGACGTGCCGATCCACATACTGCCGTCCGCGTCTTCATTGATGCCGTTGCTGTCCAGGTCGTTCCAGATCAGCCCATCGTCCTGGTTAAAGCTGCGCCACGAGTTCCCATCGAATACGGTCAGTCCCGCGTCCTCGCCCGTCCACAACCAGCCGCGGTGGTCCACATACAACGACACCACCTGGTTCGAAAGCAGCTTCGGTCGCGTAATGCGTTCCGATTCCACCACGCGGCCGTCTGCAATGCGCATCCGCACAACGCCCGCAAAATTGCCGCTCGCCCACAGGTTCCCTTGCCGGTCGGTGGCAATCAGTTCCGGCATCACGCCCGCTTCGCCGGTATCGATGCGCAGCCATCCCCCCGCATCCAGACGGAACAGCCCCTGGTTCGCCACCGCCCACAGTCGGCCTTCCGGGTCCAGGCTCAAATCTCTGAAACGGCCCCGCGGAAACTTGATTCCCGCGTCTTCCACCAGTTGCGGAGTCTGGTCTTTCGCATTCACATCCACCACGTAAAGCCCGTCGATTGTCGCCAGCCACAGCCGGTGGCCGCCGTCGAACAGAATCTTGAACACTTCCGGGGTCTTCCATTCACGGCCTGCCAGTGTCTGTCCGTCAATGCGCACCAGGCTGCCCGCCGCTGTGCCCAGCCAGATCGTCCCGTCTGGAGATTCGGCCAGTGTGTCGGCGCGCGACGTCTCAATCTTCCCGCTCTTCCATGGCACAGCCGTGTCCGCCCCCGGCCCAACCCAATCCAGGCCTGACTCCGTCGCCACCCACAGCCGTCCCCGCTTGTCTCTCAGCGTCATCCACTGCACGTCGTCGCTCAGCCCCTCGGCGATGGTCAGCGCCTCCCACCGATCCTGGCCTACCCAGCGCTTCAGCCCGTGGCCCACCGCGCCAATCCAAAGCGACCCCTCCCGGTCGGCAAACAGTGCTGAAATATCAAAGCGGGTCAGCCCGTTGCGCTCCGTCACCATCCGCCAATGGTCCTTCTCCCACAGCGCGAATGCCGGCCCCTGCGACGCCGCAATGCGCCCCTGCGGATCCAACACAAGCGAGTCGTAAGGTTCCGCATTCGACTGGCCCGGCAAATCGTGACCCGTGTATTGGTTCTCCTCAATCGAAATCTCGCCGAGGTGACTCCCGCCTCTGATCCACAAGTGCCCATCCGGTGCCGGCAATAAATGCAGCCACGCGGCTTCCGGTAAATGCAGCACCGCTCCCATGTGGGTTGTTTTGCCGTTTTCCAGCCGGCACAGGTCGTCCCCACACCCGTACCAAAGCGCCCCGTCCGGCATTCGCAGCACGCTCCAGATTGGCCCTTTTTCCAGGTGTAGCGCCTCGGCCGTCCACTGGTCCGTTCCCGTATGCCGCAGCAAAAACGCTCCGTCACGGTCGGCTGCAATCACCTGTCCCGGCCCGTCTTCCGTAAACACGCTTCCCAACTGCTGCGAAAAACGGTTGGCTCCTAATGGTGCGTGAATCTCCGCAAACCCGCCGTCCTGCCGCTCAAAATAAATGCCCGCCGTGGTCCCCACCAGCAGTGTGCCGTCGCTTCCCGTAAACAAGTTCTGGATTGTGCGCCCACCCAGTCCCTCAGCGGCACCGAATTTCGTGAAGCGGCTGCCGTCGTAACGGTAAAGACCGGACTCTGTGCCCACCCACAGGTAGCCCGCTCGGTCCTGCGCAATGCAGTCCACGTTCAGGTTGTCCATGCCGGCGGCTGAGGTGCTGAAGGTGTAATGTTGGGCGTGGCAAAGCGGGACTGCAACGGCCAAGGCGGCCGCGACGTGCAGCAGTTGTTTCAAGAAAGATACCAAGGAACGCGCTTTGACCTGCAAGGCAGACCCTTCAAATCAGGCTGTGACCACTATAACCCGTTTCGGGCTCCACTTAATGGTCGCCTGACCCTCCAGGCGGTCCCGCGAATTGTCCTGTTCAACAAATGCCCGCGGTCTGGGCAGAGTCAGGCTCCCCTCAGTCGCATACCGCCGCAGCCTCGGGAAACGCTTCTTCCATCCCGTCAGCTTCCGTGCTCTCGCCGGCTGGATCGTCGAGCCGGCTCACAAAGAAACGCTCTACCTCGTCCAGCACGCCCTCGCCAGTCTTCGCGTGATAAATCGCTCCGCGCAGCTTCGCCCCGCCCGGCACGCCATGCGTAAACCACGTGGCAAACTGCTTCATCTTGCCCGCCGGGTCGCCCAGCCGCGCATCTCGTGGAAGGTCCTTCGTCGCCTCGGTTTCCGCCAGCAGCATCACAAAGTACGCCTTGATCATCCGGTAGCGGTCTTCCATTGTCGCCCGCTCGTAGCTGCCCGTCGCCGTGTACTGCGCAATCTGCCTGAAGATCCAGGGATTCGCCGGGGCAGCCCGCCCGATCATCACCGCGTCGCAGCCTGTTTCGGCCACCATCGCCGCCGCGTCTTCCGGCGTGCGGATGTCGCCATTGCCGATCACTGGAATCTTCACCGCTCGCTTGATCTGTGCAATCCACTCCCACTCGGCCTGTCCGCTGTAGCCTTGCTCGCGCGTCCGCGCATGCAGCGCCACCGCGTTCAGGCCCTCGGCCTCGGCCATCCGCGCCAGTTCCACGCATACAATCTGGTTGTGATTCCAGCCCATCCTGAACTTCACGGTGAAGGGAATTGTTACCGCCTTGCGCACCGTGCGGAAGATCTCGCCGATCTTCGGCAAATCGCGCAGCAGGCCCGATCCGCCGTTGCAGCCCACCACACGCTTGGCCGGGCAGCCCAGGTTCAGGTCCACCGTGTCGAAGCCGGTATCCTCGACAATCCGCGCCGCATCGGCCAAAGTCTCCGCGTTCGATCCGAATAGCTGCGCCCCGATCGGATGCTCGTCGTCATAGAAGGTCAGGTAGCGCCGCCGCTTGGTCTCCCGCATCCGCGACAGCCCGTCAGCCGACGTGAACTCGGTCATCAGCAGCCCGCACCCCGACTGCGCGTTCGATCACCGCAGACTCGACCGTTGTTTCAGATTCAAGATTGGGTGCCCCCGGTCCCTCGCTTGTGGGGACCGGGGATGAAAATTGAGCTTTGGACGAAGTGGCGAAAAGACTGGAGTGCCGGATAAACCGCCGGAACACCGTGTCCGTAACCCCCGCCATGGGCGCAAGCACCGTAGCCGGCCTCACCGCAACCGAGCCGATGCGCACCTCCGCCGCCACCCGCGCCTGCTCCGGCATCGCGTGGTCGATGGGGTTGTCCCAGTCCTTGTTTACCGTGAATCCTTTGCCTGCCATAACCCTCAATTAATGCGGTGGTTCAGACATTTCACACACATAGGGCTTGCCACGCGACTCCGGATCCCATCCATCCGCAATTGCGTCCCGGATATCAGCCTCAACCTTGGCCTTGATAATTCCGGGCCGGACCGGCTGCATCTTGGTGTAACCGCCCTTTTCCGTATTCACCGGCGGATACTCCAGGTGCAATTCGCGGCGTACACCTTCGGCAACCTTCACATGAATGGCCATGCCCCTCCACCCATCATCCGTGGACCATTGCTGCTCGCGATGGAGTCGCCAAACCAGCCGCATTCCGTCGATGGTCACCGAAGATTCAATCGAGCGTTTTGGGAGGGCCATATCGTCTCACGGCGTATTTTGCATGTTCCCGAACGAAGTTGGGCCTCCGCCGCGGCGGAGGCCCAATCGAGCTAACCGACTTAACCGATTGCCGCGGCGCCGATTACTTGGCTGCCGTTGCCTCGCCAGCCTTGGCATACTTGCGGCGGAAACGCTCCACGCGTCCCGCGGTATCCACCAGGCGCTGCTTGCCCGTAAAGAACGGGTGGCACGCCGAGCAGATTTCAACGTGAATGTCGCCCTTATGGGTCGAACGGGTCTCAAAATGGTTTCCGCAGGCGCACTTTACCTGCACCGCGTCGTAATTGGGGTGAATCTTTTCCTTGGGCATCGCTAGAGACAGACCTTTCCTGCAATTGTTCTCTTCTATTGTAGGGGCATTCGGGGTGAATGGCAATCAACCGCCCCCTAGCATAGCCGGGAACTCCCCATTGGATGCCCTAAACCCCTAAACGACGCATTTGCGGGTGCGGGGGTGCCCCCGGTCTCGATTTTGAGACCGGAGACTGAAAAAGATCGGTTGCCCAATCGGGGGACCGGGGGCCCTCTGGGTCGGGGTCGGCGAGCCGGGGCTGGTTGAGCGAAGGGTGGGCTCGCAGTTCACTCAACCCAGAAGTCTTATCTAATCCCCAATTCCTGTTTCCTCTAAAAATGATGCGACAGGTTCACAATCACCGTGTAATCGCCAAAGAACGCATCGCCGTTGGTGATGTTGTATTGGATCTCAGGCACGCTTGGCGGACGGTCCCGGTAGATCGCCCAGGGTCCGTTCACCGTGAGAGTGTCGCGCTTGTAGTTGAACATCAGTCCCGGATCGAACGAGAAAATGAACCCCGGCCGCCTGAACCCGTCGCTCTTGCCCATCAGGTCTCGCACCGGCACGCCCTCGCCGCGCAGCCCGGCCGTAAACGCCAGCCGCCTGATCTTGGGCACTCGCTGCGAAATTCCGCCCCGGAAAAGATACTGGTCGGTCGCCGAATCAATGCCTTGTCCCGGCTGTGATCTGAACGAATTCACGCCGTTGGTATTTGCCGGGCTGAACAAATAGTTCGCCTGCGCGTAGAGCGATGCCGAATGCCACAGCATCTTGTACGCCTGTGTGCCCACACTGAAGCCCCATGTGCCATCGCCGGGCAGCAACGACGGGTCCGCTGTTGCCTGTACCGTCTGGCCCTTCAACGTCGCCGCTCCAGTCACATTGTTGGCGCCGGTGGGTATTTTCAACTGCGCGTTCCATGAAATGTTGCCGCCATTTTCCGTCGGGGGGCGGAAGATCCACTGCTGCACGCCGACGGTGATGTCGCCGACACCGGAGACAAAGAATTTCCCTGTTGGCGGGTACACCTGGTCGCGCGACCCATTGAACACCGGCACGTCCCCGATAAGGCTCCACCGGGGCGACAGCCTGTATTCCACGCCAACATCAAAAATGTTCTGGTGGTTTTCCACCGCGTTGGCGCGCGGAATCTCCGTGCTGCCCTGAAAGTACTTGTTTGAGTTGAAGACCCGGTAACCGATATCGATCGTCAGGTTGTCTTCCCACCGCGGCGCCGCATCCGGCACGCCTTCCTTCATGCTCCCGTTGCTGCCTGGCAGTGTGTCCTTGCCGAGGTGAGTGGAAATCAGCTCGTCGAACGGCCGCTGTGTACTGTGCGCCGCAACGCAGCCCTGCGCCCATGCATATCCCGTGCCCAGCGCCATGCACGCAAGCGCAATCGACAGGGTTCTCCTGTATTTGTGAAGCATTCGTGACCTCCTGAAAGTTTTGCTCTGAAGAAACTGGGGAAGAAATGGCCTCGTACATCCATTTCCATTCAGGGCACAAACCTACAGGAGCCAAAAGTCGTTGTCTTCAACCTTTCGGTTGACTTTCTGCTAGAACTCCCATCTGCATCAGTGCTTCACGGTCCCGTGCATTCCCGCCTCAAAACTCCGGCGGTCCATCCGCGGCAGCGCGCGCACCACCTTGTCGGGAACAATCGGATAATGCCGCGCAGCAATCAGCAACTCCGGCACGCTCCACACCTCTTCCTCGTCTGTCATCCAGTGTTTGCCATCCAGCCGCGATAAATCCACAGCCACGGAGTAGGCGCGCAGCGTCCGCTCGCCGCGCAGGTTGTAGTAGTGCTCAAAGTAGCTCAGTGCCAGTTCGCGCAGCGTGCGGTACACGGGCGCGCGAAACCGCAGCCCCGCATAGTTTGATTTGGCAATCCCACCCCACAGTCCTCGCTCGCGATAGAGAGCAATCACATGATCGTCGTCGCGCACGCTCTCCAGATCCATCACCAGCGGCGGACGCCCATTCGCCCGCAGCGCCGCCGCGGCCAGCAGCGCTCCCTCCAGGCAATGCCCTCGCCGCTCCCGCAGCACGCGCCGGGGCGACCCCGCAGTATCGGCATACTGATAGGTCAGCCCATCAACGAATTTCTGAATTTTGACGGGAGTATTGAGTGAGCGCAGGGTGCGCAACTCCGCCGGCAGCAAGCCCCAGTTCTCGCGCTGGCCGCGCCGGACTCCGTTCCCTGAGCCATATCCTCGTGCGGGTCCAGCCTTCAACGGCAACGCCTCATCTCTTAACCAAAGTTTTTGGAATTATACCGCCCGCGAGCGTGCACCCGAGTCCTTTGAGCGGGCTCCCATCGACCATAAGCAGTCGGCAACCACGCCACCCCGAAAAGTGAGCAGAATGGATCAGCAATCGCTGACCGGAAGGAGAACAATGACGCTTGAGGTGTGTATACGCCGCTTTCCTTCGTGCTCTTTTCCATCCGCCCAGGAGCCCCGTGTACATTCTGGTTCGTGTTTTGCACTGTTCAAAGGGGGTTTACCGGAAATTGACCCGATCTGGCTACGCTTCCCTCATGAACCTTCGTCGCGGCAAAAGCCTGCTGGTCGCAGTGGTCTTTGTCTCCCTCGCGGCAGCTGTGCGGTCGGAAAGCGAGAATTCCGGCCTGTCCGGCGGATTCTCGGCCGTGCAGATTGTGCAACAGATGGAAAGCCGCGACCAGACCCGCAATCTGGAATTGAAACATTACAGAACACTTCGCCAATACGAGGTGGAGTACCACGGTCTTGGAGCCGCGGCGGCCAAAATGACCGTGGAAGTGAATTACGACATTGCTTCCGGCAAGAGCCTTGAGATTGTTTCTGAAAGCGGCTCGAAGTTTCTGATTGAGAAGGTGCTGAAGCGGGCAGTGGAGAGCGAAAGGGAAGCATTTCACAACAAGGCGTCGACGGCGTTGACCGCGGCAAATTACAAGTTTCAACTGGTGGGGAATGAACTCTTGGGCGGCCGTCCCACCTACGTGCTCGATGTGGAGCCGTTGGTGCCAAGCAAGTTTCTCTATCGCGGCAAGATCTGGGTTGACGCGGCCGACTTTGCAGTGGTCAAGATGGAGACGCAGCCGGCCAAGAGCCCATCCTTCTGGATTTCGCAGACGCTGATTCATTACACGGGAGTCAGGACCGACGGCTTCTGGATGCCGCAGCAGGTCCGCAGTGAAACCAGCGTTCGCCTGGGCGGTGCGGCGGTGCTGACCATCGATTATGGCAACTACGAGATCGCTTCAGATTTGCACTGAGTAGCCGAGACATCGCGTGTCCGGGCCTCCCAAACCTGGACTCTCACACCTGAAATTGAAAACTGGACGGCAAAGAAGCTGGAGGCTGGGAGCCACTCTTAAATTCCCGCGTACCAGGAGTAGCCGCCTTCCGGCGCGGCCGAGCCCAGGCCTTTGCCGAACTTCTTTATATCGTCGGTCGCCGTGATGTGCGCGAGGTATTTCACGCTCTTGTAGCCGAGCTGCCGCGGAACGCGCAGGCGCAGCGGCCCACCGAACGGCACGGGCAGATCGCCGTTGTTCATGCCCATGGTGAGGAATGTCTGCGGATGGTAGGCATCTGCCAGATCCAGGCTGTCCCACCAGTCGGGCTGGATCGAGATGTAAACGAGGTATTTCGCCTGCGGCTTGAGCCCTGTCTCGCGCAAAACGCCGCTCAGCGGCGTACCGATCCACTCGGCCACATACGACCAGCCTTCTTCGCACACCACTTCCGTGATCTGGCTGTGCATAGAAAGGCTCTTCAAGTCGGAAAGCGAAAAGGCAGTGGGCCGCTCCACGAGCCCATCGACGGTGAGCCGCCAGTCTTTGAAGCCGCTGGCCTCGAGAGGTTTGAACGAGGACGGCATGGGGTCGACTGCATTTGCGAATGGCGGATTTGAAATCATGCTGCGGCTGAACTCGCGCGCCATGGAGTGGCGCGTGAGCAGACGTTGCGCGGCGTAGGTGAGTGTCTCGCCAGGGCCGAAGATGCCGCCCCCATCGGGCGGAACAAGCCCGTAGCGGTGGGCGATTCGATCGGCGGCGCCAAGTCCTGCCACGCCTGCGGCAGCAGCCAGTCCGGTGGAAATCAGCCTGCGTCGTGAGATCGTCATGGCAGATCCTTTGGGATGATGGGGCCTCCAGTGGTCATGGCGCGCATCCGGCCCCAGAACCCGCCCACGGCCACCATCACCACGTGCACGATAAAAAAGATAACCAGCAGAATCGTGATGGCGAAGTGCAGCGTGCGCGCCGACTGTCTTCCACCCAGGACATCGACGAACCAAGGGAACGCCGCGTTGAATGCCGGCGACAGCGCGAGGCCTGTCCAGATAATCATGGGGAACAGCACGAAGACCACGCCGAGGTACGCGAGCCGCTGCAGCGCGTTGTAGGATCGCGAATCACCGGGCGGTGCACCGTGCAGGTACTTGCGGATCACAGCACGGTACGCTTGCCAGCCACGCTGGCCTGATGCGGGAAAAAGATTCCGCTTGAAGTGCCCGCTAGCCACGCCATAAATGCCGTACACCAGCCCCGTGATCACCAGCAGCCACGCAGCCTCAAAATGCAGGTAGCGGCTCCAGCCATTCTCATCCGGCATTTCATAGTTGTAGCCCGAGGGCACTGTGCCTCTTGACGACGGAATGTGAATGCGAAACAGTGGCGGCGTTCCCGAGTTCCCGGTCTCGCCCCAGTAAAAACGCGGATGGGAAATCACTAGAAGGCAACCCGTCACCAGCAGCGCCGCAAACGCAACAAATGTCAGCCAGTGCGTCACGCGAACAAGCGCGGCGTGCCGTGGCACAGCTGTTTTTGGTAGCAGGGAAGTGGCGGACACGAGGGGAGTGTAGCACAGAAAAAGCGGCATTTAGCGGAACTTTATTCGCCCCAATTCCGGTCTCCGCCCTCATAAGTAAACCAATTTCCACCCCCCGGCATCAGAACACGACTAAGAAAGTGGATTGGCCACTCGGTTCAATCCCATCTTGATCGGAGAACGCGAGACTGAGAGCCCAACTTCGCGCCAATCGTCAAGGAATGCAGGAAGGGATGCAAACGGAGCGTTGACCGAAAAATCCGCATCCGGCTTCTTTCAACAAAAACGGACGAAGGAGACCACCGTGAACGAACGAAGGAGACCCCCGTGAACCGCAAATTGTTTTTCGGCGTTTCAACGCTTTTGTTGCTAGGGGGCCCGGCGATAGCATTGCGGTACATCCAGCCCTCGGCTGATCCCCAGGACCGCATCTCAAAAGAAGTCCGGCAGGAACTCGTCATTCTCTCCGACTTCAGCGTCTTCGACAACCTTCAGTATCGCGTGAACGGCCACAATGTGACATTGGCGGGACAGGTCACTCGTCCGGACCTAAGGTCCGACGCTGAAAATGCGGTCAAGCACATCGAAAGCGTCGAGCATGTCGACAATCAAATTGAAGTGTTACCACTCTCACCCATGGACGACGACCTGCGCATTCGCCTTTATCGCACCATCTACGGCGAGCCGCAGCTTGAAAAATACGCTCTCGGCGTGCAGAATCCTATTCGCATTATCGTGAAGAGTGGCCATGTCACCCTGGAAGGTGTGGTGGACAACGAAACCGACAAGGATGTCGCGGGCCTCCGCGCCAACACGGTTTCCGGCGTCTTCACGGTTACCAATAACCTGCAAGTGGTCCCGTCCTGAAAGAACCAGGGGACGGGGGTTTCACCCTTAATGTCCACCGTAAGGCAGGCGACCCACCCTTCCGCAGTGAGGCGGAAGGGTGGGACCATCGCTCATAGCCCCGAGCCAGCCGACTTCAGCGCGGCCTCAATCCCCGCCTCGGCGAGGGGCGCCATTACTGCGTAGCCGGCGGGCAGCGGGTGCACCCCGTCATGGCTCAGCGACGCGGGCAGACCGCCGCGTTCGTCCTTCATCGCTGAGTAGTAGTCCACGAACTCGTGCCGATTCGCTGCTGCATAATCTTTGATCCACGCGTTCAGCGCCAGCTCCTTTGGGATCGGCGCCTGTCCCGGACGCCACGGAAAGTCGAATGCCGGCAGCACAGCGCATAGCACCACCTTGATGTGGTTGGCCGTGGCCATCTCCGCCATTGCCGCCAGGTTGTCTTCAGTCTGCTCCACGGTCATGGGCCCGGTGTTGCCAGCAATGTCGTTGATGCCGGCCAGGATGATCACCACCTTCGGTTTGAGCGCAATCACGTCCTGGTGAAAACGCAGAACCATCTGCGGCGTCGTTTGTCCGCTGATGCCACGATTGATGTACGGCTTGCCGGGAAACGACTGGTCGAGATGCCAGCCGATGGTGATGGAGTCGCCCATGAACACCACGCGGTTCTCGCCGGGCGCCGGCGGCCCAAGCTTCAAATCATCCTCCTTGAAGCGGCCCAGCCAGGGCCAGTCGTTCTTCATCTGATCTTCGTGCGCCACCTGCGCCGGGGTGAGGGGCGCGCCAGTCTGTGCTGTCGCCGGAGATTGCATGGCAACCGGCGCGGTGATCGCAACATGGCTGCCACCCTGTTGCGCGCGCGCAGGCGATGAATGCGTCATGCCGGCGACGATCGTCAGAACAAGTGCAATGAAGAATCTGCTGCGTGCTCTCATTCGATTCACCACAATCCCCGCAATCTTCGGAATCTTCCCGCAAATCCGCCATCTTTTCAGGCAGGAAGCTCCGCGCACTCGATTGTAGGCAATCAAGCCTCTCTTCGGCCACCCACGCTGCCTGAATCCGCGATTGAGTGGCCCCGCGATCAGCATCTCTCCACCGGACAAACGAAAGGGCAGCCAACTCTGCAGTTGGCTGCCCTCGGGTAAACAAGGTGCGTTGATGCTTATGGCTGGTACCAGGTGCCTGCCTGGGCCGAGTTGCCGAGGCTGTCCTGGATCTGAATCTCCCAATTGTATTGCGTGGATGTATTCAGGTTGCCTGTCGGCGAACTGTTGTCTCCAGAAATCGGATCAGTACCCCAGACAAGAGTCGCGGTCGGATCCTGACTATAGGCGAAGCCGTTGAAGTTCGAGTTGTTGCTCGGTATCTGCCAAATGGTATTCCCGTTGCTGTCCGAAATATAGAACGAGTACACGTAGTTGGCGGAACTTGCCCCGGCCGGATACGTCCAGGTAAAGGTCGGCGTCACGCTCGTGCTGCTGGTGGCGCTTGGTGACAGGTTCGTCGCCAGATCGCTTGCTCCCACAATCGCACCAGTGCTTCCAAAGCTCGTGACTTTGCCATTTACTGTGCTGCCGGTATCCTGACTGCCGTCGCTGTAAGTGACTGTGAAGGTGTAAGTGTCGCCAACGGTCGGCACAACCCCGTTGATGCTCGAATAGAAATCAAACTGGGTGTTTCCGCAGCCGTAGCACGAAGCTATGTCAATTGGGTTGATCATGTTCGGGCCCGCAGTCAGCGTCACTGCCACCGGAAGTTTGTTGGCCTCGCGCACGCCGAAATTGAGTGTGTAATTACTGCCCGTGCCGCCCGAATTGGTGTTTTGTTGGTACCGTGTCGTTACCGTCGCCGTGCTGCTGGCGGTGGTCAACGCCGGGTTTTGTCCTGTCAGCGGTGCGGTGATCGCCATGCCGGGCGAGTTGTCACCCGTATTGGTCACATCCCCCGCATCGACCAAGCCGTCGTTGTTTTGGTCAAGGATTGCAAAGTTGATGTAATCCGTATTGGAATCACTTGGCACATAAACCGTGTACGCGTTTGCGCCGACCACCGGCGCAGCGATACGCGCGCCATAGACCGTGTTGGTGTTCTGGTTGTAGAACCCGGCGTAAAGCGGACCGGTCGGGGTGATACCGGCTGGAATTGTCACCGTCCCCGACACCTGGACCCCGGTTGTGGAAGCGCCCGGAGTCACACTCGTCGGCGTGCCGCCCCCGAGGACCGTCCAGCTAGCGGCAGGTCCCACGGCGTTGCGGGCACGGACCTCGAAGTAGTACGGTGTGCCGTTGGTAAACGGACTTCCCGAGACCCCCGACGTTCCGTTGTTCAGAATCCAGATTGTGGTACCTTTTCCGTTTGCTTTGAAATTGTGAAGGACAGGAGACGTGCCGAAGTTAGAACTGGTGCTCCATTGGACGTCGTAGGAGGTAGCTGTTTCGGACTTGCCGCCGTTCACGTTAATCGTGTTCGGGTTGTAAGAAATCACCACACCCTGATCGGTTGGGGTGACCGAGCCAAAACTTGGATTGGAGCTGGGCACACTGGTCGGAGTGTTATCCGCCAGAGTGACGGCCGCGCCGGTTACGTTTGCGGTTGTGATCGCTACGGCGGTGCTGCCTGTCGGGTCAGACGAGTTAAGAGCCTCGTTGCCAAGCGCCGCGAGATCCATGTAGGACTGCAGGGTGTAGCTGCCCGGCGGCACGCCGCGGATGGTGAACGCCCCCGGAGCCGCGATGCTGGTCCCGTTTCCACCGTTTCCGCCGCAGTTTGTGTTTTGAAGGATCAGGTAAACTCGTCCGGTGTTCGACCAGCTGTAACTCACTGTGCCTGAGACCGAGTATCCCAGCGTGACCTGGAAGTTTTCTCCGGCGACAGTGCCGTTGTTCACGTTCACATTGGTGTTGGCAGGATAGAACGCCGAACTCGGCCCCGTGATCGACGGAGAGATGGTGTAGTTCCCGTTTGGAATCGACGTGAACGTGTAATTTCCGCTGCTGTCTGTTGTTTGCGTCTGGAAGATCGTTCCGCCCGGATTGGTCAGCAGGTTGAGCGTGATTGTCGGCACCGTCCCGCTGCCGCAGTTGTTGCTCAGGGATATCTGGCCGCCAACATTCGAGCCCGCGCTGTTGACCACGATGGTGTAGGTGGTGGCGGCGCCGCTGGTGAGGCCGGTCGTGGTGTCCTTTACCTGGGCGGTGAATTGAACGCCCGGCGACGTGGAAATGGAGGTGGGCGTGCCGCCGATCGACAACACATTGGTGCCGTTATTGCTTACGGTCAATCCATCTGTTATCGACACCGGGCTGCCGTTAGTGGCCAGCGGTGTGCCGTTGATTGTCCAAGTGTAATTCGGCCCCAAGCCGCCTGTTGCGGTAACCGATCCTGTGTAGGTCTGGCTTACGGTGCCTGCCGCGAGGCTCGAGGCCGGCAGAGAGGGCGCTGTGGGCGCGGTGATGGAGATGGTATAAGGCCGGGTAATGGTTTGGCCGGTTGTTTGATCCGTCACCGAGATGCTGAGCGGGATGCTGTACGGAGGGGCGGGCGGGTTGGTAGGCGTTCCCGTGAGAGACAGGGAACTGCCGCCGATATAGTTGCATCCACCCGAGGGCGGGAGGTTGGGGAGGGACGTCTGCAGGCCGTCCCAGATACTGGCGGTGTATTGAGCTGCGGTGGGAACCGTGAAGCAATAGCTGCCGCTGCCGCCCGAGGCGGTGATCGTGCCGCTATAGGCAACACCCGTGTAGCCGGCCGCGAGCGCGCTGTTGGCCGACAGCGACAGTGCGCCGTTGATGGTGATGGACAAGGTGGCCGTGTTGCTGGTGCTGGAACCTGAATCCTGCACCTTGACGACAACGCTGTAGGTGCCGGCAGTCGTCGGCGAACCGCCAATGGCGCCGGTTGCGCCCATGGTCAGGCCCGGAGGCAGCGACGATCCACTCGCTGCTGTCCAACTCCAACTGTAGTCGGCGGTGATTCCCGAGCCGCCAGCCGCAGCCATTACTTGCGTGGGTGTCTGCCCCACGTTAAGCGGATTCAGGCTGGCGGTGGTAACGACCAGCGCGGAGGAGGCTGCAACTGTGTATGAGACAGCTGTGGAGACGTGGCCCTGTGAGTCAGTCACTGCGACGCTGAAGTTCGCGGTGCCACTTGTGGGAGAAGCTCCCGAAATCACGCCTGTGCTGGTGTTCAGCGCCAGGCCAATTGCCGTGAGGGTAGATCCGCCGGAGGTCACCTGCCAGCTCGTGTAGGTTCCCGATCCGCCAGACGCTGCAAGTTGCTGGCTGTAATTCACGCCGATTGTAGCGCCGGGCAGAGTTGCTGTGGTGATTGCGACGGACGCTTCGATGGTCACTGAAATCGTCGTAGTGGCCTGGTTGCCGACCGAATCCGTCGCGGTGACTATGACGCTCGAAACGACGCTCGCAGAGGTTGAATTGGTGGGCGTTCCGGTAATCGCGCCGGTTGTCGATCCGATGCCGAGGCCCGCAGGCAGAGTGGATCCGCCAGCCGCTGCCCAACTCCAGGTAAAGCCTGTGTTCGTGCCTCCCGATGCCGTCAAAGTTGTCGCCGGATAGCTTGTTCCCGGATATCCTGTCGGGATCGATGGCACATTGATGCTCACGCCCGCGGCGATGGTCATGGAGAAGGTCGCGCTGGCGGTGTTTCCAACAGAGTCTGTTGCCGTGATGTTAAAGCTCGGAGTGCCGCTCGCCGTCGGCTTGCCGCTCAGCACGCCGCCAGTCGAAAGACTAAGGCCACCGGGCAGACTGGACCCGCTGGTTACGGTCCAGGTGTAGCCCGTTCCGGAGCCGCCAGTGGCTGCGAGGGTCTGCGTATAGTTTCCTCCCACGTAACCGATGGGAAGCGTCAAAGCGGAGGTAATGCTCACTGCCGCGTTGACCGTGATGGAAAAGTTCCCGGTGCCGCTGTTCGAAGCTGAATCGGTTGCCTTGACCGTAAAGTTTACCGGGCCCGTCGCGGTAGGAGTGCCTGTAATCACGCCTGCAGTAGAAAGGTTCAAACCTGCTGGAAGCACAGTGCCGTTGGCCAGCGCAAAGGTGAAGCCGGTTCCCGACCCGCCAGTCGCTGCAAGCGTCGATTGATGATAGACCGATTGGACATACCCGGTCGGCAGAGTGGCAGGCGTGACAACGACTGCGGGATAGCTGACCACAATCGAGTAACCCTGTGTTTGCGAGTCGCCAAATGCATCGGCGGCCTTAATGCCGAAATTGAAGGTCCCGGTAGCTGTGGTTGTTCCGGTAATAGCGCCAGTAGCCGCGTTCAGGTTTAACCCTGTGGGCATCGCCCCGCTGGCCACCGTGTATGCTGAGTGCGCCTGCGCCACCGCCTGCTGCTGCGCTACCGGTGTAGGCCACGTTGTATGTCGCGGTGGCCGGAACCAGACCAGTAAACCCGATTGCCGGGGCCGCATTGACCGTAAGGCCCAAAGTTACGTTTGAGGTCAGCGCCGTCGCCTTGCCGGAATCGGTCATCACGAAGGTGAGGTTGGTGGTTCCCACGCCCGGGGCTGTCGGAGTCCCGGAGATCACACCCGCCGAATTCATGCCCAGACCGGCCGGAAGCGTGCCGCTGGTAATGGTCCATGTATAGGGGCCGATGCCGCCACCGCCCGCCATGGTCGTCGAGTAGGCTGTACCCACCGTGGCTGCCGCAAGCGCTCCAGTCGTAATCGCCGGCTTCGCCGGGACCGTGATGGTTGCAGTTCCGGTTTTTGAGGCGTCTGCCACTGAAGTTGCTGTCACAGTGACTGTGAGAGCCGCACTCGAGGCAGCCGGCGCCGTATAGGTAGCCGCGCTGGTGGTCGTGTTCGAAAGGGTCCCTCCGCCGGTTACCGTCCAGGTCACTCCAGCCGAGTTCTTGTCATTTGTCACCACAGCGGTAAGGGTGATCGCATCCGTTGCATCAACGGTTGTTCCTGATGCAGTTACCGCAACACTCGCCGACTGGATGCTTCCGCATCCGGAAAGGAACAATCCCCCGACGAGCAAAAGGCAGACAAGCGCAAGACTCTTCCGAAACATACGAGCTCCCCAGAACCGATGGATTTGGTGAGGCCAACCCTAGGCCCGCATAGCGAGTATGTCCATACACACTTGGTGCTAGACGTCTAAATGACAAAGTGTTCATTCTATTTAATTTGACTGTTTCAGGTTGGGCTGATCCGGTCCCAAAACGGGAGAGCAACGTCGCGCATGATTGCCGACATGCACGCTCGGCTTTTCCACATTCGGGCACCGAACGTGCACCGAAGCACGCCCTTTGCCTCGTACGGTAGCCTTAAGTCTGAATGACGAATTGCATGATCTGCGGTGGAGTTGGCCTGGTGCGCGTCGTCGACAGCGCCGGAAGGTGGGTTTCGCGACCCTGCGAGTGTCAGGAAGTGGACCGCGAACAGAGGCGCATTGCGGCCGCGCATATCCCGGAGCGCTATCGGCATTACACGCTCGACGGCTACGAGACTGCGTTTCGCGGCGCGCATCCGTCGCTCGGCCAGGCCCACTTGACTGCGCGCAAGTTTGTCGACGCCTACCCAGTGGACACGGCGGGCAAGGGCCTGCTCTTTACCGGCTCCATCGGCGTGGGCAAGACGCACCTGGCCGTGGGTGTGCTGCGCAGGCTGGTGCAGGAGCGCGGTGTGCGCGGCCTGTTTTGCGATTATCGCGAGCTTTTGAAGAGCATTCAGAACAGCTACAACCCGCAGGTGCAGACCACGGAGCTTCAACTGCTCAAACCGATCTTTGCCGCAGAGGTGCTGGTGCTCGACGACCTTGGTGCGCAAAAGCCCAATGAGTGGGTTTGGGATACTGTAGCGCTGATCCTCAACTCGCGCTACAACGACAAGCTGACCACGATCATCACCACGAATTATGCCGATCTGCCCGCGGCGGGCGGTGGACTCTCGGGCCCGGAGCGCGCCGCCCGCGAAGACACGCTGGGCGACCGCATCGGCGACCGCATGCGATCCCGCTTGGCCGAGATGTGCGTCCGCATTGAGATGACCGGGGAGGACTTCCGGCAGACCGTCAAGCGCGCGCGCTTCGGCTGACGGTGGATGGTTTCCTCGCCACTGAACCAATTTCGGTGTATCGTTTCAGTACACTAAGGGCCCTGGCTGCTGTATCGAAACGAAACAATCGACTTCGGGAGAGGATCGCATGCGCAAGGCTCTTGAGGCAGTTGCCCTGGTCGCCCTCGCCTTCCAGGCCTGGATCACCTACCGTGCCTTTTTCGGCCCTGCCCCCCTGCCCACAAAGATTCCCACTCACTTCGACGCCGCGGGAAACCCCAATGCCTGGGGCTCTCCCGCCAACCTCATCTTTTTCCCCGCCATCGCCATCACCATCTATCTGCTGTTTACCGTGGTCACGCGATTTCCCGCCGCCTTCAACTATCCGGTGCGCGTCACACCGCAGAACCGCGCTCGCCTTGAGACGCTGGCGCTCGGCATGATTGCCTGGCTCAAGGTAGAGATTGTCGTGCTCTTCGCTGCCATTCAGTGGGGCATCCTTCAAGCCGCGCGGCATCCCACAGGTACCTCGCCCGCCACCTGGATGCCGATCATGCTGGTCGCTGTCTTTGCCACCATCGGCTGGCACATCGCCGCCATGTTCAGGGCGGGCCGCGTACCGGGCAGATTCTAGTCCCGACGCAGCTCGGACCACTGTTTCGGCAGGAGCCTGATGCATTTGGTCAGTGCGCCGGCGAAGTTTGAGGCGCAGGGTTCCTTTCCCAAATCTCAGTTTGAGAATTTTGATCTTCGGGTCTCAAGGCAAGCCCGTAGTGCGCCCGAATATAGTCCCGCAGTGGTCCAAGATTGTCCTCATTCGGTTGGTCGCCGCGCATCAAGGACACCTTGAAGCGGTGAAACAGGGCGCGAAGATTCCCGCGTGGCGGCTCCATCGCTTCGGGGTAGGCGAGGGCGTCTTGCCGCAAACCGAATCTCGCGTCTGACAGCACTATAGGCACCGCTTGTGCTTCGAGCGCAGCAACGACCTGGCGAACCTGTTCTGGTCGTGTAAAACCATTCGTCGTAAAGCCATGAACCTCTGTGGGCCCCCGAAGGTCCATTGGAAAGATCGCTCCGGAATCAGTAAGGGCGAGGACAGATTCTCCGGGATGCGTATACCTCAACAACATGAGGAGTTCTGCGTAATTCGCCGGTTCCAATGCCACACGGCCGCGCGGCAGGTTTAACAATTGCATTGGACTAGTTTGAGTCTGCAGAGGACCAACGATTGCACAGCACAAAATACCTACCCCGGCTGCAATGGAAGGGATGCGGGAATCCTGACACCAAAAGGAAAGCAGCCAAACCAGCAAAATCAACCCTAAAGGAGCCACCGTCCACAACCGAAAAGTAGTTGGGGAGCGGACGACTGACCCGAACGAGAATATGCCGGCGATCGCGAGCAACATAAGACGGCTCTCCTGCTCGACTTTCGATATCCTCTTCCGAAGAACGATCCACACGCCAACATAGACGAAAGGTATAAGAGCGCGGATGAAGAGGTACCTTGCCAAATCGGGTAGCTGATTCCAATGGGTCATCTCCGGAAATTCCGTGACGATGACTGCCAGAGTGTCTGAATCGCGAAGATTAGATAGATATTTGAGATTAAATTCAACCAGACAAAACAGAAGACGGCCAAAGCCCGCCTTCCAAAGAAAGTAGGAGAGCGTGATGAAAACGGTGGAAAAATAGGGTGCCAAAAGCAAGAACAGACGCCTTATGGTTTCAAGCCGCGGTAGCCGCTCTCTGCGCCCCTCCCAGCCGAGGAAGAACGCGAGACCAGCAACAAAAAAGGCACCTTGAGTTTGGGTGAAGAAGGAGGCCAGGCCGCACATGGCGCCAGCTGCCGCCAGTCGTGCCGGGCTCCGCCTTTCCATGACTATGGCTACTGCGCAAAGTACACAAAGCGCGCTATACCAGTGGTGGGTATTATCGAAACCTTCGCCCAGATCAAAGACAACGAATAGACCGGCCGGCAAAAGAGCGGCGACTCCGCTTAACACCCGGCGCGAGATGACCAGGATAATCCAAGTCAGACCAAGTCCAACAAGAACCAACATTACATTCGGGATCCAGCAATGTGGCCCGAATATTTTGAAGAAAGCTAAATCGAGTACCGTCAGCCCAGGCGCGATCAGATCGAAATAGTCTCGATAAATGACCTGGCCCTCTAACATGCGCCCTGCGCCGATCAGAAAAGGAGTCTGATCCTCAAAATTAAGGATCGGCACACAGGGCCAGCGGAAAAAACTCAGGTAAAGAAAGGCGAAAGCGCCACACATGGTCGCCGACAGGGAATGACGTTCTATTTTCCGCCAGAGCATCGTCAAGTAGTCGGACATGACCAGAACTAAGCGCCATTGCCCCATAGAAGCCCCCCTTGTTTCTGCGTATCCCTCAAGCGGCAGCCAGAGTATATCAACTTGAAGGTCATCGGCGGCTTGTACGTCTGAACCGGGATCTCCATTGTGCAAGCAAATTCGCTACAGTAGTACGCCCGTTGGCGCAAGATCAACGCGGTCGCTTCAAGGTGAAGGCCGTACAATTCGAGGCCATCCCTGCTCCGCTCGTCTCATCGAGTTGCGTCCAAGTTATCTGCACCGACACGGATCCATTCTCCTTTTTCCATCGTGTTTCGGATTCCGTGCACTGCGGTAGGTCGGCTGGCTTGACTAGAGCACCAGGAGCGCGATCGTGCGTAACATCGCAGCGAACCGTGTTCGCGTCGGATGTGCCGGAGGAACAAGCGGGTCGGCCGGCCCGGCATCCTGATTGCGCGACCTGCCTCGTTGGCTCGCAGAATCAGAAGACCCAAAGGCTGCAGAGCAGCAGCACCACCGCTGCGATCGTGACGCCCTGGTAAACGCGGGTGGCGGCTTCGTTCGGTCTGCTTGCCCGTCCGGCCGTAGTCGTCGGGTCGATTGCGATGGGGGGTGCCATTGAGGAGGAGGTTGCCATCGCTCGGCCTGCCTTTCACTTGAAGAGCTACGTGGACTGAAGGACTCAGGTTTAATCGGCGTCTTTCATGCCGTTTCGATGCAGCCGAAATCAAGCGGATGCACAAGAGAACCAAAACAAAAGGGAAGCGCAGTTGAAAACCAGACAGGGATTCGGTGACCCCTCGTCGAATGCGCGTCGATCCTTCCCAAATCCTGCACCGCGCGGAAGCCGTTGGGAAGGGCGAGCTATTCATTGCGAAGGCCGAGGTATTCATTCGGTAACGGGTGTAAAATTCGCTGGTGAGCACTGGTCCACAATTGATCCGTCCGGCTGAAACGCAGGAGCGCAACTGGGTGCCGATGGCGATTGCAGCCGGAGTCGTCGTTGCGGTCGTGGTGGCCCTGTTGGTCATCTTCGGTCATGGCAAGGGCGCGCCCCAGGCGCTGCCCACTTCAACGGCCACCGATTCCTATGCGCCGAGTCTTCCCATCACCGGGCTGGCGATGAGCGAGTCAGCCAACCTGGCCGGCGGCAAGGTCACTTATCTCGACGGCCACATTGCCAACCAGGGCAACCGCACCGTCACAGGCATCACGGTCCAGGTTCTTTTCCGCGCCTTTACGCATGAAGTGACGCAGAACGAAACCCAGCAACTCAAGATCATCCGGATGCGCGAACCCTATATAGATGTGGAGACGGTTTCGGCTGCGCCGCTCAAGCCCGGCGACCAGCAGGATTTCCGCCTGATCTTCGACGCGGTCTCGCCGGACTGGGACGGCGCCTATCCTGAGATCCGCATCATCCATGTCGACTCAAAGTAGAGTCCGCACACACTTTTTGCCCGCCCCAATTCAAATCTGACCCAAAAGTCGTAGACGCTCGCGGCGGGATCAGCGTGTTTTTCCTCCGCTGACCGCCTTGCAGCTTCAACTTTCAGCCCTTGAGCGCTGAAAAAAATGCCCTTACACGGTAGAAAATACCGACCAGTGCAATATTTACATGGCAATCTTGATACCCCGGTGTTTGCTTGGGCTTGACGAGCCGTGGGTCGTCAAGTCAAAGCGCTCATTCTAATCGACATACAGATTCTTCGGGATGCCCGGCAGCTTTGGCATGGGCATTGCAATAGGTAAGGGCGAGCAGACAATAGCTCACCCGCAGAACCAGCGCGGCAAAACAAGTTCCGAGAGGAATTAAATCCGATGAGAACTAACGCCATTCTTCGCAACATCTTCCCCGGCCAGATCGCAGCTCTTGTGCTGGCATCCGCAGTTGGAATTCCCGCGTGGGCTCAGAATTCGCAACAGTCAAGCCCTCCCCAGAGCGCTCCCCCCGCGGCCCAGCAGCAGACTTACCCCGAGGCGGCACCGTATGTGCCCCCGGCGAAGGAAGGCTTCTGGGGTCATGTCAATCCTTTCGCACGCAAGTCGTGGGTAAGAAAACAGACCGACCCCATCAACAATCGGCTTTCTGAACTCGACCAGGTGAATGCCAAGAATGCCCACGATATTCAGGATGTGGACACTCGGGCAACAGCCGGCATCAACAAGGCGCAGATGACTGCTGACGCGGCCAACCAGACGGCAACCGCCGCCGGCGCCCAGGCGCAGAATGCCAACGGCATTGCGCAGACAGCTTCAGGCCATGTCGACCAGCTGGATACGACGGTCAAGGGTCTGGATCAATATCATCAGGTTTCCGACGTCGACATCACCTTCCATCGTGGAAGCACGGTGTTGAGCGCCGACGCCAAGAAGCAGCTTGACGACCTGGCCGCAAGCGTTACGGGCCAGAACGGCTACATCCTCGAGATGGAAGCACACGCGCCGAACTCCGGCACCATTGGCATCTCGAGCTCACAGCGCCTCGCAGAGCAGGTCGAGCGCTACCTCGTAACCGAACATCAGATTCCCGTCTACCGTATGCACTTCGTAGCCCTCGGCAATGTCGAGGTGGCCTCAGCCGGCGATGAAAGCACAAAGCCGGTGCGGACAAGCGATGTGCACGTACGGTTGATGGCAAACAGTTTGGCGGCCTCGGGAGCCACACCACCCCAGGGTATGGCTTCTTCGACTGGTGCGGATAGGCCCTAAAAAGCCTTAGTCCTTCCTCCGAGGCATCCCAGCGCCAACGGCCACCCCGCCGTAAGGCCGCCAACCAAGCTCTCGCAAAGCGAGAGAACCAAGGCAACTTGGCCCCCGTGAACACGGGGGCCGTTTTTTTTGTTCAGAAGCACAGTACGGTCGTATGTATCTGCGGAATCGCGCGTCTCTCGGCCATGGTGCATCGGGTGATCCGGCAAAGGTTGGTCCGCAGCAGACTGCAAACCGGAATTTGACTTGGAAGATTGGTCATATTATTCTGGTCATATTCGAAAGGAGACTGTCATGCGGAAGATGGCGGCTGCGCAATTCAAAGCTCAATGCCTCGCTGTGATGGATCATGTCGCGCAGAGCGGTCAGCCTGTTGTCATTACCAAGCATGGCAAGCCTGTGGCGAAGCTGGTTCCGGCGAACGAAGGCGAGGATGAGATTTTCGGGGCGCTGGCTGGAATCGCGAGAATTACTGGCGACATTGAGAACACGGTTCCGGCCAGCGAGTGGGGAGTGGAATGATCCTGCTCGACACCCATATCCTCATTTGGCTTCTTATTGCACCTGAAAATCTCTCGCCCAAGGAAGAGAAAGTAATTCGGACGTCCCGTAAGTCAGGGCTCGCTATCTCTGCAATCAGTCTGTGGGAAATCGCATGGCTGGCGGAGAACAAGAGAATCGAAATCGATGTGAGCGTCGCGTCCTTTGTTAAGAAGTGCGCTTCCTACGTGCAGGTTTTTCCGATCACTCAGGAGATTGCAGTCCGTTCTGTGCGGTTCTCTAAATCGTACCCGAGCGATCCTCAAGACAGAATCATCGGGGCAACAGCAATCGCCGAAGGCTCCCGTCTTTTGACGCACGACAAACGGATCATAAAGTCCGGCCAGGTTCCTCTGGCCGTGTAGGACCGAACCCACCTCCGCATCCTGCATGTGACATAAAAACGCGATTTCTCTACCCCCTCTGCCATGGTCTGCGCGAATCCGTCGTAGGATTATTGCTTGACGGCGTGAAGCTGATTTGTGGGTCTGCGTCTTGCGGCGTCAGGGAGCGTGCAAGGTGTCCATCGATCGTCGTGAATTCATCAAGGCTTCCGCGGCGCTGGCCGCCTTAAACGCGCTCGCTCCGCAAGCCGCACTTGCCGCTTCCGTTGCAACACCCTCCGTAACTTCGCTTGGCCGCATGGCCTGGGCAGCGGGCACATGGTGCCGGCCCTACGCCTCGAAGCCAGCGCATGAAGCCGCAACGCCCACCTGGATTCAAATCGACCTTGGTGCGTCACGAGCGATTGACAGCCTGCGAATCTATCCCGCTTTCACTCCGGGCGACGAGCACGCGCGGGGCTTCGGCTTTCCCTCGCGCTTCAAAATAGAAGCAGCGGACGATGCGGAGTTCACGCGTCCGCAGCTTCTCGTCGACCAGACCGCAGCCGATTTTGCCGAACCCTTCGATCAGATCCTGGAGTTCGCGGGCGCTGGTGCGCATGGCCGCTATGTTCGCCTCACGGCTACTTGCTTGCGGCTAGCGCAGGACGGCGCAGGCTACAAGCTGGCCCTCTCCAAAATTGATGTTGTGTCAGGCGGCAAAGACGTTGCCGAGCGCTGCCCGGTGACCGCCGACCCGCAGTTTGGAAATGCCGCAGACGCTGCACAGATCACGCGTCCTCCGCGCCCCATGGGCGAGGGGATCGTCACAGACAATCCCGGCAACGTGACTCCGGCGTCGCAATGGCGCACGGCCCAGTTCAAGGCCAACGCACCACTCGGCGGCGTCAGCGTGAAGGACGGCCAGGGAGTTTTCCGGCGCGCGATGGAGAACAACATCACTTATCTGCTGAGCTCGTTTTCAGTAGACGAGATGCTACGACCCTTTCCGCGAGCGGGCAGGCAAGCCTGTGGCGTGCAGTGACGCGCCAGCCCATCGCCTTCTGGGAGACGACGCTGCCGGGTTCGAGCGCGGGGCGATTTCTGATGGGCGCAGGCAACACGCTGCGTTGGATTGACCACGCCGAGCTGCGCGCGTGGCTCGATGCGCTCGTGGATGGCATTGAAGAATGCCGTGCGCCGAACGGCTACATCATGGCCTACCCTGAGGAACTCATCCTGCACTCGGAGCGCGGCGGGTACACGCGCGCGTGGGTCACGCACGGCCTGATCGAGGCGGGCTACGCGGGGAACAAAAAGGCCTTTGGCCTGCTGCGTGGATTCTATGACTGGTTCGATCGATGCGAGTACCTGCCGAAAATGATGCGAGGCGGAACGCAGGGTGTGCAGGGTATGGTCGCCAACACGCGCATGTACTTTACGCCCGTTGGAAAAGCTGAAGACATCCAGGTGATTCAGCGCTACTACCAGGAAAACTACTGGCTCGATGGCCTGGCCGCGCATAACACTGAAGTGGTGTGGCAATACCCGTATGACCGTCCGCACAACTACCTCATCACCGATTTTGAAGCCTATCTCGATGTGTACCGCGCCACTGGCGAGAAGCGATACCTCGATGCGATGAAGGGCGCATGGGATCTCTATCACGACCATTGGGAGCATGTGGGCGGGTCGATTGCGATAACGGAATTCGGCGAGTTTCCGCCCGGATCGTATCGGTTGAATGCGCAGTTCCCGTTCTGCGAAACGGGAGAGACATGCGGCAGCGTTTTCTGGACGCGCTTCAATCAGCGGTTTCAACTGCTCGAGCCTGAGGAAGAAAAGTACGCCAACGAAATTGAGAAGTCCATCTACAACGTGGGACTTGCCAACCAGGTTGGTTCGCGCGGCATTATCTATCATGCGCGCCTCGTCGGCATGAAGGGCGATCTTCCCGTTCCGCTTTGCACCAACTCCTGCTGCGAAGGGCAGGGAACGCGGCTGCTGGGTTCGCTGCCTGAGTACATCTTCTCCGTTGCGCCGGACGGGCTGTACGTGAATCTTTTTGAGCCGGCGAACTTCGAGTGGAAGCAGGCGGACGTGGAGATGAGAGTGGTGCAGTCGGGGAACTTTCCCTTCACTCCCGACGTGCAGCTTGCGATCACGGCGTCGAAGCCCACACAGGCAAGGATCAGGATTCGTATTCCATCGTGGGCCGCGCGCCCCATGCAGATCAGCGTGAACAAAGAGGCAGCCGTTGTGGGCAAGCCCGGCAGTTATCTCACGCTCGACCGCATGTGGGCGACGGGCGACACGATTCGATTTACGTTGCCGATGGATTTGAAGCTGACCCGCTACACTGGCCTCGACAAAATCGAAGGCCACGAACGATTCGCGCTGGAGTTCGGGCCTATCCTTATGGCGCTTGTGGGGTCAGATAGCGCGGTGTTGAAAGTTGCAAGCGGCAAACGGCGCGAGGACATTCTGTCGCAGATCAAGCCTGACCCATTCCGGCCGCTGCACTTCACGATTGAAGGGCACCCGGAGTTCAGCTACATGCCGTATTGGCAGGTCGTCACTGAGCCGTTTACCTGCTATCCAGTGATCGATCTGGTCTAGGCTTGCAAGACCTTCAGGCCGAAGGCAACGCAGGAGTCGCGCTCTGCGGCGGATCTGCAGGTGCGCGAAACTTACCGCGGTAGTAGTACAGGACTATCAGGATCGCGATGAGGAACAACATGCCCAGCCCCATTGAGAAGATGATCATCTCCTGGTTGAACTGCACCGGCTGTTGATATTGTTGCGGCAGCTTCATTGCACTCCGGACTTGGTCGTTGTAGGTCGCGAATACCGAAGGCCGCACCAGGAACGCAATGTATTGCACCAATCCCACAACCTGCACGGCAATCGCCAGCCGCCGGCCCCACTCTTTCATGTGCCACAGGCCGTAGGCCGTGGCCGCCAACACCACTGCGTACGAAAGTGCGAACGCGGCTTTCTGCCAGCCTTGAAGAATCCAGACTATGAATGCCCCAGGAAAAGGAAGGAGCATCCATACGATCATGGTTGCCACGCCGATCATGTTCAGGACAGCAATCACAGAGATGAGAAGCGGCCGGGGGCCCGGCACAAATGTGTCCGTCACCCCCGCAAAGGCTGCGCGCACTTTCTTTAAATTGAAGTACACCAGCCAAAAGACGCCGATGCCACCCACCACGCCGTACATGGTGGCCACCACGCCGAAGATGATTTTTGTGAAGCCGTGCACGGTATTCATCTGCGACGGGTCCACCGTCGTCGGCATCGGCAGCGGGATGAAAAGCATGACCAGCGAGAGCAGCATGGAGGGCAGGCAGAACACTGCCAGGCATCCGCCAATCACCACAACGGAATATCGAGCCCAGCGGTGCATGTAGAACAGGCCGATGGAGGTAATAAAGCCCCACAGCGCGAGCACAGCACAAAAACCGGCAAGCACATACATGAAGACGGGCATCCAGGTGGGTATCGCCGCCGCCGGTGTCACAGCCGTGTTTGCGACGGTCACTCCTGTGGCCGGGTTGCTGACGGAGACAATCTGGATCTTTTCGTAGACTCCCGCCGCGCCCATTCCGACGCCCGCGAGAAGTTGGAACAGCGACCCAAGCAAAAGGACGATGGCAGAAAGAACGATTCCGGGTAGACGCTTCATAGGTTCCTCAGTGCGGGCCGGGCGCGGCGCCTGATGGGCGGGGCTGGTGCGAGTTCGAGGCGATTATCCGGTTACGAAGCACTATACACCCGGCTCAGGACCGGGCAGCGCGCCCCGCGGCACGAAACCACTTGCATTGTGAAGGGACTAGAATTACTGTGCAGACAGGTTACCCCGTAATGCGCTCATCTGATTCCCCGGAAGAGGCAGCAGCGGCTACGCCTTTGCAGCATCGGGCCGAGCTTGCTCACTCCGCGCTGGAGAACCTGTTCGACGTTTCTCCTGACGCGATCTTCGTCACGGACGCCGAGGGCGTGATCCGTGGCGCCAACCCGCGCGCCGCAGAACTATTCGGTCACACCCAGGCGGAACTCTTCGGGCAGCCCATCGAAAATCTTGTCCCGGCGCGTTTTCGCGGCCATCATCCGAGCCACCGGGAAAACTACAATGCGCATCCCAGGGCGCGCCAGATGGGCGCTGCCATGAATCTGTTTGGCCTGCGCAAGGATGGCACCGAATTTCCTGTCGACATCATGCTCAAGCCCATGCAGACCGAGTCGGGTCCTGTCGTTCTGAGTTTTGTGCGCGATGTAACCGAGCAGCGCGAGGCGATGATCGGCGCTGCGCCGCAACGACCAGCAACTGCGCTCCATTGTGGAGAGCATTCGCGACTACGCCGTCTATCTGCTCGATGTCGATGGGCATGTCATGACGTGGAATCCCGGCGCGGAGCGCATCAAGCAATACAAGGCCGACGAAATCCTCGGCTTGCATTTTTCGCGCTTCTTTACACAGGAGGACGCGGATCGCGGCCATCCAGCCGAGCTGATGAAACTCGCTGCCGAACGCGGCCGCATTGAAGAAGAAGGCTGGCGCGTGCGCAAGGATGGTTCGCGCTTCTGGGCAGATACGATTCTTACCGCCATCCGCGACGAGACCGGCCAGGTGACCGGCTACTCCAAGGTCACGCGCGACTTTACTGACCGCAAGCGCGCCGAAGAAGCGGTGATGCTGCAGCTGAGCAGCGCACTGCTGGCCAACGTGGATGTGACCAAATTGCTGACCGCCATTTCGGCCAGCATTGGCGAGGTGATTCCGCACGACGCAGCCACGCTCGCTCTCTACGACCCGACGATGGGCGACCTGCAGGTGCAGTTTCTCGGAATGGTGGGGGAACAGGCTCCGCGTGGCGAGGTGCGCCTGCCCATTGAGACCTCACCTGCGGGTGCAGCTCTTCGCACGCGGGAGCCTGTACTTCTCGAAAAAATCAAGGAGGCGGGATTCCCGCCTGAAACCGTGCGCCACCTTACGGACCTCGGCATGCAATCGGGCTGCTGGGTTCCCTTGATCCACCGCGGTGATGCAGTGGGTACGCTTGCAGTTGCCAGCAGCCTCGAGGGCAACTTTTCGCGCAGCGATGCGGAGATGCTGGTGCAGATTGCCGACCAGGTGGCCATGGCGGTGAACAACGCAACCGCGTTTCGCCAGATTGCCGAATTGCGCGACCGCCTTCGGCAGGAGAACCAATATCTCGAAGCGGAAATCAATCTTGAAAATCGCTATGAGGATATTGTTGGCGAGAGCAAAGGTCTGCGCGAGGTGCTGCGCGAAATTGAAACCGTCGCTCCCACCGACGCCACCGTCCTGATCCAGGGCGAATCGGGAACCGGCAAGGAACTCCTCGCTCGCGCCATTCACCGGCTGAGTCGGCGCAGCGAGCGCACCTTCATCAAGTTGAATTGCGCCGCCATTCCTGCCGGCTTGCTCGAGAGCGAACTCTTCGGCCACGAGAAGGGAGCTTTCACCGGCGCTATCAGCCGCAAGATTGGCCGCCTTGAACTGGCCCACGAAGGCACGCTGTTTCTTGATGAGATTGGCGAGTTGCCGTTGGATCTGCAGCCCAAGCTGCTGCGCGTTTTGCAGGAGCGCGAGATTGAGCGCCTGGGCAGCAACCGGCCCATTCCCGTGAACATGCGCTTGATTGCAGCCACCAATCGCGACCTGAGCAAGATGGTTGCGGACAAGGAATTCCGCGCCGACCTCTTTTATCGCCTCAAGGTGTTCCCGGTTTTTTCGCCGCCGCTGCGTGAGCGCGCGAGCGATATTCCCATCCTCGTCCGCCATTTTGTAACCACGCACAGCCGCCGCATGGGCAAGGCCATCGAGTCTATTCCCGATGAAACCATGCAAGCGCTGGTCCGCTGGCCGTGGCCGGGCAACATCCGCGAGCTTGAGAATTTTCTTGAGCGCGCCGTGATTCTCACCCGGGGACCGGTGCTCTACGTTCCGCTTGCCGAATTGCAGATGGCGCAAGAGCGTGTGCAAATCGAGGTCGAGAACCCAACGCTCCAAGAGGCGGAACGCGAACATATCTTACGTGTGCTGCGCGAGTGCAAGGGCCAGATCGGCGGCGACGACGGCGCGGCTGAGCGGCTGGGCCTAAAACGCACTACGTTAAATTCAAAGTTGAAGAAGCTCGGCATCGAACGAAGTGACTATATGTAGTCTCGGTGACGGGATTTCGTCATCGTCACTTCGTCAGTTCGCCCACTCAGGATTCGTCACCAGGATTTCTCTCTCCAACTAACTCCTTTCCTTTCAAATTGATGCTTGGCCCTGCTGCTGCGCAGCGCAGTTTGGCACGCGCCATGCATTAGTAAGTGCGTACGCGGAACGTTTAACGCAAGAGGACGCTCAAAAGCAAAACAGCGGAATGAGCAAAACGAAGCAGCAGAAAGTTCAAAACAAATGTTACGAATCTCATTGAACGAAAGTACGGAAGCAGTAGAGATGAAATTGGAAGGCCGGGTCGCGGGGTTGTGGGCGGCGGAAGTGGGCCGAGTTTGGGTGGACATAGCTCCGCGGCTGGCAGGAAGAAAGCTTGTACTTGATTTGCGCAACGTGATCTATGCCGACTCAGGCGGTACTGCATTGCTGAGCGAGATCTACTCACAAACGAAAGCCGAACTGCTCGCAGATACGTTGTGGGCACAATCTCTTGCCGAACAAATCACGCGCGGCGACGCGCAATCCGTTAACGAGGAGCTTTGATATGGGGACCATGCAGAACACAGTAGCCGGATGTGCAACTCAGCCCAGGCTGGTTGGCGAATTCTTCAGCAAGTTGTCGCCTCTGGCGCTCAAGGATCTTGGCGCCATGGCTCTGCCTTTGAGCTATCCGGCAGGCAGGATTCTGTTTTCCGAGAAGGATCCCATTCCCGGCATCTACATCGTTCTCGAGGGCGAAGTGAAGCTCTCAATGAACTCCTCCGACGGACGACGCCTGATTCTCCGCATCGCCAGGAAGGGCGAGATTCTCGGTCTCGCGTCTGCTCTCTCCGGCAAGCCATGCGAGATGACGGCGGAAACACTTTATCCAGCGAAGGTTGCTCCGGTGGAGCGCCGCGATTTTCTCAACTTTCTCAGCCGTCATCCCGAGGTCTATCAAACCGTGACCGAAGAGCTGAGCCGCGACTACACCATGGCTTGCGAGCAGTTGCGCACGGTCGGCCTGTCGGGCTCCGCGCCTGAGAAGCTGGCGCGTCTGTTGCTCGAATGGAGCCAGAACGGCCAGACCACCGAGTGCGGTACGCGCTTCCGCTTTCCCCTCACGCATGGCGAGATTGGCGAATTCATTGGCGCCTCCCGCGAAACAGTGACGCGCACCATGAGCGCTTTCAAGAGCCGGCGCCTGGTTGCCTTCAGCGGTTCCACTCTGACCATTCCAAGCAAGTCGGCCTTGGAGACTTACGCGCACTGCTAAGACTTTCGCTCTTTTCCAACAGTCGTTTCATACCACTTTTACCTGTTCCACTTCATACCCCGGCAGCTTGGTCAGCGAGACTGGTTGCCGGGTTTCTTTTCTTTCGGGCCGCAGGCCTCGCAACGCTACAATGGCAGCTAAACGAAATTGGAGGCACGCTATGCGCAAGCTTCTTCTCGCTGTCCTCGTCCTTTGCATTCGCTCTATCCTTGCGGCACCGCTCAAGGCCCAGGGCGCGCCACCGCAGGGAGGAGCCGGCCAGCCCTATTCCGTCGAGTACTACTACAAGTGCCAATGGGGCCACCAGCAGGAGTTCCTCGAGCTGTTTCTCAAGAACCATTACCCGCTGCTGAAGAAGGTGCAGTCCACCGGCCGCATTCTTTCGGTCAAAGTGGAGACGCCCGCCTATCACACGACTGAAGACGGACGCTGGGACTATCGCGTGACGATTCGCTTCAAGGATTCGACCGCGGCGACCACGTCAAACCCCGACGAAGATGCGTTCATGAAAGAGCTTTGGCCGGACCAGGCTACTTATCAAAAAGAAGAGCAGCGCCGTTTTGAGATTCTGCGGGCACACTGGGATCTGCCGGTCACCGACATTACACCGAAGCAGTAAAGTCAGCTTTCAGCTCTCAGCTCTTTGATCTTGTATGGGGTCTCTTCAATCCCAGGTCACTAAGTGCGAGGGACCTGGGGCACCCGCTTTTCGGTCTCGGGTGGGTTTCTTCAATCCCTGGTCTTCCGCCGCGGCGGACGAGACCGGGGGCACCCGCGATTTTTCCCCGGTGTTCAGGGTCTGTTCTTCCATTGGCGGACGAGGTCGTCGGCGGCCTCTTGCCAGTTGCGGAAGTCGAAATCAAACCCGGCCTGGAGCAGGCGGCCCGGGACGACGCGCCGGCTCTTGAGCACCAGCTCCGGTTCAGTGCGCATGAGGAAAGTGGCGATCTGGAGCAGCAGCCAGGGTGCAGGAATCCCGTTGGGCATCTCCCACGCATCGCGCAGTGCCTCCATGAACTCGCGATTGGGCAGCGGGTTGGGCGCGGCGATATTGACCGGCCCGGCAATCTCCTCATGCTCGATGAGGAAGTCGATGGCGCGCGCAAAATCAGACTCGTGAATCCAGGAGACGAACTGGCGGCCATTGCCCTGGGTTCCTCCCAGGCCAATGCGGACAAGGTTGAGTAGGATGGAGAAGCTGCCGCCGGGCACCGGGCTGAAGACGACCGCGCTGCGGAGGGCCACTTTACGCGTGCGCGGCGTGGGGATGGCGAAGAAGAGCGCTTCCCAGTCTTTGGCAACGCCGATGGAAAAATCCCAGGTCTCGGGCGCGTGCCTGTGCTTTGAGATCAGCTCACGGCCACCCAGCTCTCCGGTGGCTTCATCCATCGGCCTGTCGAGAGCATGACGGTAGATGGTGGCCGTAGACATATTCATCCACACGCGCGGCGGAGTGGGCAGCGAGGTAATGACGCGGCTCAGCAGGCCCGTGGTGCCGATGCGCGAATCGTAGATTTCGCGGCGGTGTTTCTGGTTGTAGCGGCAGTTCACGCTTCGTCCCGCAAGGTTGATGCAGACGTCGGCGCCTTCAAGGGTTTCAACCCATGAGCCGGGGTTCTCGCCATCCCAGTGCACGGTTTGCCAGGGCGCGGTGTAGGGAGAGCGGGTGAGCACGGTGACGTGGTGGCCGCCCTCTTGAAAATGGCGCGCCAGCATCTGGCCAACGTGTCCGCTGCCGCCGGGGAGAACAATGCGAAGTGGGCGCCCGGTCACGGTTCTACTTCTCCGTAAACCACCTTGAGCAGCTCGGCGGCGGATCGGTCTGACGGCCTCATCAATTGCACGCCGGCGAATTTGAAGACGATCATCATCATGCTAAGCGTCTTCGAGAAGAGTACTTCAGTCTGCGCCTGCTGAGGTGCATCTTGTTTCGCCTTCATGGTTAGAGAAATTGCAAAGGAGGGCACTCCCCACCCACTCATCGCGAAAAAACTGCGATGAATGGGGTACAGTTTTGAATCTATGCCAACGATCGAAAGTGGCGAATTCGACACGCGTAGGCCGCTTGCCGAGAATGGGGCCCGCCGGGCAGGGAAGCCGCTACGGGCGTGGCTGGGCCTGCTGCCAAGCCTGCATGTATTGGCGCCGGCGGTAGGCACGGCGCTCGCGAATGACGAGAATGAGGATGAAAATGAGAACCAGGCCGGGCAGGGGCAGGTAGATGCCGGGCTGGATGACGCGTTCGCGACCCACATTGGCCGACGTCGCGGCATGATAGGAACCCATGACGGCGACCGTATCGCGTCCAATGGTGGCGTGTTCCCCGAGGCGCACGGGCCCCAGAATGCTGACCGTGTCCCGGTCAATGGAGGCGTTGTCGCCGACGGTTACGCCGCCGAGGATGCTGACCACATCGCGATCGGCATGTCCGTTGACCTGGACGCTGCCGAGGATGGCAACGATGTCGCCCTTCACCTCGCCGTCAACGTGCACGCTGCAGAGGATGCAGACAGCGTCGTGGACTGTGTTTCCGGCGCTGACGTTGATGTCACTGAAGAACTGGACGGCATCCTCATCGGCATGGGCGGGCGTGGCTGCCAGGGCAAGGGCGGCCGCCAGGAGAGAAAAAAGGAAAGCTCGCTGCATCGGAGAGGGCTCCTCTCTGTGTCCCTACGCAAGGGGACGGCGGAAAGTTCCGTGGAAAAGCGCCCCTCCAGGGGGCGCCCGCCGTTACCCATCATTATAGGTCGATACGCCCCTAGAACTGCACGCGCATGCCTAGCTGGATGCGGCGGGGCGGAGCCGCTGCCGTGATATCGCCGAAGGATCGGGAGGTGTCGACCTGGTCGATGCCTGAGCCGTTCAAGTGGTTGAGGATGTTGAAGGCTCCTGCCGAGAAGCCGAGGCGTGGCGCTTCATCGGCCTTGTTGGCAGTGAAGGCAAAGTCGTGGCCCCAGCGAACATCAAAATCAACGTAAGACGGGTTGGTCTCAGTGTTGCGGGCGACGCCGTCAGGGCGCGTGTTGAACAGGCCATCCCCGTAATCGTCAGAGCCGGTGAGGACTGTCCACGGAGTGCCTGTGTTGGCAAACATGCCGACGGCCAGGTTGAGCACCCCCTCGGGGTGGATCATGGCGTACATGTTGAACTGGTGGCGACGGTCATAGGTGGAGTTGGACCACTCGTCGGGGTCGAGCTGGTTTTGCGGAAACCAGTAGATGCCGCCGATGTTCGATTCGTAATGGGACCAGGTGTAGCGGCCGAAGCCGGTGAAGTACTTGTTGAGCCGACCGCGATAGGAGACGTCGAGGCCGCTGCCCTCAAAGAAGCCCACAGGCTGCATTTGACGGATGCGCCCGTACGCGGCGTTGGGCCGGAGCAGGTAGCCGGACTGCACGGTTGGTGCGTTGACATCGAGCGAGCGAAACATGTGAATGCCGCGCGTGGAGTAGGCGCTGACGGTGGCCGTGGCGCGCTCGCCCAGTTGGCGCTCTACGGAGAGGCCGTACTCCATCTCGTAAGGCAGCTTTGCATGGGGCATGAGCTGAACGAGGTTAGGCGGCTGCGCGGCGAGGGTAACGCACTGGCCAATGGGTACGCAGCCGGAAGCAGGCAGCGATGCGGGGTCGAGCGAAACCACGACCGAGCGGCGGCGCGCAGTTTGATAGCGGGCCAGATCCAGCAGGGAGCTTGAACCAAAGCGGTCGTAGTAGATGCCACCGCCTCCGCGCACGATTGTTTTGGACTTGGGGTCGACGACCCAGGCGAAGGAGAAGCGCGGCGAAAATCCAAGGCGGTCAGTGCCGAGAAAGTTCTGCCAGTCGTAGCGAATGCCCGGAGTGACGGAGACGCGCGTGCCGAGCTTGATCTGGTCCTGCACGAACGCGCCCATCTCCTGCTGGTGATAGATGAAGTGCGTGTCGCCGGTGTTTTGCGAGAATTCTGAAGGCAGATTGGCGGCGTAGTTCTGAAATGTTGTCTGGAGCACGGTGACGCCGTCGGCTGCGAGCGTTGGACCAAAAGTGTAGGTTCCCAGCTGGTTGGTCTGGTCGTCGTACGCGCGGCGGCTCATGTGCGGCACGCTGATGCCGGCCTTGACGAGGTGAGGGCCGCGCGTCCAGCTGAGCACGTCAGAGAAGCGGAAATTGTACTCGGTGCCGAAGGAGTCAGACTGCGCCGAGCCAGTCAGAAAATCGCCAGGCAGGCTGATGCGCGCGCCCTCCACGGTGTTGCTGTTGCGGTTGGACGTATGCTCGCCGACCACGGAGACCTGGTTGAGCAGATTGGCGGAGTAGGTGGCGTCGAGGTGAGTGTTGAGGTCGTCTTCGTGGTACTCGGAGTTATATCCCGCCGCGGCCAGTTGCTGCCCACCTACGCCCTGGTTCTGCCCGGTCCAGTCCTCGTAGCTGTACTGGATGTAACTGGAGTAGCGATCGCCGAACTGATGGCCGGCGCGGGTGCTGAATTCGGTATCGCGTGTGGGCGCCGGAACGTTGGCGCTGTAGGCGCCGCTGGGATTGGTGACGGTGGGCGCGAGGGTTGCGCTCACCACGGTGTCCCTGTCCTCTTCGGCCCGGTTGAACGTAACCAGGAAGCTGCTCCTGTTGGCATGAGGAATGGGCCCGGTGACGTGGCCCTCGTAGATGCGCCGCTGCTCGAATGGCTTGGAGGGAGCGAGGGCATTCTGCGCGTTCATAGCGGAGTCGCGGAAGTAGAAGTTGAATTGGCCGTGATAATTGTCGGCCGCCGATTTGGTCATGATTTCCATCTGCCCGCGGCCGGGGTAGTAGTACCGGGCAGAGTAAGGATCCTGATTGATCTGCACTTCCTGTACGGCGGAAGGGGACACAGTGGCGCGGTTGGCCTCGACTCCATCCACAATGAGGCCGCTGCCGCCCGTCGATGTGACGTTGCTGTCAAGGAAGGCGCTCATCGCCGAGACGTAGTCGTTGTCGAAGATGGGTAGAGCTTTCAGGTCCTGCGTGGTCAGCGTGGATGAGTCGCTGTTGGCGTCGGTGGACGTGAGGTCTTCGTTGGCATCGGCATTCACCTCAACGTTGGTGGCCACGGAGGCGATGGGAAGCACGACGTGCAGGGCAGGCGCGGCCTTGACGTTGGTCGCGGAGCCCGACGGCGCTGCAACCGTGACAGTCAGCTGTACTGTTTTGAATCCTGCTTCGGAGACGATGAGCGTGTAGGCACCCGGCTGCGAAGGCGTGAACTGGAAGTTGCCGTTTGGGTCGGAGTGGACCTGGCCAACGGAGGCGCCTTTGGAGTCCATCACATCGATTTCAGCGCCCGGAATAATAGCTCCAGTTGTGTCTGAGACGACCCCGTGCAGGGCTGGAGAAGCATGGGCGCCGGCAACGGGTGGGTCGGGAGCAAAGGCGCCGGCAGTAGCTCGAGGTGAGAGAAGAGAAAGAGCACAAACAAGGGCAAGAAACCGTACAAACGAACTCATGACCAACATCTCCAGGCAGAGCAAGGTGAAGCAAATTACAACCATCAAAGCTCGAGCGCGAAAAATCTTGCATTCGCTGGATATGCGTCCGCGGTTGCGATGGGAGATTCCCATTTCTTCCGCGGAGCCCGTGCGTCCTTATTACTGGCGGGGGCGGTCACGCTTATTCAATTTATAAACGGCTCCGAGTTTCCAGTCCCCTGGTTTGCCCGGAAAGTCTTCGTGGTCCGGGCAATTCCTGCTCTTTCGTAAACGATCACGATTGCACAACAATTTTCGCAGGACTGAGCGCCGCCGTCCAGTCAGAGGCCCGGTCGACGAGAATGTCGGGTTTGGTGTCAAGGATGTTTTGTGGACCGAAGCCGAAGGCGCACCCGATGGACCAGGCACCGGCATTGCGGGCTGTTTCCACGTCCACCTGGCTATCGCCGATCATCACGGTC
Organism: uncultured Acidobacteriaceae bacterium; assembly: GCA_963820245.1. Lineage (GTDB taxonomy): Bacteria > Acidobacteriota > Terriglobia > Terriglobales > Acidobacteriaceae > Telmatobacter. Next base: position 17,556 of record CAWFZC010000011.1, on the reverse strand, counting down.
TGGTCTGGCGAGGCGCCGGTCTCCTGCATCAACGTGCGCAGGCCGGTGGGGTCGGGCTTCTTCACCGGGAAGCTGTCGCCACCGTAGATGTGGAGAAAATAATCGGCCATGCCCAAACCCTCGCAAATTCCCCGTGCCGGACGAACCGGTTTGTTGGTAAGCACAGCCATCACGCGGGGTGTGCCGCCGGGGGCATCGTGGAGTTCACGCAGCGCTGCAAGCGCCTCAAGCACGCCCTCATAGGCGTAGGTAAAGTCGAGTTTGTGCTCGCGGTAATAGCGGAGAAAAAAGTCGTATGCGCCGGCCAGCAGGGTTTCGTCCACCTGCTCCGGCTCGATGCCGCTGGCCATGGCGAGCGAGCGGCGCATGAGCATGGGAGCTCCGTTGCCCACAAACCCGGCGATAGCTGGGTCGGCGAGTGGCCCGTGGCCAAACTGCGCCAGGGCGGCGTTGACGCTGTTGCACAAATCCTGCGCCGAGTCGATCAGGGTTCCGTCCAGATCGAAGACCAGCAGCTTCAACCGTTCAACGGGCAAGGGGCGAAAGACATGAACCATGACTCCAGTGTATCGAATGCGATAGGGGGCCAGAGCCACTTGGGAGAAGCGGAGGTGGAATGCGATCATTGTTAAAGCCATGTGAATGGCCGCGGCGATCTCGTTCGCATGAAAGGACTTCCAGCGGTGATCAGGCAGATAAAATTCCTGGCGGCCATCTTGATGGTGTGTACTGCAACGGCGGTGGCGTTCGCGCAGCAGGCGGCTTCGACCAAGCCCCAGGGGCCGGTGTTCAGTGTGAACACGCGGGCCGAAAGCCTGCCCAATATCGACGCGCTGAAGAAGCAACTGAAGCAGTATCACGAGTGCACCTGCACCTGCGGCTGCTACGCGCACGACCTTGACCGGCAGGCCGATCGCGCCATCGCCTTTTTGCAGCGGCGCGCCGCCCATCCGCGCCCCGGGAAGAAGCTGGGCATGGTCTTCGATATTGACGAGACCGCGCTCACCAACTGGCAGGAGCTTGTGGGTGGAGATTTTGCCTACAACAAGGCGATCTTCGATGCGTGGAACGAGACTGGCCAGGCGCCGGCCATCCCGGGGAGCTTGCGGATTGAAAAGGAAGCGCTGCGGCTGGGGGTCACGGTTTTCTTCATCACGGGGCGCCCGGAACGGGAGCGCGCCATCACCGAGCAGAACCTGAAGGCAGCCGGATTTGATGGCTGGCAGCAGTTGACGCTGCGGTCTCAAGAGATGGAAGGGAAGTCCGCCGAGGTCTACAAGTCCAGTGTGCGCGCCGGGATTGTGGCCGAGGGCTACACCATCGTGCTCAACGTGGGCGACCAATGGAGCGACTTGAAGGGCAAGCCCGAGGCGGAGTTCTCAGTAAAGTATCCGAACCCCTACTACTTTATCCCCTAGCGCGATTCCCTCGGGAAGGGCAGGGGGAGGGAATCGCGGTTGGAAAAAGACAGCGGGCTCCAGGCTCTAGTGGATGCGGATGCTGCCGGATCCGGTCTCAATGCGCACCGTGGGTCCGCCCCCGCCGATCTTGCCCGAGATGTGATGGTGATCCTCGGTTCCCTGGGTTGTCAATTCGCGATCGGAATGGACCCCTCCCGAGCCAGTTTCGGCATCTAGCGTGAAGGCGGCGGTGCCGGTCCAAACCTCCACGCTGCCTGAGCCCGTTCCAATCTTCCAAGCTTCCGAGGGCGTTCCGCCGACCTTGACACTGCCCGAGCCGGTTTGCGCTTTGAGCGCGCCATGCAGGTTGCGCAGCTCAATGGAGCCGGAACCAGTTTCGGCCTTCACGTCGCCGTCCCCGACCTGCTCAGCGTAGATGCTGCCCGAGCCGGTATCGACGCTGAAGCTGCCATGGAGCCCGGTGGCGTGGATATTGCCGGAGCCAGTGCTGAGCTTGGCGTTTTCGCCGACGCCGTCGTCGCTGACTTCGCCCGAGCCCGACGCGGCGCTCAAGTACGAGTCCGCCGGAGCCTGAATCTCATAATCGATGCTGATGTTGTGCATGCTTTCATGGCGAGCGCCAATGCGCACGATGTTGCCTGTCTGCTCGATCGGCGGATTGTCGGCGATCTGTTTTACCTGGCTATCGTCGGCGCCCCAGCCGGACTTGACGTGTCCGAAGATGTGAATCTGGCGGTCTGCTCCGTGGGTGATATGGATGAACCCCGCGCCCGTCGCGACGGAGAGCTCCACCTTTCCATTCAGGTTGAGGTTGCGTTCGAAGGTGGCTTCAGTTGCGGAGACGGGCACGGCTGCAAGTGCGGCTGCACCAGCAAGCAATGCTGTTCCAACGAGAAGACGGTTCATATGGTTCCTCGCTTTCAATGGGGGCGTGGGCGGTTTTTCGGGTCGCCGTTCTTCGCGGGTAAGCCGACCCGGGTGCACGGCCGGGATACGGGACATCGATTCCAGGCTCTCCCGCAATTCCATGGACCTTGGATGCACTCCTGAAGCCAAAGCCTGTTGAACGGTTAAGTTCAATGATTCCAGCCGGGTTACTGCTTGAGCTCGTTGGGCCGCCTTGCCCCTGGTGTCCAATTTCGAACAGGGTTGTGCGAACCCGGACATACAAATTGTCTTACGCAACGGCGTCCTGCCCGGTTCCAGCAATTTTACCCAGCCCAATCGAGAGGCACCCGGCTGACCCGGTTCAGCTGAAGTGCTATGCTCTGACGCAGATGCAAGGCCTTTCGCTGCTCCAGACTGTCGCCGTGGCCATGCTGATCCTGGCCAATGCCTTCTTTGTGGCTGCCGAGTTCGCGCTGGTGTCGATACGCGAAACGAGAGTGGAGCAGATGCTCTCGGCCAAAATGCCGGGAGCGCGCGCGGTACGCCGCCTGCAGCACGGACTCGACGAACTTTTGCCCGCAGTCCAGCTTGGCGTAACGCTGTGTTCCCTGGCGCTTGGCTGGCTTGGCGAGCCGCTGGCCGCCGGGGTCTTGGCGGGCTGGCTTGGCCCACCTGCCGTACTCGGCCGTCTACGGGCATATCGCGGCCGTCACGCTGGGTTTTGCCTTGATCACCTACTTCCACGTGGTGGTGGGCGAACTGGTGCCCAAGGCGCTGGCGCTGCGCCGGGCTGAAGCGCTGGCCGTGGCAGTTGCAGCGCCCATGCTGGTGTTCATGGCGCTGGCGCGGCCCGCCGTGCGCCTGCTCAAGGTGTCGGCTGCCGGAGTGCTGCGCGCATTCGATGTGCCGATGACCGAGCGATCGGGCGTGCACTCCTCAGAGGAGCTGAAACTCATTGCCACGGCCGCCCGCCGCAAGGGCCTGCTGCCGCTGTTCCAGGAGACACTCATCCATCGCGCTCTCGAGCTGGACGATGTATCGATACGCGAGATCATGACGCCGCGTCAGAAGATCTTCTCGCTGCCCTCTGACATGCTGCTTGAGGAAGCCAGCGCGCTGGTGATCGCGCGTCACCCGGTCGCGCGTTCCGGTATACGACGAAAGCCGTGGGCCGGAGCACATTGTCGGCGTGGTGTATGCGCGCGACCTGGCTCGGCTCATCTTTTTCCGCTCGGCCTCAGAAGGGCGCGGCGCTGAAAGGCCCGCGGAATCGGAGGGGGAGTTGTTTCCGGAGGAAAGCGCCCCAGCGAACACACGACCGGAAGCGACGGAACTGACCAGGCCCAATCTCATCACACCCTTTGTTGAACTTCGCGTGCGCCAGGTGATGCGCGACATACTGGTCGTTCCTGAAACAAAAACCGTGCTCGACCTGATCACCGACTTCAAGCAACGCCGCAGGCACATGGCCGTTGTGGTCGACGAGTTTGGATCCGTGGTGGGATTGGTTACCGCCGAGGATGCGATCGAACAGCTCACGGGCGAACTGGACGATGAGTTTGACTCGCCTTCGGTTCCGCTGCTGACCACCGCCTCAGGCGCTCTGCTGATGGATGGCGGCGTGAACCTGCGCGACCTGGAAACGCAGATGCAGTGGAGCCTGCCGCGCGACGGTGGAGTTGAAACGCTGGCGGGCTTTCTGCTGGTCCAGCTTGGTCATCTGCCGCATCCCGGAGAATCGATCACCTATGAAGGCCGCAAGCTGACCGTGGTCGAGATGGATCATCGGCGCATTGCTCGGATTCGCGTGGAACCGGTGGAAGAAGAGGCCGCGGCGAAGAGCGATTCCTGATTTCTTCGGGCAAGAGGATGTGGATTATCTTGGGGAGCAACTGAAATGAAGCGAAGGGAATTTCTTTGGCAGTCGGGTGTGGGGCTTGCGGCGACTGCCTTGCCGTTATTGGATCAAGTTGGTGTTGCGCAACAGAAGAAGCCGGCGGCAGAAAATAAGGCTGCTCACGGCACGATTGTGCATCCGGGAATCTTGCAGACGCGCGCTGATCTGGAATTCATGAGGGCCAAAGTGAAGGCCGGCGAAGAACCGTGGAAGTCCGCCTGGGATCGGCTGCGCGCAGAGCCCGGCGCATCGCTAGACTTCAACCCGGAGCCATTTGCGCACATCATTCGTGGTGCATATGGCGCGGGGCAAAAGGGCGGAGCGGAGTTGACGGCCAGCGCGAATGCCGTGAACAGCCAGGTGCTGCAGTGGTACGTGACCGGCAACGAGGCTTATGCGCAGAAGGCGATCGAGATCTTCGACGCGTGGTCGGGAACGCTCGCGGATTTTTTTGAGAACGACGCTATGCTGCTGGCCGGATGGACGGGCGGCGAGTTTGCGAACGCGGCGGAGATTCTGCGCGCCACTTATCCCAGGTGGAGAGCCGACTCGCAAGCACAGTTCAAGCGCATGTTGCTTACCGTTTATGTGCCGCTGCTCAGGATGTACTATCCCGAAGCCAATGGAAACTGGGATGCGGCCATGATGTTTACGCTGCTCTCGATTGGCGTTTACTGCGACGATCGCAAGCTGATGGATGAGGCATATCACCACTATCGGCTGGGCCCTGCGAACAGCGGCATCACGCGCTACATCTATCCGAGCGGGCAGTGCGAGGAGACGACGCGCGACCAGGGACATGTGCAGCTTGGACTCGGCTACCTTGCGCGCACATCGATTGTGGCATGGAACCAGGGCGTGGATCTTTTCAAAGAAGCCGACAATCGGCTGGCGCTTGGTTACGAGTACACGGCAAGCCTGCTGCTGGGCGAGCCGGTTCACGCTTACGGAAAAATCCAGGACACGCAGAGCCGGTTCAGCGATGTGTATGAGGGCGTGCTCGCAGCATTATCGATATGTGAAGCACATTGAGCTTCCATACACGGAGAAGGCAGCGCTACGCGCGCGCGATCACTCGCGCGGAGTGCTCACTTTCTTTCGCGGAGTTGAGACTGCCGGCAAATTGCAGCCTGCGCCTTCGCCGTCAACGATTGCGCAATTGGCGGGGGCGCGAGGCGCAGGCGCATCAGTGGAGGGAAGGATTGCCGTTGCACCAGGAGAATCGATTCAGGATGCGCTGGACAAGCTTGCAGCCAGCGGTGGCGGGACGGTGAGCCTGAGCGCGGGGCTGCACACTCTTCCTGCAACGCTTGAGGTTGCCGAGCGGAATGACGATTGCAGGAACCGGCATTGATTGCGTGCTGTTTCTCGATCCGGCGAAGCCTCAATACGAGGCGGCGATTGTGAATGCCGATGCGGACATGCACGATGTAGTTCTCCGCGACTTTGTGATTGAAGGCGCGGGCGCAGCGGAACAATCAAAAGATCCCAACGGCGATGTGCAGAAAAGGCGCACCCAGCACGGGCCCATTCGCGCAGGAATTCTGTTTCTTGGCGAGGGCAAAACCCCACAGCGCAACATCCGGTGCGAGAGCCTCACGGTGCGCAATTGCAACTTCTCCGGCGTGTATGTTTTTGGCGCAGAGCAACTGCAAGTCATCAATTGCGACTTTTCAGGGAACGGCGCCACGGTTCCCCCCGGACCGGGCAAGAACCACAACCTCAAGCTCGACGATGTTTCGCGCGTCACGATCAACGGCTCGCGGCTTTGCGATTCTCTCTTTGGCAACGGCGTGGCCCTCAGCTTTGCGACCATCGTAACCATCCGCGACTGCGAAATTGCGCGCAATGGGTTGGACGGCGTGCGCATTGCCGAATCTCACACGGTGACCGTTGAAGGTTGCCTTGCGGAAGGGAACGGCGGAGCAGCGGTGGCCGAGGAAACGTGGGCGGAGCCGAACCGCGAGGTGATCGCGAAGAACAACACGCTGCGGAACAATCTATATCCGGGTTGACTCGGAGAAAGCCCGCAAAAATGGCCGGAACATGCAACAAAGTCATGTATTCTTCCGCGACAAGCTTCATATGCAGGGGCCCCAGCGACAGTGCTGCGTTGCCAAGGTAAGAGAAAGTCAACCCTGATTTCAACCGAGACAATGAACAAGATTGCCGGCGAGGCTCAAAGATTCCTTCTTTTGGCTGATCCAACACCTGAATGCTACCGATGTATTGATAGAGGGGCGCGGTTCTGCGTCTTCGGCCGGCTGCATTGTTGTGCGCCTGCACAAGAACGTTGCCGCCCAAATGGGAGGAGACCCATGGGGAAGAAGGAAAAAGAGAAGAGCAAGGCGACCAAGATCAACGCAAACAGGTCGGCGGGAGCAAACGGGAATGCCCTCACGAACGGTGTGCTCGTGAACGGCAAGGATCACGCATGCAAGCCCGCGCATCCTTGGGAAGTTCAAACCATGCGCATCGGCAAGGACTGCGACTACGAAAAGGAATTGCGCCGCCTGCAGATCGAACTGGTCAAGCTGCAGGAGTGGATTCGCCACAAGCAGCTGAAAGTGGTGGTGCTTTTCGAGGGGCGTGACGCGGCGGGCAAAGGCGGAGCAATCAAGCGCATTACGGAGTCGCTCAATCCGCGCATCTGCAAGGTGGTGGCCTTGGGCACGCCCACTGAACGCGAGAAGACGCAATGGTATTTTCAGCGCTACGTTCCGCATCTGCCGGCTGCGGGCGAGATGGTTCTGTTCGACAGGAGCTGGTATAACCGTGCGGGCGTTGAGCGCGTCATGGGCTTTTGTACGGATGCCCAGTACCAGGAGTTTCTGCTCACGTGCCCGGAGTATGAGCGGATGCTCGTGCGGTCGGGCATTATTCTCATCAAATACTGGTTCAGCGTGAGCGACGCGGAGCAGGAGCGGCGTTTTCAGGACCGCATGGACAGGCCGACGAAGCGCTGGAAGATCAGCCCGATGGATCTTGAATCGCGCAAGCACTGGGCCGATTACTCACGCGCAAAGGACGAAATGTTCAACCATACAGACCACAAGCAGGCGCCGTGGTTTGTGGTGAATGCTGAAGACAAGAAGGCCGCGCGGCTCAACGTGATTCGCCACCTGCTGTCGAAGATTCCGTACAAGGATATGACGCCGGAGCCGCTGGAACTGCCGCCAATCGTGAAAGCCGAGTATGTGCGCCCGCCCTTCCAGGAGCAGCATTTTATTCCGGTCGTGTACCGGTGAAGGCTCCCAAAAGTTGATTGGAGCTTGTTCAGAGCGCGCAGGTGTATATTGGATGCGCTCCAGAGTGTGGTTCCGATTTCCGAGATGTTGCTGGGGCAGACTCGTGCTTTAAGGGGAACGTCCAATGCCCGCCAGCGAAGAAGCAGTTACGTTGCTAGTCCACGAGGAAGCACGGACAGAGAGCCTTGCCGTTGCGGCTTCGCTGGTTCGGGAGCTCTTCGTCGATATTCTCGGCAGCCTTGTGCCAGGCATTCTGTTCACGATGTTTGCCGCTCCAATGGTGCTATGGGCGAGCGCCGAGCTTCTCCACGGCCCGCTCGACTGGAATAAGGCTTACCCCTATCTGGCCCGTCCGGGATACGGAGCGATCCTGTTGATTCTGGCTCTGTCCTATGTGCTGGGTTTCGTCTTCTCGCGACGCGATCCGAAAATTCCAGACCAAAAAAGCATCGCTCACATCCTGCGCAAGGACTGGAAGAACATGGAGCGGGCTGTGGTGCAGCCTCGACTGCAAAAGGACATCGATGAGAAGACAGCCCTTGATGAGATTTACAAGAAGCCATTCTTGAGGCTCTTGAATTTTCGACGGATTCACCGGTTTACCAAGGGGCTGGCCAAATCTGGCGGAGAATTTCCGTACTCTCATTTGAGCGAGTACCTGACCGAGCGCGGCCTGGAGCATTTGGCCCGTCATGTGCCATGGAAAGGCAAGATTGAGGATGACGACAAGATCACGGGCGCCGACAAGATCAAAGCCGAGGATAAGGGCAAGGAAATCTCCAAACGATCTAAAATGTTTGTGAACGTGCTGAAGATTCGGATCCAGCAGCGAAATCAAAGGCGAAGTGGAGAGATCATCCGCAACGAAGCCCATGTGCGGATGATGTCTTCGGTCTGGTTTGCCGCGCAGGAATTGCAGTGGGTCTGCTGCGGCCTTGCGCTCCTGCTCGCGATCGATTGTCTTTATCGTGGCTGGTGGAAATTTCCCTTCCAATTTGATCAGCAGATTTCATCTTTCGGCGGAGTTTTAGCGGCGTTGGTCGCTCTCTGGATCGCCGCCACCTTGTTGAGGGTCGCAATCGTCAGATTCCTCCACTATCAGCGTGTGAGGGAAGTTGTTTATGTTCTCGAGACAGCGCATGTGTTCTTCAAGCAGGGATACGAGGAAATCTTTGAGGGCTTCGAAGGCGATAAGAAACCTGCTGCGCCTCAGGGTTCTTAGATTGTTGTGAGAGCGAGGAATCCGCGGCGAGGCTATCGATTGCCGGCTCCCTGATTTATTGTTGGGGTGAGAGCTTATGAAGCAGATCCTCACCCGCCTTGTGCTTACTATCCCGGTCGTCTGGCTGGTGGTTTCGCTGGTGTTTCTGCTCATCCACCTGGTGCCGGGCGACCCGATCCAGATGATGCTGGGTGAGGGAGCAACTCCGGCGGACATTGGCGCGCTTCGCCACCAGCTCGGGCTCGACCTTCCGCTCCATACGCAGTACATCCACTACTGGAGCGGCGTCCTGCACGGGGACCTGGGCAGCTCGATCCGCTTGCACGACTCGGTCTCGCACCTCATCGCCATGCGTTACCCCTATACTCTTGCACTCACGCTGGCAGCCCTGGGGCTCGGCCTGGTGCTGGCGGTTCCGGCCGGAATTCTGGCTGCGGTGGAGCGCGGCCGCTGGATTGACCAGGTGTTGTCCGTGGTGAGCCTTTTTGGTCTCTCTGTTCCGGTGATCGCTCTTGGCCCCGTGCTGATTCTTGTGTTTTCAATCGGGCTCGGCTGGTTGCCGGTATCGGGCGCGAACCCGGGCGGGACGCATTCGATTGACTGGCGCTACCTGGTGTTGCCGTCGGTGGCGATGGGCGCGTCGCTGGCGGCGATTCTTACGCGCATGGTGCGGACGGCGATGCTTGAAGAACTGGGTCAGGACTACATCCGCACAGCGCGCGCCAAGGGATTGAGCGAGACCGCCGTGGTCTCCCGTCACGCGCTGCCCAACGCACTGGTGCCGATTGTGACGCTCATCGGCCTGCAGTTTGGCGTGCTGCTCGCGGGCGCCGTGGTGACGGAAAAGATATTCAGCTGGCCGGGGTTGGGGCGGCTGGTGGTGGATTCGATTGCCAACCGCGACTACGCGTTGGTGCAGGGATGCTTGCTGTCGATCGGGTTGACATATGTGCTGGTGAACCTGATGACGGACGTGGTGTACCGGTTGGTGAACCCGAGAATGCGGTGAGGCAGGGATTAGGGAACAGGGAACAGAAAGATGCCCTGGCGAGGTTCTTGACTATTGAACCTCAGGCGGACGGCGATAGATAGACGATTTTCGGTTCGAGCTCTCCATCCTTTTTCATCGTCAGCAAGGCAACGGTGACCGGCAGCTCAAACCGGCGCGGGCCGCATGAGCCGGGGTTTAAGTAGAGGACGCCTTTTTTGGTGAAGTAGTTGGGCACATGGGTGTGGCCGGAGAGGACGGCGGCGAATTTGCCGGCGGCCGGGTCGAGGTGCAGCGCCTTGAGGTCGTGAAGCATGTAGATGTAGAGGCTGGCGTGCGGAGGATTCTCGATGAGGACCACTTCAGTCTCAGGAAGTTTGGCGCACGCGCCTTCGCGATCCACGTTGCCGCGGACGGCGGTGACGGGGGCGATGGTTCGCAGTTCATCCAGGATGGAAATTTTTCCCACGTCGCCGAGGTGAAGAATCTGGTCGACGCCTTTGAGGGCGGGCATAACTTCGGGACGGAGGAGGCCGTGGGTATCCGAGATGACGCCGATCTTCATTGAATTAGGATAAGCGGGGAGGGCGGGGCCTCAGCCCTTCCATTGGAACTGATAGGATGACTGCGAATGCGCCCTGATCTTTCCATTGAGCAATGTGAAAACGGCCTCGTCGTGCGTTTCAACGCGCCGATGGATATTCTGCGGATTGTGCTCACTTGCGCTGGAGCGGCCATCTTTTGCTTTTTCTTGCGTCGGGCCCGCTCTTCAGACGTACCGGTCCCATTCCTTATCGCTTTTGTCTTTCTTGTTGCGGCCCTCGAGATTTTCAGAGCTCTCCGCGGAACCCGAGTCGAATTGCGAGTCCAGAATCTGGACTTTGTGAGCACAGGCCACGCCCCTGGTGGTTATTTCCCATCAAGCGTTTCTCGCGATGATCTCCTGCGCCTGGAGTTTCGCGAGGCAAGCGGCGGAGGGGAGGACCGGGAATTTCCCCGTGGTCTCTACGTCGAGTATCAGAGCGACTCCGCTTTCGAAACCTGCTTCTGCCTTCTGCCTCACATTGATCGCGAGCAGACGGAAGAGGTCATTCAAGCTATTCGCGCGCGGTTTCCCGAAATCGACAAGCTCACGATCACTCGACCGCCAGGATCGGGCTTGACGCTTCTGAACCTTCACTGACGCGACCCGAGCAGGAGTTGTACGCAGGGAATCCAAATCCATCTGCAATGGTTTGAGGGAAGTTTTTTGCGGGCGTTGAGAACGGGCTTCGTTCCTTCCCAGGTGCCCAAATGCGAGGCACTTGGGGCACCCATCCTTTGTTGTAGGAGACGAATGAGAGCGGCTCGAAATTTCGATTAATTCAGAGTCCGAGTTCGAGCCTCGTTCTTGGATCGAGCTGGTCGCGAAGCGCATCTCCCAGGAAGTTGAAGCCGAGTACCGCGCCAGCGATGGCGGCGGCCGGGAAAAGCACGAGCTGCGGCGAATCAAAGAGATGCGAGCGCGCGTCGTTCAGCATCGATCCCCAACTGGGAGCGGGTGCAGGAATGCCGAGCCCAAGAAACGACAAGGTAGCCTCAGCCAGAATGACGCCGGCCATCCCGATGGAGGCCTGCACCAGTACCGGTTGAATGATGTTGGGCAAAATGTGGCGGAAGAAGATGCGCAATCCACTAGCGCCGAGGGCTCGCGCGGCGTCAACGTACTCGCGCTCGCGTACGGCCATCACCTGCGCGCGGACCAGGCGCGCATAGCCTGCCCATCCGCCAATGGCCAGAGCGAGGACGAGATTGTAAAAGCCAGGGCCGAGAAAGGCGGCGAAGGCGATGGCCAGCAGGATGCCGGGCAGGGCTTGAAAGGTATTCATGGCGAACGTATTGAGGACGGTGTCGACCCATCCGCCGAGATACCCGGCCAGTCCACCGACGGCGAGACCCAGAGCGAGCGAAATCAGCACAACGGAGACGGAGATGGTGAGCGAAAGGCGTGCACCCCACATAAGCCGCGAGAGGGTGTCGCGGCCCAGTTCGTCGGTTCCAGCCAGGTGGGCGGCGGAGGGAGCCTCAAGGCGGTGAAGCAGATCAATGGCCGCGGGATCGCGCGGAGCCAGCCACGGCGCGGAGAGCCCCCCAAGCACAAACCCGGCGAGAAGCAGCACACCGGCGACGGCCAGGGGCTGGCGCCGGAGCCTGGTCCGGAGGGCGTGGGGCGTGAAGGCGGAAAAAAAAGACATCGGCACAAAAAGAATACGCGACTCACGGCGCAATCCTGTGTCTAATCCGGTATGGGGTTCCAGAAGAAGGCTCTAATTTTGTCTTTGGCGCTCGTTGCGCCGTTGTTCTTTTTGCCAAAGGGGTCGTTTGCGGAGGACGGCGACTCGGTTGCGGTTCCCACGGCGGCCGAACAGTTGTTTGCGCTGGCCAACCAGACGCGCGCGCAGGCTGGGTCGGGACGTTTGTCATGGGATCCGGCGCTGGCCGCGGCCGCGCTGAACCACTGCAGGCGCATGGCGGCCGAGGGGCCGATCTCCCACCGCTATAACGGTGAGGCGGACTTGGCCAGCCGCGCAGGCCAGGCAGGTGCCCACTTCCAGTTGATTGAGGAGAATGTTGCCGTTGGTCCGACGGCCAGCATGATTCACGATGAGTGGATGCACTCGCCGGGGCATCGCAGCAATCTGCTGAACCCTGAAGTGGACCGGGTAGGCGTGGCCGTGGTTGCCAGCCGTGGAGTGCTGTACGCAGTGGCCGACTACGGGCACGGCGTGGAGTCGCTGAATGCGCGCGAGGTGGAAGCGCGCGTGGCCGAAATCCTGCGTAGATCCGGAGTTTCGATTGTGTCCGACGCCGCGCTGGCGCGGGCCGCATGCGCCATGGATGATGGCGTGCCGCGTTCGTCAAACGGCGCGCGGCCAGGCTTTATCATGCGCTGGCAGGGTTCGGATGTGGCCCAGTTGCCCCAGGCGCTTCAGGAACGGCTTGCCTCAGGACGTTATCGCAGCGCCGCTGTAGGCAGTTGCCCTGCGCAGGGGCAAGAAGGCACATTCACCGCCTACCGGGTAGCTGTGCTGCTGTATTAAAACACCGCAAAGTTCGGGCTAGTTGCAATCAAATTGCTCAACCAAAGTCCTGGTGGTTTTTCCAGAGCTCTGACCATGGCAGGCGGGCCGGGCCGCAGACGAAGATGTCGGGGTGGCGTTCACTCTCTTCGTTCTTCAGGCCTTCGGAGTTGCCGTTGTGTCCTGCGACGCGGCAGTTGGTGAAGAGCGCGTTGGCCTTCTCCAGACTATTTCCAATCACAATGATGGTGGTCGGCTCAGGCGTCGGATAGCCGCGCAGATATTCTGAGTTGGTGGTGCCGATGGGCTGCGGCAGGCCGTAGGCAGCGCCCAGAATTTCGATGGCTCCATACTCGCCGTAGTTGCCTGTTGCAATGCCGAGATGCGCCTGCTGATCAGGTGGGAGCGAATCGCGAATGTGCGCGACGGTGCGGACCAGATCGTCCCAGCCGAATTCTTCACGCAGGTCGCCGTTGTTTTTCAGCGCGAAGTCGCGGAGCGGTCCAGTGGACTGGAGCGGCACGATGAGGGCCATGAAAAAAGCTCCGCATGCGGCGAGGCCTGTGAAGAAGACAGCCTGAACGGTTCGGCGGCCCCATTGGGGAAGCGAACGAACCCAGTTCTCGCCCCTCACTGCGCCCATGGCCAACAGCATTGGATAGGCGCCAGCCACGTAGTAGCCGCGGCCTTTGCCGAAGAAGAAGAGAGCAAGCGGAACGATGTACATGAAGGCGATCATGCGGTAGCGTTGGCTGCGCACAAATCCAACGAGGCCGGCGATCCACAGAGGCGCGGCAAAGAGATTGACGCAAATACGGAATTGATCCAGCAGAAATCCGTCGGCGCGGCCTATGCGCACATCGCGGGCGTGAATGGACTGGAGAAATTTGTAGGAGATAAAGTCGTGGTGCACGAGCCACAGCACGTTGGGAAGAAATATCACGAGCGTCAGTGCCACGCCGGCCCAGAACCAAATACTTTTTAGAGACGAGCGCGCGGAGGTGAGGACAACTCCGGCCAGAATTCCCGCGATATAAAACACGATGGAATATTTTGTGAGGAGACCCACGCCGAGAACGGCACCGATGGCAAGCCACCAACGCGGATTTTCAGTCTTGAGCAAACGAATGACGAAGTAAGCGGCGAGCACCCACCACAAGAAATCAAACGACGTGTACTGAAATTCTGTTCCGTTGAAGAGGGGCAGGGGCGAGAGCGTCACAGCGAGAGCGGCAGTACATTGCGCCAAGCGGCCACCGCCAAGCTCTTTTGCCATGAGGCCTGCGACGACAATGGCGACAAACTGAGCAATAACGGAGAACAAGCGCAGGCCAATGAGCGATACGCCGAAGATCGCCAGCCCGATGTGTTCGATGAAGGGCGTGAGCGGCGGGTAGCAGACAAATCCCCAGTCGAGATGGCGGCCATCGCTCAGAAACTGGAGTTCGTCGCGATGAAAGCCATAGCGGCCATTGGTGAGGATGTGGAGCAGTGCCACGGCCGCAGCGAGGCCGAGCAGGATAGGCCACTCAGCTTTCGGCTCCGCGGCAGCCCGGTCGGGGGTTCCGAGGTTGATGATTGTAGACAAAGCAGCCTCCCACAGCTTCGCGCAATCGCAGTGTTAGCAATTCTACGATGCGGCCGGCCCGCGGGTTCCAGTTATTTGCTGCCGGGATTGGTGGCCAAGCTTCTTTCCAGTGGCGAGGCAATCTTGACAGAAGCCATGCCGGCTGCAGTCGCGGACTGGATGCCCATGTCCGTGTCTTCGAAAACCAGGCAGTCTCTGGGCGCGACACCAAGGCGCGAGGCCGCAAGAAGATAGGCGTCCGGAGCGGGCTTGCTGTTCTTGTAGTCTTCTGCGCCGACGATGGTTTCGAAGCGGTCCAGGAGGCCGAGGGTTGTGAGTGAGTTGGTAACCGAGTTGCGCCGGCCGCCGGAGACAACGGCGAAGGGGATGCGGCCATGTTCGGCCTCGATGAGCGCAACCACTTCGGGGACGGGCTGCAGTTGGGGCAGAAGCGCGAAGTAGAGATTCTCCTTGTGCTCGGCAAGTGCCTCAGGCGGCATATTCAGGCCCTGCATCTCGTTCAGATCGGCGATGATCTCGACGGCGGGCTTGCCACCCCAGGAGTAGAAGAGCTCTTCATCGAAGGTGCAACCATATTCGCCGAGGGCCTTGCTCCAGGCGATGTAATGAAGGGGCATGGAGTCGGCGATGGTGCCGTCGCAGTCGAAGAGATAGGCGCGGAACGGGCCATCGGGGAGATTCAGCTTCATCAGGCGGTAGTGCTCCTTGAGTTGATCTTGAACAGGGATTGCGTGCGGGCATGGGCGCGCTATGTAAACGGGTCGGGCCGGTCAGGGACGCGGTTGCCGTCTCAGACCCATATCGATTGTTTCATGCCAGATGGTGTTAACCAGCTGTGGCCGAGGCAGCAGGCTCAGGCGCGCAGCCGCCTTCACCGGGCTTGGTGGGCTCCATCTTCAGGGCGTTGTTAAACCGGTTGAAGTAGTTGAAGAGCCCGATGGCGCAGAGCAGTTCCACGATCTCGCCTTCGCTGTAGAAGCTGCGCAGCTCAGCGAACTGCTCGTCGGTCACCGCGTGGGCGTCGCGGGTGACGGTCTCAGCCAGCCGTAGGGCGGCTTTTTCCGCGGGGGTAAAATCCTCACGCTTGGGCCACTCGGCCAGGTGCGCGAGCTGCTCGTCTGTCCATCCCAGGCCGCGCGCAAGAACAGTGTGGCTGGCCAGGCAGTAGGGCGTCTCGTTCACCTGGCTGGTCCGAACTATGATGAGTTCCTTCAGCTTGGTGGAGACAGTGCCGGTGTTCAGCACCGCGCCAAAATGCGCCTGCATGGTGGCGAAGATCTCGGGCCGGTGCGCCATCACTCGGAACATGTTGGGGACGTTGCCGCGCTGGGCAAAGGCCTTGTCAAAGCCGGCGGCAATTTCTGGAGTGACCTGAGTGCGGTCGAGCCGGGATATGCGGGACATCGATTGTTCTCCTTCGATCGGGCGTGTCTTGATTCAGCCTATCGCATGGAGTGATTTGGCCGACACTCTTTCCCGCAACGATTCTCTGGCCGTGTTGTTGAATGCGTCGGAATCCGTCCAAGTCGAGGAGAAAGGGGCTGTTTGGCCGGGATTTTTGACGTGGTTTACCCTCTCTGGTACCTTAGTA
Organism: uncultured Acidobacteriaceae bacterium; assembly: GCA_963820245.1. Classification (GTDB taxonomy): domain Bacteria; phylum Acidobacteriota; class Terriglobia; order Terriglobales; family Acidobacteriaceae; genus Telmatobacter. The sequence continues at coordinate 1,654 of CAWFZC010000011.1, read as the reverse complement.
GAGGACATTTAGCGCCAACTGTTCCTCAGTAGCTCAATGGCAGAGCATTCGGCTGTTAACCGAAGGGTTGTAGGTTCGAGTCCTACCTGAGGAGCCAATAAATCAATAACTTAGCTCCCCTTGCGCTCTGCTTGCGCTCCGTTTATCTGGAAAGCGAGTTGAGCGACCTTGATTCCCGCAGTAGTCATCTCGTCCGTAACAACGTCCCCGTAAATGTTCATCGTGGTTCTGATATCCGCATGGCGCATCATCTTCTGTTGGACGGCCACTGAAGTGCCCACAGCATCAAGCCATGAGCGGTGAGTGTGCCGGAAAGAGTGCGTCCCGAGATGCCCGACTTTCGCCGCCTCCGCGGCCCGCACCAGTTCCCGCCATACGCCCGTATAGGAGTACGGGAGCCTGCCGAGTTTGATTGGGCTTGCGAAGATCCAGTCCTCAGCCCCCGAAAAGTCAGAACGCTGTTTGCAGGACTTCAATCGCTCCAGCAATTCGCTGGTGAGATTGAAAGTCCTTGCGGAGCCTTCCGTCTTCACATCGGCGACAACCTGCTCCACGATGCCACGCCGGACACTCAGCCGTGAGCCTAGCCAATCCACGTCAGCCCATCGAAGTGCAAGAGCCTCACTGATGCGAAGGCCCAAACAGACGCACAGCAGGGCCATCGTCGCGAATGGCTCGTGTAGCTCCTTCAGCAGAGCTTGGAACTGCTCCGCCGTAAGGCTACGCGCCTTCCGTACCCGTCGCGTAGCTCCGATGTTCTGGACCAGAGAGATTGGATTGCGGCTTATGTCCAGCAGCCCGGACCACATTGCAAACTCCACGAGCCCGTGCATGAGTGACCGCACGTGTGTTTTGGATTTTGGCGACAAAGGCAACTCCCGTAGCCACAATTCAACCGGGCGGGGCTGTACGTCCTGAATCCGCGTATCTCCCCACTTCGGAAGTACGTGATTGTTGAGGAAAGAGCGATACACCCGCGCCGTTGACTGGCGTGAGGGCATCCGCTCCGTTTCATACCGCGAAATCACGCTACGCACCGTGTCCCCGTTCTGTGGTTTCGGTTGTTGGATGTCAAGGCCTTCAACTTCCTTCCATGCGGCTGCCTTGGTTGGAAATTCCTGCTTCGTCCCAATTCGCTTCGACCGGCGAGTTGGGCCGTCATACCAGAGGTAATTCCAGGTCTTGCGCCGTTTGTCATAGCGCACAGACCCGCTTGCGTGTCGCTGTACCCTCATTACTGCCTCCCCTCAGCAGGGCCAGCGGATGACGAACACAGGATAGCATCCAGCTCACGCTTGCGAAATCTCCAAACACAGCGCCGCACGCCGGATAGCCGGTGCGCAGGGATCTTGCTTTCGCGTACCCACTGGAGCAGCGTGCGCGTCTTCACCTTCAGGTATTGGGCTGCCTCATTTGCGGTAAGCCATTCGGTTTCCATGTCAACCTGTTTTCTCGTTCCGGCAACGTAGGAAGCCGGAGGTTGCGTAGACGGTTATGTCGTGCCTTGAGCCGGAAGCGAACGAGGTTCCTTCATATGGTTGCCGCGATCATCGTCACAGACCTTCTTGAAGATGTGCCGAGAACATTGCCAGTACCACCATTCGATTTACGCAGGGCACCCCGGCATTGCAAATTTACAACCCCTACCCCACAA
>CAWFZC010000010.1:0-174340 GCA_963820245.1 uncultured Acidobacteriaceae bacterium | reverse complement strand
GACGCGATCATTCACCAGCATGTGCAGTACGTGCTTGATCTGAACCACGGCAACAAGCTGCGGGCGGCGCGCCAGCTCGCGATCAGCCGCTCCACGCTGTACCGCATCCTCGCCAACGAATCGCTGCTCGCCTCGTGAGTGCGGCAAAGACCGGGAGTCACGTTTGGGCGCGGCAAGAAAGAAAGAACGAAAGAAAAAGCGGGCGCGTTGTGGAAGTGGCTGCGATCGCGGGCGCTATTTTTGAAATGGCTTGAAAACGGGCGTAAAGCGCGGGAAATGTTCGATTTCATATGATCCAAAAGGCGCGCAATGTTCCATCAGGTAGTTGCGAAACAGGTCGAAATATTGAATGAAATGGTTGCGATTTTCGAGATACTGGACCCAGAAATTCAGTGAAATAAGCTTTTCAAAACCGAGAAATTTTCCATTTAATTCGAGTTGTTTGCAGAGAATTCCACGGTAATTCGGAAGAATGAGGTTATTGACGGTTTAGCAGGCGCTTTCAGCGAGACGTTGAGGTGCTTATCGTTTGTTTTTGCGTACAGGGAGGGGGTCCGGAGACGGGCCCCTTTGGCGTTTGGGGCGAAGGGTGGAGGAGTGGAGCGTTCAGAACAGACAGGGACGATCACTCTGGACCGGTTGGGGAAGATGGCGCAGGCGCTGGAATGCGACCTGGTGTATGGGCTGGTTCCGTGGCACCGGTCACTGGAGGATCGGGCGATGGAGCTGGTGGAGCAGGCTTTGTGGAGGAAGCGGTTTACGCGGAAGGGGCTGAAGGGCAGGGATTAGGGGAACAAGGGAACGAGGGACCGGGGGCACCGAGGAGGGCCCACCCTCGCTGGCCGGAGGTGGCTGCGAGGGTGGGTTTTTGTTGCGTCGGGGATCTTGAGGCGGGTCAGAGTTCCGGTTCGCGGCCACCGAAGGGGGCGTCGACTTTGGCGTACGGATCACCCCAGGGAGGGGACCCGGGGGGATCCTGCCACTGGGGCTCCCTCATGAGTATCTCCGCCGGGGTAGGGCCTGACGGCCTCTTCTTCGGCTCGGGGTTCCTGGCTCCGGAGATTTCGATGAGGAGCTTTGCGCTGCCCGTGTTGCCTTTAACGGCTTCCTGGACCAGCGCGGTAGCGATCCGGTCAGACTGCGAAGCTACCGCAACGTTGATGGCGTTGCGAAGGTTGGACCCGGCAACGCCGGGGGCAAGGCTCGTGTCCCCGGGGTTCGTGATCGTTGCATTCGCTTTTCTGCCACGCGGTTTGCCACTCGGTTTGCTTTCCGGATCAACATTCTTCCCGGACGCTGCTTGTTGTTCGGAGGCCGGTTTGGGGGCCGGCTTCAGGTTTTTGTTTGACTTCTTTTTGTAGTTCGGTACAGCCTTTTTCGAGGCCATCGTTCACCTATTTCCGGCCACGCTCCACGGACTTTCGTGCCCGCAGAAGAGCAACATGCGACGGCTCCGCACCGGAACCGCCCCGAAAACGAATCGTCAGAAATGTTGCCAATGATGATTGATAGTTGCCGATATTTTCGTCTCCTCTGCGCACGCGCGCCGCGAAGATGGCCTGTTGAATTAAAAGGAGGGCTGTCTCCTGCCCTCCTTTTTGGTTCTTTACTTTGGATCTGATTCAAGCGTAGCGGAAAGCGGGGTAATTTTCTGCAAATGGCGCGTGGCGCAGAAGGAATGAAAGGCTCGAGGGGAGATGGCTCTTTCCCTGGTCTCAAGGACGAGACCACGGGCACCCGGCTTTTCATCTGGGATGGGGTGGAGTCACTCCCCGATCCCTCCGCCTCGGTGGACAAGGGATCACCACCCCAAGGACGAAGACCTGTCCTTGGGGGCCCCGGGACCGGGGGCACCCGGCGGGACAGGCAGCCGCCTAAAGGTCTTCTTTCCGCAGCACGGAGCGGGTGGAGTCGCGGGGGTCTACGTGGACCTTGACGGTTTCTCCTTTGTAGGAATTCGCCCAGGCCCTGGCATCGCTTTCGCTGGCAAACCTCCGGCTGTAGTCGCCCATCTGCTCTTCGGGATTGTGGTAGGTGTAGGTGAGCGTGGCCTGGTAGTTGGAGAGGTCTGGATAGGCTTTCATCCCCGGGGTATCATCCTCGATGCAGGCGACACTCACTATGTCAACGACGGCGGAGACCGTGGGCCAGTTGCGGCCGCGCGTGCGTTCAATCCAGTGATCTAACATCTGCCAGCAGACGGCCACGAGCATGACGGCCGCGACGGCCAGCGAGATCAGAATGATTTCGAAGCGGGTGATTGGGCCGCCGGCGAGGATGAGGATACTGGCGAATAGCGGAGTCATTGTGTGCCTCGCTTGCTTGAGAGTAACAGTGCAATGGTCTCGGGTTCTCTCTTGAATTTGACAGGCATCGAGGAAAAAATGGGGGGCAGTGCACCTCAACCAGACCTGTTTCCGATTATTCCCATATGGTCGCCAAGTGGAAATAACCCGGTTTTGGGCTTCCTTCCCGTTTGGCGGTGGGAACTATACTGCGGAGGAACATCGCAAGAAGAACCGAATATGTCGGTGAAGCGTCCTGGCGCCTCCCTTGACTCGGAAAAGTGACGAGATGAAAGGATGATTTATTGAGCAGAATCGATGTCTCAGAGGCTAACGCCAAGATACCCAGAGCGGCGCGATTCGACGATGGAATCATAGCGGCATTCAGTTTCACGGTCTTCTTCTTCGTGCTGTGGCTTATCCCGGTTGGCTGGCGAGCGTATGACGTCCATACGTCCCATGTCTTGCGCCAGGAAGGTAATGTGGCCAATGGCGAAGTTACAGAAAGCTATCCTGGCCGCGGCAGCGTGAGTGTGATGTACAAGTTTTCTGTTGGCGGAGCAATCTATACCGGCAGCGCAAAAATGATCGCAGCTGACTACAAGGTTCAAGCTCCGGGCGAAAAGATTCTTATCCGATATCTGCCGAATGCCCCGCGCGTCAATCAGCCGGTCAATTGGGAATGGTTTTCGGTATGGGAGATGCCTTTCTATGTCCTGGGGTTGGGACTCCTGGCAGGAATAGGAGCTTCAATTGTCGCGGGGTGGAGAAAAAGACAACTGGCACGGATCGGGGTTGTGGTCGAAGGAAGAGTGACAGGCTGTGTGCCGAATGGCAATCGATTCAAGACGTATTACGAATGCACGACCGACGATAACCGTGAATTCGAGGGGAGCGCGGTGACGAGTGAGGAGTGCGAAACGGGCGCGGCCATTCCCGTTATTTATCTCAGCAGCAACCTCAGGAGAAATGATTACTACCCAATGTAATGATCTGGAGGACATGAAAAGATTCCTTATGAAGATGACCCGGATAGCGCGCCTTAGCGAACAGGTCTACCCCATCCCTGTTACGTCGGCAAATTGCGCAAGAAAGAATGAAATGCTCAACACGGCCCATCTCCGAGTTGGACGATCGGCCAGGGGTTAGCGCCGTTCGGGATGGCGGTCGTTTGGTCGCCTACAGGGGGGTGAGCCTTTTGTGGGGTGAAGCGATGCCCCGCTGGATCGCCCCAATGGCCACAAAGACTGAGGCGTGGCGAGGATAGGGCACCCAGCGCTCGGGTAAGTTGGTTCTTTCCCTGGTCTCAAAATCGAGACCAGGGGCACCCGCCGCTCGGGAAAAAGTATCGCTGGATTTTGTACACTGTGCGGCTGCTATACTCCCCCGGGGGTTGCGTATGCAGCGTAGAGAATTTCTAAAGTCCGCATCGCTTGCCGCGCTGATGCCGCAGTTGCATGCGGCGGTGCGGATGAAAATCACCGACATCAAGATCGTGAACCTGAAGACCGTGCGCGAGACCGGCAAGATGGAAGCGGCGTGGAATCCGGGAACGATGACCACGCAGCGGATTGGCGGCGGATCGGTGGTCGAGATTGAAACCGACCAGGGGCTGACAGGCATTGGGCCGGGGATGGATGCCGGTTCGCTGGAGGCGGCCAAGGCGCAGCTCGTCGGCAAGGACCCATTCAACATTGAGCAACTGGCCGGGCCGCTGCGCTACTACGTGGGCGGAAGTCCGCGCACCGTTTCGGCGCTGGAGATTGCGCTGTGGGATTTGATGGGCAAAGCGACTGGGCAGCCTCTCTACAAACTGTGGGGCGCGGCCAAGGATCGGGTACCGGCGTATGCGAGCATGATTCAGCTTTCGACTCCGGAAGAGCGGGCGCGGATGGCGGTGGAGTTGAAGTCGCAGGGGTGGAAGGCGATCAAGCTGCGGGCGCATTACGCCGACATTGAAGGAAGACGTGCAACTGGTGGAAGCGGTGCGCAAAGCGGTGGGCGACGACATGGAGATTATGGTGGACGCGAACCAGGCGCAGGCTTTTGGCTCGTGGCAGCCGGGGGTGATGTGGGATTTTCGGCGCGCGCTTGATACGGCGCGGGAACTGGAGCGCTTGAACTGCGCGTGGCTTGAAGAACCGCGGCTGCGATACGCGTTCGACGAGCTGGCGGAGTTGAGCAGGCTGGTGGGGATTCCGATTGCGGGCGGGGAGAACAATCGAGGCGTGCACGAATACCGGTGGCTGCTGGAACAGAATTGTTTCAGCATTGTGCAGCCGGACATCATGGTGGCCGATGGCGTTACGGGATTTCGTGAGATTGGGGCAATGACGCAGGCGCACCACAAGAGATTGATTCCGCATCACGGCGGAGGCAATCTGGGAACGATTGCGCAGCTGCATGCGATTGCGTCGTGGCCGAATGCGCCCTGGATTGAGATTCTGCACGATCCGCCGGTGGCTGCGTATACCAATGGGTTCGCGATGATGCAGAACCCGCCGCTGGTGGATAAGGATGGGTATCTTGCGCTGCCGGATGGTCCGGGGCTGGGCGTGGAGATCAATAAAGATTTGATCGCGTAGATGCGGTTGCGTGGGGCGGCGGAGTGAGGCCCGCCCGCTCATCGCGATATATATAAGACTGCGATGAACGGGGCACAGCGTTTCCATTCCCTGGTCCCCGAGTGCACGGGACCAGAGGCACCCGGTGTGTATGCTGACGGGCGCGGTGCGGGCGCGGTCGAATAAACTCTTGATGAGAGGTACCCTGACCTTGCATTCATCTGACTTGTCTGCTCACGCTCGTTCTATTTCCTGTGTTCATTCCGGCTCCGTTGCCGGGCGACTTGTTTTTGCCGCGCTCGCGTTTCTGGTTCTCGCGGTTGCGCCCGTGGCGCGGGCGCAGAAGCTGACGGCTGCGCCGGCGGGTCCCGCTTCTGTTGAGGACCGGCGCAAGGCTTTGAATGGGCTGTTCCACGACTACTGGGAAGATGTGCTGGAGCACTCGCCGGAGTTTGCGTCGACGATTGGCGACAAGCGATGGAACGACAAGATCAGCGACTACAGTGTGAAGGCGATCAATGAGGAGCTGGAGCGCGAGCAGGACTTTCTGATGAGGCTGGCGGCGATTGATCCGACGGGGTTGACCGCGGATGAGCAGACCAGCCGCGAGCTGCTGCTGAGGAAATTGGCCGAGGACCAGGAGGCAGCGGAATTCAAGGAGTGGGAGATGCCGATTACGCAGATGGATGGCATCTACGATACCTATCCGCAGCTGGTGACGCAGCTGAGCTTTACGACGGTGAAAGATTACGACGATTGGATTGCGCGGCTTCATGCGATTTCCGAAGCGTTTGAGCAGACGACGGCAGAGATGTCGATCGGCGTGGAAGATGGGCGCACGCCGCCAAAGTTTTTGATGGAGAAGACGCTCGACGAAGTGCAGGCGCTGGCGACGGCGAAGCCGGAAGACTCGCCACTGGCACTGCCGTTGAAGAAGTTTCCGGCGGGGGTTGCGGCAGCGGAGCAGGAGCGCATCAAGACGGAGATGCTGGCGGCGATTGCGAAGGAAGTGCTGCCGGCGTATGCGCGGTTTGCGCGCTACCTGAAGGTGAGCTACATTCCTGCGTGCCGCACGGAGCCGGGGATTGGGGCGCTGCCCGATGGAGAGAAGTACTACAAATTTCTAGTGCGGCGTTCGACGACGACGGATATGACGCCGGAGCAGATTCACCAGATCGGCCTGGACGAGGTGAAGAGAGACGAGACCGAGATGCTGGCGATTGCGCAGAAGCTCGGGTTCAAGGATCTGGCGAGCTTCAGGGCGAGTTTGAAGAACAATCCGAAGCTGAAGGCGACGTCGGCGGATCAGTTGCTGGCGACGTACAAGGGGTACCTGGGGCCGATGCAGGCGAAGTTGCCGAGCTTGTTCGGGCATTTGCCGAAGGCTCCGTTTGAAGTGGTGCCGATGCCGGAGTTTCTGGCGAAGACGGCGCCTCCGGCGTACTACGACGAGGGCTCGCCGGACGGAAGCCGGCCGGGGCGGCTGTGGATTGACACCTACAACGCGACGGACCGGAATCTGTATGCGGTGGAGGCGATTGCTTATCACGAAGGGATTCCGGGGCACCATTTGCAGTTGTCGATTGCGCACGAGCAGACGGACGTGCCGAGCTTTAGAAAGTTCAACGAGTACACGGCGTTTGTGGAAGGGTGGGCGCTGTACGCGGAACACCTGGGCAAGGATGCGGGGTTTTATCAGGATCCTTATTCGGATTACGGTCGGCTGGAGGCGGATGTTTGGCGCGGGATACGGCTGGTGATCGATACGGGCGTGCACTCACAACACTGGACGCGGCAGCAGATGGTGGACTACTTCCACGAGCATTCGGCGATTGACGAGACGACCATTCAATCCGAAGTGGACAGATATATTGGATGGCCTGGTCAGGCGCTGGCGTACAAGGTGGGGCAGATGGAGATTCTGAAGCTGCGGGCGCGTGCGCAGGCGGCGCTGGGCGACAAGTTCGACATCAAGGCATTTCACGACACGGTTCTGGATTCGGGCGCGCTGCCGATGGACTTGCTGGAGAAGCGGGTTGATGGGTGGATTGCGGAAAAGCGGGGAACAGGGAATAAGAATTAGGGATCAGGGGTCAGGGGTCAGGGGTCAGGGGTCAGAAAAGCACGCGGGGGAGTTGGTTCTTTCCCCGGTCCCTCCGCCGCGGCGGACGAGGGACCGGGGGCACCCGCTCTTCTTCTGGGAACGATTGGACGAAAGGCTCGAAAGGGAGACACGGGATGATGGAGCGAGCGGCGTGTTTGAAACGATGGCAGGCGAGTAGTGCGGCGGGGGTTCCCATCGTCGGCTGTGGTGCGGGCACGGGGATTTCAGCCAAGTGCGCGGAGGCGGCGGATGCGGATCTGATCATCATCTACAATTCCGGGCGCTATCGCATGGCTGGGCGGGGATCGCTGGCGGGGCTGATGCCCTATGGCGACGCAAACGCGATTGTTGTGGAGATGGCGCGCGAGGTTCTGCCCATCGTGCGCAAGACTCCGGTGCTGGCGGGCGTTTGCGGGACGGATCCTTTTCGCATCATGGATGTGTTTCTTCGCGAGCTGAAGCAGATTGGTTTTTCGGGAGTGCAGAATTTTCCTACGGTGGGGCTGATCGATGGCAGCTTCCGGGAGAATCTCGAAGAGACCGGCATGGGCTATGCCGAGGAAGTGGAGATGATTGCGCGAGCGCACGAGCTGGACATGATTACCTGCCCGTACGTGTTCAATGAAGACGACGCGAAGGCGATGGCCAAGGCGGGCGCGGATCTTCTAATCGCTCACATGGGATTGACGACGAAAGGGACGATCGGCGCGAAGACGGCACTGACTCTCGATCAAGCGGTGGAGCGGATTCAGGCGATCCGCGAGGCGGCGGTCTCGGTGCGGCCGGAGATATTGGTCCTTTGTCATGGCGGTCCGATTGCCGAGCCGGAGGATGTTGCGTATGTCCTGAGCAGGACGAAGGGCGTGTCCGGATTCTTTGGCGCATCGAGCATTGAGCGGCTGCCCACTGAGCGCGCGATTACCGAGCAGGTACGGAATTTCAAGAATCTGAAGATCGATAAGGACCGCAGGTAAAGGAGCAGAAATGCCGAAGCTCACTGGGCGCCGTTTTGTGAGACCCGATGCAGTGGAGACGCAGGTGTTTGATTGGGGAACGATCAAGTGGCTGAGCGAACCGCGCGTGACGAGCACGGAGCGGTTCACGATGGGCGTTGTGCTGCTTCAACCGGGGAAAGGGCATGTGCGGCACAATCATCCGGGAACAGAAGAAATTTTGTACGTGGTCTCCGGGCAAGGCCGACAGATGATCGATATCGACGGTGAAGAGTGGGAAGAGATCGGCGCGGGCGACATGATTCACATTCCCGCGAACATCTTTCACTCGACGGTGAACACGGGCTGGGAGCCGCTTAAACTGGTGGCCGTTTATTCGCCGCCGGGGCCTGAAGCGATTCTTCGCGCGATGCCGGAGTGCCGCGTGATTGCTGCCGGCGAGCTGCCGGAAGGTTGAAGCGATGATTCCCAAGACCGTTGCGCTGATTGGCACGTTCGATACCAAGAGTGAAGAGTTCTCGTTTCTGCGTGAGCGGATTGAGAGTGCGGGCCTGCGAACGCTGATGATCGATGCCGGCGTGCTTGGTGATCCTGCATTCAAGGCTGACGTTTCGCGAGAAGAAGTGGCTGCGGCGGCAAATGAAGATCTCTCGGCGCTAAGGACGGAGAGAGATCGCGGGCGAAGCGTGACTGCGATGGCGGCGGGCGCGAAGGCGATGCTCGCGCGGCTCTTTGAACAAGGCGCGATTCATGGAGTGGTTTCGCTGGGCGGCTCCGCAGGTACGGCGATCGCGACTACGGCGATGCGTGCGCTCCCCGTTGGCTTCCCAAAGTTGATGGTTTCGACAGTGGCCTCAGGCGATGTGAAGAGGTACGTGGGCACCAGTGACATTTGCATGATGCCTTCGGTGCTGGATATCGCGGGATTGAATCGCATCTCGCGGCGGATCATTGGGAATGCCGCGGGGGCGATTTGCGGCATGGTGGCGATGGAGGCGGTTAGCGCGCTCGACGAGAAGCCTGCGATCGCGGCAACCATGTTTGGCGTGACGACACCGTGCGTGACGGCCGCACGGCACATCCTGGAGGAGAAGGGCTTCGAGGTTCTGGTGTTTCACGCGACAGGCGCCGGCGGGCAGGCGATGGAACAGTTGATCGATGATGGCGCGTTTCGAGCGGTTCTCGACATCACGACGACGGAGCTTGCCGATGAGCTGGTGGGCGGCGTGTTCAGCGCGGGACCGCACCGGCTGGAGGCGGCTGGACGCAAGGGGATTCCGCAGGTGGTGTGCCCGGGAGCGATCGATATGGTGAACTTTGGGCCGGTGGATACGGTGCCGGCGGAGTTCAAGGGCCGCAACCTGTATATCCACAATCCCGGCGTCACGCTGATGCGCACGACTGTGGAAGAGTGTGCGGAGATTGGGCGCAGGACGGCCGAAAGGCTGAACCGCGCGACCGGGCCTGTGACTGTGCTGATTCCGCTGCGGGGCGTTTCTGCGATTGACAAGGTTGGCGGTCCGTTTTATTCGCCGGAGGCGCTGGATGCTTATCGTTGCGCTTTGAAAGCGGTGCTGAGTCCGGCGGTGCGGGTGGTTGAGCTTGACGCGCATATCAATGATGAGGAATTTGCGCGTGCTGCTGCGGAGATGTTGATGGAGTAGGATCAGCCATCCCAGCGAGCAAGAATAGCTCGCCGCGGGCACCCGATCTTTTGTCGGGAAGTAGTGAACGAAAGGCTCGGGCGGGCCTGGGGCACCCGGCCAGGAAAAACATCTACTCCGCCTTCATCAGCGTCGCGATCAGCGAATCTCTGCGTTGGTTGGCGTTTTCATCGGAGTAGTGCAAGACACGCATCCAGGCGAAGCATGCGCCCACCGCCAACGCCAGAAATATAGGTACGGGCAGCCAATGGATCTTTAAAGACCAGCTGAGCCAAAAAACCAACGCCCCGACTCCGAGCACTCCCAACTGAACTAAAATGGCCGGCAACGTATTCGCCTGGGCTCCCGCCGGTCGCGTGATTCGGCCGGGATTGATGCGGTATGGAATTGTGAGTGAAAAGATGTTTCCGGCGGCCAAATTGCACGGCAGCGCAAAAACAAGCCACGCGCCGGTAGCCGCCAGAACGCTGAGCGGCGGAACTCCTAATCGAACACAGCACAGGATGCCCGCAGCGAGCCCGGCGAGGGCGAACAAGATGGAGTGGAGAAGATTCTTGGCCAACAAAACAATCCTGATCGGTGTAGGTGAAAGGAACAACAACTGTATCCCGGCTCCTTCGGCGCCGAGATTGTTGTAAAACAACCCCGTAAATCCAAGCAATGCGTAAGCCACGCACAAAGGAAAGGCGTATGCAAACGACGGCTTATCACTGGAGGGGCCGTGATGAAATACGCCGGCAATCACAAGCACGAGCAGGACCGGTACACAGACCGCCCAGAGTAATGGCACCATGCGCGTCAGACTCCGTACCTCTTTCTCGACAATTGCGGCCAAGGGACCAGAGCCACCCAGTGTCCACCCGTCCCCGCGTCGGATAGCCTTGTCCCGGCTCGGGGCCCAGCTCAAGTTTTGTCCACGATACTGGGCCTTGAGACGCGCTGCCAACGCACCCGCCGCGAGGACCACCCAAAGCCCGAGCATACCTATCGATGCGAACCCGGCCCCAGGTTTTTGTTCCATGGCCCGTTGCAACATGCGCGCACCCAGCCCAGGCGGTAACCATTGCTGCACTTGATTTGCAGTCTTAAGCAACGGTGCATACCTGTCCATTGCTTCGCGTAAGGGCGCAGCTTCTTGCTTGTGGCTCTTCGAAGCCTCATAGCGCTTCTGGTTCAACACTGAATTGACTACCAGCAGGCTCACGATAAGAACCATGAACACCGCGCCCAGAATCTCCCGGGTCTTTCGCTGTGCCAGCCAGCGGTCGATCCAGGCAAAGACAGCGCGCACCAGCAGAATGTTGAAGAGAGCGAACACCGACAGTCCGAGCATCGTCCACAAGTACAGATCCGGCCTCGCCTTGACGATTCCAAGCCATACGCCCAAACAGCAGAGCGCGCCAACGATGGTGGAACCATCCATCAAGCCGGAGATCAGATAAAGAAGGAAGTACGACCCGAAACGCACAGGGAAACGCAGCAGAATTCCCAGGTCGGACTGTTCTTGAAATGAGGCTACAACCAGCGGGAACATCAACCAGAGAAAGCTCATGGCCCAAAACAGGACCGGCAAATACTGCCAGGATGCCTGCGATGCCAACGAGTAAGCGGCAGCACCAAGGCCAGCTCCCAGGCCCAGCCCATAGATGGAATAGAACATCCAGGCAATCCCGGTGGCGCCCAGATCAAGCAGGCCATGAATAGAGCGGAGCCCATTCATAAAAACTCGCCAGCGCATTTGAGCCATGGCCGCGTACTGCGCGCGGGCTTCCCAGCCGAGCATTCCTCCGCCTGCCCCGTTCATGCCCGATCTGGTTACGCCAACCATGAAGGCTCCTGCGCCGACTCCTGGCGACTGTCTGTTCTCAAAATTGCAGGGAACGTCTCCTCCAACGTGAACCGTTGTCGCTGCGCGGCACTGGGCAGTGCGCTAGCCACGCCAGCCCTCAGTTCATGGAGAGATCGAAGCGCGACCAGTCGCCTTTTCGAGATGATTGCCACATATCGGCACAGCCGCATTCCAAACCTCTGAGCGAGATTACAAGCGAGCTTACCAGATGCTGAATCGGCACTCTTCAAGACGACCCGATCGGGCGGGATCGATAGCTTGCGCCTGAGTAACCGGCGAGCGGGAGACAAGCAGCCCGGCCTAGTTGGGCGAGGGTGGGTCTACGTGATCGATGACCAGGACTTCGACGGACGCACGGCGCGGTTCGAGCTTGAGGCCCAGTTGCTCTTCGAGCGCGGTGAGGAAGGGGACATCGGCGTCGGGGTTGGCGGGATTGCGCGGGCTGGCCGCATCAGATGGAACGTGCTGCGCGTAGGGGGCGGGCTGGGTGCTGGGCGGTGCAAAAATTAGTGTGAAATCGTAACTGCCCTGGAGGGCTGTTGCGTCCACTACGGGACGGCCGTCGACGATGGGACGGCCGGACAGCCAATCGGCAAAGACGGACATGGAGACTGCGCCGGCTTTAACCTGGCCGCTCGAAAATCCGCCGAGAGTGGGCGTGCGCTGCGCGAGGGTGTTGGCCGGAGCGGGGGTGAGGGCTGGCTTTGGTCCGCCTTTGGCGAGGACCAGCGCGTAGGCGGGCAGGTCTTTGGTTTGCATGCTGGCCTGAAGATGGAACCGTTCGGCGAGAAGCGTGCGGACGCGGAGACGGTACTGCTCGAGCTTCTGGTCGGCAGGAAGCTTGTTGAGCGCTTCCCTGTCGGTGTCGGCGATGGTGGCGTCGACGTCGAATTTTTGAGAGGCGATCCAGGCGGGGGTTTTGGGGACTTGCTGGGTGGTTTTGAGGTTGTAGGCGAATTGGATGAGGTCGGTAAGCGGGGCGCTGGTTACGGAGAAGCGGCTGGAGGAGAGCGCGAAGTTGGTTCCGGTGGCGTCGGACGCGCTGGGGCGGATGACGGCTACTTCGAAGCTGGGGGGCTGCTGGGCGGTTGCGAGGTAGAGTGCGGTGAGGAAGAGGATTGCGGCGCGGATGGAGTTGGTCATCGGAGTTCGCCGGGGCGGGTGGCGCCGGCCATGTTTGAGTTTAGCTGGTGGGGGTGGGGCAGGGATTAGGGTTAGGGATTAGAAAAACGTTCTGCGTTGAGTGCGCTGCTTTCCCAGGTGCCCAAAAGCGAGGCACCTGGGGCACCCGTTCTTCTATCGGGAACTAATGAAAGAAAGGCTCGAGGGGGGAGTTTGTTCTTTCCCCTGTCTCAGAAGCGAGACAGGGGGCACCCGCTCTTCTATCGGGAACGAGCGAAAAGCAACCGCAGGTCCCCGCCACGGCGGCCAGGCTTTCGACTCCGGTCGCTGCGGCGACCTTCGCTCAGGGTCGCTCAGATGACAGTCAGCTTTTTAAGAAGATTCGAGAACGGACGCCGGTGGGGCCGAACGCGTAAGTCGTGGTTCGGTGAATGGGGCTGGTGGCTGATGTGGTCTGGGCTTTGCGTGATATTCTTAGCAGTCCCTCAGAGCGATGTTGGGCTCACTACCCTAATTTAATTAGCGGTGCCGCGGTTGCACCGCGTGGAGATTTGCGAATGAAGCGTCTAGTTGCAGTAGCCCTGTTTGTCTTTGCCTGCGCCGCTGGATTACAGGCCCAGGTGGTTGATACGACGGTTTGCGCGGTGATGAAAAGCCCGAAATCGTTTGACGGAAAGATCGTGCGGATCAAGGGGATCGTGATTGCGGGCCTGGACGAGTTTGCGATCAAGGACACGTCACCTTGCGGTTACCAGGTGGACGCGATCTGGCTTTCGTATCCGCAGGGGACGAAGGCCAAGAGCGGCCCGCTGGCGGTGGTGGAGATGCAGCCGGCTCACAACTATTCCGGGACATATACGGCCCCGACGCGGACGCCGGTGACGCTGGACAAGAGCAACAAGGACTTCAAGACGTTCGACAACCTGATGTCGCAGGTGCACAACAAAGGCGCGGGGATGTGCCTGGGCTGCGCGCGGTACCAGGTGACGGCGACTCTGACGGGACGGCTGGACGGCGTTGCCGACGCAACAATTCAAAGGGACAAGGCGGGCAAGGTGACGGGATTCGGCGGCTTTGGCAACATGAACGCCTACCCTGCGCGGCTGGTGCTGCAATCCGTGAGCGACATAACGCCGAAGGAAGAGGATTATACGAAGTCGGATGCGGCGACCAAGGGCGATACGACGACGTTTGCGGGCAACGGCGGCCTCTACGACCCGGTTGCGGAAGCGCAGAACTCGGCCAAGGCCCTGGGGACGAGTCCGGCAGGAGAAGCAGTGACGAAGGACGTTGCGGTGTACGGCAAGCCGGGCGATAAAAACGGCGTGAACCTGATCTACGGCGTGACGAGCGAGACGGGACCGAGTTACGACCAGCCCGCGACGAAGGATTCGCCGGACGGCGTGATGTACAACTGCCTTTTGAATTTGAACCGGCTGGAAGGCCAGGCGGAGGTAAGGGCTCTTGTACACATGGGCCAGCATGTCTACGACCTGAAGAATCCGGTACCCGGCGACGAGGAAACCCCGCTGTATATCTTCGAGTACAACTCGTGGATGATGACGGTGGCAACGTCGATGGGGAACGGGCAGAAGTTTCTGACGCTGC
Source organism: uncultured Acidobacteriaceae bacterium (assembly GCA_963820245.1). Lineage (GTDB taxonomy): Bacteria > Acidobacteriota > Terriglobia > Terriglobales > Acidobacteriaceae > Telmatobacter. Next base: position 160,191 of record CAWFZC010000010.1, on the reverse strand, counting down.
CGGGCGGATACCTGGCGTGGAACTCGATGTGGACGGCCGCGGAGCGCGACGGGGATATCACGGATGCGCTGAATGGCTATCTGGCGAATGAGGCGGCGCTGAGCCGGTAAAGGCAGGGAACGCGGGAATAGGGATTAGGGAATAGGGAATAGGGAATAGGAAAAGCAAAAGCAAGAACGAGGGACCGCCTTCGACTCCCTGCTTCCTGTATTTGGAGATTGAATTTCGCTGGGGCGCCTGAAAGTCGTGGCTGGGGCGCCCGGCGTATCCTTCTATATGTGCGCGTCAATCTGGATTTCCCCTGGGCTGGCTTCCGTTGGGGTCGTTTTTCCTTTTTGGGCTGCCCTTTTTGTTGATGCGACTGCTCATGAACTGAAAATTTGATTGCTGCGGCATGGATTGCCGCATGCGGGAGACAAGACCATGGCGGAGATTGCCGTAGAGTCCACCGAAGTACCGGCGCAGTTGCCCAACGTGCGTGTGGCTGTGCTGGGGGCAGGCAAGATGGGCGGCATCCTGCTGCAGGCGTTTTTGAAGGAGAACCTGTTTGCGCCGGAGCGGATTCATGCGACGGTGGGCCATGCCGAGCGGGCGCTGGCGCTGAGCACGCAGTGGGGCGTGGATGTGGGCACGGACAACCTTGCGGCCGCGCGCGCGGCGGATTTGATATTGATCGGCGTGAAGCCGTTCCAGGTGCCGGACATTATTAAGGAGATCAAGCCCGCGTTAACGCCGGCCAAGACGCTGATTTCGTTTGCGGCGTCGGTGAAGACGCGCTCGATCGAAGAGGCGTCGGGGATTGAGATTCCGGTGGTGCGGGCGATGCCGAACACTCCTTCGGCGCTGGGCGCGGGCGTAGCGGCGCTTTGCCGTGGTCGGTTTGTGAGCGACAAGACGATGGAACTGGCGCAACGGATTTTTGAGACTGTGGGCCGCACGGTGATTGTGGACGAGAAGCACATGGACGCGGTGACGGGGTTGTCAGGATCGGGACCGGCGTACATCTACATCATTATTGAGGCGCTGGCCGAGGCGGGCGTGAAGGTGGGGCTGCCACGGGATACGGCGACACAACTGGCGGCGCAGACTGCGTATGGCGCGGCGAAGATGGTGCTGGAGACGGGGTACCATCCGGCGCTGCTGAAAGACGCGGTAACGACGCCGGCGGGCTGCACGATTGACGGCATCCTTGAGCTGGAAGAGGGCGGGTTGCGGGTGACGCTGATCAAGGCAGTGATGCGGGCTACGGAGCGGGCGCGGCAGTTGGCGGCGGGATAAAGAGCAGGGATTAGGGAACAGGGAACAGGGATTAGAAATGACTTCCCGTTTGAGTGAACTGCTCCCGCACCCGGCCGCTGGGGAGTTTTCGGCATCAAACAAGGGAGAGGTTAACCTGTGACCGAAAAAGCGAGAGCCGACAAAGTTGAGCACCCTGTGGATGAAGGGAAAGCTACCGAAGAAGTTGTGAACGATTCATTGGGGACGGTCGATCTGGCGGATTCAACTGGCACCGACTCAGACAAGAAGGCCGAGGCGGAAAAGGCAGAGCGCACGATGGACAAGCGGCACGGGTAAGCATGGGGCAGGGGTGAGACCCACTCGCTGATTTTTGAGGTGAGGCGGTGGTCTGCTAACCTGCTGTCTTGCCGATCCAACGACCAAACTGGCTTCCTGCTTACATGCCGGAACTCGACGGGCTGCGCGGCCTGGCGATTCTGTGGGTGGTTCTTTACCATTGCCATCCGCGGCTTGAGGGCACGTGGCTTTATGGCGCGGCGATCTGGGGATGGGCGGGAGTGATCCTGTTCTTCCTGATGTCAGGGTTCCTGATTACTTCGATTCTGCTGGGGACACGGGCCAAGCCTGACTACTTTCACACCTTTCATGCGCGGCGGGCTCTGCGGATCTGGCCGTTGTATGTGCTGCTGCTGGTGGCGGTGTACCTGAATGCGCCGTGGTTCATCGGGCCGCCGGTGTGGGAGGCAGTGAAGACTGCGCCGTGGCTTGCTTACATTTTCTTTGTACAGAATCTTTTTCATCTGACGCTGCCTCCGGCGATTGGGCCGACGTGGGCGCTGGCGATTGAAGAGCAGTACTACTTTGTGTGGGCTCCCGTGGTGCGCTGGCTGCGCAGGCCGTGGATGCTGGCGGTTGTGCTGATGGGGGCGCTGGTGGCTTCGCCGTGGCTGCGGAGCGGACACTCATGCGTGGCTGACGCCGACGCATACGCTGATTCACCTGGACGGGATTGCGCTGGGCAGCCTGATGGCGCTGGGGATGTACACGCTGCGCATAAGCCGGCGGACATGGATGTGGATGGGGCTGGCGGGGCTGGTGGTGGGGATTGGCGCGGCGGCCACGATTGCCGGGGGCACGGCGTATCTTGACTCGGCGCTGCGTTGGGATTTGGCGGCGGCGTGCTGGCGCTGATTGCCTCAACAGGGGCGCGGAACCCGGTGAATGCCGCGCTACGGTCGGGGCCGCTGAAGTTTTACGGGCGCATCAGCTATGGGCTCTACATGTGCCACATTTCTGTGTTTATTTATTTTGGATGGTTCGATGAGCGGATGGATCACGCGGGCTATGGGGTTGCGGGCAACCTGGCGATTGTGGCGTTTCGGCTGGCGGCGTCGACAGCGGTGGCAGCGGCGCTTTGGTATGGATTTGAGTCGCAGGTGTTGAAATTGAAAAAGCATTTTTAAGAAGCTCGTACCTTCGGTGTTGCGCCGAGCTAGTGGACGAACGCTGGCGTTGCCGTAGAGTTCTGGTTGGCTAGCCGGCAGGCGCGGAATCAAAAGTCTCCGGGTTTTCGAACAATCGCCCGGTTCCTATAGACAACATTTGGGAATGTTGAATAGAATCTGGTTGATTTTTCCAGCAAACATTTGGAGGAGACTGTGCAGAGCCACCCGCTGCCCACGCTGGCATTGATATTGATCCTATGTTTTGGCCTGGTCGCACTTATTCTCTATTTATTGACACTGCAAAATGCGTTGAAGAAGTGTGCGCCTGCCTCAAGAACGATGGCACCGGGTAGGGTTTGGCTCACGCTTATCCCGCTATTCGGCCTAGTTTGGCATTTCATCGTTGTATTTAACGTTGCCAAATCCCTGGGGAATGAGTTCACGAGACTTGGAATCCCATGCCCCGAACCAGCTCCCGGGCAGACTATCGGGCTAGCGTCGTGCGTTTGTAATTGCTGCATCTTTATCCCGTTGCTGGGCGGTCTCGCCGGGTTAGCCGGCCTGGTGTTATGGGCCATCTACTGGGTCAGGATCGCCAACTATTCCCGGGCTCTCGATGCACACCTAGCCACCGACCGGGTGTTGGCAATTTCCTGAGAGGTCGGGACCCGGGTTGGTTGGTTGCCTACTCGGAGGTTGCTTTTTGGACAAAAGAGATTTTGAGGCCAGCGAACGTTCTCTGAGCAACTGAGAGCTCTGAGAGGTATCTGAGTAGGTGCACGCCAGAGCTTGGATTGATTCGACGCGGCCCTGCGGGACGCGAGGGAGCGATGGGACGCTTTCCCGGAGTTCCGTCCGCCGCCGCGGACTGCACCCCGGGCTATTTTCGCAGGCTCCCTGCGGGAGCGGCATGTGCGTAGGCGCAAGGTTGGGGCACCCGGCTCCGGTGTGGGCTTGAGCGGCCGATTTTGAAATTGAAGAAGCATTTTTAAAGGCGACCCTGGTGGGAGCGCGGCAGTGGAATGGTTCAGAATGGGAGCGGGCCGGACGAGGGTCCGGACTGATTCTGAAATCGTTGGAGTTTATAAGGATTCTCTTCATGGCTGCATTTCGCTTTGCTGCTGGATTGCTTTTTGCTGCGCTGACGACGGTTCCGTTCTCGTTTGGGCAGAGTGCTCAACCGGGCGCGGAGCAGGAAGCAACGCCGGTGACCGTGCTGAAGTCGACGTCAAGCCTGGTGCTGGTGGATGTGGTGGTGACCGATCACGGGAAGGCTGTGCACGGACTGGAGCGCGGGCGGTTTCACGTACTTGAAAACGGGCATGAGCAGCCGGTGACCGACTTTGACGAGCACAGGCCGGTGGAGGCTGGCGAAGATGCGGCCGCGATCAAGGCGAAGATTGCGGAGCTGCCACCGCATACCTATACGAACGTGCCGGTGTATCCGGATGCGGGCGTGGTGAATGTGCTGCTGCTGGATGCCTTGAACACGCCGATGGTGAACCAGGCTGAGGCGCGGCGGCAGATGATCGAATACATGGGGACGATCAAGCCGGGCACGTCGCTGGCGGTGTTTACGCTGACATCGCAGTTGCGCATGGTTGAGGGGTTTACGACGGATGCGGCGCGACTGACCGAGGTGCTGAAGAGCAAGTCGGCGAGTTCGTCGCCGTCAGTCGTGCTGGATACGCAGGGCCACTCAGCGCAGCAGGATGTTTCAGATGTAATGACGGCGATGGCTGAGGCTCCTGGTGGACCGAGCCCTTATGCGATGGCGGCGTTGCAGCAGTTCCAAACCGACTTGACGGCGACGCAGACCGACCTGCGCGTACGCCTGACAATGGACGCGATGCAGCAGCTGGCGCGGTACCTAAGTGCGATTCCCGGACGGAAGAACCTGATCTGGTTTTCAGGCTCGTTTCCGATCACGCTTGCTCCCGATCCGGACCAGCCGCTTCCCTTTCTGGCGGTGCGGACTTATGCAGATGATCTGCGCAAGACGGCCGATCTGCTGACGGCGGCGCGGGTGGCCGTGTATCCGGTGGACGCGCGGGGGATGCTGGGCTCGACGACAACGGATGCGGCCTACTCGCCGAATGGAACCAATGTGACGGTGTCGAGCGGCGGGAAGATGGCGGTGCACGGGAATTCAATGAACGACTCAAGCGTGGTGAAGGACTACGACACGTTTATGACGCAGACGATGGAGGAGCACGGATCGATGGAGCAGATTGCCGAGCAGACCGGAGGCGCGGCAAGCGTGAACAACAACGATCTGAAGGGCGCGGTGGCGAACGCGGTGGAGAATGGCGCGAGCTTCTACACGCTGGCTTTCGCGCCGGGCGGCAAGAAGCTGGATGGGCAGTTCAGGAAGATCCAGGTGAAGGTGGATGGCGGCGGATATGCGCTGGCGTATCGACGGGGCTACTACGCGGAGCCGGGGAACAAGCCGACGGAACACAGCCCGGGAACGCTGAGCGATGTGGATGCGGCGGCGGTGCATGGGGCTCCGGCGGCAACGCAGGTGCTGTTTGTGGCGCGCGTTCTGCCGACGAGCGATCCTGCGTTCCAGGGGATTGCGATTGCGAATGCGCCGCAAGGGGCGCTGGCCGCGAGTCTGAAGGGGCCGACGCAGTGCTACCTGGCGGATTTGACGGTGGATGCGCATGGAGTGGCGTTCAACAACGGCCCTGGCGGCATGCACCAGGCGCAGCTTGAATTTTTGTTGATGGCTTACGACGCCGACGGCAAACGCGAGAACTACGTGGACCGCAGTTATGCGATCAACATCAAGCCGGAAGATTTTGCAAAAAGGATGGAGAGCGGGATTCGCGCGCGGCTGGCGCTGGATTTGCCGGAGGGGCGATCGTCGATGCGCGTGGTGGTGCAGGACTTGATTGCGGGGCGCGCGGGATCGCTGGAAGTGCCGGTGGATTAAATACAGGGATTAGGGATTAGGGATTAGAGATTAGGGATTAGGAACTGAGGGACTCTGGAACTACGGCGGTGTGCGGGGATTTCTGCATCGAACGGGATAGGGATTCTTTTCATCGTGCTGTGACATCAGTCACCCGGCGTTGCTTGGAAGCACTGCTAGGCTTAAGGCAGCACGCGATCTTTCCCCAAGAGGTGCGCCATGAGCAAACAGAAGAAAAGCGAAGTTGCGAGTCAGGGGCCTCTGAACGCCGAGACGCTGGCCAGGATGAATGCCTACTGGCGGGCTGCGAATTATCTTTCTGTTGGACAGATCTATTTGAAAGACAACCCGCTGCTGGAGCGTCCGCTGACACTGGACGATGTGAAGCCACGGCTGCTGGGGCATTGGGGCACGACGCCGGGATTGAACTTTCTCTACGTGCACTGGAACCGGCTGATCCGCGAGCGCGGACTGAACATGATGTACATCATCGGGCCGGGGCACGGCGGACCGGGGCTGGTGGCGAACACCTATCTTGAAGGATCGTACTCGGAGATTTATCCGCACATCGAGCAGAACAAGGACGGCCTGAAGCGGCTGTTCCGGCAGTTCAGCTGGCCGTACGGAATTCCGAGCCACGTTGCGCCGGAGACGCCGGGGTCGATTCATGAAGGCGGGGAGCTGGGCTATTCGCTGGTACACGCGTATGGAGCGGCGTTCGACAATCCCGACTTGATTGTGGCTTGCGTGGTGGGCGATGGCGAGGCCGAGACGGGACCGCTGGCGACGAGCTGGCATGGAAACAAGTTTCTGAATCCAGCGACAGATGGCGCGGTATTGCCGATTTTGCATTTGAACGGATACAAGATTGCGAACCCGACGATTCTTGCGCGCATTCCGCATGCGGAGCTCGAGGACCTGATGCGCGGCTACGGATATGAGCCGTTCACGCTGGAGGGCGACGATCCGGAGACGATGCATCAGCAGGCGGCGGCGGTGTTCGACACGATGCTGGACCGGATTGCGGCGATCCAGAAGGCGGCGCGCGCGGATGGAAGCGATGCGAACAAACTGGAGCGGCCGGCGTGGCCGATGCTGATTATGCGCACGCCGAAGGGATGGACGGGACCGAAGTTTGTGGACGGCAAGCCGGTGGAGGGCACGTGGCGGGCGCACCAGGTGCCGTTGTCAGAGATCTACGAGAAGCCGGAACACCTGAAGTTGCTGGACGAGTGGATGCACAGCTACAAACCGGAAGAACTGTTCGACGAGAAGGGCCACTTCAAAGCGGAGCTGGCGGAGATTGCGCCGAAGGGCAATCTGCGCATGGGGATGAATGCGCACGCGAATGGCGGATTGCTGCTGCAGCCGCTGAAGGTGCCGAACTTCCGCGACTTTGCGGTGAAGATTGACGTGCGCGGCGCGAAGGACGTGGAGTCAACGCGTGTGCTGGGGCAGCTGTTGCACGCGGTGATGGAAGCGAACAAGGACACAAAGAATTTTCGCGTCTTCGGGCCGGACGAGACTGCGTCAAACAGGCTTCAGGATGTGATTACAGGGACGGGCAAAGAGTGGATGGCCGAGACGCTGCCGGTGGATGAGCAACTGTCAGAGACCGGGCGCGTGATGGAAGTGCTGAGCGAGCACATGTGCCAGGGATGGCTTGAGGGCTATCTGCTGACGGGAAGGCACGGATTTTTCTCGTGCTACGAGGCGTTCATTCACATTATTGATTCGATGGCGAATCAGCACGCGAAGTGGCTGAAGACGACGCGGGAGATTCCGTGGCGGAAGCCGATTGCGTCGTTGAATTATCTGCTGAGCTCGCTGGTGTGGCGGCAGGATCACAACGGATTTTCGCACCAGGATCCGGGATTCATCGATCACCTGCTGAACAAGAAGGCGGACGTGGTGCGGATTTATCTGCCGCCGGATGCGAACACGCTGCTGTCAGTTGCGGACCATTGTTTGCGGAGCAGGAACTACATCAATTTGATTGTGGCGGGCAAGCAGCCTGCGCCGCAATGGCTGACGACGGACGAGGCTGTGGCGCACTGCACGACGGGGATGGGCGTGTGGCCGTGGGCGTCGAATGACAAGGGCGATCCGGAAGTGGTGATGGCGTGCTGCGGGGATGTGCCGACGATGGAGGCGCTGGCCGCGGTGATGCTGCTGCGGGAGCGCGTGCCGGATTTGCGCATTCGCGTAGTGAACGTGGTGGATTTGATGACGCTGCAGCCAACATCGGAACATCCACATGGATTGCCGGACGAGGAGTACGACCAGATTTTTCCACCAGCTGTTCCGGTGGTGTTTGCGTTCCACGGATATCCGCTGGGGATTCATCGGCTCACATATCGACGGCATAACCACGACAATTTGCACGTGCGCGGTTACAAGGAAGAAGGAACGACGACCACTCCGTTCGACATGTGCGTGCTGAACAATATTGACCGCTTCCAACTGACGCTGGATGTGACGCACCGCGTGAAGCGGCTTGCGGGACGATACGCCGAGACGCAGCAGTGGTACTCGGAGCAGATTCAGCGGCACAAGTTGTATGTGGCTGAGAATGGGGACGATTTGCCGGAAATCAAAAATTGGCGGTGGAAGGGTGGAGCTGTCAGCTCTTAGCTTCTAGCTGCTAGCTCCTAGCTGCGAGTTCTGAGGTGAAGTTACTTCAATCCCCGGTCCGAAGATCCGGACCGGGGGCACCCGGTGATGCACCCGCCACTCATCGCGATAGTGCTGCGATAAATGGGGCACAGCTGGTTCTTCCTTGCCGAGGATGATGGTCACTTTTTTGAAGTTGAGGCTTGGTTTTCAAATTTTGCTCGCTGACTTGTTCAGCGTTATCGATGAAAGGTATTCATTCATGTCGTCATTGCCTGTATTGGTTTTGAATAGCGGTTCTTCTTCAATCAAATTTTCAGTGTATGAGGCCGGGAACGGCGAACGGCGCAAGCTGCATGAAGGCGCGGTGGACGGGATCGGGACGGACCAGGGCAAGTTCTGGATCAAGGATGCCGATGGCAACAAGTTGGTGGATCAAACGCCGGCTCTGCCGAACCGGTCGGTTGCGTTCAAGCTGGTGGCGGATGCATTGCACTCCGGCGACTTCCCTGCCCCGGCGGCGATTGGGCATCGCGTGGTGTGCGGCGGGCCGACGGTGCAGGAGAATCAGGTGATCACGCCGGCGCTGATCGACGAGATTGAGCGCTACACGGATTTTGCGCCGCTGCATACGCCGATTGCCGTTTACATTATGCGCGAGGCGCTGCGGCTGTTTCCGGGCATCCCGAATTTTGCGATTCTCGATACGTACTTTCATCGCACGATGCCGGAGGTGGTGACGCACATGCCGATTCCCGAGGAGTATTCGGCGATGGGTGTGCGGCGGTACGGCTATCACGGGATTTCGTACGAGTCGATTGTGTACCAGTTGCAGCCGAATGTGCCGGAGAAGTTGATTGTGGCGCATCTGGGGAACGGGGCTTCGATCTCGGCGATACGCGGTGGCAAGTGCCTGGATACGTCGATGGGGTTGACGCCGACGGGCGGCATCATCAGCGGCACGCGCACGGGCGATATCGATCCGGGCGTGCTGTTGTTTATTTTGCGCAAGATTGCGGAGACGGAGACGAGCGCGGCGGCCGCTGCAGACAAACTGGAGGCCGCAGTGGGCAAGAAGGCCGGGCTGCTGGGAGTGAGCGGACTTTCAAACGACATGAGAGATTTGCGCGACGCGATCAAGAGCGGCAATGCGAAGGCGCGGCTGGCCGTGGACAAGTTTACGTGGACGATTGCGAAGTGGATCGGCAGCTACGTGGCGGAGCTGGGCGGGCTGGACATGCTGGTGTTCACGGGGGGCATCGGCGAGAACGATATTGACTCGCGCGCGGAGATTTGCGCGGGGCTGGGGACGCTGGGAATTGTGGTGGATGCGGCGCGGAACAATGTGCGCGGCAAGACGGCTACGATTTCTGCGGAGGGCTCGGCGGTGACGGTGCGCGTGATTCCTCCGGCGGAGGATTTGATGATTGTGAATCACGTGGTGCGGCTGCTGGGGGAGTGAGGCGACAGAAATCCAGTTAGGCTCGGGCTGTAAAGAATTCGCCGCGGCCCTCCGGGGCGCGGACACTCAACAGAGATGCCTTCCCCGGATTGCGTCCGCCACGGCGGACTCCATCCGGGGCTAATTTCGTTCTCTCCCTCCGGGAGGGAGTGCAGCGATTCATTGCGCCGGCGATCATGCTGGTTGTTCTACACTGGAATGTTGCGGGAGCGTGATTCTCAATGGCTGTTGCTGCTGTACATGTTGATGCAAAACAACTCCCTTCGCCGGCGCTGCCGCGCTTTTCGTGGGGTGTGCTGGCTTACTTTGTTGCGGTGATTCTGTGGGGGACTCTGGTGCGCGCGACCGGGTCTGGCGCGGGGTGCGGGAACCATTGGCCGCTCTGCAACGGCACGGTGATGCAGCATGCGCCGCGTGTGGATACCATCATCGAATTCACGCATCGGCTGACGAGCGGGCTGTCGCTGATCTCGGTGTTGGTGCTGATGGTGTGGACGTTCAGGACAACGGTGAAGGGGCACCTGGCGCGAATGGCTGCTGCCGCTTCGGTGGGATTCACGCTGGTTGAGGCGATTCTGGGCGCGATGCTGGTGAAGCTGGGACTGACGGCACAGAGCCAGTCGCCGCTGCGCGCGCCTTACCTGGCGCTGCACTTGACCAATACGCTGCTGCTGCTGGCGGCTCTGACGATGACCGCTCACCTGCTGAGCCGGCGGGCGGGTTATCTGCGCAGCAGGATTCGCGTGGTTGCTCCTTTCGGCGCGATTGCCGGCGTGGTGGTGGTGATGATTGTGGGCGTGACCGGATCGCTGGCGGCGCTGGGCGATACGCTGTTCCCGGCCAGCTCATTGGGGCAGGCGCTGGCGCAGGATTTTTCGGCGGGCAGCGGATGGCTGGTGCGCTGGCGGTGGACGCATCCGACGATTGCGTTTTTGTCGAGCATTTTTCTGATCTGGATTCTGGTGCGCGCGGCGCAGAGGTCGGCTCACTGGGACAATCGCGGACTCTCGGCGCTGGTGCTGGTGCTGCTGGCGGCGCAGTATGTGCTGGGCGTGCTGGATGTGTTTCTGCTGGCGCCGTTGTGGCTACAGATTGCGCATCTGCTGGGCGCGGATGTGCTTTGGGTGGCGCTGGTGGTGCTGACGGCGCGGTTGACGCTGGTGCCGGAAGAACAGGGATTAGCCACCCCGGCGAGCAAAAATCGCTCGCCGGGACCCCGGCAGGGAACAGGGATTAGGGAATAGGGATTAGGGAACAGGTTTGGCGAACTACGTTCGCTGGCGGCAAACGCAAAGGCCCCTTGTCGGGGCCTTTTCTGTTGGCTAAGGGGGTGGGTTGTCGTTCGGGATTGGGGAGAAAAAATAGAGTAGGATCGATGGTCAGATGGCGCATACATACACTTGTTCGCTGTTCCATTGCGTCTTTGCGACGAAGGACCGTCGCGCGCTGATTCCGGTGGAGCTACAACCGCGCTTGTGGACCTATATTTGCGGCATTGCGCGCGAGCATGGAATGAAAGCGCTGGCGATTGGTGGCACGGAAGACCATGTACACATGCTTCTCTCGTTGCCAGCGACGAGTTCCATAGCGACAGCGATGCGGATGATCAAGAGCGGGTCTTCGCGATGGATGCATGAAACGGCGGAGCGGCCGTTGTTTGCCTAGCAAGAGGGGTATGGTGCGTTTTCGCTGGGGTGGTCGCAGGTGGAGGCGACCGCGGCCTACATTGCCGGGCAGGCGGAGCACCACAAGCGGCGAGATTTCCAGGCGGAGTTTTTGACGATTTTGAAGAAGTACCGGATTGAGGCGGATCCGCGAGATGGGTTGGGGTGATTCGCCGCGGCCCTGCGGGACGCGCGGGAAATTGGTCGCGGGGTTCCCGGGGTTGCCCGTGTGTTCGCTTCGCGAACGCGCGGTTCACCCCGGGCTAATTTCGATGGCTCCCTGCGGGAGCAAAGGACGATGTCAGCCAGGCAATCGAAGGGCAGCGAGTGAAGCAAAAGTGAAAAGCGCGGGGTAGATGCCCGCGCCTCAGTTTGGTTTCGCTTCGGTTGGGTTTTACGTCAGGGGCTAAAGCCCCTGATTCTCTTGTTTGGTTTGATGTACGGGCTAAAGCCCGTACCCTTCAAACAAGCCCAGACCTTCACACAGAGCAAGCGGCATTCGAAAGCTCCGCTTAGTCTTCGAGGGTGGGGTGGTAGTGGCTTTCCCAGCCCATGTAGCGGGCGGCTTCGTGGATGGATTTGGAGACGTCGCTGAAGTTGGCGGCTACGTGGTGCTCGAAGCCTTCGCGGCAGATGTAGTGGAGGAGCTTTTGCAGTTGCGGAATTTCTGCGACGCCCGCGCCACCGAAGGTCTCGAGTGGATCGTCAGTGAACTTGCCGGGGCCGGTGTAGCCGCGAATGACGCCGCGGCGATCGTCAGTGGAGTAGCGCGCGTAGCACATGGTGCCGGACTTGACGCGGCCGACGCAGGTGCCGAAGGTGTTCTCTTTGCCGACGGTGCCGGCGATGATTTCCTGGTAGTCCATGCGGACGCTCTTGAAGAAGTGCTTGGGCAGGTTGGAGCAGTGGAAGCAGACGCACTTGTCAGGGTTGCTGCCGTAATTATTATTCCAGTCGAGCAGGGCTGAGGGTGTGCCGCTGGCGAGGGCGAGCATGTACATGCTGAGCGTGCCGGGCACGTCGACTTCGCAGGCCGAGGGAATGAGGTTGTCGCTCATCATGCTCATGATGGTGCAGGGCACGACGCCGAAGAACTCCTCCATCGAGGTCCAGCACTGAACGGCGCTGATGGTGACGTGGGCCTGCTTCATCCAGCCATCGATGACGGCGCCGAGCTTGGCCATCTTCATGAGGGCTGCATCGGCGATGCCGGCGGTGGTGACGTAGGACTTGATGGCGGCGAGCTTGGCCTGGGCCGCGTCGTCGGTGTCTTTCATGTTGTTGATGCGGCCGAAGATCTCAGAGAGGTCGATGGTCTCGATGGTGATGCCGTTGGTCTCCATGATGCGCTCAGAGTAGCGGACGGTGTTGAATGCCGTGGGACGCGCGCCGATGGAGCCGATGCGGAGATTCTTGAGCCCCTTGACGATGCGGCAGACGGCGGAGAACCATTCGAGGTCGGCCTTGAACTCGGGTGAGTCGAGCGCCTCTGTGTGCAGCGTGGTCAAGGAATAAGGAAGCCCGTATTGCATGAGGTTGTTGCAGGCGCTCATTTTGCCGCAGAAGCTGTCGCGGCGGGTAGCGATGGTCATGGCATCGGAACGATCGGGCGTGGCCTGGACGAGAATCGGGACCTTGAGGCCGGAAAGCCGGATGGCGTCGACGATGCCGCGCTCTTCACCGAAGTTCGGGAGGGTGATGATGATGCCGTCAATTTCGTCGGCGTGCTTTTTGAACAGGTCGGCGCAACGCTGCGATTCCACGTAGGTCTCGACGGCGCCGTGAGTGGAATCCTCGGGCCCGAGAACGATGGGGCGCGCGCCCGCGGCCTCAAGAACCTTGATGATTTCGTCGCGACCTGTTTTTGCCAGGTGACTCGGGAAGAATCCACGATTGCCAACCACGACACCAAATGTCATTACTCGTTGCGCTGCCATTTTTCTTACTCCTTTAATCGTTAACCACGAAGTGTTTCTCGGTAGAGGGCGATGGCGGCGTGGACGCCGCCACGACAGCCGGTCACCACCCCAGCGACGAAGACCTGTCGCCGGGGACCCCGGGCGAGACCGGCGCTACTTGCCTGCGCGTCCCGGACGAAACTTGACAACATAAAACAAGCCTAGCAGTCCCAGCACGCCGCCCCACCATACGGGCGTGTGCAGTTCAGTCAACTGGACCAGCGGCGGATATTGACCGCCATAATGGGCGACATCCACCCATTCATAAATGCCGTAGCCGAAGATCATGCCGCCGTAGATGAGCAGCAGGACTCCAATAAAGAACCAGATGGGAATTCCGGAACCATGCATGTTTGTTATCCCTTCCCTTGTACGCAGGGGCTAAAGCCCCTCGATTTTCTTGCGCTCTTCGGCACGACTAAAGTCGTGCCCTGACACAAAGCTCACAACTTTGGACACGGCTGAATTCGTGTCATTCAAAAACTTCAAGTGCGCTTCTCCGGGGCTAAAGCCCAGGGGCATCTTCTTCATTCATTCAGGGGCCTTAAGGCCCCTGCTCCCTCCTGCGCCGTTAAAGCCGTTTGGATCGATCTTGAATTCAGTGGCCTCGATCCACATTGTGGGTACCCCGCCCCTGCTCCCTCCGGAAAAACTGAGAAACTGCTGAATCCTCTTGTTACCAGAAAATGATGTTCAATGCTACGAAGATGATGGCCACCAGGATCGCCCACGCGTATTCGTTGCGATAGAACGGAACCGGCTCTTCCTTGGGCAACTGTGTAGCGCCGTAAACCAGGCCTTCGAGTTCGAACACGGGCCTGGGCTTGGTCAACAGGCTGACCACGACGATGACGATAGTGGCGAAGACAAATGCCCACAGGGCTCTAAAGACATTCTCAGCCATTGGCTTGGCATCGGGCGAAAGAGCGACGTCAGCCAGCGCGGCAGGAACCAGCTTGACCCACATGAACAAGCCCGCTGAAAAGACGATGCCGAGCAGCAGGCCGAGAAAGCCGGCCAGCTTGGTGGCGCGTTTCCAGAACATGCCGAAGAGGATGGTGGCGAGCAGCGGCGCAACAAAGATGCTGAAGAGAGCCTGCACGTAGTCCATGATGCCGTGTGCGTGCATGACCAGGTAGGCCGCGCCGATGGAAACAGCTACGCCAATCAAAATGGAAAGGCGCCCCACCAGGACGTAGTGACTGTCAGAGCCTTTCTTGTTGATGAGCGGCTTGTAGATGTCGTAGGTCCAGACGGTGGAGAAGGCGCTGACATTGCCGGCCATGCCGCTCATGAAGCCGGCGATGAGAGCGGTAATGCCGAGGCCGAGAAGTCCGGGGCCAAGATAGCGAACCATCATGAGGGGCAGTGCCTGGTTGTAGCTATGCAGTTCCGCACCGGGGGCGCCACTGAGTACCTTCTGCTGGTAGTCGGCAGGCAGCGAAGTCTTGGACATGGCGGCGGAGCAGGCTGATGCGTCGTCGACTTGACCGGCGGAGGAGACAGAGCAGGCGGCTACTACATCTTCGCCGACCAGCTGGCGGCGGCTGCCATCGGGATTCTGCAACAGCACGAGGCCGAGCAGGCCGGGCAGAATGACGATGAACGGAACGGCCATCTTGAAGAACGAAGCGATGATCGGGGCCATGCGCGCGGCGCGCAGGTTGTGGGCGGCGAGCACGCGCTGGACGACGAGGAAGTCAGTGGTCCAGTAGCCGAAGCTGATGACGAAGCCGAGACCGAAGACGATGCCGGTCCAGTGGACGCCCATGGGGTTGGCGGCGAAGCTGCCTGTGTCGCGCCACATATGGAAGTAGCTGTCGCCCTGCACGCCTGTGACCGACTGCATGTTGGCGATGATCTGGCGCTTGAGGCCGGCGACGCCGCCAGTCTGAATGAGGCCGAGGATGGGGACGAGCAGTGCGCCACCCCAGATGAGGACGAATTGCAAAACTTCGTTGAAGATGGCCGAGCGCAATCCGCCGAGTCCGACGTAGACGGCAACCGCAACGGAGGAGACGAAGATGCTGAAGCTGATATCCCAGCCGAGGACGACCTTCATAACGACGGCCATGGCGAACATGTTGACGCCGCTCATGAGGATCATTTCAATGGCGAAGGAGAACGCGGCCACGCTGCGCGCCGCACCGCCAAAGCGCAGGTCGAGATAGCCGGGGACCGAGTGCGTTTTGCACACGTAGTAGAAGGGCATCATGACCAGGCCGAGGAAGACCATGGCGGGAATAGCGCCGATCCAATACCAATGGGTGGCGAGGATACCGTACTGGTAGGCCGAACCTGCCCAGCCCATGAGCTCCAGCGAGCCGAGGTTGGCGGAAACGAAGCTCAGGCCTGCGATCCATGCGGTCATTTCACGGCCCGCCATGAAGAACTCTTCGCTGGTGTTGGAGCGGCCTTTGAGGTAGAAGCCGATCCAGATGACCATGACGAAGTAGATGGCGATGACGAAGATGTCGAGCAGGCGGAGGTGGGCGAGCGGTTCCGTATTGAAAGCCAGCATGGCTGGAATCGAACCGAAGGAGCCGGCGACGAGTGAAACTGGGACGGACAAGAACATTCAAGTCACCTGAAACGGCTGGATACGTTCACGTAATCAGGTGAACGTTCGACCTAAGTAAATTGGTTTACTCCGACACATGTCAAGCGCCAAACAGCGGCAGCGTTGAATGATCCGGATCCTGCGAGGCCAACCGGAAAAACTCTGGAAGGACGGGCAGAAACAGGAGACGAGCGGCATCGGGTAAGCGTTTACTCGAGGAAGTGTAGCACAAGCGGCGAGGGTTGGGACAGGGCGGCTTTTTTTACGTACGGACCCGACAGCGGTACTTCCTGATTCCCACATGGAATTTCGAGATCAGGAGGTGGCTTGCATCAGTCGCACAAGAAGCTTTGTTGCCGCCTGAGGGGTCCCAGGCGGCGACATGATCGAGACTTGCGGTGCGCTGGGTTTCAGGCTGCCGGTGCGCCCAGTTGCTGTCCAATTGCGGAGGCATGCGGGGCTTGCCACTTTAAGGCCTGCGCAATGCAGATGACATGCAACATCATCATCAGGGGCACCACGAATGTGGGGATGAAACTCATCGGAAGCACGGCCATTGCGCCGGTCGATATTCCGTTGGGGTCGATGAGCCTGGACAGTGTTCCAAGCGCGACGGCGGTGACCAGATCTGCCATGCCCAGCAACTGCCAGGCGATAAAACTTTTCCGGTGTTCGGGCGTCGCCAATTTCAGGCCAACGAATATTGCGGTTGCGCCGATGGTCATATCGCCGAGGCCGGCGGGGAGCGCGAACGATCCGGGCAGGATTCGATAGGCTGCCAGTACGAGAAAGACGTAGCCGCCAATTCTCCACGTTTGTATCCAGGTGAGGACGCGGGGGTTGAGAGACATGGCGAACTCTCTGAATTTTTTCGAAGAAGAAAACCAGATGAGGAACAAGGCGAACGGGGTGATCGCTGCGATACCGAGGGAAATGGGCGGAACATTAGGGCTGTTGACGTACAGATGCATGGCCGAGGCGGTGAGCGTCAACACCAACCAGGCTGCAATAAGCCAGGAGGTGAGCTTTGCAAAGTTTGTCATGATTGATCTCCTTATTTCATGACCGATGAGGTCACTTCGTTGGTCAAGCTCAAGAGGGTTTCCCAGCGGTCGGCTCCGAACAGGAGCCGCAACTGCGATTGCACTTTCTGCCAGTTGGGGAGGGCTCGCTTGAATTGCAATTCACCGGCCCTGGTGAGTTGCAGACGCCATTCGCGCCGGTCGTCGCCTTGCTTTTTCGCGATCCATCCATGACCGCCGAGAATTTCAAGGGTGCGCGTGAGTGTTGTGCTGTCCATCGCGAGAATTTTTCCCAATTTTTTCTGCGACACTTCTCCCGTGAGAGTGAGCGCTTGAAGGACCGTGAATTGCGTGGCCCTCAAGCCGGATGGCCGTAGTGCCTTGTCGTAGTGCTGCGTAAGTGCCCTGGATGCGCGTCGAAAACTTGCGCCCATACAGGGAAGAGCCGGTACGGAAGAACTCTTCATACGGAAATAGATGCATATGCATCTATTTGGATTCAAGAAGTGTCGCGCAGATTTTAAAGAGATTTCAGAGGCCGTATCCTGGCGCTTGATTAATTTGTGCCGGCGCTGGCGGAGCGGCCGGGTCTGTTGTTGGGCAGGGTTTCTTTCACGGTGATGCCGCGGTCGCCGGGGGCGGCGATTTCGAATTTGCGGCCGTCAGTGAATGTGACTGTGGACGAAGTGCCGTCGCTGTTGGGAGAGACGGTGGCGATGGGATTTGGCTGGCCGGGTTTGAGCGGAATGAAGAGCGTGAGCAGAAGCTCGCGGGCCGGAGCCGGTGCGGGTGTGGAGAAGGGTTGTGGCTGGGACGTTTTGCGGATCCATGTCTTTGCGGACGTTCCAGCCGAGGATTTCTGGGGATTCCTGGCCGGAGGCTGCGGAGACTTGGAGTCCGTTGCTCAGGAGCGGGACGATGACGAGATTGGGCTGGTTGGCGTCCGTGGTTTCGAGCGCATGGTTGGATGGGGCAGATGAGTCGAAGCGGGTGCTGGTGGTGAGCAGCTGCCAGCGGGCTTGATACGTGTGCGGCTTGGTGTCGTTGGGGCGGACGCGATCGGCAACGATGTAGAGGTCGGGCTTGAGGAAGAGGACGTCGCGCTGCTGTGCGGCGGGCGTGACGCGCTGGGGGCCGTAGCCCTCGTTGTAGTCGCCTGAGGCAAAGTCGAATACGGAGTTCGATTGCCAGTAGCCGTCGATGGGGCCCTGGCTGATGAGATCGGGATCGTGCCACGGGTCCTTCGATGTAGTGGGGCGGTTCTGGCCGAGGCCGTCGACGATCATGCAGTTGGAGCCGAAGCTCGAGGTGGCCCATGTGCGCCACTTGCTTTGTTCGTAGCTGCCGCCGCCGGTGTTGAAGACGATGGGACGGCCCCAGGCCCAGATGATGACGCCGAGCTTGTCCTGATGCTGGTGGCCCATGCCGATGGGGCCGAGACGGAAGCCGAGATAGTTGTCGTTGCGCGACCAGCCGGAACGCATGGCGGCTTCGCCGGCGCGGTTGAGATAGATGGAGGTGAAGGCGGGCTGCTGGCCCTGGGCGCCGTCGGTCGCGACCCATTGAAAGTCTGCGCGCTCTGGAAAGGTTTCGACGGCGAGCTTGAAGACGGCGGGCAGATATTGCGGAAGGCCGTTGTTGTACTTCGGCGCGAAACGGTCGGGCGCCATGAGGTCGACCTGGTACTCGTAGCCTTTTTCAAGCGGGGCGGTGTAGTCGGGGGGAAGCTCGGAGAGACGGCCGGTCCAGCGCGCGACTTGCGGAATCTTGAGGATGTTGCCGAGGGCGACGTTTTGATATTCGGTGGAGAGCTCGTCCTGCGCGCCGTCGGGAAGAAATTGCGTGCGGGCTTCTTCGGCGAGTTTGCCGGCGGCGAAGCTGCGCCATTCCGATGCGTCTTTGAACTCTGGGAAAAGCGCGCCGACAGAGTAGAGGCCGCTCATCTCCATAGTGAGGAAGTTGAGGCGCGTGTTGTTGTGGCGGAGGTAGTTGCCGTGGTCGAGAAAGCCGCTGACGAAGAGGACGAGGTCAACGTCAGAGAGTGAGGGCGAGCGGCGAAAAGCGAAGAAGGCGTTGGGCCATGGGCCGCCCATGCGAATGCCTGCCTCAATGGTGCGCCAAACGGAGCCTTTGACGTTTTCGACGTGATCGGAGACCGGGCACTGAGCGAGCCACGAGAGCATCTCGTGGTCGAAGGCGCGGGCATAGCGTTCGTCGCCGGTCGCGCGATAGACGGCGCCGAGTGCGCCCCATGCGGGCATGCGGTTGAGCTGCCATTGCCATTCGTTGTCGGGCGGGATCGCCGGGCATGTGCTCGGTAGCGTTGTAGCGCCAGTCGATCTGGCCATTGGGGAAGGTGTAGAAGTAAGGCGTCTGGCCGCCTTGAAGCTTGTTGGCGACGGCCCAGTCGGCGATGGTCTGGTCGCGTTCTGAGTGGAGGCCGCGATCGCCAGTGGCCGTTTCCGATCCCCAGTGAACTGAATCGCGCGCGCGAAGATACGCGGCGAAGGCTTTTTCAGCGGCGGCGGTGTCGTGGTGCTGCCATGCTGCGGCGACGGCTGAGAGCTCGGGTCGGGTGAGGTCGAGTGCGTTGAAGACGTCTGCTTCGCGCTGGGCGACTTCGTCGGCGCTGGGGCGTTGCGGGACTGGATTCTGCGCGTGTAACCGAGAGCGATGTTACGAGGAAGATGGCAAGAACGAATGCAGAAGATGAGAGCGGTTTCAATTCCCCTCCCTGTTGGGGGTTGTGGTGCTGTGCGGACAATAAAGGCGGCTTGCTGTCTGCCCGCACGCCCGAATGGCCGCACAGGATCTCTGTGCATTGTCCCTGTACCGGGCCGATTCCCCAGCGGGCGCGCGTGCGGGACCATGATAGCAAGAGTTTGTTGCGGGTTGTTCTTATTCGTTGCTGGCCATGACTTCGTGGAGCCAGCCGGGAGCGCGTACCTTCGGCAAATACTGTCGACATCAGCACAGGTCGTCCGGCTCGTCGGCCTTTGCTTGCGCTCTTAAGAAGATTTCGACTCGGCTTGTCGTCCAGACAGCTACGCCGGTACCAAAAAAATCAGCATCCTCAGTCCAAATGGGACACGAAAACGCGAGCGCAGCAGCAAGCACCGGCCAATCGTTCTCGTCACGGCCGAGCAGCCGTTGCCGGGCCTGTTCTTCGAAAGCGACATATGAATCCCGGTTGACCACTTCAATGAGGTGGCGCAGGTATCGAAGGGCCGATGGAACATCGATATCGGATATGCCCTTCCGCATCAGCAAGGACGGGAGATATTTTTCGGCATCGGCGTAGGCAACATCAGGCGCATAGAACCGAATCTCGCGGCCTGCGTATTGCTCAAGAAGCTGACGAACACGCCGGCCCAGAATTGCACGAATCAAAATGTTGGCGTCCAGTACGATCATTTCAGCGGACGGCACTCTTTCTGCGCCGACGCACGGGTTTGACGACCGCAGGCTTGCCGGCTCGCGCCTGCTTGAACTCTGCTACTAATTCATCTTCATCTACATCGGCCAATGCTTTAGCGAGCCGGTCGGCGGCGGCCTTTAGTTCGGCGAGATGCGCAGGCTTGATTTGCTTGCGGGGAGTCGGCACGTATACGCCGAGGGTTTCGCCACGGCGCGTCACAGCCACAGGTGTATCTGCTTCAAGGAAACGAGCAATCTGCTCCCGAAACTCTCGAACCCCAACCTTGATGGCAGGCATCCGGCACCTCCTTGTGTACACATAAGTGTACGCAATATTGGGCCCCGGACGCAAGCGGTGAACTCGGGCGGACGTTATCGAGGGAGCTTGGGGTGGATTTCGCTATTCGTTGCTGGCCATGACTTCGTGAAGCCAGCCGGGGGCCTTGAGGAGTTCGCGGGGGCGCGTGCCTTCAGCAGCGCCGACGAGGCCGTCGCGTTCCATGAGGTCAATGAGGTGGGCGGCGCGGCCATAGCCGATGCGCAAGCGGCGCTGCAAGAGCGACGTGGAGGCCTTGCCGAATTCGAAGACGAGACGAACGGCGTCGTCAAACATGGGATCGTTTTCGTCGGGATCGGGATTGGAGCCGTCGACGCTGGGGCGCTCGTCCCTGGGCGACTCGAGGAAGCCTTCAACGTACTCGGCCTGGCCCTGATCTTTCCAGAAGGCCACGACGGCGGCGGTTTCCTTCTCGCTGACGTAGGGCGCGTGGAGACGCATGAGGCGGCTGGTTCCGGGAGGCAGGAAGAGCATGTCGCCGCGGCCGAGCAACGCTTCTGCGCCGTTGGTGTCGAGGATGGTGCGGGAGTCGACCTTGGTGGCGAGACGAAAACTTATTCGAGTCGGCACGTTGGCCTTGATGAGGCCGGTGATGACGTCGACGCTGGGGCGCTGCGTGGCGAGGATGAGATGAATGCCGACGGCGCGGGCCATCTGTGCGAGGCGGGTAATGGATTCTTCGACGTTGGCCTTGTCGAGCATCATAAGGTCGGCGAGCTCGTCGATGATGATGACGATGTAAGGCAGCGGCTCCTCGTTTTCGCCTTCGTCGAAGAGCGAAGGCATGACGCCTTCAAAGAGCTTGTTGTACTGGTCGATGTTGCGGACGCTGCGCGAGGCGAGGAGCTTGAGACGGCGCTCCATTTCGCGCACGGCGTTTCGCAAGGCATTGGCGGCGAGCTTGGGCTCAGTGATGATGGGCGTAAAGAGATGTGGAATGCCCTCGTACATGCCGAGTTCCACGCGCTTGGGGTCGACGAGGATAAGGCGCACCTGCGACGGCGTGGTGCGGAAGAGCAGGCTCATGATCATGGCGTTGATGGCCACCGATTTGCCTGAGCCTGTGGAACCGGCGATGAGGACGTGGGGCATGGACGCGAGGTCGGCGGTGACGATGCGACCGTTGATATCTTTGCCCATGGCGAGGGTGAGGCGGGATTTCGCCTTGGCGAAGGTTTCACTCTCAAGCACGTCGCGCAGATGGATGGTTTCGCGCTCGTGATTGGGAACCTGGATGCCGACGGTATTTTTGCCGGCCATGCGCTCGATCAAAATGCTTTCAGCGCGCATGGCAAGGCAGAGGTCGTCGCCCAGACCAGTGACGCGGGAATACTTCACGCCGTTCTCGAGCTTGAATTCATACGTCGTGACCATGGGGCCGGGATTGATTTGCACCACTTGGCCACGCACACCAAATTCGGCGCACTTCTCGACAAGGACCTTGGCTTCTTCGCGCAGTTCGTCCTCGCGAACTGCCTGCGGCCCTTCGCCGGGGTTGAGCAGGGTGCTGGGCGGCAGCTTGAATCCGCTGACGTTCTTGGGGGCGACGGTGGCGGAGCGGACTTCGTTGTCGGCGCGGCCGTGAATGGCGATTTCATCCGAGGGCCACGGGGCGGGTGCGGGGGCGGCGGCGGCGGGTTCGGGGCGCGGGGCAATGGGACCGGCTGCGGGGGGACGGGCAGGCGCTTGTTGCGGAGCGACGAAGCGGTCGTCAGGAACGCGGGCAGCGGCGGGCTGCTGCATGGGGACTACATTCCGCGCAGGAAGACTTGACGGTTGCGCGGGGGCGTGTGAGGCTGCTTCCGCTTCTGCGCGTTCCCAGATGCTGCGGCGCTGGGTGATGGGGATGACTTCTTCTGCGGGCTGTGTACGGGACTGGGCGAAAGCGGGCTGATTCGGATCGGCTGAGTCGAGCGGCGCGCGGCGGTAGGCCGGGTCGTCGAGTGGGTCGATTTGGGCAGCGCGCTTGCGGCGATTGAAGAAGGCTGCCAGCAGGCCGGGACGACGAACGGATTCTTCGTGATCGGGCTCGGCGCTGGGGAGGGGGCCGGCGGCAGGGCTGAACTCGAGTGTGGAGGGCGGGGCGTAATCGCGGTCGCGGTTGGAGACGCCGCCAATTCCCTGCTCGAATTCCTGCTCTTCGCGCTGCTCGGCGCGGCGCTCACGCCAGTTCTTCCAGCGGTCGAGCGCGCTTTGCAGATGGAGCCAGTAATTCTCTACGGCTTCCTTAACGACCCAGAAGCTGATGGCGGAGGCGAAGTAGAAGCCGGCAAGGGCGAACACGGCGGCTACAAGCCAGGCGCCCTGGATGTTGAGGTAGCTGACGAGCAGACCAGCCATGAGGCGGCCGACCACGCCTTCAACGGGGACCATGTGCATCCAGCGCCAGTGCCAGGGCGTTAGGCCAAAGGCCGCGGGCAGAAAGGTGAGGGCGAGCAGCGTTCCCATCCAGCGCAGCAGCGCGGAACCGCTGGGGCGGGAGCGCATCCAGGAGTAGCCGATGCCGCCCAGCCACAAGGGCAGGAGGAAAGCGGTGAGGCCGAGGGTCTGGAGGAGAAGATCGCTGAGATAAGAACCGAAGGGACCAATCCAGTTGTGCACGGCGTTGGCGCCGGCGGGGTCGGTGACGGTGGCCGTGTTCAGCGAGGGGTCAGTTGCGTGGCAGGTGGCGAGCGCGAGAAAAGCGAGGAGCGAGACCAGAAGCAGCACAAGCCCCAGGAACAGGTTCAGGTGGCGGCTTCGCGTTGGCGAGAGAACAATGCGAATGGGCTTCATGATGGGGCGTTTTATCCTCGGGGACCGCCGCACTAGCATCCGGGACGAACTCGGCCGGAAGGCTGGCAGGGCGGCGAGAAAAATCCCAGAGCAACTTTTATTATCCCCGGCGGGATTGTGGATTCCTTGGACCACGGAGGAGGGGGAACCTTGTTGTGGACCCCCGGGGCGCGAAGGAGTTCAGGGCAGGATGGCCTTCGAGTCCGGAGGAGCTGAATGCAGCGCTTGAGGCCCTGGTCGTAGGTCAGGATGTCGTAGTGCAATCTTGCGGCGACGGCGCAGATCAGAATGTCGATTGAACCGCACGCGATGCCGTGATCACGGCAAAGGTTGAAGAGGCGCGCGGCTTCGACAAAGTCCTCGGCTGCGATCTCTTCATCTAAAAATGGATCGAGAAGTTGCTGCGTTTTTGCGAACTTCGCCTTGTCCCTGATTCCGGAAAATATCTCCTGGCGGATTGGACCGATGATGATCGCGCGGCCGTCGCGAATGGCTTCCTGCAATTCGGCGATCATTTGCCGTTCGTCCAGTGCCAATTTGTTTGGGTCCTGGCGTCGGAGCGCAAGCGACCACACGCAGGTATCGACGATCGTCTTCATTCTTCATCGAGCTCGATGCGGTCGAGTTTGCGCACCTTTTTGTAATCGTAGGTGGGATCGAAGTCGATGGTGCCGAAGTGGTCGAGGATTTCGAGCTGCTTGCGGCGGCGGATGTATTCGTCGAGAGCTGCGGTGACGGCTTCCTTCTTGGTGGCGTGGTTGCCGATGCGGCGGGCTTCGTTGATGAGTTTGTCGTCCAGGGCCAGGTTGGTGGGCATGGTTACACCTCGCAATGTGTAGGATATCACACGTTGGAATGTGTAGATTTAAGTTAATTTATTTGTTTGGTTTACAACAATGCCGTGATGGCTAGTGTTCGGGGGTTTATTGAGTTTCGCGCCGTCCCTATGGGACTCAGGGCGTTGAGGGGACTCGTTTCCCAGGGTTCCGTCCGCCGCTGCGGACTTCCCCCTGGGCTATTTTCGTGTTCTCCCTAACGGGAGACGGGGCGAGGCGGTAGCCCACTCATCGCAGAAAAAAACGAAGGATGGGGCGCCTGGCCTCCGCGACATGGAGATAGAAAGTCAACGAGTCAGCGGTGACGCATCAATCCCAGGTGCCCAAAAGCGAGGCACCTGGGGCACCCGATTTTTATTCAGGCGGGCGAAAAGCAGCCGCAGATCCCCGCCGCGGCGGGCAGGCTTTCGACTCGTCCGCCGCGGCGCCTTCAGGATGACAGGCTCTTCCTGGGGATATGGAATCTTAGGACGGGATGCGCTAGAGGCCGGCGATTTTTGCGCCCCAGATGAGCAGGGCGGTGCCGAGGAGGATGCGGTAGAGGGCGAACATGGCGAAACCGTGCTTGCGCACCCAGTAGAGGAACCACTCGACCACGCCGAGGGCCACGATGAAGGAGACGGCGAGGCCGATGAGCAGGACCATCCAGCGCTCGCCGTTCATGACGACGTGCGCGGCGGCCACGGCCGCAGCATCGGCTGACTTGCTGGGATGAATTTCCTTGAAGAGGTCCCAGACCGTGGCGGCGACCATGGTGGGGATGGAGAGCAGGAAACTGAATTCGAGGGCGGCAGGACGGCTGAGACCAACCATTTGCCCGGCGGCGATGGTGGACATGGAACGGGAGGTGCCGGGAAAGATGGCTGAAAGCGACTGGCAGATGCCGATCCAGATGGCCTGGGTGAGGGTCATGTCTTCAACGTGCGTGGTGGCGGCTTCATAGCGGCTGGTGCGGGAGTCGACGATCCACATGATGAATCCGCCGATGATGAGGGCAAGCGCCATGGCGGTAAGACTGGCCAGATTGCGCTCGCTCCACTTGCGCAGAAGGAGGGCGGGAACAGACGTGAACATGAAGGCGATGAGGGTGAGGGAGATGGGGTGCGTGAAGAAGTTGTTGCGGCCGTCGTCGCCCTCTGGAAACGTGCGGAGGAAGTCGACGATGCGGGAAAGGAACAGTATGATGAGCGCGACAATGGCGCCGAGCTGGATGACGATGGTGTACATCTTCCAGTAAGCGTCGTCGAGGGGAATCCTCATGAGCGCTTCGGTGATGCGCAGGTGAGCGGTGGAACTGACCGGAAGAAACTCAGTCAAGCCTTCAACGATCCCCAGAATGATGGACTGAATGTACGGACTCAAGAAGCCTCCAGCGAACAATAACGGGTCAGCCAGGGGCCTGGGGATAGGGGGCCCGGCTTACTCCTGGTCGATTCCGTAGACAGGAATGCCTTCATCCAATTTGTACACTAGCGCTCCGGCCCGCCAAGCATAATCTGTGCCGCCAAAGTGATCTTTGAGGCGGGTGGCGAGCTCGTGGGCGTGATTCAGCGCATTTTGGCTCTTTTTGTCGTCATCGTTGGCGCTAAACATATCCTTGAGAACGGCCTGCCGGTAGACGGCTTCGTAGAGGGCGCGAGCGGTTCGAGGCCCGTCGGGGTGCTCGTCGGCATACTTTTCGTAGATCTCTGATTCCTTCTGAGGGCATTGCACGGCACCCTGCCAGTCACCGCAGAGCTTGTTGTCAATAAGGTCAAAGGCGGCGAGGTCGGCCTGGCGGGTGTGCGGATAATACTTGAGGATCTTCCTGAGGGGGTCTTCATCCATCTGCTCGCGCATATAGGCGTCCTTCTCGCGGGAGGAATGCAGGGAGGAGGTATCGGCTTTTTCAATCTGCCACTGGATGTCTGCCGAGCGCCATGCAGCTTCAGGCACGAGTGGCGAGTTGGGGAACATCTCGGTAAGGCGCCGGTAGAGCAGGCGGGCGCTCTGGGCGGCGTTGACGGGCCCGCGCGGATCAGAGGCGAGAGCTTCCTGGTTGGCTGCCGCGCCCATGAGGATCTGGTCGCCGTTGGGAGTGTTCTCAATAACGACGCCCTTGGACTGCATCCAGCCGGAGATGGGCGGCGGGGTGTCGTTGGTGTCTCCGATGAGCGGGGTGTCCTTTGACTCCTGCACTTCTTCGATATCGGTGTTGGCGTAGACGCGAATCCACGGCCCGCTCTTTTCGGCTACAACCATTTCGCGGCCGATTTGCACGCGGTCAACCTTTTGCGAATCCTTGTCGGCGGCAACGTAGAGCCAGGTGACCTGGAGGGCAGTGGCGCGCGGTCCGGCGAGAGGCTTTTCAAGCTGGGGTTGCTTCTTCTGGGCGAGCGAAGGCGACGCGGCGCAGAGCAGCGCGAGCGAAAGCGTGAGGGCGCGGGCGGCGAGGAGGCGAGGATGGATCACAACTCGAATCATAGGTGAAACGACGCTCCTACGCGCGTTCGGTAAGCACTTCGGCCAGGAGGGCGGGGTCGACGTTGCCGCCGGAGACGACGGCTGCTGCCTTGCGGTAGTCGGGCAATTCGGATGCGTGAAAGAGGAGCGCCGCCACGGGCACTGCGCCGCTGGGCTCGGGAACAAGCCGCGTGGCTGCGACAATGGCGCGCATGGCGGCGCGGATCTCGGCTTCGGTGACGGTGATGATGCCGTCAACGAAGGCCTGGATGTGCGCGAAGTTGCGCTCGCCGACGCTCTGCGTGCGCAGGCCGTCGGCGATGGTGCGGCTGGTGAGCTCGGCGCCCCAGGTAACGATTTTTCCGGTGCGGAAGCTTTCTGCGGTGTCGCCTGCCAGTTCTGGCTCAATGCCGAAGACTTTTGTGCGGGGGCTCAATTGTTTGACGGCGGCGGCAACACCGCTGAGCAGGCCTCCACCACTGACGGGCGTGAGGACCAGATCAACGTCGGGCCATTCCTCGATGATTTCGAGGCCGCAGGTGGCCTGGCCGGCGATGATCTGGTCGTCGTCGTAGGGAGGGATGACGACGTAGCCGTGCTCGCGGACGAGTTTTTCAGACATGGCGAGGCGCTCGCTTGAAGCGTTGCCGACGTCCACCACCTGTGCGCCGAAAGAGATGGTGGCCGCGCGCTTGATGGCGGGCGCATTGGAGGGCATGACGATGACGGCCCGGGCGCCGACCTCACGCGCCGCATAGGCCACGGCCTGGGCGTGATTGCCACTGGAGTAGGTGATGACGCCGCGGGCGATTTCGCTGGGCGTGAGCTGAAAAATCTTGTTGGCCGCGCCGCGCATTTTGAAAGCCCCCATGGGCTGAAGGCTTTCGGCTTTGAGGCGGATGTCCTTGGATGTGCCGTAGCCGGAGAGGCCGGGAAAAGGGGCGCGCACCAGGGGCGTGTGGACGGCGACGGTGGCGATGCGAGCAGCCGCGGCGCGGATGGTGTCGATGCTGACGAGGGTGCTGGTTTCAGAAGTCATTGTGTGTCCTGCCGCCTGGGTTGAAGCGGGTTGCAGTAACAGTATCGCGCATTGGGGGCGGCCAAGCGTGGGCCTGGAGGCCCACACGCCAGCCGACCGGAAGGTCGGCGCTACACACTGACAAAGAAAAGCGCGGCAGCCGAGGCTGCCGCGCTTCTTGTCGAGAGAACCAAGGGTTTAGAAGGTGAACTTCGCCGAGAACTGCAGTTGCCGGGGGCCAGTAAGGTTGCTGCTGGTGGTGGATTTCTGGTTGAAGGCACTGGCACCCAGGTTTGTTGAGGGGCTGAAGCAGCCCTGAATCGCGGAACCCGACGGCGCTGGGTCGATCGCCGCACAGGTAGCGGCTGTGGTGGCGCCCCCTGGGAGCGAAACCTTGCTTGTGCCACCTGTGAAGTTGGTGTAGCCCGAGTTCACCCCCTGAATGATCGTCTGATTCAGGAAGTTAAATGCATCCAGGTTGACGTCGAGCGACATCCCTTCGTGAATGGTGAATTTGCGTCCAAGGCGGAGGTCGGCATCGTTAAAGCCCGGCATGGGAATGCTATTGCGACCCACTTGAGGAGGACGGCCATTGGTTGCATTGCCACCGCCTGAACTCATTGCGCCGCCGAAGATTCCGCCTTCGTCTCCGTAGCTCGAGCCATTGGTCGCACCGGCAAAGATTGTTCCGGTGGCGATGCTAAGCGAAACAGGCTCGCCGTTGGAGGCAATTTCGCTTCCAGAGAAGACCCAGCCATTCGCCAAGGCGCGAGTGAATTGATTAGCAATGTTGAACGTCGGCTGATAGACAAAGGTCAGAGTAAACCGATTGCGAATGTCGAGGTCCGACGGTCCGTTTTCGAGCCGGACGTTGTTGGGATCGAGCGGTGTGTCGCCGCCGTAGAAAGTACCGAATGTGCCCGCCACCTGGCTGTCGTCCGTCGCATGTGCCCAGGTGTAATTGGCCACAAACTCCAACCCCTGTGAGAATTGCTTGTGCAAGCTCACACCCAGGCCGTTGTACCAGGTATTGGCCACGCTGAAGCCGGTGTTCAGGGATGACAACTGCGTGCTGGCATTTTGGGTTGCGCCATTCTGATAGCGACGATCGGAGGGCAGATAGACGGGAACGGTTATCTGCCGGACGAAGTTGCCGCTGGCATCCAGGACGTTGTAGGACTTGATGCCGTGCGGTGTCTGGCCGATCAACTGCGCATCGAGAAACACCGGCAACCGCATGCCGCGGGTGCCCACGTAGCCAACCTGGAGTGAAAGTCCACCGGGGAGCAATTGCTCCACCGACAGGTCCATTTCGTGCGAGTACGGCGGAACGAAGTTCGGGTCCAGACCGTGGAAGCTGGTTGCGCCGGGAAGCGCAGGGCCCTTGACCGCGGGAAGCGTACCGCCGGCCGGAACCTGTGAAGTCGAGAGTGCCGGTCCGGTAGGCAGGAAGGGCACGTTCGGATACTGCACGGTGCCAGCGGTATTAAACGATGAACTGCAAGCTCCAGCGATAGAGCCGCAACCCGCGTAGTTGTAGTTGACCTGGACGACGCCATTCTCAACGCGCATGGCGTAGTAGGTCGAGCCCTGATTCAGAGCGGTAAAGAGGCCGTAGCCGCCGCGGATCACCGTCGTCGGGTCGAGCTGATAGCTGAAGCCGATGCGCGGAACGACGCGGTCGGCAACGTTCTTGATGGTCTGCGTGTATAGGGTAGAGATTGGCGAGTAGTTGTTGTTGACCTTGCCCGGAGGTGGGGTCAACTGCAGATCCCAGCGCAGGCCAGCAGTCACCGTGAGCTTGCGATTGACTGACCAGGTGTCCTGAGCAAACAAGTCGTACATCTTCATCCAGAAGTCGTCCGAGCCCTGCGTACCCGCCTTGGTGTTCACCGTATCGACTGTCTGAACCAAACTGGCGTAGCGATAACCGGCTAACGGATCGGTGTCGCCGGACTGTCCTGAGAAGACGTCTGTAATCCAGTTTGTGAAGGCGGCCGAGTTGCCGATTTCTGTAACAGGATTGCCTGACGAGCCAGCAATGGGTCCCGTGAAGGTGTCTCCCGAATAGCTATAAAGGCCACCACCCTGGTAGAGATTGATCATGACTTCGTGGACAATGTTCGCGTCGCCGCCAAACTTGACGGTGTGGCGACCGATTGCCCAGCTGAACGCGTCTGAGGCCTGGATGCGATGCTCGTCGGGCTCGGCGGCACGCGGCAAGGCATTGGGCAAGCCGTAGGTCAAGGCACCTGCGTTAATCGAGGGTGCGGCATCATTTGCGCCATCCGTCTCCAGGTCGCGGCCCCATTGACCGTGAACCTGGTTGACCATGCGGCTATTGAAGGTGGTGGTGAGACCGCCAACGAGGAAGCGCTCATGGTAATAAGCGGGGCCGTTGGCCGTCGGCGAACCATTGGAGATGGTCGGCGATGAGGTGTAGCCGTTGGTTGAGCCGAAGTCGGCCCAGTTGAAGTCAATAAACGCGTCGTTCTTGTCGTTGATGTGATAGTCGAGACGGGGGAAGAACAGGTCCTGCTTGGCATAGCGCGAAGGGGTCGCTTCGCCCACATTGATGAGGAACTGAATGCCGGCAGTGCACATGGTTGAGGTGATGGTCGTCGGGCACTGGTAGGGCGTAATGAAGGTCCCGGAGTTGGTGCTGTTCGACGTGAGCGAGATGCTGTTGGTGTTGTAGTAGAGAGCGCGGCCCACACGGCGGAAGCCGTCATATGTCAAGAAGTAGAACAGCTTGTTTTTGAGGAACGGTCCGCCGACTGAACCGCCAAACTGGTTCTGCTGGTGGATGGGCTGGGTGAGGAGCGCTGAAGCCAGAAGGGGGTTGCTTGAAGCGGAACCGTGCAGTGCATTCCACTTTGGATAAGGGTCGAGCGCGTTCAGCGAGGGATAGCGGAGGTAGTAGAACAGGTCGCCATGCATGGTGTTGGTGCCGTTCTTGGTGATGGCGTTTACCTGGCCGCCTGCTGCCTGGCCAAATTCGACCGAGTAGTTCGATGTTTCCGCCTGGAACTCCTTGATGGAGTCGGCCGAGTAGACGTAAGGAGCGCCCGAAGCGCGGCCGCGCGCCTCAGAGAACAGCATCTGGTTGTTGTTGGCGCCGTCAACGTAGTTCTGGTTGTAGAGGCCGCTGATGCCGTGGAAGCTGATCATGCCCGAGCTGCCGTCCTGGGTCACGTTCGGCGTGAGGAGCACAAAGCTTGACCAGTTGCGGGCGTTGACGGGAAGGTTTTGGACCATCTCCTGGTCCATGGTCTGGGATACTTCGGTCTTCTGGGTATCGAGGATCTGGGTATCGGCCTGCACCTCGACGGTCGTGGTGGTGGAGCTGACCTTGAGGGTGATATCGACGGTGAGGGTCTGTCCTACGAGGAGAGTCACCCCGGTCTTTTCGACCTTGCCGAAGTTGGCGGCGGAGGCATCGATCTTGTAGTGGCCGGGAAGCAGAAATGGCGCGGAGTACAGGCCGTTGGCATTGGTCACATACGTATGATTGACTCCGGTATCGGTGTTGATGACCGAAACAGAGGCTCCGGCAATTGCCGCCTGGGCGCCGTCTTCGACGGTTCCATTGATGCTGCCTGCGCCTGTCGTTTGCGCTAACATACGGCTCACATTGAATGAAAGGAAGAATGCCGCCAGGGCCAGCACGGCTAGACACTTTTGGGGACAGTGGTTCCGAAGAATTCTCATGTCTTTGGCTCTCCTAAGAAGGGATACGGGGGTGTGCGATCTTGAAGTTGCTTGATGTTAACACGCAAAAGCCGCAGGTTTGACGGCTTAATCAGCCCTGAAACGGGCAAAAAAGGTCATTGGAACTGGTTACCAAAGTTCAATATCCACTCTGCGTGGGGCTGGTCACTTTTTCTTTTAATTCAATGCATTACGCCCAGATAAAGAGATTGAAACAGACAAATGTTAATAGAATGTTACAAAGCAGTTCAGGTCTGGTCAATGATTCAGTTCTAGACAGGATCCGCGAATGTGGAAATTGCGGAGCAATACCGTGTGACGGTGATTGACGACGGGCGGGTTGCGGCACGCGATCAGACCGGAGGAACTTCTGCGGGGCCGCTTACTCGTAAGCGAGGGCGTCGATGGGGTCTTTGCGAGCGGCCATCCAGGCGGGATAGAGTGCGCCGCACAAGGAGCCGGCAAAGGCGATGAGCGCTCCCCTGACGATCCAGCCGCCGGTGAGTTCAAAGGCGAAACCCGGAGAGTGGAGGTGAAGGGCGGCCCGAACGACAAACGTGGCCGCGATTCCGACGATGACGCCGGCAATTGCGAGCAGTCCGCACTCGCGCAGGACGACACCGACGACCGCCAGTTTTGAAGCTCCCATGGACTTGAGGATGCCAATTTCGCGAGTGCGCTCGAGTACCGCCGTGTACATGGACTGGAAGATGACCAGGAATCCTACGATTACGGCGATGACGATGACCACGTCGAGCGCCATGTCGAAGCCGGGGTAGTGTTGCGGCGTGTACATGGAGATGATGTCTGACATGGGCTGAACACGGTAACCCTGCATGCCCGGCGTGGAAAGGATTTCCTTGCGAATGAGGTCCATGTTGGCGGGGTTGTCGCTTTTGAGATAGATGACGGTAGCCTTGCCGTCGGTACCGAGGAGCGAGCCGAGGGTGTCAATGGGCAGGAGCCTGCGGCCGCCCTTGCCGCTCTCGACGATACCGCATATGCGGAAGTCGTGATGGAGATTTTGAATGGGAATCATGTCGCCCACGTGATGGCCTTTGCCGGTTTTGGCCCAGACGTCGTCGACGATCACGTCGTACGGCCCCTGAAAGGGCCCGCCCGCAAGAAAGACGAACGGTTTGAGGGCGTTGAACGTCTTGTAGTCGATGCCCCACATGATTTCGATCGCGTCTCCCATGGCGAAGTTGGTGATGGCGGGCGAGGCCACGGTAACGTGCGGCAGAGTAGCCAAAAACGGAGCAAGCTTTATGGGCATGGGAGCACCGCTCAAGCCGTTCATGAAACTGGCATTCGAGGGGCTGACGACGAGGTCGGCGCCAATGCCGTTGGTGCGCTCTTTCTGGTCGTTGAGCATGCCCATGAAGATGGCGACAATGGAGAGGATCATGACAACTTCAATGGAGACCGCGAGCACGCTGATGATGGAGCGCACCGGACGACGAACGAGATTGGCAATGACGAGCTTGTTCATGGGCGAGCCTGGTTCCGAGGGACGAAACTGGTGAAGTGGCCCTCGTATTGAGGGTATCAGCCGGAGTGAGATTGGTCACAGCCTGGCAATTGGGGCGGGTATAGAGTTACTTAGGCTGGAGCAGTGGAGGATTTGATCGATTCTCCCGTAACGTTACCAAAGAGCGTCATCCCAATGAAAATAAAGGCAAAACTAACAATTTGCTTTGACGAAAAACGAATGTCGGGTTTATTGTGGAAAAGCAGTCCCAATTGATGAGATTCCCGGTCTTGGTTGTTGATTAGATTCCCGGTTTGGTTGCCAATGGGAAACTTTGGTGAAGACCTGCGCATGGAGCGGCTATCCCGCGGCATGGCGCTGGAAGACATAACCGCAGTTACAAAAATCAGCCAACGCCACTTGCTCGCGCTGGAACAGGAGCGCTTTCGTCTTTTGCCGGGCGGCATTTTGAGCAAAGGAATTGTGCGCGGATACGCGAGCGCGCTTGGGCTTGACCAGCAAGACTGGACGCAGCGTTTCTTGATGGCATGCGATGCAGCGGGCGATGCGATGGACGACGATCGCAGCTGGACTGCGTTTGCATCGAATGTGGGCAAGGCGCGCATCCTGCGCCGCGAAGCTGTGGAGATGCGCTTGCGGTGGGTGGGCGCGATCCTGTTGATGCTGGTGGTGGCCGCGGCGGCTTACATGACGTTTCGTTATTACGGCATGCGGGCGGGTTGGTGGTCGAACCTGCTGCCCTTTGGTGAAGAGCACGGCGCTTTGCACTCGGCAACCACCGCGGTCCATTCGTTCCTGACGCGCGTGCTGGTGTGGCTGGGGCACTAGAGGCTCCCGGCGCTCCGCGCGTAGCCCTTCCGACTCATAATTTCCTGACAAATTGCGGTTCAATCGTCTGCTGACTCCCTTGAGTCGGCAATGCTCCCCGTTCACATTTGAGTCTTTGCCGCAGCCCACCCGGCGCGATTACCATAGATAGATGCACGGTCAGGCTCCGGCCAGACAGGTGCAGGCGCGCAAGCGATGATGGCCACGACCGGTCTGAGTACCCTGAGCCTGGGCAGTTCGCCCAAAGTCGTCCAGATACGGTTTTTTGGCTATGGCCAGGTATCGCGCCATGCCGCCAAATTGAAACCCTTCAGTGGGCAGGAGTCTGAAGTTGAGCGATCGTTTTTTGTTTACCTCTGAGTCAGTAACGGAAGGACATCCGGACAAGATAGCCGACCAGGTTTCTGACGCCATATTGGACGCGTGTCTTGAACAGGACCCTTATAGCCGCGTAGCCGCGGAAACGCTGACGGCGACGGGCCTGGTGGTCATCGCTGGGGAGATCACGACCAAAGCGTACGTGGATTTCCAGAGCCTGGTGCGTGGCGTGGTTGCCTCAATCGGCTATGACAATGCGCTTTACGGCTTCGACTCGAACACCTGCGCCGTGATTTCGTCGATCAACAAGCAGTCTGGCGACATTGCCCAGGGCGTTGACACGGGCGGCGCCGGCGACCAGGGCATGATGTTCGGTTACGCCTCAAACGAGACGCCGGACCTGATGCCGATGCCGATTTCTCTGGCACACAAGCTGTGCAAGCAGTTGACGGCCGTGCGCAAGAGCGGCAAGCTGCCATACCTTCGTCCCGACGGCAAGAGCCAGGTGACGGTGGAGTACGACGAAAATGGCAAGCCGTCGCGCATCGATGCAGTGGTGATTTCAAGCCAGCATTCAGAAAGCGTGACCAACGAGGAGTTGCATGCCGACATTCTGAAGCATGTGATCCAGGCGGTGCTGCCGGCGAATCTGCTGGACGAGCACACCAAGTACCACATCAACCCGACGGGCCGCTTTGTGATTGGCGGACCGATGGGCGACACGGGCCTGACGGGCCGCAAGATCATCGTGGACAGCTACGGTGGCGCGGGACGTCACGGCGGCGGCGCCTTCTCGGGCAAGGACCCGACGAAGGTAGACCGCAGCGCGGCGTACATGGCGCGCTACATTGCCAAGAACATTGTGGCCGCAGGCCTGGCCGATCGCGCTGAAGTGCAGTTGGCGTACGCAATCGGCGTGGCTGAGCCGGTGAGCGTGCGCATTGAGACCTTCGGCACCGGCAAGGTGGGCGAGGGGAAGCTGACCGAACTGGTTCGTAAAAACTTCTCGCTCACGCCCAAGGGCATTATCGAGAGCCTGAACCTGCGCCGGCCGATTTACCAGAAGACGGCAGCCTATGGGCACTTTGGCCGCAACGAGCCCGAGTTTACCTGGGAAGCGACCGACAAGGCCGCTGCCCTGGCGGAGCAGGCTGGCTTGAAGGCCGCGGCAGCCAAGTAAAAGTTCCACACTTCGTATCAGCGAAAAGACCTGTCCTTTGCCGACAGGTCTTTTCGTTTGTGCCTGGCGCACAAGAGTGCCGCGCCCCTTCGGCTTATTCCGCCGCGGGGATAGAGCCGGTCACATTCGCCTGCACCGACGCGGTCACCACGGTCGAGAAGCTGCTCATGGTTGCCACTGTCGGAACGGCTACTGGATTCGTCCCTGAAGAGATGAAGGGACCCAGTGCGCCCGCTGCCGTTGTGCTGCTGCTGCCGCTCACGCTGGTGATCAGTCCGGTGAGGCCTGCGGAGCTTTCATAGTTCACATTGTTGGCTGGAATCAAATTGAGGCCGGCAAAGTTCGGCGTCTGGAGGGTGACCGAGGGAATGGCGCGGACAAGAGCGCGATGTTCCGACTCGACGCCCATGATGGAGGCGGCTACCTTCGCGTACAAGATCAGGTTGGCCTGCGTCAGGTTCGATCCGCTCATAGCCGGGTTGGCCTGGGTGGCGCTGAAGCCGTTGTAGGCCGCGGCCATTGAGGCGAACTCCTCCACGGCGGTCATGTAGGCGCCAACAAAAGCGGTCTCAAGCGCGAGCAGAACGGGGACGAAGCCTGCCAGCGAGGCGAAGGTTCCCGTTGGGAAGTAGAATGTTTGCGGGACGCCTGCCGCGGCGTCTCCGCTGCCGCTGGTGGGCAAGCCGAGCAGGCTGCGCAGCAGTTGCGCATGCGCCACCTCCTCAAGCAGCGCGCCCTGCAGGTAAGCAACGTTCACCTGGCTGCCGCTGGCGCTTACATTGATCGCTGTTCCGCCGGAGCCGGCAAGATTGGAATCGGTGATGACGCCTGTGCTGGAGAGCGCCGTGTAGTAGGTGGTGATGGCAAGGCTCTCCGCGATCAGCGCTGCCGTAAGAATATTGGCTGCCGTGTCGGTGGTGGCGGCTGCGGATACACCCGTCATCATTGCGGCGCTTCCTCCGCATCCACTCACAATGGCTGAGGTTGCCGCGCCCAGGCCAAACATGGACGCACCGGTTAGGAACGAGCGGCGATCGACGCCACCCGCGATGGAAATCTCATGCAAGACACTCTTCGTTGGCATGCTTCGGCTCCTTTGGCTCGGTTGGGGAAATCTTGATGGTTCGAAAATCTGCGTACGTGATGAGTACGCTCCGGCCGAGCGAGTGGATTGGAAGAGAATTGAATTTTTGAATAGCAAGGTGCATCGAGTGGTTATCGGCGATCGGGCGATTGGACGCGCTGGCGGATTTCGATCTCTTTCCTTTTTGGCGCGCATGCGTCCATGCCTTAGAATTCTCCGTGGCACCTGCACGTCCTATATCGAGGAGTTGACCATGCGTTTTTCCGGGCGTTCGATGGCCCTTGCCGCACTCATTCTGTCTTTCGCCGCTGTGGCAGCCGCACAGGCAGCGGCCAACTGGAGCTATACAGGCAAGACCGGTCCGCAGAGCTGGGGCAAGCTGGACCCGTCCTATGCAGCCTGCGCGAAGGGGCACGAACAGTCGCCGATCGACATTCGTGGAGCGAAGCTGGACAAGACACTGAAGCCGATCGAATTCCACTACTTGAGCGGACCGGTGACGCTTGAGAACACCGGGCAGACGATTGTGGCTCACGTGGATCGCGGCAGCTACATCATGGTGGATGGCGTCCGCTATGACCTGGTGAGTTTCGATTTCCGCCATCCGGCAGAAGAGCCCGTCAAAGGCAGATTCTCTGACATGAGCATCCACCTGCTGCACAGGAGCGCGGACGGGAAGATGGCGATTGTGGCGGTGCGGCTGGTTGAGGATCGCTCGATGGGGAATGCGATTCTGGCCATGCTGTGGGAGCACCTGCCCAAGGTTGCACACAAGTCCGAGACGATCACGGATATGGTGAATCCCGGCGGGCTTTTGCCGGCCGACCGAAGCTACTGGACCTACACAGGCTCGCTGACCACGCCGCCTTGCACTGAAGGCGTGCAGTGGTTCGTGTTCGAACAGGAGTTGGGCATCAGCCGCACGCAGTTGCGCACGTTCAGCGACATGTTCAAGATGAACACGCGCGAGCCGCAGGACGCGCATGGGAGAAAGATCCTGGCGCATGAGTGAAAAAGACAGGGAATAGGGAATAGGGAATAGGGATAGGGAATAGGGACCAGCCAGCGGCGTCGCTTACGTTGCCGGGCCTGCAAAGAGAATGAGATTTCCGTCGGGATCGCTGACGATGAATGTGGTGGCGCCCCAGGGTTCGTTCTGCAACGACTGACTGAAACACACGCCCGCCGCCTGGTAACTCAAGAAGAGGCTTTCCGCCTCGCCTTTGTGGGCGACTGTGAGCGTTGCAGAGAGCAGCTGCTCGCGCTCGCGAATACCTGCGACAAATACTGGTTCGTCGACGGCTCTCAAGTTGAGTTTTGCTTGATCGCGGACCACTTGCCCGTAGAACGGCGGATCTCCGTAGATGGAAGCAACTGTGAAGCCCAGCTTGCCGGCATAGAAGTCGCACGATGCATTGATGTCAGCGACGAACAATTGCGCCTCAGTTGAATTCAGAACCGGGTGGATTGCTTTCTGTTCAGTTTGGTGGGTCATTGCCTGGCCTCCTGATTTAGCGCGCTGGGGAAACGACCGATGAGGCCTAGCCGTGGTGGATATAGTAGAGGTTTCCGTCGATATCCTTCACGGTGAACTGGCGCAGACCCCAGGGTTTTGTTTCGAGAGGGTCGACGATGTTGGCGCCGAGGGACTTCAGTTCTTCATACGACGCATCGATGTCCGGAGCGAACATCCAGTGAATGGCGGGCTCGAAGGGCGGCTGGCGCCTGCGCAAGAAGATGGTCATGTTCGGGCGCAACACGGCTCCGATTCCCTTGTCAGGGTAGAGCCAACCAATTTCAAAACCGAGCGCATCGCGGTAATGCGCCTGCGCGCGCTCAACATCGACAACCGGCAGCTCGGGCACCGGCGGACCGATCGAAGTCAGATTTTGTTTTTCGGCCATGGAAACGCTCCTACACCTTTATGCAACAAGACTGCGCTTGCAGCAAGAGTAGAAATGCGGCGAAGGATCGGGCTCGCAGAGGGGGCGGCTATTCCGAGGGGCGGGCGATGGGAAGGAATTCGAGCGTGAAGCCTTCATCTCCCGGAAGGAGCTGGACTTGAATTCCAGCAAGGTCGTTGACCAGGTAGTGGGCGGCGTCGAGTTGTTCGGCGGGATGAGAAAACGTGGTGGCGACGACGATGCAGCCTGCCTCACGGCCTGCGCGGGCTCCTGAAGCCGAATCCTCAAAGACGACACATTCCGAAGGATGAACGCCGAGCAGCGCCGCGCCGGCAAGAAACGGCTCAGGGTGCGGCTTGCCGCGCGTAACAAAATCCGCCGTGACAATCTGCTCTGGCGCGGGAACGCCGCCGGCCGCCATGCGCGCACGGGCAAGGCGCTCGGTGGCGCTCGTGACGACTGTCCAGCGACGTTTTCCGCTGCGGGGAGGAAGCGCGGCCAGCAGGGCGAGTACTCCGGGAAGCACGGTGAGGTCGTCGTTGTCTTCGACTTCCGAGATTTTCAATGAATCTTCAGCTCGGCTTCGATGTCGAGGTCGGGACGGAGCTGCGTGATGGTGTCGATGGCGCGCTGGCCGTGAGCAATTTTGCAGGTGAACTCAGGATCGACACCGCGCAGGCGAGCCCAACGGGTCCAGCTGCGCTCGACTGAGCCAATGGATGAGACAAGAATCCCGTCCATGTCAAAGAGCACACCTTTGCATTTGATTTGAACGGGGGAAACGGCCATAGCGATATTGTATCGGGCTATGGTTTTTTGGCCTGTGCGGGTTTGGGTGCGGAGAAGGTGACCTTGGGCGGCTCGGCGAGGGTGACGGAGGCATTGATGGAGCGCTTGCGGCTGCCCTCTGCGACTTCATTTTTGTCGAGTGCGATTTTGCCGTTGGCGATGACGGCGTCCGCAGTCCATCGATCGAAGTGTGCAAGATCGGCGGGAGCGGCGGCATCGCCGGCGATGGCGCCATGACGCCAATCAAAATGCAGTGTTCCTTTGGCGGAGCTTGCCAGGTCGCCGGAGGTGAAGCCGGAGAGCTCGATTTTTCCATTGGCTGCAAATGCGCCGCCGCGCCAGGTCTCTCCCAGAAGCTCGCCTACGGCAGACGGGTTGAGCTTTGCCAAGTCTCCGGTGAGTTCGTAGTAGGGTTTGTCTCCGGATTCGAATTGGCCGGAGGCATGCAGAGTGCCACCGAGGAGTGCGGCATCGAGGCTGGTGATCTCAGTTGTGGCCGGATGCATGGTTACGCCTGCCTTCACGTCCTTCAGCGTAACGGGACCAAGATCGAGCGAGTCAGCCGTGACCGTTCCTTCAAGACTTGGCCACACCGGAGACGAGGAAGGACGCAGGCGGTTGATGAGGTCAGAGAGCAGGGTGTCCTTTTGGCGTGCGCCCAGAATCGCGGTCTGCACGGTGGCGGCATCGAGGTCGCCAAACGCAACTTGAAACTTGACCGGGCAGGTCGCAGGAGCATTCGCAGGCTGCAGGTTCGCTCAAGGTGGCCGTGCCCTTCAACGGGCCGTAGGTGAAGTCGATCGGATCCCATTGGCTGACGGCGCCGTTGAGGTGCAGCGTGGCCGCGGCGATCTCAACGTGGCTGGCTAGATAGTCGGCTTTCCAGTTGGCATTGTGCAGCGTCACTGTGCCGGAGAGGCTGTCTGTCGGTGGAAGGACGGTGGGAACGGGTACCGAGCTTGCGTTGGTGGGGTTGGTTTTGGCGGAATGAGGGGCAGGGGCGGCGGTTTCGGCTGGAGGCGTATTGTCGGACGAAACATCCTCAACCGGGAGCCATGGGCCCTGCGCGAGCAGATCGACGGTGAGCGGGTCGCCTGCCAGAGCGTCAAGGGCAGCGGCCTGTTTGAGTCCGGCGGCATGGGCCACTTCCCTGCTGCGCGCGATGCTTGCCGGGCCGCGAGCGGTGACCTGATAGCCGGCCCGACTCAGGCGGACATTCAGCGCGAGAGGGGCGGCGCCTCCCAAGGGCACGGCAACGGAAGAGACGAGCGCCTGGGGCTGGCCTGGAACCAATGCTGAGGGAGCGAGCACCATCTTCGGCACCACGATGGGACTGGTGAGGCCGTCGCCGCGCAACTGAAGACCGTTGACGGTAAAGCTGCCGCTGAACGGGCCTGCAGGTTGCACCGCTCCCCGGCCTGGCTTTGATGGATGGGGCTTGGCGGCCTTTGTTGCTTCGCTGCCTGCGGCTGGAACTGCGGCATAGGAAATTTTGCCGCTGGCCGTGCCGGCTGCCTCAAGGTCGTTGCCGACGCCGCTGCGCACGGTGCGCAATGCATCAAGGGCTGCGGCTAGCGGCACGCGGTCGAGTTCTACAGACACCCATGGTGCGGCGGGTGGCTGCGGCCCGGCGAGTGGCTGAG
Organism: uncultured Acidobacteriaceae bacterium; assembly: GCA_963820245.1. Classification (GTDB taxonomy): domain Bacteria; phylum Acidobacteriota; class Terriglobia; order Terriglobales; family Acidobacteriaceae; genus Telmatobacter. The sequence continues at coordinate 119,537 of CAWFZC010000010.1, read as the reverse complement.
GCGCTGCGGCCTTGCCGGGCAGGTCGCCTGCGATTTGAACGCGGCCGTCGCCGAGCGGCGAGTCGCAGACCAGCTTTTCCAGGGCGCGTGTGGCGTAGTGGTAGACGAATCCGCAGTTGGCGTCAAAGTCCAATGGCGCTGCGGGCGCGAACTCCGCGCGATGAACGCCGGCTGCGCGCAAACGGGTTTTCACATTGGCGGCATCGGGCGTTCCGTCGACGTGCACATTGCCGCGAAGATCGCCGCGCCATCCAGCGTCAGAGCCGGTGGCCAGGCGGGTGAGCTGGCCGAGTTGCGCGTCGCGCCATTCCAGATCGAGCTGGATGGGCATCTGGCTCAACTCCGCAGCGCTGTGCGCGCTGGCATTGAGCTCGACAACGCCGGTGTCGGCAAGATCGAGGCTCACATCGGTGCGCGCGGGCTGGCCGCGAAGGCGGATGCGCCACTCACCCGGGCTCTCCTGCCAGAAGGAGACGTCAGTGGCGACCAGCGAGAATGGGAGTTTTTCAACACCGTTCTTGAAGTTGATGCGCGAGTTGGTTGCGGACAGGTAAGGCAGCGGAGGCGCGGCCTGGGCGGCAGGTGTCGAGCCGGCCTTGGTGGCTGCCGTTTTGAACAAGGGCTCGAGATTCCAGCGACCGGCCGCGGAACGCACCAGGTTGACGCTGGCCTCATCCACGCTGATCTCGCTGATCTGAAGACGTCCACGCCAGAGGGGAAGCAGCCGGATAGAAGCGGTGACCGTGCTGGCATGAAGAAATGGCTCGCCGCCGAACTCGGGGTCTTCGTCGACGGTGAGGTCGTAGAGAACAAAACCAGGCCTGGGCAGCAGGCGCAGGCGCACCTGGGAAAGGCGCACGGGCCGTCCCAAAGAGGCAGACATGAGGCTGGTGATGCGCGTCTTGTAGCGGCTGACAGAGACCAGGGGCGGAACCAGCGCCACGGCGAGGACGACCACGAGGGCCAGCAACGCCCACCAAAGCCGTTTGCGCTTGTTTTGCGGCACTTGCTCGTCTTCCGTCATAGTGAGTGGTCAGTGATCAGTGGTCAGTGACCTGCGAACACTGGTCAGTGAACAGTTTACAGTGCGCTGAGGACAGAAGACGGCGCTTGGGAGCTTTGCTGAACACTGACCACTGATCACTGACCACTGCTTTCTAGAGCACTCGATGGAAAGTGCGGGTCCAGCGCGTGTCAGAGAAGAAGTGCAGCGCCACATGGGCCAGCCAGGCGATGTTTGAGCCTAACCCGGTCTGTTCATATTGATCTTCAGAGGTTTTGAAGGACCAGTAATTAAACAGGGGGCGTCCCACGATGTTTTCGCGGGGCACAAATCCCCAATAGCGGGAATCAAGGCTGTTGTGCCGGTTGTCGCCCATCATGAAGTACTTGCCGGGGGGAACGATGAGGTCGCCGTTGGCAATGTGGCTGGCGGAATCGACGGCCCACTCTTCAGTGACGCCTCCGCTTGGGTCCTGAGCCGGCGGGATGGTGGGAAACTCGTCGAGAAAGACTTTTTCGCCTGCCATCGCGGGGCCTTCCACGCCGTCTTTTGGCTGAGCTTGCGCCACGCCGTTGATGTAGACGACGCCGTCCTGCAAATGGATGTGGTCGCCGGGCAGACCGATGAGGCGCTTGACCAGGAATAGATATTGGGGCTTGCCGTCCACATCGTCCGGCACTGGCTTGATGAAGACAATAATGTCATTGTGCCGGGGCTCGCGGTAATGAACCAGCGGCATCCATGCGGCGGCGGGAGCGAGCGTGATGCGGTCGACGACGAGGTGATCGCCGACAAGCAGCGTGTTCTCCATGGAGCCGGAAGGGATGACGAAGTTCTGGGCGAGAAAGGTGAGGATGAACAGGCCGATGACCAGCACGGAACAGATGCTGGCCAGCGCTTCAAATGGCGTCTCCTCTACCCTGGCTTCTGCTGGACTGGCTTCAGGTTGAGATTCCGTTGGCGCATTGGTGGCCGGCGTCTTCTTTTTTGTCATCCTGTGGCTCTTTAATCTGTCGTCAGTGATCAGAAGCAGTGGGCAGTGGTCTAACCGACCACTGACCTACTGCCACCGTGAGACTGTTTCTAATGCACGACGTGAAAAATGCGCTTCCATCGGGCAAAGCCCGTGAGTCTTTCAGAAAGCTGCCTGTCGTGTCCGAGTCTATCATCCGAGGCCTGCAGCTGGGCCTGCTGCACATCAGTGGTGGAGGGGCGGGTGAGCGAGAAGTAGATGACGAGCGGGCGGGCAACAATGGCCTGGCGGGGAACGAAGCCCCAGAACCGCGAGTCCTTGCTGTGATTGCGATTGTCGCCGAGGACAAAGTACTCACCCGGCGGGACCGCGAGCTCTCCACCTGCGGGTAAGGCTCTGCATCTGGAGCCACCAGTCGGGATCGACCTGCGGGTCAGTATAGATTTGCGCAGGAAAGTTGTCGCGGAAGGGATTGGGCGGAGCCGGCTCGAAGGCGGCATAGGGCTCATCGAGCGGCGCGCCGTTGACGTAGACACGTCCGTCCACGATGCGCAGGCGGTCGCCGGGTAGGCCGATGACGCGCTTGACCAACAAGGGCGGCTGGGGATGATGGAAAACGATGATGTCGCCGCGCTCAACGGGGCGGTAGGGGAGCAACCAGCGACTCAGCCGGCCTGCGGGCCCATAGACCTGCTTATTGAAGAGGAGAAAATCACCCACGAGCAGGGTTCGCTCCATGCTTTCAGAGGGAATGAGGAGCGGTTGCAGGACGAAGGTGAGCAGAAACAGCGCGACCACGACAGTGCGGAGCAGCGAGGCACCGGCCTCAGGCAGCGTGGGCAGATGAACGCGCAGATGGTGGAAGCGCAACCAGTGATCGCCGTGCGCCTGCGCAGTGGTGCTGACAGGATCGATGGCGGGAGGCGCCGGTGCGTTGACGGAGTCCGCCGGAGACAGGCTGGGGGAATCGGCCGGCAAACCGCGCGGAGAATCGGTCATGGCGCTCCTTCTTCCTCCTATTCCTCTTCGGATTCTGCTTCTGCCGTGGCGCCTTTTGGGGCGGCTGCTTTGCTGAGCCTTTCGAGTGCGCGCCGGGCCGCATCCTGCTCAGCGTGTTTTTTGGTGGTGCCCATGCCGCGAGCCAGTGGTTTTCCCGGTTCGTCTGCTTCCATCTTAAGCCTCAGCTCAACCAGGAACCGCTTTCGATGCCCGGGGCCGCTTTCGCTTTTGACGCGGTAAACCGGGGAGCCGGCGTGCTCTGCCTGGAGCAACTCCTGGAGGGCCGATTTGTAATTGCCCAGGGCGGCACCGGATCGGAGCTCGGCGGCAAGCTGGTCGGCGGCCTCGCGCAAGAATCTGTCGGCGAGCAAAAGCTCGCACCGGCTCAAGCCCGCCGTCGAGAAACAAGGCGCCGATCACGGCCTCCATGGTATTTGACAGGACGGTGGACTTGCGCCGCAGGCCGCTTTTATCTTCGCCGCGGCTTAGCCGCAAATATTTGCCCAGGCCGATGGCTTCAGCGACCTGCGCCATGTGCTGGCGGCTCACCAACTGGGCGCGCACGCGCGTCAGCTCGCCCTCGTGCCAGTCAGGATGAACTCCGAATAGGGCCTCGGCAACCACCAGGCCAAGTACGGCGTCCCCCAGAAACTCCAGGCGCTCGTTGTCGCCGGCCATGCCGTTGTTCAGCTCGGGATCCTTTGCGGCCTGTTCCTTGGCGAGCGATCGATGAGTCAACGCCCGCCCAAGCAAATCGGGGACTCTGAATTTGTGTCCCAGTGCCGCTTCCAGTTCTCCAATGGGTGTTTCCACGTTTGCCTCGCCTGTTTACCGACTCTTGCCCGATGCCGGAATACACCAACGCAACCGGAATTCCCGGGGTCCAGGAAAAATAAAGCTTCCCAATGATTCAACGACAGCAGGAGGGCCAGACTTTAGCCCGGGGAAAAACTATTGCGGTTTCTGAGTTCCATTCTGCCCATTGGCTCCCGGCACAGCCTTGCCGGGTGGAACTGAGCCGGGGGTGTCTTCATCCGCGTCTTCGTCGCAGGTGTGGCCGTTGACCGAATAGGCGTTCTTGACGCCGCGCTCCGCAGCCAGGCGGGTGTCTTCCTGCCCGTCGCGCACGGTAAGCGCCAGCTTGTATTCAGACAGAGCCTGATCGCGCTTGCAGTCGAGGTCGAGCATGCGCCCGAGATAGATGTGCGACCAGGCGAGAAGCCGCTGCTCCTTGCTGGTGGCCAGCGTCTTCTGGAAGTCGTCAATAGCCTGCTCAGGATGACCGCTCATGGCCGAGACGCGGGCCATGATGAACCAGGCGCGCGCGCTTTCAGTGGCTGAGGCGATGGTGTCACTCTGATGATTGAGCACCTGCTGTGCCATGGCGCTGGCTGTTGCCATATCGCCACTCGCCAGCTTGGCTTCAGCAAGGTCCATGCCGGTGAGCTTTTTCGGCTTGCTGCGTTCGAGCACTTCCGCGTCGGCTTCCTTGTCAAACTCAAGCGCGCGGATGCGGTGCACCTGCTGGTCCACGTCCATGCTGTAGACCATTTCGCCGATGGTGTCTTTGAGGCTGGCCGGATCGCGCTCAAACTGGATCAGCTCATCGTAAAAGTACTGTGTGAGCACAAACCCCTGGCGCATATCGTGCTGGACGGTGGCCACGCGCGCGGCTTCCTGCTTCTGCTCCACCAGTTGGCGCTCGTGCTCGTAGATGGGCAGTTGCGATCGGTCGACATTGGTTGGCATTTTATAGGCCGGAATGCCGGTATCCGTGGTGCGCGCCTCGATGGCCTTGATGAGGCACTCGACGGTGAGGGGCACAGTGTCAGACCGGTAGCGGAACTCGAGGGGAGCTTCGCGAATCTCCTTGAGGATGGGCTGGGTGCGGTCAATGGCATTGGCGCGCGCGTAGAGCAGCGGCTCGATGACGTAGTGCAGATAGGTGTGGCGCACGTCGCTCATGCGGATTTTGCCGTCGATGGGAGAGACCACCACGATGTAGTCCGTGCCGTAGATGCGAGCATTGACGGTGCTGGGCGACAGCATTGGCTCGATGACCACGACGAAACGGCGTCCGTCATAGGTGGCGGACGGCATTTTGAGATACAGGTTGGTCGACACGATCATCTGCGACAAGGGCTCGTGCAACTGGTCTGCAGCCTGGTCGTAGGTGTGGTGAATGGTGAGCCAGATGCCGTGCAGGTCAACCGCATTGGCGAAGTCCTTGAGGAGGGGGACGATCTCAGCCACCTGGGTCGCGTCCGGGGGCATTTCAGTCAAATCGGCCGTGGTTTCCATCTCAGGAGGCGGGGTGAGATAGAGCGCGAGCGAGATGTACTGGGCGACGTCAAGCTCGGTGCCGGTCATGCGATGCTGGGCGACATAGAGGCAAAGCGCGTCGCGCTTTTTGCGGGCGTCCTCGTTGGTTTCCAGCGTCTGGTTGATCTCGTCGCGCACTTGCTTGCGGACGGGTGCGGCGTCCGCCATTCCTTCGTCGTAGCCGCACATGTTCAGCGCGGCAGCCATGACGAAGACCGACTCGGAGCTGATGAGGGAGATGGTGGGCCCGGCGGGGTCGACGATGGAAGGGGTCTTCTCGCGGACGTAGGCCTGCGCGGAGGTGGAACCTTCGTCGCCCGGCGCAGCACTGCTGGAAGACTGGGAGTTGGGCGACTGGGCTTGCGCCGGAGCGATTACCGCCAGAAGGCAGGAAAAGAGAACCGCTAGGAAGAAAGGCGAACGAATTGTCAAGAACTTCATGAGGAATCCCTGCCAGCAAGTCTAGTTAGACGCGCGAGGTGGGTCAAACGGGTTAAAAGGCAGGGACCAGGGAATAGGGATCAGGGAACAGCGACTCAGGGACCGGGGACTGGAGATGCGCTGGCGTGGAATAGCCGCTTGTCGTACTTGATCCAGCTGCAATTTGCGATGACTACCTTTCCGGCATCAGGATGGAGAGGGTTCAGGAGGACGTTGATTGACTTCGGCGACGGAAAAGATGGCATTGAAACCAGCGCGGAAGCTTTGCTTTGGAGCCAACGGTCACCCGCCCGACGGGTAATCTCGATTGGAGCGTCGAAGTCAAATGGATTGCCTTTGGGGTTAGAGAGCGCAGTCATCGCCGAATAGACGCCCTCCGCAATTTGGACCTGAATGAGTTGATATTTTTCAGGAAATAACGCTGGATTTCCTTTGAGATTGGCGAGAGTCTCCAGCAGGGCAACGGCTGGATGCTCGGAGAGGTACACGACCCGCTTTCCAGGAGCAGCGGTATGCCAGCGGCCATCCGATTTTTCCCCACCGAGTCCAGCCAGATCACAGTGGTTGCTGATTCTACCAGAGATCTTGAGCATAGGGCCTCAAGAATAAACGCCTTCATCGATCTGCCAAAGCATGTTTTCAACCAGACGACCGCCTGGTTCGTTGATCAGCATCTGCATTGGGCTCCGGTTGTTCAGCCGATCATCCGAGGAGCGCAGCCAAAGCAGAGCTTTCTCTCGTGAACCGAACACCTGCTCCGCGAGTTCGACAAGGCGTGCTACACGCACAACGCGTTCCGTCTCAATGTTCGAAAGCGATTCTTTGCGAGACTTGCGATGCTTCAATGTTCGCGGGGAAATGACAACGTCAGAAATCTCAGTAAAGGTCAGGCCGTGCTTTTTGAGGCGATCGATGGTGGCCAAGTGGAAGCCCTTTTTCAGTGAGATTGGCCAGCTCAAGATCAGACATGGGCTTGACGCCAATGAAGGAGAAGACTTTTGGGTTGGTGGCCATAGAAACCTCTGTGGACATTATGCCACATCCTACAACAGGCATAGTGTCCAAATCGCGGAAAGGCAGGGAACGAGGGAACAAGGGAACGAGGAATTTGGCCTTCAGGAAGCCGATAGCTTCAGCGTGAGGACGGTGATGTCGTCTTCCTGGCCAAAGGCCTGCGCAGCCTGCGCCACGTTTTCGGCTGATTGGGTGGAGAGGGCCGCGGTGCGCTCGAAGCCGTACAGTTCGCCGGCAGGGTTGCGCGCCTCCAGCACGCCGTCGGAGAGGAAGGTGAGTGTGTCCCCGGGGGCAAGTTGCAAACTGGATTCGGCGTAGGAGGCATTGGCCGCCAGCCCCAGAGGCAGGCCGTTTTCGAGATCGATCTCTGTGCCGTTGCAGTAAGGCGCCAGGTGACCGGCGTTCGCAACCTTGAGCGATCCGTCCGCGGCGATTCGGGCACAGAGGCAGGTAATGAATCCCCCGTCCGTGGCTCCGACGAGCTGCGAGTTCAGCCGGCATGAGAATCTGCGACGGAGACAAGTCCTCCTGCGCGAGAGCGCGCAGAGCGCCGAGAGCCAGTGTCCCTGTCATGGCGGCTTTCAAGCCTTTGCCACTGACGTCGCCGATGATGATGAGCGCGGAGTCGTCGGGCAAGGGGAAGACCTGGTAGAAATCGCCACCCACCTCCGTCGCAGGCAGATAGGCCGCCTCAATGTGCGCCATGCGAAGCGCAGGCAACTGCGCAGGAACCAGCCTGGACTGGACGTCGCGCGCCGAGGAGAGCTCGATGGCCAGACGCCGCTCTTCCTGCGCGGATCGAGTGAAGCGCAAAATAAGCGCGAAGCCGATGGAGATGAAGACGAGCACCTGAAACACGTCATCCCAGTCAACGGTGACAATGCCGTTGGACCAGAACACCAGTGAGCCCACTTTCCCACTCCAGCCGGCATCGTAAATCGCCTGACGGACTCCCTCGGTCACATTACCAAGCGCCAGCAGGAACACCGGAACGATCAGCAGGCGCGCATCACGATTGCCCGCTTTGAGCGAAAGCAGAACGCGCGCGATTACCAGAAGAAAGACCAGCCCGTAAAAGGCAGTCTGAACGGCCTGGCCGGTTGGGAGCGAAAGAACGCCGTGGTTGCCGAGGATATTTCCAGTTACGGCAATCACGTTCATCAGAATCACGAGCCCGAAGAGCCAACCGCGGCGCGCCCTCAGAAAGCCCCAGAGAAACAGATTTTCAGCCAAATAGAGTGGCAGCTCCAGCAATTGACTGTCGCCATAAACGAATGTCGAACTGCCCTGGCGCATAGCCACGCTGACGATCAGTGCATCCAGCAGCGCCTGACCAATGCACCACACAGCAAACCAGGCATACTCGGTATTGCGCCTGTCGAGCAGGAACAACGCCAGACCAATACAACCGAGCACCAGCGAGAGAAGATCGACAGTGAGCCCGGAGAGACGGCCGGCAATCGCGTTGTCGAATGCCAGTCGCTGGCCGGCCTGAAGCACGGAAAGCGAGCCCACGACAGGGGGCCTGTGAAATCCGCCGCCAGAGTAGCTGGATGCAACGGGACTTTTCCAGACGCGAATGGCGATCTCAACCCAGCGGCCGTTCAACGAAGGTGGCAGCGGGAACGCGTTGGCCTCCATCTGTTCGCTCCACTCGGGCATGGGGCGCATGATGCCATTGGCGCCGATCAGTTGCCCGTCAGCGTAGACTTCGGCCGCGCTGTTGACGTGGCCGATATCGATCCCAAGCGCTTGCTCAGTGGCGGGCAGCTTGAGGTGGAGACGGTACCACGCATAGCCGGAGTAGCCGAGGTAGCCCTGGTGGTTCCAGGTACTGGTCGCGTTCTGCAGCGGCCATGAGGAGTCGTCGAACGTGGGCGATGCCCAGGCAGGGTCGTCGCCGGGATGGAAGCGCCACGCAGACGCAAGAGGTACTACTCCCTGAGACCAATGAGAGGCGTCGAAACTCTGGGCTTGCAGGCCAGGCAAGCACGCCAGGAGCGCGAGCAGGAGAAAGCAAGCTCTACGCACGAGGGCCAAGGTGGGTGCAAGACTGAGGGTCAATACGGAGATGCCGTTCTCCCAGTTTCTCGTTTTGCTCTGGCGAATGGGGCGGAGCGGTCCACAGAACTACGTTTGGATTCGGGGAAAGAAAACAGTGCCAGTGTCGCCGATGGAATGCGGTTTGGCAAGGGTAGCGGCGTGCTTTGTGTGAGGTTTCCCTTGCTCAACGGGGCCGGCGCTGGATGAAGGCTTGGACTGTTAACTCAATCGCTCGCCTGTTCCCTACCCTTCAGCCTCGGACCGAGACGCCGGAGAAGGAGAGGACCGCGAGGCCGCGGACCGGCTGGCCGAAGAAGCGGGCCGGCTCAAAGACGCTGAAGAGCAGCATGTTCTCAACCTGGCGCTGGGTGGCGGCATCGTTGGGGCCGGAGACGATGCGGAAGTCGTACACTTCGCCTTCGTCGTTGATATAGGCCTCAACCACAACCTGGCTGGAGATGGCTGCGACATCGTCGTTGCCCGCGTCGGTTGACAGCCGGACCAGGTGCGGCGCGGTGGGGTTGCCGAGCGGCTCATCGGTGTTGGCCTGCGCGGACTCAGGCTGGGTGAACATGGTGACCAGAAGGGTGACGGTGCCGAGCAGCAAAACCGCACTGGCAAAGCCCGCGGAAGCATGAAGGAGAAACGGACCGACGGTGTTTTTCCAGACCAGGGACCAGGCATCGAAGATGCTCTGACGGCTGCGTGCGCGCTCCTGGCTGACGGCCACGCGAATACGCAACAACAGGTCTTTCGGCTCGGGTACGGAGCCCAGTTCAGACAAAGCCCGCTGTGCCTGGCGCAGCGATTCCCACTCGCGGGCGCACTCGGGACACACGTCAAGGTGGGCAGCGACCTGGTGCATCTCCCGTCCGTTCAAGCATCCGTCAAGATACTCTGAAAACCGTGCCTGCATTGCGTTGCAGCCGTTCATCGCGCCTCCTCTCCAAGGGGCATTGCGAACTCAGAAAAAGCCTCAGTGCTCCGTTCCGGCCGGGGTGTCGTGAGAAGGGCCTTCAAACATGCCCTGCCGCGCACCAGCCGTGATTTGACCGTGCCAATTTGCACGCCTTGAATCTCCGCTACTTCTTCGTAAACAAATCCTTCCAGGTCGCGCAGGATCAGGGTGGTGCGGAAGGGCTCAGGAACCTGCTTGAGCGCTGCTTCAACGCGGGCCCGATTCTCAGCGTGCACCACAGCATCAAAAGGCGACTCGGCTGGATCGACCAGACGCTCGCTCAACCGCATGCGCGTTCCCTGTTCGCGTTCGGCCGGCTCCTCGTCGATTGCAACCTCCTGAACCTTGTGGCGCATCCACCAGCGGCGCTGGTTTGAGGCTTCGCGCAGCGCAATCCGGTAGATCCAGGTGCGCAACGACGACTCCCCGTGAAAGCTGTGCACGCCTCGGAAGACCTTGACGAACACTTCCTGGGTAAGGTCGGCGGCGTCGGCGCGGTCGTATACGGTGCGCGCCAGCAGCGAATAAATGGGTTGATGGAAGTGCGCGATCAACCACGCGAACGCTTCCTCCGAGCCGGCCTGGAGTTCCGCGATGAGAGCGGCTTCTTCTGGTTGGAGCGTCAGCGCGCTGGCTATATTGCCCATGGTGAGGTCCGCCTGCAATTCAGTGTCCTCCCACCTATACCGCAAGTCCAGCACTTTTGGCACCTGCCATTTTTGGTCGAGCCGGCAGATTGCCCAGTTCCTCGCTTGCGGCCACTCCCACCGGCAGTAAAAAAAGCGCTGCCGGAAAACCTGATCCTGCCAGGAGTCCGCGGGGGTTCAGAGGCACCGGCAAACGGCCGTATGTCCTGATCCCTCTATTGTCTTAGACACCGGAACACCCCTAAAGTGTTCCCGGTCACGCTTGTAAATATTTCTGGGGAGCCGGATGGCCGGCGCCCCGGATGAGGGCTCAGGCTCTGTCGAGGTTCTTGTAGACGTCTGCGATGTTGGCGTTGACGTCGTTTTGCAGGGGCGGCATTGGGCCGAAATGGGGGTGGCTGGCCGCCAGGGTGCGCTCCAGGAAGCTCCGGTAGCCGTTGGACTGCATGGACCGGAGCGAGGCCACGGTCAGCTCGGCCTGCATTTCGATGAGGGTCTTGCCGGCTTTCTTGCCTGCTTCGACTTTCTCGGCGAGTTCCTCAATGTAGTTGCGCTGGCTCATCATAATGGTGCGATCGGTTTGCATGGGCCCGTGGCCGCCCATCATGGTTTTGAAGTCAGCCTGCGCCACTTCATCGATGGTTTTCGGCCAGAGACGCGGGTAACCGTCAGCGATATTGGGCAGCCAACCGTGGCTGGCATCGCCTGCGGCCAGGGCGCGGTGCTGTGGGCAAAAGACGAAGACATCGCCGGCGGTGTGGGCGCGGCCGTGAAACTTGAGGTGCAGATCGAAGGTCGGATCGCTGAGCTGATAGGAGTCGTCAAACGTGATCGAGGGCAGCTCAAGTTGATAGTTGTTCTTGAGATCCGCGACGTAGGCCTCGAGGTGGCGGATTTCGTCCGCGCAGAATTCTTTCTCTTCGGCGGATGAGGATTTCTCGGCGCGGTGGCGAAGGGTTTCAATCTGCTGCGGCACGGCGTCGGCGGAGGCTTTCATGCGGTCGACGCAATACTCCTGCATGAGTTTTTTGGTCATGGAGCTGGCGATGAAATCCACCTTTTCACCGGCCAGCCTGTAGCCATGGTCGCCCTGCGTATGGTCCCAGTGGAAGTGGGTGTTGATGACGTAGCGCACCGGCTTTTCGGTGATCTCGCGGCGGATTTGGCGGACGATGGACTCGGCGGCCGAGGGCTTGGAGTGCGCATCCACGACGACCACGTCCTTGGAACGGACGAAGATGGCGGCGTTACAGTTGATGACTGTTTGCGGGCGGGCATGGGCGAAGTAGACGCCGTCGGCGGCCTTCTGCAAGTCGAAGAGAATTTCGTCGGTCGTTGGTGAAGCCGAGCGAGCCCACGCGGCGCGATGGTAGGCGAGTTCGAGTACCGATGCCCCGGCGAGAGCGCTGCCCATGAGCACGCGCATGAAGTCGCGGCGGGAGGTTTTGTCGCGGCCGCTGTCGTGATTGTGGGTGTGGGGATGCGCGTGGTCGTGTGTATGCGCGTGGCCGTCGTGCGTGTACGAATGCTCGTGATCGTGGACGTGGGGTTCTGTCATGGACGGCCTCCTTGCCGATCACGGGAGCTGATTGCGCAAGGGGCGTGCGACCATGCTCGGAACCGGGCGCGGCCATTCTATTTGATTGTTGCTGCCGCTGTCAGGGCCGAGATGCGCTAGGGCGTGAAGACTATTCTGCGGCCTTTCTCCACGCGATTCCAGGCGGACTCGACTTCGGCAAGCGGGATGGGCTCGACTGCGATTTTGAGCGTGCCCGTGGCGGCGAGTGAGAAAAGCGTTGGAATGGCGGCGAAGATGCGGTCGAGCGAGGCCGAACCGAATCCGCTGCCGAGCAGAGTGAGATCGATTTTGCGCAGGAGAGCGCCGGGGAGGGTGATCGTGCTGCCAGCGCTTTCGCCCACTTCAACCAGGCGGGTTTTGAGCGCGGCTTCAGGACTGTAGCCCGTGGCAAGTGCCTCAAGCAGAAGCTCCGTGGGCCGGCCCCAGAGATAGTCGACGACTAGATCGATTCCTTTGGCGACTTCGGCAGAGTAGGCGGCGCGGATTTCTTCTTCAGGATCCGTGAGGCGGATGATCGCATCTACATCCGCCGAGGCGAGGGCGTCGACGTTGCGGCCCGAGGCGATGATGCGTTTGGCGCCGAGGTGGCGCGCTACTTGAATAGCGAGCTGGCCGGCCACACCGGTTGCGCCCTGGATGAGTACCGTTTCGCCTTTCACCAATGCGCCGCGCTCGCTCAAGGTCATCCATGCCGACATGCCGGGGTTCGCGATGGCGGCGGCGTGCACATCGTCAAGACCGTCCGGCACGGGAATGCTCATGGCCATGGGAGCGGCGGCAAGCTCGGCCATGGTGCCCCAGGGCTGGCGGCCAAAGACGAAGTAAACCCTGCGGCCATCGTCAAGAACGCCCACGCCATCAAGGCCGGCAACGAACGGAACTTTTTCAGTACTCGAATAATGCGATCCGCTGGCGCGGCCTTTCACGATGGGGTGCAATCCGGCCGCACGCACGTGGACCAGCGCCTCGCCCTCGATTGGCGTGGGATCGGGAAACTCTTGATACCTGGGCGGCTCGCCCAAGACATTCACGACGGCTGCATGCATGCAATGATCCTCCGGAAAAAGTGGATGATGTTGCGCTGGGAAATTGCGGATCGGCAAAGCGCCTGTGGTTTCGATGCACCCAGGGGCAGACGGGGCGCATAAAATCGAGATGCGGAGAGAATGCCATGTTCAGCCCTGTTGCTATTGGATTTGTGCAGAGCCCTTTTAAAGAGACGTCGAAGATTCCGCGCGGCCTGGGCGCGAAACATGATGCCGAAGGCGTGCTCGAGATTTTGCGCGAGTTTGCGCCAGGGCTTATGGATATTGAGGGGTTCTCGCACCTCTATGTGCTGTGGGAGTTCGATCGCGCGGACGGATACGATTTGATTGCGCATCCGCCGACGGATGAAAAGCGGGGGCACGGTGTGTTCTCCACGCGTTCTCCGCGGCGGCCGAATCCGATTGCGCTGACGGTGGTGGAGTTGCTGCGGCGCGACGGAACTTCTCTCTACGTGCGTGGCGTGGATATGCTGGACGGCACGCCGATTCTGGACATTAAGCCATATCTGTCGAGTGTGCCCGAGGAAAAGCTGAAGCGTGGGTGGCTGGCTGAAGCGGAGGAGCGCAAAAGCTGATGGGAATTATGGATACAACAGGATTTACGCGCGTTAATTTAGGGGGAAGCAATGTTCAACAGTTTTTTGCGTTTAATGATCTCGGGCCCCTCTTTCTCATATTCTCAGGCACTGTACTCATCGGGCTTCTCACCGCTGCTGCTGCAATTTCGGCCAGGCTCCGGGCGGATCCTGAACTAGACAGCGGCGAATCGCAAACTGAAACAGACGCCTCTATCGCAGTGCTTGTGATTTCCGGTGTGGTCTCAATTCTCGGTGCATATCTTTTCCATGATTCCAACGCATTTTGGGGAATTGGAGAGTTGCTAGCCATCGCCGGGATATTTCTTCTATGGCCCCTCAGCGCGGTCCTTGCCCTTAGAGGAAGCGGTGCCGGGCGTCGGGAACTACTGATAGGCCACGGCGTGATCGCGTCTCTAATGGCATTGCTCATTCTGGCAATGTTAGTTCATGGCTAGAGAATGATCAGGAACCTTGGCGACGTGGAAGCACCCCTCCCTCCCCCTACGGAATTCCGAAAATCTTGTGCGTTTGCAGGCTGAGGCGCCATTGCGGATGAGCTTTGCAGTAGCGGACAGCCAGTTCGGTGTTGGCGATGCGGGCTGGCCCGTCCATGGGCTGCAGGAAGAAATTGCGGAAGGCGAGAGCCGCAAATATTTCCGGATCGGCGCCCTGCTGCGGAAACACCAGCTTCAATTCGTCGCCTGTGCGCTGGATGAATTCCGCATTGGCCTTGGGGCTGACGCAGACCCAGTCGAGGCCGGCCGGCGCGGCGATGGTGCCGTTGGTTTCGACCGCGATTTCAAAATTGGTCGCATGCAGTGCGGCTATCAGGGGCACGTCGATTTGCAGCAGTGGCTCGCCGCCCGTGCAGACGACGAAGCGCTTTCCGCTTGCGTTGGCGGGCCATTGCGCTGCCACTGCGGAGGCTAGAGCTTCGGCGGATGCAAACTTTCCGCCGCCGGGGCCGTTGGTGTCTGCGAAATCCGTGTCGCAGAACTGGCAGATGGCTGATGCGCGGTCCTGCTCTCGACCTGACCAGAGATTGCAGCCCGCAAAGCGGCAGAAGACGGCTGCGCGGCCTGCCTGCGCGCCTTCGCCCTGCAACGTGTAGAAAATTTCTTTGACTGCGTAATTCATAAAAGCAGCTTTCAGCCTTCAGCTCTCAGCTAGTTCGCTCGGTAGCGAAGTGGGTCGTTAATTCCGTTTTCCTTGAAGCCCTTTTGGCGGAGAAGGCACGAATCGCATTGGCCGCACGGCTCGCCTGTTGCTGATGGATCGTAGCAACTGCTGGTGAGGCTGTAGTCCACGCCCAGCTCGATTCCCTTGGCAATAATGTCGGCCTTCGACATCGCGATCAGCGGCGTGTGAATCTTGAGCAACTGGCGGCCTTCGACGCCGGCCTTGGTGGCAAGGTTCGCCATGGTCTCATACGCCTGAATGAACTCGGGACGGCAGTCGGGATAGCCGGAATAATCGAGCGCGTTGACGCCGATGAAGATGTCGCTTGAGCCCAGCACCTCAGCCCATGCCAGCGCGAAGGAAAGAAAGATGGTGTTGCGCGCGGGCACGTAGGTGATGGGAATGCCGTGGCTCATTTCGTCGACGGCGCGGCCCTTGGGAACGGCGATATCGTCTGTCAGCGCCGAACCGCCGAAGATGCGCAGATCGATTGTTGCGGTGCGATGACCGGCGACGCCGATGGACGCGGCAACCCGCGCCGCGGCCTCAAGCTCCCAGATGTGGCGCTGTCCGTAGGAAAACGAAAGCGCGTAGAGCTCGATAGCCCTGCGCGCGGGCGATGGCCAGCACCGTGGCGGAATCGAGACCGCCACTGAGCAGGACCACCGCTTTTTTGTTTTGCTCGCTCACGCCAAGTCCCCGCCTTTGCCGATGTCCATCGAAGGCGGAATCGGATTGTCCTCGTCGATGTAGGCCTCAGTACATTTTTCCAACAGGCCTTGCGCATCGAGAATGAACTCAATGGCATCGCGCCCCGCGCCCTGGCCACCGCGATTCGGGGTTACATAGTGAGCCGTGTCCTTTACGATCTGGCGCGCATTGGCCACCGCGATTGCGAGACCGCAGTTGCGCATCACGGGCAGATCAATTGTGTCGTCGCCGACGTAGGCAATCTGCTCCAGCGACATGCCGCTCTGCGCCATGATTTCGCGAACGGCTTTCATCTTGAAGGCCTGGCCTTGATACACATACTCGATCCGTAGATCGCGCGCACGCAGCGCAACCGTTTCCGAAATGCGCTTGGTGATGATGCCGCACTTGATGCCGGCGAGTTTGGCAAGCGAAAACCCGGCTCCGTCGTGCGCGTTGTACCCCTTCACCTCAACCATCTTTGTGTCTTGTTTGCCGTCGATGGTCACTGGAACCGGAATCAGCCAGATGCCGCCATCGGTGAGCACGCCATCGACATCGAAAATAATGATCTTGATTTTGCGGGCGCGATCTTGCGCCGAAATTACTGTTGCTGCGTTCATGTCTCAATTCTACCTACTGCACTCGGAGGGTCTTCGCCAAGTCGATGTGGCGGCGGGCCGCCGCCACGACAGCCGGCCTGGAGACCGGCGCTACTTTCATCTGAGGCGGTTCAGGAGAAAATAGAAGGATGGATCAGAATCCTCCTGCGGGTGCTCGGCAGCTTGAGCCCGAAGACTACTACTTTGAAGGGCCGAACATTGTGTTTACGGCTGCCTATCATCTGAAGCGCGGCTCGTGCTGCGGGTCGGGTTGCAGGCATTGCCCGTATGGAGAGGCCGCGCAAAAAGCGGCAGGTTATTGCGCACCGCCGCCCGCTGACGATTGAGGCTGTGCGGGGGGTGCGGCATCGCGCACCAGCATGGCAAAACGCGGGAAGGCAAAGCTGCCGCCGGCATCGTCAATTACGTTCAACTGGCAGAGATAAGCACCGGGTTTCAGTCCGGCCAGCGGCACGTCCATTTCAACTACGACGGCATCGCGATTTTCAACGTTGATGGCTTTGGCCTGCACCAGCGGCGTTTCGTAGACCTTGGTTGAGCCCTGAATGAGTTCGAGGCTTGAGAGCAGGTTGATGCCGGGCTTGACTCCCTTGGCCTGCGTGTCAGATTTTTCGTGCGCGGGGTCGTAGACCTCATAGAGCAGATACATGTGCTGATCCTGGCGGAAGACGTGCGCGATGTCGGGCACGTACTCCTGGCCGTTGCGGACCAGCGGATCGATCTCCTTGCCCTGCTTCTTTGCGGGCTGCCGCGCTGCCGACAATACGATTGAACTCATCTTGAGCGGCGCCTTCTTCATGTCGGGCAGCGTGACATCTGCTTCGAACGAGCCCATGAGGCCGGTCTGATTTTCGCGCACAACGAACTTCAACTGGTATTTGCCGGGAGGCAGATTGAAGCTGGTGGTGTATTGGATGTTTTTCTGGCGGGCATTCAGCGTGGGATCGAGATTGAGCTTGACGGTTTCGCGCACGCGGCCTATGGGGCGCTTCACCTCGTCGATGACTTCGCCGATGATGTCGAGTGTGGCCTTGTCCTTGTCGCCGCCCTTGACGAAGGGAATTTGCGAGCCCGGCACGAGCAGCGAAACCGGCATGAAGTAACGATTTTCGTCGAGGCGGAAATGCATGGCATCGAGATAGACCGCTACGTCGGTGGCGGGCAGGTCGCTGGCCAATTCATCGTTGAGCTCCTGCTCGCGATCTTCCTTGCCGGAGTGTTGAAAGTCCGCAGGCGCGTAATAGCCGGGACGGAATTCGAGCTTGATGCCGGGCTTATTGATCTTGAAGGTGAGCTTGCGATATTTGCCGTCGCGCGCCGGGTTGGTGGAGTGGAAGCCGACGGCGTAGTAGGCGGAGGTGTCGCGCTGCACCTGCGCAAAGGCCGGCGCAAAATCGTTGGAGTCAAAGAAGGCCTTGCCGCCGGTGTCGCTGGAGAGCGTGGCCATGACTTCCTGACTGGCGAAGTTGGCGTTCATGTTGTTGCCCAGCGAGCCGCCGTTATACGCGCCGCTGCCGCGCAGGCTGCCTGTGGAGGCGTCACCCAGAGGACCGATGGCCTGCAGGCCGCGCGTGTCAACGCTGTAGATGGCCAGGTTGGCGCGGACGGCGGCGTTGATGGCGGCCCGCAACGAGGCCTGGTTCTCAATGCCGTCGCGCGAGATTCCACCTGAAAAATAGAGCAACGATTTCTTCTCCCCGATGCGGGAAAGCGATTGTGAAACAGCGCGGAGCGCAAACAGTTCTCGGTCGGTGTTGACGTCGTTGTACTCGCTCTCGTCAGGCGTGTAGCCGGTGGTGTCTTCCACCTGGTTGGTGTTGGCGGTGGCGCCCGGCTGAAAGCCCTGGCTCTCCGTCCCGTTGTAGGCGCCCACTTCATTGATGAGCGCGTTTTTGTCGGCGGTAAAATCCTGATCGACCTTGAGAGTGTCGCCGAGGGAAACCAGAGCCACCAGGTCGGCGGGCTGGATTTTTGTCTTGAGAAAAGCCTGCGCTGCTTCAACGCTGCGATCAAGATCCTCGGGCTGCATTGAGGTGAGGTCAAAGAACATGACGATCAGGCGGTGGTTGCGCAGGTCATCGGGTTTGGCAACGACAACAGCCTTTGACCCGGAGTTGAGGGTGGGCCCGGCAGCAAGACCGCTTACGGTCGCTTCGTTAAGCGGGACGGCCATGTCCACGCTCTGAAAGTCAAACGTTTCGATGCTTTGTTGTTTGCCATTTTCAAAGACGCTAAAGTCGTTCTTGGTCAGGCCTTTGACGATTTCGCCGGTTTTGGCGTCGCGCGCCACCACGTTGGTAAGCACCAGGTCGTTGTTGACCTTGAGCGTGAACCCGCCCTGCGACGTGCTGGTGACTTGCGTGGCATCTTGTGCGGCGATGGATGGCGCAGCAGGGACGGCGAGCGCCACGGCTGCAAGCAAGGCTCCGATCTTCCGCACCCAATCCGTCATGACTTCCCTTCCACTAAAACCACGCACGCCCGTTAGAATCTGAATCTCGTTGTGAATTCGAACTTCCGCATTTGGCCGGCCGATGTGACCTGGCCGAAGTTTGGCGTGCCGTCGCTGGTGTTCACGCCTGCATATTGCACTGTGTTGAAAACGTTGCTTGCCGTGGCACGAAACTCCCAACTGCGCGTGTCGCCCATTTGCAGCGTCTTGGAGAGAGACATGCTGTTGGAGATGGTGCCGGGGCCGGTAATGGAGTTGCGCGGCGCCGTTCCATAAAGCCCGGCCGGGGCTGCATAGGCCGCCGTGTTGAACCATTGCCTCAGCGATCCGCCACCGGCTGTGATGGAGGTTCCGGGCACGCGATCGGGGCGCAGCGTTCCTGCCGTTCCACGGGCAACGTCGGCCACCGCCGCCTGGTAGCTGGGCGTGAGCGGAGTGCCGGTGGCGAACTTGAAATTCCCCGAGATCGAAAATCCTTCGAGGAAGTGCGAAGCCGCGCCAGTGGTGACCCAGCGTTTGTCTTTGCCGAAGGGCAATTCGTAAAGGTAAGTTCCGCTGACCTGGTGCCGAATGTCGAAGCTCGAGTTCCCTTCTTCAGCGCCAAGGTTCTGCCAGTCCTGCGAAACAACCGAACCGCCGCCGCCGACAGAACCTGCGTCGTCAATCGAATGGCCGTATTGGTAATTCGCTCCCAGCGCGACGCCGCCTGACATCCGCTTGTTCACGCGGACCGTGGCGGCATTGAACCGCGAATACGCTCCGGCCTGCTCGTAGGTAAAGATCAGGTTGCCGGGATCGGTGTTGGGGCTGGATGGCGTGGCGCGGGGCGCAGTGCGGATGTCGAGGTCGCTGCCCCTGGAGCCGTTGTAGCCAAGGTTCATCACGATTCCCCATGGCAGCGCTTTCTGCACGTCGAGATTCCACACCTGCACGTAGGGCAGCTGATAGTGGGGATCGACGGCGTAGTTGCCCACCTTGTTGGGCGCGGGGAATCCATTGGCAAGCGTGAAGCAGGAGGGCGTGGACGACTGCGCGCAGACTGAACTGCCCTTGCCGCTTGCGTTCGCCTCTTCGTTGGTTTGCTCGTTGGCAAAGGGCGGTTGGTGCGCCATGCTGGTGGCAAAGGTAGAGTACTGGCCCACGGTAAAGTTCATGCCGTAGCCGCCGCGCACAGTCATCTCCTTGAATTTGGGAACCCGCCAGGCAATGCCAATCCGCGGTGCAAAGGCGCGATGGTAGGGAAAGACGAGCGCACCAGGCAACCCAGCACCGCCGGCCGAGACTTCAGTCTGACTGGTGAAACCCTGGTCGGGATTGGTGCTGACGAATGCGAGATGGCCGAACTTCTCCGTATAGGGAGCAAAGAACTCATAGCGCAGGCCGAGGTTGAGTGTGAGGCCCGACTTGGCGCGCCAGTCGTCCTGGGCATAGCCGTCAAAGACATTGTCGCGGAGATAGCTCTTGGCGACCGAGGAATCAATGGACGAAGACTGCGGAAGGCCCAGCAGGAAATCGGCGATGGGCGAGCCGGTGGTCTGGTCGCCGGCCGCATCCTCAGTAAACAGCCCGGTGAAGGTGAAGTTGCCGGTGGCATCGGAACCGCCGAGAAAGTCGCGATGGACGCGGCGGTAGTCGGTGCCGAAGCGCAGGTTATGCTTACCGTGGACCCAGCTCAACACCTCAGACGCCGAGAGCGTTTGCGACACTGAAAAATTGGGTTGCGCCTGGTTGAGACCGGAGATGGAGCTCATGGAAACTCCGGGCAGGCCGTAGTTGAGAGGGCTGGAATTGAGCGCCACGCCACCGGGGCCGAGAATTCCCAATTGCGTGGCAATGTCGGTTCCACTGGTGAAGAAGTTGGTGGCCTGGCTCTGGGCGCGATTCCAATTGACGTTGAAGATGCTGGTGACGCGGTGGTAGCCGATGGTGTAGCCCGCCTGCGCGGAGTTTGAATCCGACTGGCTCTTGCCGCCAAGCTGCGGAAAGATATTCACGTTGTCAGAGGCGGAGCGGCTCCAGTTGTAGTTGAGATTGAAGCTCTGGCGCAGCCCTTGATTCGTGTTCTGCGATCTGCGTCCGCCGCCACCCCGCCCTCCCGTGGGCAGCGTTGCGTTTGCTCCGAGGCTGCGGTTGTAGCGCACGCCCACCTGCGTCTGGTTTTGTTGCGCAGTCGTCAGCAGATGGTAGTTGTACTGGCTGAGCGTGCTGCCGGCCAGGTTCGGCTCGGGATAAAACTTCATGAGCGCGGTGGCCGTTGAAGCAATTTGCGCGGGCGGAATCACGTTGGGCGTTCCGTTGTAGTTGAACTGCTGAAAGTTGGCGGGGTTGTAGATCAGGGGCAGTCCGGCGGCTGAAAAATCGCCCGCGCGTTGCGCATCCGTGGGCACAATCGCATACAAGTCTTCCGGGTTCGACTGGCGCGTACCGCTCAAGGCGACGAAGACCGTATCTTTGCCGCTGGGCTTGGTGAGATGCGGAATGTAGGGCGCACTCATGAAGGTGAGGCCGAAGCGATTCGATCCCGAAGCCGGCTGCTGTTGAGACTGGCCCTGCAGGGCAAATGGTTCGGCATTGAGTGCGGAGTTCGTTCCGAACCAGAAGACGGCGCCATGCGGTTGACTGGGATTGAAGCCGCGAAAGTTGCCGCGTCCGCCTCCGCCACCACCACGGCCGCCAAAACCGCCTCCGCCACCACCGAATCCCCCGCCGCCGAATCCTCCGCCACCACCAAAACCACCACCGCCAAATCCGCCACCGCCGCCGGGCCCACCGAAAAGGCCGCCAGCGCCGGGCAGTCCCTGGCCGGGATTCGCCGCCTGGTAGGCAGCGATGGCGTCGCGGATCTGGTCGAGGTTGATGCCGGCCAGCGGGCTCACCTGGCCCGACTGGCCGCTGATGGCGACCGAGTCACTGCTGAAGTCGGAATTTGCGGCGACCGACGGCAGTTCCGCACCGCTGACGCCCGCCGTGCCACTGCCGGTTTCTGTATCGCTTGAGAGCGATGTGATCAAGTTCAAAGCCTCGGCACCGTTGCCGGCGAGTTGGCGAATCGCATCCAACGGCGAGGCCTGCGCCGCCTCTGCCCGTGCCTGCTGCTGTTCCTGCTCGGCGGCGCGCGAGGCCAGCAGTAGCTGGAAATTCACCTGCTGGTCGTGGCTGGATGCATTGAGAAGCGCTTCCTGCGAGCCGGACGCAAAGGCTGCGAATTGCGTGCGGATGACGTAACGGCCGTTCTGCGGCAGCGTCATGGACCAGGAGCCGGTAATGTCTGTGGTTGTGGAGTACTTCTTTCCGGTGAGCGTGTTCTGCGCGGTGACGGTGACGCCGGGCAGAGGGATGTTACCGCTCTTGACTTCGCCGTGCAGGCGGCCGCCGGTGATGATCGGCGCTGCAGGTTGTTCGGGAGTCGCGGCGGGAGTGTTCGCCGGGACGGGTGCGCTCGTTGCAGAAGGCTGGGCGCTCGTGGTGGACGCGGGCGTGCCGGATGCATTGGGAGTTTGCGGCGGGGTTTGCGCAAACGCAAGACTGCACGACACAAGAATGCCGATCGCAACAGCCTCTCTCCAACCTGCTCCGCGCATTCGGTCTCCCCGGCATTTCCTGCTCGTAATCAGTCTGACGAGTCACCGGGGGGGAAGGTTTACGGTTGCCTGCGATCGCTTCCGCTCCGTACTCTTTGGATATGGCTGCAAACGAATCAGCAGAAAGGCCGATCCATCTGGAAGAAATGAATGCGGAGACGCATGCGGTCACGCTCGACCAGGCGCGCACATTGTTGCTGGAATACGGACGCTTTGTGATTGCGCAACCCGGCGCGGCCCGCTTTTGTTTTGGCACACTGGAGAAGGAAGCTGCCGGCCTTCCGCAATCTTATCTTGAACAAGGCGGCGGCTGCCTGCTGGCGACTGTCGGGGGCGACCCTGAAGGGTTTGTTGCCTGGCGCGCACTCGAACCCACGGAAATTGTGGAACCGGATTCATGGGAGATGAAACGGCTGTGGGTTCGGCCCAGCGCGCGCGGGCTGGGCCTGGGGCGGAGATTGTCACAGGCTGTTGTTGATCGCGCCCGGGTTGCGGGGCGGAAAGCTGTGTATCTCGACACCGCACCGGCCTCGATGGGCGCAGCGCACCGCCTCTACCTGGAATTGGGCTTTGAGCCTTGCGGTGCTTATAACGACAATCCCGTGGAGGAGCTGGCTTACTTGCGAAAACGGCTGTGAAGCCGACGGGGGCGGCGGAGATACGGTACCTTCGGGACGTTACTACTTGTGCACCGTATGGCCCGCTCCCTTGCTTTCCTCGATACCCTGTGTTAACTCTTAAGTCAATAATTCTTTGATTGCTACCAAGGAAGTCAACCTTGGTATGCATCGGACTGGACTAACCCGGCTATGAAAATTGGCACAACCATTCGCGCTTACCGTTTGCAAAAAGGCCTTTCCCAAGGCGACATTGAAAAAAAGACCGGTCTGCTTCGCTGTTATCTTTCACGTGTTGAAAACGGCCACACCGTGCCGTCGCTCGACACCCTTTCAAAGATTGCCCAGTCCCTCGATCTGCCCATCGCCCAGTTTTTTGCCGACGACTCGCTGAACCGCCAATTCAACACCCAGAAGCTCACCGACGAGGAGCTTCGGTTCCTCACGCAGATTCGTCGCTATTCGTCGAATCTTAATGAGAGCGATCGCAAGCTTCTGCTTGCCATGGTGAAGAAGTTCGCGGCCACAGCGCTTCCCGCGCGGTAAGAAATTCGAGTTTCGAAAGAGCGCAATTGGGATTTGTATTGGCCGGTCACACCGGCGCGGGATAGAATCCGCTGCCAGGAGATGCGCTATGCAAAATCCGGAATCGCCGCGGCAACTTAACTCAATCAACTCCACATTCACTCCCGACCGCCGGGAGTTCGTCAAGCTTGCGGTCGGCGGCGCGCTTGGTGGATCCGCACTGCTCGCCGCTTCGGCACCTGCCGGCGCTTCCGTTCACAAAAGTGCGCCGGGCATCAAGCTCTGCGCGCAGACATCCGCCAAACCCTCCGATGAGGAGCTGCTGTTTCTCAAGCAGATGGGCGCACAGTATGTGAGCGTTGCCTCCACACCTGATCTGCGCACTGCCGAAGGCTTTCTCGCGATCAAGAAGCGTTACGCCGATGCCGGCATCACGGTGTGGAATATCGGCAACACGAGCGTGCACAACATGCCTGAGGTGACGCTCAATCTTCCCGGGCGCGACCAAAAGATTGAAGAGTACAAGCAGTATTTGCGCAACCTGGGCCAGGCCGGGATTTACTACACAACTTACGCGCACATGGGCAACGGCATCTGGAATAGCGGCAGGGCCGAAATTCGCGGTTCGTCTGCGCGCGAGTTCGATATGGCCAGCCCGAACAAGGTGGGCATTTGGGGCGACGCGAAGTTTTATGAGCCGCTGTCGCATGGTCGCCGCTTCTCAACCGACGAAATCTGGGACAACTACGCGTACTTTATCCGGCAGGTGGCTCCTGTGGCCGAGGAGAATAATGTGCGCATCGGGATTCACCCCGACGATCCGCCTGTGCCCGAACTGGCCGGAGTGCCGCGCTGCATCTTTGCCAGCTTTGAGGGCTACAAGCGCGCGATGGAGATTGCCAACAGTCCCAATGTGGGCATCTGCCTTTGCTGCGGATGCTGGAACGAAGGTGGTCCGGCGCTGATGCACAAGGATCCGGCAGAGATGATCCGCTACTTCGGGCCGGAGAAGATCTGGAAGATTCACTTCCGCAACGTGAGCGCGCCGCTGCCGCATTTTGTTGAGACCTTCATGGACAACGGCTACTACGACATGTCGAAGATCATGACGGCGCTGGTGGAAGTGAAGTTTGACGGCATCGTGATTCTCGACCACACACCAGATGTAGTCGGCGGACACTACCCCGAGCAGGCTTACGGCTTCGCTTATATGAAGGCGCTGATGAACCGGGCGCTGGCGGAAGGGTGAGGCAGAACTGAAAGCACGGTCTTCAAGAGGGCGTGGCTGAAATACAAAAAATGCTATACTTCGGCTTCTTCGGAGGTCCCCATGGGGAGGCGGTCATTTCTTCGTCGATTAGTTGCGGTTCCCTTAGCTGGAGTGGCGTCTTCGCTGGGCCAGGGAACTCCGCATAAATCCCTGAATATCATGATGAAAAGTGCCTGGGGATCTGATGATCCAACCAAGGCGGCGTTTCCTTTTCTTCACGGCCTAGCGCTTTCTGAGGCGGGACATTCGGTGCAGATCTTCTTGCTTGGCGAAGCAGTTTCGCTTATGCGGAAATCAGTTGCCGCCGCAGTCGTGCCTGTTGGCTGGCCAGCGTTAGAGGAGACACTCACGAAAGTTGTTGAACGACATATTCAGATTTATGCATGCGGTGCCTGTAGCCGTGCACGGGCGGTTCTGCAAACAGACCTGGACCAGTGGGGAGCGAAGTTCGGCAGCCCGACAATCTTCGTTTCGCTCGTGGAGTGGGCCAATCACGTAATCACGGAATAACTTTGCGGTTCCCCGCCCAACTCATAAGCAACTACGCAGCATCAAGGGCGCAGCTAAAGCCGCGCCCTTTCAAAACCTCGCAATCTCTCTGGCAGGCCTGAACTAGGTTGCTCCAGGAGAGAATTACTGCCTCACATAGGTGCAGCCGGCTGCGTCATCGGAAACCATCTTGTCCTTAGTTGAGAAGTTGTACGTTTGATGGTTCGCCGAATTTCCCATTACATAGACCGTCGTCGGATAGGTTTTTGTTTGTGCTGCGTTGTAGGTCACCTTTTCGGTGACTGGCTTCGGAGCCCAGGACCAGGTCAATGACTGGGTGGTGCTCGTAAACTCCATCGGATTTGCGCAGGATGACGCATACGGCGCACCCGCAGGCATCGATAAGATCCATTTCCCAAGCAGAGGGTTCGGGGGCTGGCCGCATGCCACAGCAACTGTGCAAAGCATGATCGCCGAAATGCTGAAGAGCTTTCTCAAAGGGGTCTCCTTACCTTCGGGTTGTCCGTTTGTCCACGCAGATATACAACTGTCCGCCTGTCAGCAGTCCAGATAATACAGATTTTTTCGTAGACGCGGATTATTTTTCGATCGGCGGTGAAAGTAAGAGGGTCGCCGCAGGCAAACTGCGTGCCTGCAACATCAACGCGGACTTGTTATTTTGTTTTTCCTGCGCGCCTAGACGTCGTTGCCGAGATGGAAGATCGGCTCGACGCCTGCGCCGCCACTGAGCAAGGCCTGCTCTTCATGCGGCTCCAGAGGCTTGTAGTTTTGCGCCACGTCCATGGCCAGCCGGAAGTACTTTTCATCGCCCGGCGGAATAGCCGCGGTGATGGGATGGCCCAGCGTCCAGCGAAGGCCGAGTGATGCTTCATTGGGAAAAGCCGCCGGCTGGTACCAGCACTTCGGCTCGGGATGATCTTTCTTCTGGTCCGCCGGCCACACCGTCTTGGCCATGCTCTTCAGGCACATAATGCCCATCTGCTTTTCCTGCGCCTTCTTCAGGATCTGCATGCCGAAGTTTGCCTGGCTCACGAGCACCCAGTTGAGCGGGAACAGCACCGTGTCGAAGTTGTAGCGGTCCATCGCCGCCAGCGCTGTCTCCACCGAGTGCACGCTGAAGCCGATGTAGCGGATCTTGCCTTCCTTCTTCGCGGCTTCCATGGTCTCCATGGCGCCGCCGGGACCGAGGACTTTGTCCAGTTCCGCCATCTTGGTCAGCGCGTGAAACTGGTACAGGTCAACGTGATCGGTCTTGAGCAGCTTGAGCGAAGTTTCGAGCTGCGCGCGCGAGTCATCCTTCATGCGGCCTTCCGTCTTGCAGGCCAGGAAACAGTTCTTCCTGTAGGGCGCCAATGCCGGCCCGAGACGCTCCTGCGCATTGCCGTAGCTCGGTGCAACGTCAAAGTAGTTGATGCCGCGATCGACGGCTTCCGCCACGATGTTGGCTGCGTGAGCCGGCTCGGAGTCCATGACGACAATGCCGCCGAAGGCGATCATCGAAAGATGCTCGCCGGTCTTGCCGAGAGGACGGCGGGCAATCGGGTTCATTGCTGATTTGGCTGATGCGCTGTGGCCGCTCGCCGACGCAAGACCGGCTGCGGTGATGACTGCATGTTTCAGAAAGATGCGGCGTTCCATGGTCTGACTCCTTGGGGTGGAATGAGACGGACTGCTTACGCGAAACATTCTTGCACAATCAGCTTGCGTGCGATGTGCATCACCGGCGAGGCTCGCAACTATTGCGGAGGCAGTTGGGCCAGGTAGAAACCGAACAGGACGAGCAATCCGACCGTCATGATGATGGCGATCTGAAGGCGGCGCTGAAAGAAGTCTCTCGGAGCACCGATGCGCGGCACCATGGGAAGCGCAAAGAGCAGGCCGCAGGCGAATCCGCCGACGTGGGCCATGTTATCGATGTTCAGCCCGGAGTGAAGAAACAGATTGCCGCCGCTGATGGAGAGGCCGAGCACGAGATTCAACACGGCAAAGTAGATGACCGACTTGCGCAGCCGTTTCAACTCGGTGGGTGGCACGGGCAGGCGATTCGACTTGAGCAGTACGATCAGCGCCCCGGCGATGCCGAATACCGCGCCAGAGGCTCCCGCGCCGGCGGGAAAGACCGGGCCTCCCGGCGCATTGTGATAGAGAATCCAGTTGACGAGGGTGGAGAGCAGGTTGCCCGCGGCGCCGGTGAGAATGTAGACGGCTACCACACCGACCGACCCCATTAAAGGTTCGGCAAGCAAGGCCAGGTTCCACAAGCACCACATGTTAGTGGCCAGGTGCAGGATTCCCACGTGGACAAACATGGCGGTCACAATCCGCCACCACTCGCCACCGAACAGGACTGCCCCAGCGTTATTTGCGCCCCAATGCATCAACTGGTCCACGCTGGGATTACCGGCGCTGACGCCGTTGAGCACCATGAGTACAAAGACCAGGCAATTGATGCCCACCAGCAGATATGTGGCCGGGGCGGCGGCCCACGACGGCCGTTTCCGCCGGACGGGCGGAGGAGGCGGCGTGTATCCGGCATCGGGAGGAAGAATCTCCGGCTGGGGGATGGGTGGATAACTTCCCATACTCTTAACTTTAATGCATTTCCGGGCAGGCAAAGAGCCGCGACGCGAATTAACAACGGCGGTGGAAGAACGGGTACCAGCATGTGCCGATTTCTGTGGATTGGCCTCCGGGTTTTGAGATTCCGTCGCCCCTGCGCGTTGTAGTCTGGTGTTTGGTCGTCTCCAACCCCACCCGGCCTGCTGAAGAGGCCCACTTTCCCTTTGCAGGAGTCATCAAGTGAGTTCCGAACTGACCGCCCCGAAACAGATTCGCCGCGCGCTGCTGAGCGTTACCGACAAGACTGGCCTGGTTGAATTTGCCCGCGTTTTGGCTGGATTTGGCGTGGAACTGGTTTCAACCGGGGGGACGGCACGCACGCTGCGCGAGGCCGGACTCGCTGTGCAGGACATCAGCGATTTGACGGGATTTCCCGAGATGCTTGACGGACGCGTGAAGACACTGCATCCCAAGGTGCACGGCGGACTGCTCTACATTCGCGGCAACCAAGAACACGAAGCTGCCGTGGAGGCGCACGGAATTGCTCCCATCGACATGGTGGTGGTGAACCTCTACGCCTTTGAGAAGACCGCTGCCCAGCCTGGAGTCGCGTTCGGACACCTGATTGAAAACATCGACATTGGCGGGCCGTCAATGGTTCGATCGGCCGCCAAGAACTTTGAAGACGTCGCCATCGTGACGCGCACTTCGGATTATCCCCCGCTGATTGAAGAACTGAAGAGCGCCCACGGCGCCCTGAGCCGGGAAACCCGCTGGCGGTTGGCGCGGCAGGCCTTTGCGCTTACGGCAGCGTATGACTCGGCGATCGCCAACACGCTCGAGAGTATCGAGGAGGCTCCCGCACCCGATGCAGAGGCATCTCCCTCGGCCGATGCCCTTCCCTCCACGCTGCGCATCAACCTGCCCAGGTCGCAGTCGCTGCGCTATGGCGAGAATCCGCATCAACGCGCCGCACTCTATGCCGATGGGTCGGGGCTTGGCGTAGCCGGGGCCACGCAACTGCAGGGCAAGGAACTCAGCTACAACAACCTCGTCGATCTGGACGCGTGCTGGGAGCACGTGCAGGAGTTTGCCGATACCGCAGCGATCATCGTCAAGCACACCAATCCATGCGGTGCGGCCATTGGCCGGACCGTGCTCGAGGCGTATAAGAAGGCACTCGAATGCGATCCGATTTCGGCCTTTGGCTCGGTGATCGGGATCAACCGCGAGGTGAACGGGGCCGCGGCCGAGGAGATTGCCAAACTGTTTGTTGAAGCCATTGCGGCTCCGTCCTTCAGCGAGGAAGCGCGGCAACGCTTCGCGGCCAAAAAGAACCTGCGACTGGTTGAGGTTCGCTCTGCGCCCTCGCGGCCTGTGGTCAAGCAGGTGTCGGGCGGACTGCTGATGCAGGATGCCGACAAAGCCAAAGTCACCGAAAGCGAACTGGACATCGTCACCTGGCGTCCGCCAACCCCAGAGGAACTTCGCAATCTGCTGTTCGCCTGGAGCGTGTGCAAGCACGTGAAGTCGAACGCCATTGTGTACGCGCGCAACGGGCAGACCATCGGCATTGGCGCGGGACAGATGAGCCGGGTGGACGCTGCCAGGTTTGGCGCGATGAAGGCGGTGCTTCCCCTGGTGGGCTGCGTGGCCGCTTCCGACGCGTTTTTCCCGTTCCCTGACGGGCTTGAGATGGTGGCCGCAGCCGGCGCAACCGCAGTGATCCAGCCTGGCGGGTCGGTCAAGGACCAGGAAGTGATTGCCGCCGCCGACAAGCTGGGGATGGCCATGGTGTTTACGGGGATACGGCATTTCAGGCACTGAGGAACGAAGGAATTTGTCCCAAGGTTGGGACCACCCTAAGCCGCCTGCGCAGCCTCACGACGAATGATCGTGCTCTTGATCTTTTTGCCGGCCTTCTGCTCGGCGAGGCGCAAGTCGTAGAGCTTTTGCAGATTGAGCCACATCTCCGCAGAGGTTCCGAGCCACTGGCTCAGGCGCAGGGCCGTATCGGCGGTCATCGCCGGTTGCCGCTTCAGTAGCTGATAAATCCTATTGGCCGGAACATGCAGCACTGCCGCCACCGCGGGTACGTTCATCCCCAGAGCGTCAAGTTCATCTGCAAGGAATTTGCCTGGATGGATTGGTTCACGCGCCATAACAGTCCCCTCACAAATGGTAATAGCAAACCCTGGTGCTGAAGTGACCGTTGCTCCCTTCCGGCCATTAAAACGACCCCGGCATTTCAGGCACTGAGGCTTGCCCGTTTTTGTGCCTTGGATGCCCGATCTACCACTAAAGTCGAATTTCCGTCCAATCGGACGCGCCACCGAGACAAATCGCGGGTAAAATCGTCTTACGAGTAGGCAGATTTTCTCCAAAGGTCTGTCTTTGCCGCTCTACGGCTCCGCGGATCTGGTGCTTCCCTCCGAAACCCACCAGGAACGCGGGATCCAAGGGCGCGGAAACAAAAAAGGCGCGGAACCTCCCGGATGATGACTTTGAAAATTCAGTTGCTGCCCACCTGGCTCAAGATCGCTGCCACACCTCTCCTGCTGTTGCCGGTCGCTCCCGCCCGCGCGCAAAGTTCGCCGGCCGCCGCGACCCCGGCAAGCCATGCGAAGAGTTCGCCTGCGCCGTCGGCAGCAACGCCCGGACAATCGGCCGACCGCGCCCTGGCCTACTATCACGTGGCCCTGGCCAGCGTGTATGAGGACGAGGCCGTCTCTGAGGGCCAGCAGGATTTCATCAATCGCGCCATTGAGGAATACAAGCTCGCACTCAATGCCGATCCCGGTTCGCCGGAACTGAACGATGCACTGGCCGACCTATACTTCCGCGTCCCCGGCCATGTGCATGACGCCGAAGTAACGGCGCGAGGATTGCTGAAGACCTCGCCGAACGACATCGACGCTCACAAACTGCTGGGCCGCATTTACCTTCGGCAGTTGGGCGAAGGACAGAATGCGGGGGCTCCTGCGGCGACAACCAACGAAGCTCTCGACCAGGCAATCGCCGAGTTCGAGAAGATTGTCGCGTTGCAGCCGAAGAGCGTGGAAGACCGGATGGTGCTTGGACAGCTCTACACGGTGAAGCACGACTCAAAGAAGGCTGAATCGGAATTCAAGACTGCGCAGGCGATCGAGCCGGAGTCAGAAGAGGTGGTACTGAACCTGGCCCGGCTTTATGCCGAGAGCGGCGACCTGCAGCATGCAGCCAAGGTGGTCGAAGACGTTCCTGTGAACGACCGCACGGCGAAAATGGAATTTGCGCTGGGCGCTGCCTACGACCAGCTCAAGCAGCCCAAGGACGCGATTGCCGCCTATCAGCGCGCGGCCGATATGGAGCCGGGCGATCTGCATACGCTGGATTCGCTGGCGCAGGCTCTGTTGAGCAACAACCAGCTCGACGAGGCGCTCAAACAGTACAAGGCGCTGGCCGATGCTGACCCGGAAAACCCCGAGGCGCTGGTTCACATCTCCGAGATTCAGCGGCGCCAGTCAAAGTTTGACGATGCGCTTGCCACCATTCGCAAGGCGCGCAAGCTCGACCCCACCAATCTTGAGGCTGGGTATAACGAAGGCCTGCTGCTGGATGTGCTGGGCCGCTTTGATGAGGCCGTCCAAACCTATTCCGCGATGGTGGATCTGACCTCGCACGCCAACGGCGCCTACACCGAAGAAGAAAAGAATAACCGCAGCATTTTTCTGGAGCGGCTGGGAGCCATTGATCTGGAGAGGAACAAGCCGGACCAGGCCGTTGCCGTCTACCAGAAGATGATCGACATGGGCGGCGAGTCGTCGTTGCGCGGTTACCAGGGACAGGTGGATGCGTATCGCGACGCCAAGCAGTTCGACAAGGCGATTGAAATAAGCCGCAAAGCCGTGGCGGCTGACCCCAAGAACCGCGACCTGAAGCTGATGCTGGCCGGCGAGTTGGCAGACCAGGGCAAAGCCGATGAAGGCCTGGAACTGGCTAAAGGCCTGCTCACGAACACGCCGGACGACAGGTCCGTTTGGATAGCGTTAGGCCAGATCGACGTGCGCCTGCGCCGGTGGAAAGACGCCGAGGACGCCTTTGACAAGGCCGACCCGCTGACCACGAAGAAGGAAGACAAGACGTACATGCTGTTCCTGCGCGGCGAACTGGCTGAGCGGCAAAAGCACTTTGAGCCGGCTGAGCAATATTTCCGCCAGGCGCTCGATCTTGATCCCTCCAATGCCATGACCCTCAACTACCTTGGCTACATGCTGGCAGACAAGAGCATGCGGCTGCCTGAAGCTCTCAAGATGATCCGCAAGGCTGTCGACCTGGAGCCGATGAACGGCGCCTACCTCGATTCACTGGGCTGGGTCTACTTCAAGATGGGCGAGTACGAACTGGCCGAAGATAACCTTCGCCAGGCGGTGCAACGCGACCAGGCCGATCCGACCGTGCACGAGCATATGGGCGATTTGTATGAGAAGACTGGGCGCATTCGGCAGGCTGCCGAGCAGTGGGAGCTTTCGCTGACCGAGTTTGCCAAGTCCTCGCCTGCCGACGTTGAGCCGGGCGACGTGGCCAAGGTGCAAAAGAAGCTCGAGAGCGCGCGGGTGAAGCTGGCCAACAAGGACAGCGCCATCGCCCCCGGAAAACCGGAGTAGGCAGAAACAGGATCAAAACAAAATGCCCACATCTCGATCGGAGATGTGGGCATTTGTTCTTTCATAACGAGTTTGCCTT
This sequence comes from uncultured Acidobacteriaceae bacterium, assembly GCA_963820245.1. Lineage (GTDB taxonomy): Bacteria > Acidobacteriota > Terriglobia > Terriglobales > Acidobacteriaceae > Telmatobacter. Next base: position 87,203 of record CAWFZC010000010.1, on the reverse strand, counting down.
GCTGCAGTCGCTCTTGCTACTTCCCTGCTGCCGCTGCTGCAATGTAGACGTCCACGTTGCTCTTGTCTACCAGCGACGTGCCGGTATCCACGAACTCGGGATAAGGCGAGAAGGAGTCCGCGGCGAAATCCTTGTCGAGCGTTGCCGGCGGGTTATGAAATACCTCATCGAGAGCCTTCAGTCCTACGTATCCCATCGTGAAGGGTTTTTGCACAACCGTGGCTTCAATGCTGCCGGCCTTGATGCCGTCCAGCGTTTCCTGGCTGATATCCCACGCCATCACCACCCGGTCTGAACCGTTGGCCCGGGCTACGGCGTCTGAGATCACTTTGCCCGAAGTCGATTCCAGGCTGACGAATGCGTCGATCTTCTTGGGGCCGGTGAGCGCCATGAACTGCTGGGTGCGATCGAAGGCGGCATTCTTGTCGCCCTTCACATCAACTACGTCAACAATGTGAATGTCGGGATGCGCCGAGAGCACATCCTTGAAGCCCTTGAGGCGCTCCTCGAGATTCGGCTGTCCGGCGAAGGTGAAGAAGACCACATTCCCTTTGCCATTCAGTTGTGCATTCAGGTGCTGGCCGCCAATGCGTCCTGCCTCAAGATTATTGGTGCCGATAAAGTAGAGTCTGCGGCTTCCAGCGGCGTCGGAGTCGACGGTAATCACCGGGACGCCCGCGCTGACGGCCGCATTGATTCCAGGCTGCAGGACGGCGGCGTCTGCCGCGGAGATGAGAATTCCGGCCGGCTTGGCGGCAACGGCCTTCTGCAATTCCGCCAACTCGCCCTGAGGATCGTAGTTGTCTGTTCCTGTCACCTTCGCGGTGACTTTGTAAACGGCAGCGGCCTTGTTGAACCCGGCCGCGACGGTCTGCCAGTACGGCGTTGCCGAATTGGCTGAAATCAGGTAGTAGACCTCCTTGTTTGAGTGCCGGTCGCACGCTACCGTAAGCGCCAACCCCAGAGCCACCGTTGCCAACAATACTGTCCTGATTGCCTTCATGCCTACTCCCTTCTTGTGATGCAGAACTGACGATCCGTCCGGCGATTAGCCTGCATGCGCGGGCACTCTCGAAAAACCGGGCGATGGTACTCCCGTTCCCGGGCCATTGTCCATCCCCGACTGCCGAAAGGGATTTATAGCACCCCAAAATTACAACTCATCGTGACTCAGGGCACAGAACCTGCAAGGCCGTCCCCCTGTGCGGTATAACCAGACTTGAGAACGCGATGTGACCGATGCACTACGCCAATCCGCGCTTCAACTCCCCGGCGAAGTAGCCGTCAGCGGCGATTCGGGGAACGAGCTTGCCCGCCGCTTCTACGCCGAGCCGCCTCATCCGTATCGGTCTCCTTTTGCCCGCGATGCTGCGCGCATCCTGCACGCGCGCTCGTTCCGCCGCCTGGCCGGCAAGACCCAGGTATTTACCCGGCTTGAGGGTGAGCCGCCGGGCGACCACTTTCGCAGCCGCCTCACGCACACGCTTGAAGTGGCCCAGATCTCCCGTACCCTGGCCCACGCGCTCGGGCTCAATGGGGAGCTTGCGGAGGCTCTTGCCCTGGTGCACGACATCGGCCATCCGCCCTTCGGGCACGCCGGCGAAAAGGCTCTCGACGAGGCGCTTGAGGTCCATGGCCTCCGATTCGACCACAACCTGCACGCTCTGCGCATCGTTACCTGGTTCGAGGAGCGCTACCCGGCGTTTCGCGGTCTCAACCTGACCCTTGCCGTTCGCGAAGGCATCGTGAAGCACTCGCGCGACTACTCGGCAGTCGACCATCCCGAGCTGGGCGCGTATTTCCTCGACCAGTTTCCGCCGCTTGAGGCGCAGTTGATCGACCTTGCCGACGAGATTGCGTACCTGACTGCCGATCTCGACGACGGACTTGACTCGGGCATTCTCGCCGTCGACGAAGTTCGCGAGGCGGTTCCCCTTTTCCGCAGCCTTCACGACAAAGCGCTCCGCGCCTGGCCGGACGCCGTCCCAAGACTCACGATCTACGAAGCGCTTCGGGGCCTGCTGAATGTGCTGGTCACGGATCTCATCAACGAAGTGCGCACGCGCGCAGCGGCCCTGGGAGCAACCACGCTGGCCGACGTTCGCAATGCTCCGGAACGCCTGGCTGCTCTGAGCCCCGGGATGGAAATGGCCCGCAAGACTGCGAAGAGTTTCCTGTACCAGAAGCTCTACAACTCACCAGGCATGGAGGAGCTCCACGCGCATGCTGCCCACGTGGTGAAGAGCTTGTTTGGCAGCATCATGGCCGACCCAAGCCTGCTGCCGAAAGATCACCAGGCGCAGATTCCTACCCAGGGGCTTGCGCGCACGGTGGCCGATTATATTGCCGGGATGACAGACACGTTCATTGAGCAGCTTTGGGCTCGGTGCGGCGGGCAGTAGGCAAGCCCATCTCAGTTTCTCAATTCCTTCACTGAGCCGCGCTACCGGATCACTCTGCCTTCGCCAACCAGTTATAGAGGCAGCCAATCACCACACCGCCAATCACCCCATCCGCAGCCGCATAAACCGTCCCAATCAACACCTGAACCATGCTGTGATTCGCGTGGAATCCGGGATAAATGGAAGCCATCAGCTCAAGGAAGTTCTGCCCATAGTTCGTGTATTCAAAATTCACGAGCAGGACGCCCAGAACGGCACCGCCCCATAGAATCGCGCCCGCCAGGGCCAGAGCTTTGATATTGAATTTCATCCCTTGCACCTCGGACTAAGATTCTAGTCCTGTGCGCCGACGGCTGTAGTGACGGAGGGATCACATGAATTGCTCCATTATTTGGCAGGAAGAAATTCAATACGCGCCAGATCTTCGACTGCCTTGAAGCCGTAGTCTGCGGTCACCAGGATGTGCTCAGGCGAGTCCATTGCCAGTTGGATTGCGAAACTGTCGGCGTATGCAATGTTCCTGTCCACTTTCAGGTCCGCAGCGTGTACGGCACGATCAGCAGTTACAGGAATGACCTTTGCTTCACTCGGTAAGAGGCTGCTCAGGATCTGAACCTCTTGCAAAGGTCCAAAGCGCTTGCGCAGCTTTCCTGCGATTTCGCCCCATTGCACGGCTGAGATGAAGAGTTCTGCTCGCCAGCCCGCACAAGCGCTCAGAATCTCTTCAACACGGCCGGCACCCTCTCCATCGTCCAAATATCGAAGTGCAGCCGAAGAGTCCAGAACGTAGGTCGTCATTGAATGGCCTTACCAGCCCTCTTCTCTCAGTTCGCGCTGACGCTCGCGGCGACGATCTTCGAGCAACTCATCACACAACGAAGGACCGCCCGCAGTGATACCGCGCATCTTCTTGATCATGGCAAGCTTGGCAGTCAGGGTCTCTGGTCTCAAAATGAGCTCTTGCCCCTCGAGACGGACGGCAACCCGTGTCCCCGGCTCGATCCCGAGCTCTTCACGAAACGCGGCGGGAATCACCATTTGCCCTTTGCTGCTGACAGTGATATAGATCTGCTCCATGGCTTACATTCTACCATAAGTAAGACGTTAACAAAATGTAAGAATCAGTGAGTCGATAAGTCAATCAATCTTCGTCTTACTTCTTGGGTCCGTCTTACTGAACAGTCCCCTGCGGGCGCAGCCGGCGCAGGTCAAGGGCACATTCGACGGCATTCTGCGAATTCAACCGCAGATTGTCGGAAGCCGCCCACAACCACAAGCGCATAGTCTCGCTCGAGTTCCTTGCCAACGGCTCTGGGCGCATCCGCACCAGCACGTCGTTTTGACCGGTTGCGGCGAGATTTGACGGCGAGTCCGTGTCTTCGAGAACGAGGTCGATATGCTCGCCGCTCAATGCGTCTTCGAGCACGGCAATTTCAACCGGCCGCTCGAGCTCGACGGCGATGGAGAAAGTGGTTCCGTGAAAGACCGGAGCGTGGAGCACATGCAGAGCCAGGGCTGGCCAGCGTCCGGCTGACAGGATTTCGTAGTGGCGCCTGATCCGGGCCTCCACCGCACTCAAATTGATGGCCGAATTCTCGCCCATCGCTCCCAGCAGGTTATAGGCAGCCTGGGCGTCGTAGATGGCGCGCGGCAGGCTTTGAAAGCTGAGCAGATTCACGGTCTGCTGGTGCAGTTCATCCATGGCTTTGCGGCCAAAATCGCTGGCCGGCTCCAGCACGGTGGCCGCGACCGACCGCACTTGCGCCGCCAGCAGAACGCGTTCAAGCAGCAACCCGAGCGTGATGGCGGCAGGATGCGCAGGGACCACGGCCGGGGTGAACAGATCGACGTCCGCCGACTCCGAGCCCAGCCAGGGAGCACGCACAAGCACTCCTGCCTCCTGATCGAGCGCGCCGCTCATGTCGAGCACCGTCGACCCTGCCCGCAGCGCCTCGCGCCAGTGCTTGCGCGTCATGGATTCGTTGCCGCACAGGAAGGTAAAGTCCACGCGTTCGAAGGCGTCAGGGCCTATGGTCTGGATGAAGGTGATCTCATCGCCCACCTGGTCCAACTGGCCACCTGCTTCATCTTCATCGAGCAGCACAAACGTCGCCGCGGCCAGGGGCGACTCCGAGATGACGTCCTTCAATTCCCGGCCTAAAAGGGACGAGGCACCGGCAATAGCAATCTTGTACACAGGCATCCTTCAAACTAAAGGTATCGCAGCGAGTCTCTCTTCTCAGTGTCTTCTTCAGCGGGTGCGGCAGGGTGTGCCGGGGGCCTTCTGCGACGGCGGGACCATGAGTAGGCGGCCCGCGCCCAGATGCCCGAGAACGTGTAGACGATGGCGATGGTAAACAGCACCACGTTCGAATAGCGCACCGCCATGTAGATGAAGATAGCCACCAGCACCAGCATCTGGAAGGGGTGGCTCTTGGAGAAGTTGATCTCCTTGCCCGACCAGAACCGCCATGTGCTGACCATCAGGAACCCGGCAAGCGCGACGAGTCCCAGCCAGGGAATCGAGATCCACCAATACTGAACCGGAATTCCGTAGCAGAGATGGATGGTAGAGGCCAAAAGCCCGGCAGCGGCCGGAATGGGCATGCCCACAAAGTACTTTCGCCCGGGCCGTCCCGGATTGCGAGGCTCGGGATCATGGGAGATGTTGAACCGCGCCAGGCGCGAGGCGCCGCTGAGCAGAAACAGGAAACATGTGAATGCGCCTGCTTGCAACAGGTGCATCCGCAAGTTTGCATTCATCGACTCGGGCAGAAAATGAAATCCCCAAACAAACGCCAGGATGCTCGGCGCAACGCCGAAGGTAATCACGTCGGCCAGCGAATCGAGCTCACGGCCAAAATCGCTGCAGGTATTGGTCAACCGCGCGATGCGTCCGTCAAGAGCGTCAAAGGGGATGGCAAACAGGATGGCGATGGAGGCCAGATCGAGGTGCGCCTGCCCATTGCCGCTAACGGCCTCGATGGACTGGGTAATCGACCAGAACCCGGCGCCGATGTTGACCGAAGTGAACAGCGATGGCAACAGAAACATGCCGCGTTGCAGACGCGCGCGCCTGGCTTGCTCACGGGCCGGATCGTGCAATGTCTGGTGAAGGTTCAACGGCCCTCTCCCCCGGGCATGGCTGCCAGCACGCTTGCGCCGCCCTTCACCCGCTCACGCACCTTTACGCGGATTTCGGCCTCCGCTGGGAGAATCACGTCCACGCGCGATCCAAACTTGATCAGGCCCATCCGCTGGCCTCGCTCCAGAGTGTCGCCTTCGCTTACGTTACATACGATGCGGCGCGCCAGCAAGCCGGCAATCTGCTTGAAGGTTACTTCAATACCCTCTCCGCGCACGGTTACGGCATTCTGCTCGTTCTGCTCGGCCGAGGCGGGATTCATCGCGTTCAAATACAGGCCTTTCTGATAGTGCACACGGCGGACGACGCCGCCGATGGGCGTGCGGTTCACATGCACGTCAAAGACGCTCAGAAAGATGCTGATGCGCTTTCGTTTGCCTTCGGGAGTGTTGATCTCGACGGTTTCGGTGACCAGGCCGTCTCCGGGAGAGACGATGAGACCCTCGCCGGCGGGTACTGTCCGCTGGGGATCCCGGAAAAACCATAAAAAGAAGAGCGCAAGCAGGACGGGAACGACTCCCCAAATCCATGCACCGGTAAACCAAACCAGCGCAATAGCCACCGCCAAAAGGCTCAAACCGTAGATGTAACCGTCACGAACCATAGTCCTGAACGATTATACGGTTATCTGCCGCAGACAGAACGGCGGGGATAGATTTCAGGGTGATGCGGGGGGCGCACTCGACCCACAGCCTCACTCTCAGGGCCCATCGCTGCCAAATTGCCGGCAAAAGCCAGCCGCCTGCGGTGTTACGCGATCGCGGGCGAGCGCCGCTCAAGCGCGAAGATCAGGTCTTTCGCGTGGAGCTTGAGCTTTTTGAGACGAACTTCTTCGAGCTGTTCATCCTCACTGAGATAGGGCTTTTGAAGCAATTCTTCCAACCGCTGAGCGTAGCGACGGTGTTCTGCATGCAGGCGATCAATCTCACCGCTCAGCGTCGGATCTTGTACTTCGTCCATCAAGCACCTCCGATAGTTAAAGAACACTTACATATATCGCCGTAAGTAGGCAAGTCGCAAGCAAGAAAATCGACGAAAGTAACTTGACCCTGTGAATTTCGGACCTAAGTAGCATCAAGCGTGATGGTAATCACAACTGAGTGACCTATTTAGAGACAGTTGGCAGCAGAGACAAGTTTCCTGGGGCCTGAGTCAGGTTGTTTGAGGGCTTGCGTCGAGGCTTTGATGAGCTCGTTAGCCCAGCGCCAGGCTCATCAGCACAGCATCTTCTTCCGGCTCAGCGTAGTAGCGAGGCCGTCGTCCGGCTTCATGCCAGCCCATCGAACGGTAGAGGCCCAGCGCTCTCTCGTTCGAGGCACGAACCTCCAGCAGGACCTCGCTTACGGCCGCTGCACTCAGTTCCTCCGCCATCGCCGTCATTAGTCTCCTGCCGATTCCGCGCCGTTGCTCCGCCGCCGCAATCGCAATAGTCTCCAGCTCCGCCTGCGGCGGGACCAGGCTCGCAATCGCAAATCCCACCACACGGCCGCTTTTCATCTCACCTTCGACGGAGGTGGAGTGCTCGGCCTCGATGAAGCCCGGCGCCTTCCAATCCACGAGCAAGGGCGCGTGCCCCTCGCCGGAGTCCTCGGCCACCAGGGCAATTCTGCGCGGCGTCGCGTCTGCCTTCAGCGCGGAGAAATAAGCTGCCTTCGTCCACTTCGGCGCGTGCTTGCGGCTCCACGCAATCATGAAGGCTCGTTCGATGTCGTCGACGCGCATTCGCCGCACCAGAATTGCGGGCGTATGGGAGGTCATGACCGCGGGCGTCCGGCCACAGCCGCCTCGCCAAAAATCTCTGCATCCGAGCGGCGAAGATAGTGGCCATCGAGCAGGGCGAGGTCAACCTGCCCACCGGCGACGAGGCGCGCCTCGCCGATGCGCAGGGTGTCGAGAGCCGTCGGCGTCTCTGTCCTGACCAATTGCGTGCCCGGCCATGCAGTGGCGAGCAGCGCTGCCGCGGCATCGTCGCATACAGCCACACGGAGGGGCACTCGATCGATGGAAACGAGTTCGTGAGCGCCGGCAAGCATTTCTCTTGGTGCGCTTCCCGGCTCTTCTGTCCGGAGAAAAACTTCGCCGCGGTGGGCGTCGAGAGCGCACGAGGGAACGCCGGACTTGCGCGACAGAACCAGAAGACGCGAGAGCGCGATCACCCGAATCTGTGCCGGCTCGGCCAGCCCCTTGACTGCGCTGAGGCCTACGCGCACGCCGGTAAAGCTGCCGGGGCCATTCACGACCACGATACCGCCGAGATCTTTCAGCGCGATTTGATTCCGCTCAAGCAATTCGGCGACAGCGGAAACCAGCGTGGCAGAATAGCTGCGCCCTTCCAACTCCTTCTGGCCGAGGATTTCAAGGTCGCGCCCGGCCAGCCGGCCCAAGGCAACCGAGCCGGTGGGGCCGCAGGTGTCAATTGCCAGAATCGGACCGAGAAACTTGCCAGCTTCAGACATTGCACACCACTAAACCGCTTTCAGCGCCTGCTCCAGGTCGGCAATCAGGTCTTCCTTGTCTTCAATGCCGATAGAAAGCCGAATGCGCCCTTCGGTAATCCCCATCGCATCGCGGAACTCCTGGCTCACCGAGCCGTGCGTCGTCGTGGCCGAGTGCGAAGCCAGCGACTCCACGCCGCCCAGCGACTCCGCATTCAGGAAGATCTTGATGGCGGCGAGGAAGCGGCCCGCTTCTTCCCGCGACTTGAGCTCGAAGCTCATCATCGAGCCAAATCCTTTTTGCTGCTTGACGGCGAGATCGTACTGCGGATGGCTCTTGAGGCCGGGATAGGCCAGCTTGCTCACCTTTGGATGAGTGGACAGGTATTCAGCCACCGCGCGCCCGTTCTCCTCGTGCTGCTTGACACGCAGGGGCAGCGTCTTGATGCCGCGCAGCACCAGGAAGCACTCAAACGGAGACATCACGCCACCCGCCGCCTTTTGCACCAGCAGGAACCGCTCCTTGTGCTCCGGCTTGGAGCCGATCAGCGCTCCGCCCAGGCCATCGGAGTGGCCATTCAAATATTTTGTGGTCGAGTGCATGACGATATCGGCGCCCAGCGCCAGCGGACTCTGCAGCGCGGGCGAGAGGAACGTGTTGTCGACACTCACTTCGGCTCCGCCCGCATGGGCGATCTTAGCCACTGCTGCGATGTCGGTGAGCACCATGAGCGGATTGCTCGGCGTTTCAATGTGCACCAGCCTGGTCGACTTGCGCATGGCCGCTTCTACGGCGGACAAATTGCTGGTGTCGACGTATTCAATGTTGATACCGTATCCGCTCACGATCTTCTCGAACAGGCGAACCGTGCCCGCATACACGTCGCGCGAGCAGATGACGTGGTCGCCGGCCTTCAGCATGGCTACAAGCGCCGAGATCGACGCCATGCCGGTGGTGAAGGCGTGTCCGCTGGTGCCGCCTTCGAGAGCTGCAAGGGCGAGTTCCAGAGCATCGCGCGTCGGGTTTCCGGCCCGCGAGTAGTCCCAGCCGCGGTCAGTGCCGATTCCGGTCAGCTCAAAGGTTGAGGAGAGATACAGGGGCACATTCACTGCGCCAGTCTGCTTATCGGGCGGCTGCCCGGCATGTACGGCAAGGGTCGAGTATTTGTAGTCAGGCATAGTTAGGAGTCTTCCGATTGGTCCTGTCTCCTAGCTTATCGTGCCGCAGCGATCCGGTCCCAAACGCGAAGCTGATCGGCAATATCCGCGCAGCGAACAGCGTTATTTCGACCCTGACAGGTTTCTGTGCCGCTCGGATCGCCCGGCCGTGCCGTGCCGGAGATTTGTAATCGATTCTCAACTCGCCTGGGGCGTCGACCTCGTCGTCACAACATGGGCCACCATGCGGAACACAATCGGCCGAAGCAGGTAAAGAAGAACGGCTAGGTACATGACTTCCATCCCCTCGCCAAATGCCCACATTCCACTCGAAGCGTCCCGGACACTCATGATCTGTTCCACCGAGACTCCAGTGGTGAAGGCTTCGTACCTGACCATAAGAGAGCTTTTGAGAATCATGGCCTGCCAGGCAAGCTCCCAGAAGATCAGGAAGCTCAAAACTTCGTAGCCCGTCCGCACAAGCCCATTCATCCGGCGCAGGAATCGCGTATAACTGTCCGGCTCGGTCGCCGTCAGGTCGTTCAGCGAAGCCAGGATGGCGAAGCCCACGGGGCCCAATGCCGCAACAAGTATCCATACGTACGATCGCTTCTTGGAGCGAATCACCAGCAGGCACACAAGCACCCACAGCACGCACACGACCGCCATGGATCCAAAGAAGAGCAGGTTCTCGAGCAGGCTGAGCAAGTGAAAGTTGCGCGCGTAATCCGGATGGCCCGCTGCCCATTCAGGATTAATCAAGCTGGACGCGACTCCGCCCAGCACGGTGACCAGGGGAATCAGCAGGAACAGGAAAAGAGCTACGCCCCATTTCTTTTTGATCATTTCGCTATCCGGGAGTTTCAGTAATCCAACTTTACACTCACCCGCGGCCGATCCTTGCGGTAATCTCACGCCCAAAACCTGGCTTCGTTTTTCCCCTCTGTTGATGGGAGCAAGTGTATACTCGCCGATCAGGGCTCCCCAACCTGAATCTGGGCTCTGCTGTTCCTTTGAAGCCGCCGATGCCGGACCCCTTTTCGCCGGCGGTCTTCCGCAAGATAACGTTCGGCTGAAATTCCGGACCTTCAAATGCGGGGACGCACGCGCCCCGCATATACCTGAAAAGTTTTCAGGGGAGGGAATTCATGACATCGCATCTCGGGAAAGTTGTGTGCAGTTCGATCCTCGCACTGGGCGTCGCGGCCGGGCTTGCAGCATCGGCATCCGCGCAGCAGGGAAACATCCAGAGCGTTACGTTCTATACCGTCAAGGCTGACCGCGTTGGGGATTTTCAGGCTGAAATCAAAGAGTACAACGCCATCCATGCAAAGGGCGGGTCGACCAACTACTCGTCCATTTGGGTTTCGCTTACCGGCCCCCGCGAGTACGTGCGCGCCCAATACTTCAACAAGTGGGCGGATCTCGACGCCGGACCTGAACCCAAACTGAAGGATCAGGCAGCTGACCTTGCGCGCATCAGCATGCGGATTATTGACTGCACGGAGAGTTCGCGCCGGATTATCGCGGAAGTTCAACCGGATCTCAGCATTGCCCCGACTGGACCGGTGACGATGATCCGCGTGCTCACCACCGATGTGCGTCCGGACAAATACAACGACTATCTCGCCCTGGTGAAGAGCGACATTCTGCCCGCGGCACAAAAGGGCGGAGCCAAGCTGTACGAGTTCTCTGAGATGCGTTACGGCGCGCCCAATACCGAAGTCACTTCCATCGTGGCCATGGACGGTTGGGGAGATCTCGACGGGGGCCTTGCCATTCAGAAGGTGCTCGGCAAGGACGGCTACCAGGCGCTGCTCAACAAGGTCAGGCCGTTGATCGTTTCGTCCGTGGTCAACGAGTACCGTTTCCTGCCCGAAGTCAGCTACCTGCCGCCGGCTCTGACAAAATAAGCACAAAGTAAGGTCGAGGAGGTGGGCAACGCCCGCCCCCTCTTTTTTTGCGGTCAGCAAATAGAGGGCTGTACGCAGTCACTTGCGGTGACCATTTAATCTGTTTCCAACACTCCTGAACGGAGCCGATTCCAAGCCGACCTCGTATGTTTGAAAGTGAGGACGAAGTTATCCCATGAATGCCCAGATGAACACTACCCTTGCAGCCACCTTAATCGCCACGGCCGCCGGTATCGTCGCTTGGCTCAGCGGACTTACGCGAGCCATGTGGCCTCCGCACCCGCAAATTTGCGCCCTGCTGATCACGGTTTTCGTTGGAATCGTCGTCACCCAACTCTGGCCATCCATTACCGGCCAGAAGAATCGGTAGGCCACACGCCTTCAGAAGGTGGCTCGAACTCTTTAAGTTCCAGAAGCTGGAGCGGACTCGGTCCGACCGGCACTAATCCGCAAATTGATTCCGGAAGACCGCCTTGATGTGCTCGAGCCGCGCGTAGAGCGCCTCGGCCTCTTCCTCCAGCCCCATCCTTCGGGCCAGCGAGATGGCATCGTAGTAGGCCTCCTTGGCTCCGCTGTAGCACGACGTCCGTTCGCTTGACGACCGCGCCTCATACAGGTCGTCGTAATCCTTCTCGCCCATCGCCTTCAGGCGCTCAAGCTCGGTCAGCAATCGTTGCCGCTCCGCATCATCGGCCATCGCCTATCTCTGCACCCGATTCAAACCAGTCTCTATTCCCTGCTCTTCGCAGTCTTCTTCACCTTCGGAGTCACCGGGAAATAGCCGGTGCGGGTGCGCACGGTCAGCTTGTCCATGCCCTTGGCCGTCGCGGTTACCTGCACGTGGCGGAAGCCCGGCTCGCTGGTCGGCTTGGTGGAGTGATAGCCGAGCGTGTACTGGCTGCGGATATCGCGCGCCACTTCGGCCGCAATCTGATCCACGTCTTCCATCGATTTTGGAAAGAACGCCAACCCACCGGTCTCGCCCGACAGCATCTCGAGCGCGCGGCGCGCGTGGCGCACTTCGGCGCGGCTCATCTCGTCGCCGAACAGCAGGCCGATGGAGTAGATGACCGGCCCGGACAGATCCTGCACACGGCGAATGGTCTGTTCCAAGTCCAGCGTCGACGCGTTGTCCTCGCCGTCGGTAATGAGAACCAGCACCTGCTTGGGCCGCTTGGCATCGGCCACAAGCTTGTCGGCCGAGGCCACCACCGCGTCGTAGAGCGCCGTGCCGCCACGCGAATCGATGTGCGAAAGCCCGTCGCGCAGCTTGTTGACGTCACCGGTAAAGTCCTGGTCGATAAAAGCCTCGTCGGAGAAGTTCACCACGAAGGCTTCGTCCTGCGGGTTTGACGCTTCGATCAGGTCGAGGGCGCTCTTGTTCACTGACGGACGCTTCTTGTACATCGACCCGGAGTTGTCGATGACCAGCGCGATCGAAACGGGAAGGTCAGTGTGCTGAAAGCTGATGAGGGTTTGCTTTACGCCGTCTTCAGTGACTTCAAAGTTTTCCTTTTTCAGGTCCGGGACCATGCTTGTTGCCTTCGAGCACGCTGCAGTACATGACCACTTCTTCAACGTCGGCGCGGAGAACGTAGCCACTTCCCTCTTTCACCAGCGGACCGGTGCCGCTGGATGGGGCCTCAAGGTCGGGAGAACGAACCGGATCGCGGTCTTCGCTGAGCGACGGCGCCTGCCCCGGCTGGGCGGCGGTGGAGGGTGCTGGAGATTTTTGTTGCGCGGGCAGCGTAAGCACCGCAGCAACCATGAAGGCCGCGAGGACCGCGTTATTGCAAAGGCGCATAGTAGCCCGTACGAGCATAAACCGTTAGCGGCGGCAGCCCCGGAGGAGGATTTACCTTCACCTTCACTTTACGCCACTTGCCGTCCCGGGTCAGATCGCTCGGGCCGGTAGCCGATCACATACTGATTCCTCAGCTCCGTTGAAATCTTCTCGGCAATGTCGCCCATTTCGTCGATATCGTCCACACGGAAGAGCCGCCCACCGGTCACTTCGCTCACATCGTCCAGCAGCTGGGGTCCGGTGCGCTCCTCGGGTGTGGGCGCGTAGGGGTCGAAGATGCCGATCGAATAGATTTCCACGTCGGCCTCGCGCACCTGGGCCCGCACTTCCCCCTCGGTGTAGCGCGAGCGGTTGTCGCCACCGTCTGACACCACCAGCAGCGCCTTGCGCTCGTGGCGTGCGTCCTTCATCTTGGCCACGCCGTAATAGATTGCGTCCAGCAGCGCCGTCCGGTGCCCGCTGCGCACGGTCGCCAGCCGCGCCTGGATGTCCTCGACAGAATTCGTGAAATCCTCAATCAGTTCCGGACGGTCGTTGAAACCGATGACAAAAAACTCGTCCTGCGGGTTCGCAGTCTTGATGAACTGCAGAATCGACTCCCGCGCCCGGATCAGCTTTGACGTCATGGAGCCGGACAGGTCGAAGATGATGCCGATCGAGACCGGAGCGTCTTCGCTGGCAAAAGAGCGGATTTTCTGTTCCTTGCTGTTTTCAAATACCTGAAAATCGTCCTGCTCCAGGCCCGTCACCAGCCGGTTCATGGGATCGGTGACGGTCACCGGAACCAGCACCATGTCGACATTCATGCGAATAAAGGCGCCCGGATGAATTTTGAGCGAATTGGGGCCGGTTTCCGCAGGTTTTTCCGCATTTTTTGGAGGTGCCGTGCTCGGTACCGCGCCCGGTGGCGGGGCCACAGTTACGCGGTCGAGGGGTGAGTCCTGAGCCTTCGCATGCAGCGCCAGCAGCGCCATCCCGAGCGCCGCAATTGAGAGCGCAAGGGCCGGACGCCGAAACAACTTTTTGCCGAGCCGCGGCTGGCCGGGCATGTTGTCACACGTGCACTCGAGTAGATGCCTGCTCATGTCCGACCACCACGATTTGAAGCCGATAGTAGCACGATCCATCCACCTCTGGCGTCACCGGCTTGACCTCTTTTTGCCGCCATCAAATTCGGCATCGGGGTCAATTCATGCGCCAGGCTGCCGATCTCTGCTGCGATACAATCGACCCTAAGTGTTCCAGCCCGCGGTGGTCTTGAATAGCGGGACTCTGGAGTGCAAATTCACAGCTTAAGCTGGGAGCAAGACCTTCCTCATGGCCCGCATTTATCCGTTTCGCGCCTGGCGGTACAACCCCTCCTCTGTTCGCCTCGAAGACGTTGTCACGCAGCCCTATGACAAGATTTCCCCCGCCATGCAGCAGGCCTACTACCAGCGCAGCCCCTACAACCTGGTCCGCATCATCCTGGGACTGCCTGAGTTGTTTGACGCCGAAAAAGGCGAAAGCGTATATACGCGCGCCGCGAAGGATTTCCGGGCGTGGCGCGAGCAAGGCGTTCTGACCCAGGAAAAGGACCCTTGCGTCTTCGCCTACTCGCAACGCTTTCAGGTTCCGGGAACCGACATCGTGAAGGAGCGCCGCGGCTTTATCGCTCTCGGCAAGGTGCACGAGTACGCTGACCAGGTGGTTTTCCGCCATGAGCAGACGCTCTCAAAGCCCAAAGGCGACCGCCTGAACCTGCTGAAGGCCACGCATGCCCACTTCGGCCAGATCTTCATGCTCTATTCCGATCCTGCGGGCAGCATTGAAAAAATTCTTTACGACGGCAACGGACCTGCTGAAGCTGAAATCACCGACGAGTACGGCGTTCTGCACCGCATCTGGCGCGTCAGCGATCCGGCTGCCATCCGGCTGCTTTCGACAGCCATGGACGACAAGAAACTCATCATCGCCGACGGCCACCACCGCTACGAAACCGCGCTGAACTACTCAAAGGAACATGCGCCCTCCGCGGTCGCCGCGCAGCACCATAGCGCCACGCAGTTGCCTCAGCCGCCGTACCCTGAAGCTGCCGTGATGATGACCTTCGTCAACATGGATTCAGACGGCCTGGTGATTTTGCCGACGCACCGGGTGGTTCACTCGCTCTCGAACTTCGATCCGGCCGCTTTTCGACGCGCCGCGGAAGAGTTCTTCGCCATCGAGGCGCTGCCCGAAGCAGACGCAGCCGGCTATATGCGAACACTCGGCGCACACAAGGGCCCGGCCTTTGTGGCCATCACGCGCGGCGGAGCCATGCTGCTGCGCTCGAAGACTGAAGCTGTGAACGCCGCTCTCGCCGACATGCCGGAGCGTCAGCGCCAACTCGACCTGAGCCACCTGCATTCCATCATCCTGGACAGGCTGCTCGGCCTCGACGCCGAAAAGGTGCGCGAGCAAACCAATCTCCGCTACCTGCGCGACGCTGCTGAAGCCGTTGACCAGGCGCGGCGCGGCGAGGCCGATGTTACGTTCCTTACCAACCCCGTCTCCATGGAACAGCTCCGCGAGGTCGCCTTCGCCGGCGATGTAATGCCGCAGAAGTCCACCGATTTCTTTCCCAAGCTGCTGAGTGGCCTGGCGATCTATGCGCTGGACTAATTTGAGCTCGACGAGGTTCCCTGGAACTTGCCGCAGATGGATCGCGGCAAGGATGGGAGAGCACCCCTTACGATGGATTCCGGTGGTTGCAGGAGTTCTGGCTTTGGCTCCATCAGCGGCGCGGGCAGTTGCGCAGGCCCCGCCCGCTCCCTCCAACCGCTTTGTTGTGGTTCTTGACGCCGCGCACGGAGGCAACGATACCGGAGGCACACTTGCCAATCAGGACGGAAGCAGCCAGCTTGAAAAAGTCTGGACACTCGCGCTCAGCGTTCGGCTCCGGTCACTGCTCGCCGCTCGCGGCATCCCTGTGGTCACCACCCGCGAGTCTGACGCCACCATCGACAACGACACCCGCTCGGCCATCGCCAACCACGCCAAAGCCCGGGCCTGTCTGAGCCTTCACGCTACAGAGAGCGGCTCCGGCATCCATTTGTTCGTCTCCTCGCTGCCTCCCACAGATCCGGCCCGGCTGAGCCCATGGAAAACCGCGCAGGCCGCCTGGATCACGCGCTCCCTTGCCCTCGCTGGGACGCTCAACTCCGCCCTGACCCACGCGGGAATGACCGTGACCCTGGGCCGGACAGCCCTGCCCGTGATCGACAGCATGACCTGCCCCGCAGTTGCCGTCGAAGTGGCGCCCGAGATCACCTCAGGCAGCGCGCAGCCCACCGGCGTGGATGATGCCGGCTACCATGCCCGCGTGGCTGAAGCCTTGGCCGCGGCCATCGTTGAGTGGCGCAGCGACGCCCGCACGGAGGCTGCGCAGCCATGATTCCCCGCTATCAGACCGTTCTGTTCGTCATTCTGCTGGTGGCCTCCGTCGTGATGGGCGGTGTGCTGTGGCGCCTGCGCGAGCGCGCGCACGACCGGCTGATCCATGGGCAGGACTCGGTGCCCACCCAGGCTCCGCTCGTGGCTCCCTCAGAGCAGGCCACACTGCTGGTGGCAAACGACACGGACAACTCGCTGTTGCCCCAGACGCTCTCCCTGCCGCTCCCTGAAAACCCCGGAGCCCGCGCCCACGCCATCCTGGGCAAGTTGCTTGAAATCTACGCCGCGCCGAATGCGGTTCATCCCGTTCCCGGCGGACCCGCCTCCATTGCCCAGGTGTTTTTGCTGCCCGTGGCTCCGGGCGACGCCGCCACAAACGCACAGGCAAAAGGTGAACCGTACACAGGCCCCGAACTGGCTGTCGTCAACCTGACCGGAGCCTTCGCCTCAACTCATCCCTCGGGGCTTGAAACTGAGACGCTGACAGTGCTTTCCATCTGCGCCACGCTCCATGCTAACCTGCCGCGCGTAACCCAGGTTCGTTTTCTGGTGGACGGCCAGCCGCGCGCAACCCTGGCCGGCCATGCCGACCTGACCCGCACCTACCTGGCCGCAGATACCGCTCCTACCGAAGGATTGCACCCGCAATGACCGCTCAAAACACCAGTGCCGACAGCGACCAGGCAACGGCCGCCCAGTCCGCCCCCACCATCGGCGTCTTCGATTCGGGCTTTGGCGGACTCACCGTACTCAGCGCACTTCTTCGCCGTCTGCCGCAGGCCCGCTACGCGTTTCTCGGCGACACGGCACGGCTGCCCTACGGCTCCAAGTCCCGCCGCACCATTGCGCGCTACGCTGCCGAGAGCGCGCAGTTTCTGGTCCGCGAGCAAGGCGCCGAGTTCCTCGTGATCGCCTGCAACACGGCCAGCGCGCTTGCCCTCGACGCCATTCAGGCTGCAGTCCCAGTTCCAGTCCTCGGCGTGATTGAGCCCGGTGCTGCTGCCGCGCGAGCCGCTTCTGCCACGGGAGACGTCCTCGTCATCGCCACCGACGCCACCGTGCACAGCCACGCGTATCTCTCCGCTTGCCAGGCCCGCGGCCTCCGCGCCCTTGAGAAAGCCTGCCCGCTGCTCGTGCCCCTGGTCGAGGAAGGCTGGACGGACCATCCCGTGACCGCCGAAGTGATCGATATTTATCTCAACGAGCTCCGCTCCGAGGCTGGCGAACGCGGCTTCGACCCTGACACGCTCGTCCTTGGGTGCACACACTACCCGCTTTTGCGGCGTCTCTTCGAGAAGGCCGTCCGCCCTGGGGCCAAAGTCATTGACTCCGCCGAATCCACCGCGGAAGCTGCCGTCCAACAATTCGGCGCCTGGTTTGCCGGATTGCCCGCCCTCGCCAGCCCCGAAATCCGCTGCTTCGCGTCGGACTCGGTGGAAAAGTTCGAACGCCTCGGCTCGCGCTTCCTCGGCCGGCCCACCGGAAACGTAGGGCTCGTCGACCTTGGCGGCTGAAAGTCGGCTTCTGTTCCCTGTTCCCTGTTCCCTGTTCCCCGCCTTTGCGCTGTTATCCTATTAGTCGGCCCGTCCTTCCCACTCCAGACACGGGCCTTAAGGGAAAAAAGAAAAGCATGATCGATTTGGCGGGTAAGACGGCCGTGGTCTTCGGGCTGGCCAACAAGCGTTCCATCGCCTGGGGAATCGCCCAAAAACTCCACGAGGCCGGAGCGACCCTGGCCATCTGCTATCAGAACGAGCGCATGAAGCTCGAGGCCGAGGGCCTCATCGCCGAGCTCCCCGGCGCGAGCGGCTTCCAGTGCGACGTGTCCAACGACGCCGAAATCGAATCCGTCTTCGCCGCCATCAAGGAAAAGTACGGCAAGATCGCCATCCTCGTCCACGCCGTCGCCTTCGCCCCACCCGCCGACCTTCGCGGAGACTTCATCAATACCTCTCGCGACGGATTCCGCGTCGCCATGGACGTCAGCGTCTACTCGCTCGTTGCCGTCTCCCGTGCCGCCGCGCCCCTCATGACCGATGGCGGCAGCATCATGACCCTCAGCTTCTACGCCGCCGAAAAAGTCGTTCCCCACTACAACGTCATGGCCCTCGCCAAGGCGGCGCTCGAGTCCGCAGTCCGCTATCTCGCCTACTCGCTCGGCGACAAAAACATCCGCGTCAACGCGATCTCCGCCGGCCCCATCAAGACGCTGGCAGCTCGCGGCGTAGGCGACCTGGGCGACATGATGCGTGCCCACGCCGAGCGCGCGCCGCTCCACCGCAACGTAGATCAGTTAGAAGTCGGCGGCGCAGCGTTATTCCTCGCCAGTGACCTGAGCAGCGCCATCACCGGCGAAGTGATGTACGTCGACTGCGGCTACAACGTGATGGGCTTCTGAAGCAATCCGAACACGCTTCGTGCTTCAACGGAGGGAGCAGGGGCGGGGCACCCGCAGTGCGGGTCGAGGCCCCTGAATCTCATCAAGCGATTGAACTGGCTCTAGCCGCGGGCCTTTCATATATTCTTCCCATGTGCGATTAGCGCCGTAAGAAACCCGTACATACCTCAACTGAGCCTGCAGCCAGAAAAAGGCCCGTGCCTAAAGGCTCTAATTGAATCGATGCATTCAGGGGCCTGAAGGCACCTGCTCCCTCCGGAGAACTCATCGACCTAAGAATGCGGATTCAAATTGTTCCTCTCCAGCATTCGGGGTATAGTTTCCCTAAGCGCACCTCATGCCTTCCTTCTACGCGCTACCCTCTTGAGTCAGAGCACGGCGACACAACCAAAGCCAACGCCTTTGTCGAGGAGAACCCGATGACCTTCGCATCCAATGTTTCCCGCCGTTCGTTTTTGCGCATCGCCGGAGCCACGGCCATCACCGCACCCCTCATCACTGAAGCGCACCTGGCCTGGGCTCAGGTAGGCCGCCGCACGCCTCTCAATGTTCCTCCCGACGCGGTGCTCATCAACGCGAATGAAAATCCGATGGGCCCCAGCCCCGCTGCCTGTGAAGCTATTGCCAAGGCCGGCATGGCCGGTGGACGCTACGACTTTGCGCGCACCAACCAGCTCATCAAGGTCTTCAGCGAGCAGCAGGGTCTCAAGCCGAATTACATGGCCGTCTATGCCGGCTCCACTGAGCCGCTGCACTTCAGCGTGCTCGCCTTCACATCGCTCGAGCGTGGCTACGTGACCGCCGATCCCGGATACGAAGCCGGACAACTCGCCGCAGGATTCGCGCACGCCAAAGTCTTCAAGGTTGCACTCAAGCCCGACTACTCGCACGATGTGAAAGCGATGGCTGCCGCTGACCCCAACGCGGGCGTCTTCTACATCTGCAATCCCAACAACCCCACCGGAACCCTCACCAGCAAGGAAGATATCGCGTGGCTGCACGACAACAAGCCCAAAGGCTCTGTCCTGCTGGTCGATGAGGCTTACATCCACCTTTCAGACGCAGACAGTTGCATGGACATGGTCAAAGCCGACAAGGACGTCATCATCCTGCGCACCTTCTCCAAGGTCTACGGCATGGCCGGTATCCGCTGCGGCTTCGCCATCGGCCGGCCTGACCTGCTCGACAAGCTCCACGCCTACTCGCAGAACGCGATGCCCATCACCGCCTCGTCCGCCGCCACAGTCAGCCTGCAGGACGACTCCCTCGTCCCCACGCGCAAGAAGATCATCGCCGACATTCGCAATGACACCTTCGCGTGGCTCGCCGCCAACAACTACTCCTACATTCCGTCTGAGACCAACTGCTTCATGATCGACACCAAGCGCGATGGGCAAGGCGTCTTCAACGCCATGGTCAAGCAGAAGGTGTACATCGGCCGCGTGTGGCCGGTGTGGCCAACGCATGTCCGCGTCACGGTTGGCACCAAAGACGAAATGGCCAAGTTCAAGGTCGCCTTCAAAACCGTGATGGACGCGCCCGCGACGGCTGAGCTCGAGACACCGCAGAATATCCTCCACGTGCCGTTCTCGCACCTGGGATAATCGCACAAGCATTAAAATCGGGTGCTCCAGGTCTCGTCCGCCGCGGCGGAAGACCTGGGCTGAAGGACATTCGAGTAGCACCGCCAACTTACTCCGCTCTCAAAGCCTCAACAGGGTCCACCGCCGCCGCGCGTCGCGCAGGAAGATAACTTGCGACTGCCGCAGACACCACTAGCATCAGCGGGACTGTAATGTAGGTAACCGGATCGAGCGGACTGATGCCGAACAGCAGCGACTTCATCAACTGCATTAGTCCAGCTGCGGTGCCCACGCCGATCGCAATTCCCGCCGCCGTCAGCAACAGCGCAGACCGGACGAACATCCAGCGCAGTTCTGCCCTTTGCACGCCAAGCGCCAGGCGAATCCCAATTTCACGCGTCCGTTGCGACACCGCGTAAGAGATCACTCCGTAGATCCCGATGATGCCGAGCAGGAGCGCCATGGCGCCGGCAATCGCCAGCATCACCAACGTAAACGAGGTGCGTGCCATCGACTTACCGTAAATCTCCTGCATTGTCTGTACTGAGGCCAGCGGCAGATTTCCATTCACCGACCAGACAGCCTGTTGCACTTGATTGATAAGGCCCTCGCTTCCCGCGCGATCGCTTCTAATGACAAACGTGGCAGAACGCGAGGCAGCAATGGCCGGCGTCCGGCTATACGGATCGTGAATCATGACCGGCCAGTAGATGATCGCAGGAGCCTTTTCTTCGACGCCGTGCTGGCGCACATTTTCCACGACGCCGACCACCTGCTGCCACGGCTGCTTTTGAAATTGGCGCAAGCGTTTGCCGACGGCGGCCGACGCCGAGCCCCACTGTTCGCGGGCAAAGTTTTCCGACACGACAACATTCAACCGCAGTCCATAGATGTCGTCCCACGTAAAGGCGCGGCCAGCCACCATGCGCGTCCCTATGGTCTGAAAATAGCCGGGAGAAACATAGTCGTAGAGGCGTATCGGTGGTTCGCCCCCCTCGTAATTCTTCCCTTCCACCAGGATCTGGTCCCAGTTGGGATCGTTCCCGTCCATTGGCACATCAGCCGCGAACCCCACGGACGTGACTCCGGGAATTGAAGTGAATTTGTCTGCCACACTGTTTTGAATACGCGTGACCATTAGCGAGTCGGGCACCAGCAATTCCGGAATCCAGATGCGCATGGTCTGGACGTGCGCCGCATCGGCAAAGCCGGGCTTGACGCTGCGCAGCGCCGCAAACGTGCGAATCATCAGCAGAGCGCTGATCAGGAGCACAAGCGCCATGGCCACTTGCGCGACAACCAGTACATTGCGCGAACGATGGCGCGCCCGGCTCGGGCTTGACGTCCGGTTTGCGCCCATCAATGCTTTCGAACCGCTCACCCGCGCATATTTGAATGCGGGAATGGAGCCAAAGAACAACCCGGAGAAAATCGAAAGCAGAAGCGTGAAGGCCAGCGATCGCTCATCGAGCGCCACTTCACTCAGCCGCGGCAGGTTCGCGGGACCAAGAGCGACAAGCAGCCGCAAGCCACCATCAGCCACGACGATCGAAAGTATCCCTCCCATCAATCCGAGCACAACGCTTTCAAACAGCAGTTCGCGCGCAATGCGAGCGCGCCCTGCTCCCAGCGCCGCGCGAATCGAGAGCTCGAATTGCCGCGACTCCGCGCGCACCAGCAAGAGGTTCGCAACGTTCGCGCAGGCAATCAGCATCACGAGCCCCACCGTCGCCATCACCACCCACAACACGCTGCTCACATCGCCGATCACCTGATCCTTGAGCGAGCGAAAATTCGGTGTGATCCTCCATACCCTGTAGTAGTGCTGATTGGTGCCGGGCCCATTCGACCACGAATCCATCCACACCGGGATCAGTTGCGCAATGTCTGCATCCGCCTGCGTCATAGACACTCCCGGCTTCAAGCGCGCAATTCCGTTGTAGCCGAAGGGTGCGAGCTTGAGTTGAGCACGATCCAGAGCCATTGGCACCAGCAGATCGAATTGCTGATCGACCAGGCGGAACCCGCGCGGCATCACACCCACAATCTCCCGTGCCTGAGCATCCACCTGGATCGTACGGCCAATTGCACTGCTGTCGCCGCCAAAGCGACGCTGCCAGTATCCATAACTCAGCATTACTGTCTTTGCGCCGTGTGGATCCTGGTCATTCGCCGAGAACCACCGGCCCGCCACAGGCGGAACATCGAGCGTTTCGAGAACGCCGCCGCTGATCTCCGCCGTATGCACCTCTTCCGGTTGAGCCACGCCGGTCACATTCGCCGTGTTCGGCGCCCAGATGCCCATCGAGGCCAGCGTTCGGTTGCGTTCAGAGAACGTCACATACATTGAAGGCGAAATCTGTAGTCCACTTGAAAAGTTCGTCAGCCCTCCAGCGCCCGGCGCATTCAGCCACATTGCCACCAGGTGTTCCGAATCCGGATAAGCCAACGGCTTCAAAAGCACAGCGTTGACCACGCTAAAGACCGCCGTATTCGCGCCAATCCCGATCGCCAGCGTCAACAGCACAGTAGCAGCAAACCCCGGAGACTTGCGCAACCGGCGGAATGTGAACTTCAAATCCGCCAGGACGGATTCGAGAAATCGCCACTGCCACTCCTCGCGGCTGCGCTCCTGCATCAGGGCCACATTGCCGAATTCACGGCGCGCCGTTTGCTCGGCCTGCCCGCGTGGCCTTCCTTCCTCCATCAACTCTTCGGTTCGCTCTTCGATGTGTTCCTCGATCGAGACAGAAAGATCGTCATAGCGGCGCGCGCGCCCAGGAATTCGCCCGAACAGCCGATTCAAAATCCGCATCGGTTGCCTCCTATGCCTTCGCCGCGGCCAGCACAAGCGTGATTCCGGCAAACATCTTCTCAAAGCTGACGACTTCCTCTTCCAGATGCCGGAGGCCCGAGCCGCTCAGCCGGTAGATCCGTGTCGGCCGCCCTTTGGCGGAAACGCCCGTCTCCGCCTCCAGCCAGCCCTCCCGCAGCATTCGCTGCAGCGCCGGGTACAGAGAGCCCTCCTCCACCTGCAACAGATTGTCGGAAACCTGTTTGATATGTTTCACAAGCGCATAGCCGTGCATCGGTTTCGTCCGCAACGACTGCAGAATCATCACTTCAAGCGCGCCAGGGAAAAGGTCGCGGTGTTCAGAGTTCTTGGCCATGGAGAACAATGTACATCTAAAATACCTATTTTAACAATAGTTATTGCAAGTTAGATTCCGGATCTCGGAAATTATGCGCCCGCCCCAGCACTCCCAAACCCATCCGCGACCCTTTTCCTTACCTGCCCCTTCACCTCACCCCCCGCAAACGCGGCCTCCACTCCCATCAAATTCGTCTTGAGAAAATCCTCAGCGCCCCAGCCGAACACACGCTGCAGCCCTTCATACTCCCCGGTCAGCGTCACCGGATTCAGCATGCGCGTATCGGTGTTCACATTGAGCGAAACACCGGCGCGATAAAGCCTGTCAATCGGATGATCCTCCCACCGCGCAATCTCTGGAACAATCTGCACGTTCGACGACGGACACACCTCCAGATGAATTCCCTGGCGCTTCAAATGATTCACTAGATGCGCATCTTCAATGCTGCGCACTCCGTGACCGATGCGTTGCGGATCGAGTAATCGCAGCGTCTCCCACACGCTCTCCGGTCCGCACGCTTCGCCGGCATGCGCTGTTCGCGACAGTCCATGCTCGCGCGCAAACCGATAAGCCGCAACATGCGCATCGAGAGGAAATCCAGCCTCGTCTCCCGCAATGTCGAGGGCAACAACATGGCTGCCGCGAAACTGCTCCACCAGGCGCGCAGTCTCCATGCTCTGCGCTTCACTGAAGTGCCGCAGCGTGCAAAGAATCAGTCCCGCCTCCACGCCTGTTGCGCGCGTCAGCTCGTCCGCCTCTCGCTCCACCACATGCACCACGCGCTCCGCCGTCAATCCCTGCTCTAGATGAAGCAGCGGCGCGAAGCGTATCTCCGCATACACCGCACTGTCATCCGCAAGCTGCTCGAAAACGTCCTCAGTCACTGCGCGCAGCGCGTCTTCGGTCTGCATCAGCCGAAATCCCTTCGGCGCGCGCGAAAGAAACTCCGCCAGATTTGTGCACCGCGACGGCGCAACATAATCGCGCAGATATTCTTCGCGGCTCACCGAGGGCGCAAGCCGCGCCACCGCCTTGTAGCTCAGCGAGCAATCCAGATGAAGGTGCAACTCGACCTTGGGAAGCTTTCTGAAATCCATGAGCGCAGAATAGCCGATTGGGCCGAGGGAAACAGCGGCTCCCGGCTTACATCGTCAGAATTTTTTCCCACGTCGCCGGCTCTACCGGCAGGCCGAGTTCGGTATTCTCGGCGCGCACCCGCAACGTTTGCTCGCCGGGATAGCGCACTGGCTTGCCCGGTGTGGCTGGCGTCGAATTCTGTACGGAGGCGACAATCTCGTCGGCAATCTTGTCGACGACTTTTGCCGAGCCCAGCGCGGCAGGATTCATGGTGAGAAACAGCTGCGACACACCGGTCTCTTGAAGTGGATCGGCAGCGATCTGGTGTGTTGCGGTGCCCACCGTCATCATCGCGGCCATCATGTCGAGTACGATGGAGAGCCCGGAGCCCTTCCAATAGCCCACCGGCAGGGCCCGCCACGATTTGAGAATGGCCGCGGGATCCCTGGTGAGCTTTCCTTCAGTATCAAATCCGCCATCGACCGGCAGCTTCTCTCCGCGGTCGTTGTAGGCATCGAGCGTGCCATAGGAATATTGCGACATGGCCATATCGAGCACCGCCGCTCCGCCTTCGCGTGGCACTGCGATGACCAGCGGATTGTTGCCGATGACGGGATCCACTCCGCCCCACGGCGGCAGATTCGGCATCGTGTTCGTCCAGCAGATGCCGATCATCCCGGCCCCGGCCGCCTGCCATCCGTACGAGCCTGCACGCATCCAGTGGTTCGTGTTGCCGAGCGCCACGCAGCCTACGCCATGCTCGCGGCCCAGCGTGATGGCGCGCTCCATGGCGCCGAGCGCATTCAGATTTCCGACGCCGCCCTGCCCATCCCAGCGCTCCAGCGCGCCGTGTCCGCTCACGCGCTTTGCCTCGGCCTTTACATCCACACTGCCGTTCTTGATGGTCTCAACAAATCGGGGAAAGCGATTGATCCCGTGCGTGTACACGCCGTCGCGCGTGGTCTCGCAAAACAGCCGCGCACATACCTGCGCCCGCTTGGCACTCATGGCCAGCTTTTCGAGAACGCTCTTGAGCGTCTCCTGCACTTGATCGAATGGAATGCGATTCATCGTGTCACCGGATTTGCCTTGAGCAATGCGCATGAACCTCGCGCGCGGGGGTAAAAAACCGCGGCGGACGCCGCGTCTGCCGCACCGGACGCGCTTATTCTCTTAACGTGACTGTAATCTTGCGCGCGTCGCCGCCGGTCGCGGTGATCGCAATCTCGCCAGTGGCCCGCTTGCGGATGCTCTTGAATTTATCGCCCCACTCCACCAGCACCAGCGCGTCGGGTGTGAGCAACTCGTCGAGTCCAAGCGTCTCCAGTTGCCGCTCGCCTTCAAGGCGGTACACGTCGAGGTGATAGAGCTTGACGGTTTTGCCGTTGAGCGCGCCATCGTACTCATGCATCAGCGTGAAGGTGGGGCTGGTGACTTCGTCGGCCTCAGCCGCGTCGAGGGCTTCGGCAATTCCCTTCACCAGCGTGGTTTTGCCGGTGCCCAGGTCGCCGCGCAAAAGCAGCAGTTGCGGCGGCTTCAACAGATGCGCCAGCTTGCGGCCGACCTCAATCGTCTCAGCGCCGTTTTCTGTCGTGAATTCGTGCACCATGCCTACGGCGTCGCTCATTGCAAAACCCCTCGTGAGGCTGCGCCCATTGATGCATCCGCGGGCAGCCCCTGCAACCAAACATATCTGTTCCCACCACGATTGCGAAAGTGCGAAACCCGCATCCGAAATGCGCGGGCAAGATATTTCAAGCTGTGGGTGGCCAGGAGGGTGTGCTCGTCGCCGGCGCGCACCGCCAGATCCGCAGCCAACCCGTGCAGGTAGACTGCGGCTTCCACCGCAAGGGCCGCCTCGCCCGGAAACTGCGCGAGCATGCCGGCGATCATCCCGGTCAGCAGGTCGCCGCTGCCGCCCTTGGCCATCCCCGGATTGCCCGTCGTATTCACGGCGACACGACCGTTCGAGTGCGCAACGATTGTCCGCGCGCCCTTGAGCACCACGGTGACCCCATGGCGCACCGCAAACGAAAGCGCCGTCTCAAGCCGCCGCGCCTGCACTTCAGTTACTGTCGTTCCGGCGAGCCGCGCCATTTCACCCGGGTGCGGTGTCAGCACAACGGTTCTGCCCTTGGCCAAATTGACGAGTTGGTCAGGGTCTTCGGCCAGGATATTCAAGGCATCCGCATCAATGACCGCTGGAATCCTCGTAATCGCCAGCAACTCTCGAGTAAAGTTGGCGGTTTCAACTGCCTGGCCCATCCCCGGCCCGATGGCCAGCACCGATTTGTTGTCGAGCAGCTGCTCCAGCCGCGCCGGAACAACATTCGAGTCAGAAATGCATCCTGAACCAGTTGCTTCAAGCGGCCACAACATTAATTCAGGCGCAATCAGCGACACGACAGACATAGCCTTCGCCGGAACCGCCGCAGTCACCAGGCCTGCCCCCACGCGCATGGCCGCCAGTGCCGCCATGGCCGGAGCGCCGGCTTTGCCGCCAGCCGGTCCAAACGTGCCACCCACCACCAGCACGTGCCCAAAGTTTCCCTTGTTGGCCGTCGCGCTGCGGGGCGCATGCACCAGTTCCATTGCCGAACCGGCCCATTCGAGGTTGAGTTCAGAGACAATCGCCTCCTCAGGCGAGCCGATGGGCGCCACCACTACCGGCTGGTTCCAGGCCCTGGTCAATAGGCCGAACACGTGCGCCGGCTTGGGAGCGGTAAAGGTAATCACTGCGTCTGCGGGGAATACCGGTTCGCTGAGGCGCGCGCCGGTTTCGTCGGCCGGCCATCCGGAGGGAAGATCAACCGCAATCACGGGCCCTTTCCTGGACTTGAGCCACTCGTGTGCGGCCAGGGCAAGCCCTTTCAATGGAGGCTTGAATCCCGTTCCGACTACTGCATCCAGAATCAGATCGGCGTGCAAATTGGCTTCGCGTTGCGCCAGGTCTTCTTCAGTGCCCACAATATAGACCGCGCATGTCTTGGATTCGCGCTGCTCGGCGCCCTTCAATTGCTGCCAGGCCTGGGCTGCATCGTCGGTCAGCTTGTCAGGCGAACCCAGCAGCAGGGTGGCCACGTCGAGACCAGCATCGGCCAGCAGCCGGGCTGCCATCATTCCATCGCCGCCGTTGTTGCCCGTGCCGCACAGCACGGTCACGCGCTGCGCCTGGGGGAACTGTCTGCGCGCAAACGCCGCCACGGCTGCAGCTGCGGCACGCATCAAATCAATTGACGCCACCCCGAACCGCTCTGAGGTGGCACGGTCGCAGTTCTGCATCTCGGTTGCGGAAAGAACGTGCATCGATTCAATACTAGCCGATGCGCGAACAACGGGTTGCGAATCCACGGTTAACGTCAACGATCATTCTCCAGCTTCTCGTTAAGCTTCAAAAGCTCCTAGACTTCGATGCCGAATCGAGCCGATAGTTCGCGCCGGCCAATGCGCGTCACCTCAATCTCCCTGCCATCCAGTTCCTGCGCCACCCATCTGCGTTTCAACGCGACCTTCAGCAGAGCAGCGGCCAGGGCGCCACCAAGATGAGGCATTCGTTCGCTCCAATCCAAACAGCCATACGCAAATCGTCGGCGCAGCGCGCATGTTGCCGCAAGGTCAATGCCGAGCGACTCAAGCGCACGCACTCCCGTTGCCGTCACCGCGTAGTCCGATTCATGCCCTGCCACATCAGTGCGCAACCATCCCAACATATGCATTCGATCATGCAGCAGAACTCCCACCGTACCCGCCAGGTGATCGTAGCAAGTGCGCGCAGCGCGCAACCGGCTCGGCGTGCTTGGTTGGAACCTCTTGCTCCCACTGCCCGCCAGCACGTTCAACCCTTCGAGCACCTTTGCCACGTCGGGCCCGGCTAATCCGTAATAGTGGTGCTTGCCCTGGACCTGCTCGATTACAAGCCGCTCCTGCTTAAGGCGGCCAAGATGCACGCTCGCCGTCGATGGGCTCACCTCGGCCACGACTGCCAGTTCCGTGCTGGTCCGCGCGTGTCCATCCATCAGGCTGTACAGCATGCGCGCCCGCGCCGGCTCGCCAATAGCCGCTGCAATTCTGGAGGCAGCGGCCTCTCCGCTCTCCTCTACATTCATACTTTGATGGTAGACGAATCGTTCCTGCGCGGCAAGATTCATACTCAATTCCATGTTATTGACCTGCGTCATCCGCTACCAGATCGACCCCTTCCAGCGCGAGCAATTCAAACAGTATGCTGAGAACTGGGGCCGCATTATTCCCCGCTGTGGCGGCCACCTCGTTGGCTATTTCCTCCCGTACGAGGGCACAAACGACGTGGCCTGGGGGCTTATTGCTTTCGAGACCCTCGCAGCATACGAAACCTATCGAGCCCGGCTTCGCACCGACCCCGAGGCGCGTGCGAACTTCGCCATGGCGCAGTCCCTGCATCTGATCCTGCGTGAAGAAAGAAATTTTGTAGAGGTGGTCCATGGAACCTTCGGCATTTCCCCAGTCTCCGCCGACAAAGGCTAATCAGCGCGTCAACGATCAGGCAGAACAGGGGGCGGCATTTCGCGCCCTCCACCAGCGCGACCGGGCATTTATCATTCCGAATCCCTGGGACGTTGGCTCGGCCCGGCTGTTGGCGCACCTGGGCTTTGAAGCGTTGGCCAGCACCAGTGCCGGCTACGCCTTCACCGCCGGAAAACCCGACGGCACGATCGGCCGCAAGCAGATGATGATGCACATCGCCGACCTTGCCGCTGCCACTCCTCTGCCCGTGAGCGCCGACCTTCAGAACGGGTTTGGAGACGCTCCCGAAGCCGCCGCTCAAACCATCGCCGCAGCGGCTGTTGCTGGAGCTGTTGGCGGATCGATTGACGATTCGAAGAGCGAAGACCCCACCGGCGCTCACGGCAATCCCGTCTACGAGCTCGAGCATGCCGCTGATCGCGTCCGCGCGGCGGTCGAAGCCTCGCGTGCGCTCTCCTTCCCTTTCACGCTGACCGCGCGGGCTGAAAACTACATCGTTGGCCGGCCCGACCTCAAAGACACCATCCGCCGACTTCAGGCATTTCAGGAGGCGGGGGCTGACGTCCTCTATGCCCCGGGGCCCTCAAGCCCCGAAGAGATTGCCGCCGTCGTCAGCTCCGTTGACCGCCCCGTCAACGTGCTAGTGGGGATCGCCGGCATGAAACTGACCCTGACTGGTCTATCCGCGATTGGAGTGAGGCGCGTGAGTGTTGGCAGCGCTCTATCGCGCACCGCCATCGGAGCATTTCTTCGCGCCGCTCAAGAAATGCAGGCATATGGCACCTTCACCTTCGCGGAGGATGCCGCGAACTCTGCCGAGTTGAATGCAATTTTCTGCGCTTGAGCATGGACTGGACCACGTCGTAGGTCTGCCTCTCGATTGCCGACAAAATGGCCACCGCATTTCTTACTAGCCGATGTCAGAACTCGATCCTGGCCTGAAATGCGATCATGCGCGGTGAGCTGTCTCCACCCAGCCCCACGCCCAGCAGACCCGTTGGCGGCGAGATGGTGCTTTGCAGAGTTCCGAATGCGGGGGGAATGTTGCCTGGAACGCCGGCCTCCACGCTGCTGGGCAGTGCGAAATTGGGATGATTGAACGCGTTGAACATCTGCACATCGAAGCGCAGCGAACTCTGTTCCCTGAGGTGAAACCTGCGCGAGAGGTAGATGTCGGAGTCAGTGAAATGCGGGCCGCGGACGGTGTTTCGACCGGAGTCGCCGAACTGGCAGAGCGACGGCGTGTCGGATGCACCAGGGCGACTCCAGTGCAGTCGCCGGTGGCTGGATCGATCACGGAGGTAAATGCATTGGGGTTGAGCCATTGCTTTCCGGCGAGGGTAACGCCAGGAATCGCGGTTTTCAGATAGACCGGCTACCCGGGAACGCGGCGAGCGAACTGCGGTCCGTTGGCCTGAAAGACGCCGTTCCCATTGGCCGTGTAGGGCTGGCTGAGGACGGAGAACGGAAGGCCGGAGTGCAGAAACGCTGTTTCAGAAAACGACCAGCCGCTGAAGAGAGCGCGCAGCACGGCGTGCCTGGATGCGAAAGGAATCTGGTAAATGCCGTAGGCGGAAAGGTTCTGGCGCACGTCGTAATCGCAGTTGCTGTATTGGCGGCTTAACTCGCCGGGCAGCGGCGTGAGAATGCCCTGCGAGGAAAAGGGGAGCAAGCCGCCATTGGAGATTTCATCGAGACAATGGCTGAATGTGTAGTTTGCATTAAGAGTAAGAGAGTGGAACTGCTCAGTGAGGCTGGTTTGCAGGCCGTTGTAATTGCTGCCGGCGTCGGTGCGGAATTCGTTGACATTGCCGAAGCGCTGGTCGAGGGGCTGCGCGTAAGGATAGGGCGCGAAACATCCGGAGCAGACGGTCTGATAGCCGTTGAGGCCAACTTGAAACGGTTCGTGGAGGCCGCGTGTGCCGACATAGCCGATGCGGACCGCACCGTGCGCATTCAATTTCTGCTCAATGCCGAAGTTGTACTGGTAGTAATACGGCGTTTTGAGCGTGCCGGTGGGGAAGGTATTGAGGCTGACGGCGAGAGGGCAAGTTGGCTCGCCAGCGGCGATTCCTGCGCAGGGCGGCGCCACCGGCCTTAAAGAGCGACTGGAACTGTTGATTAGCAGCGGAGGCCGCACCGGCGGCGCTGTTGGCGACGCCGGGCGCGATGGCAAGGCCGCCCACCTGGCCGCCGATGCCGCCGACAAAGGTGGGCGCGTAAGGGAGCGTTGGTGGCGGCGAGATCGGCAATCTGGGCGGGAATGATGTCGTTGAAGACGCCGAAGCCGAGATGAAGCACGGTTGCCGGGCTAACCTGGTAGGCAAGAGAGACGCGGGGCTGCCAGACAAGCAAAGGCGTCGAGGGAAACAGGGTGCTCACCCCGGTTTGAATGGCCTGGTTCGAGCGGCTGATTGACGTTGTGCGAAAGATCGAGGAACGATCCGGCGGGGCGCGCGAAGAGGTGCTGCCTGATTGACGGGATCGGTATTCCACGTGGTTCGCATGCCGAAGATGAACGTGGCTTTGGGCGTGGGCTTATAGGTATCCATTGCATAGAGGTCGAGATTGCCGACGGCGATGCGCTCGTTGAAGGAGACGGGAAATGTCTGAGCTCTCCGTATAGGCCGCGCCGTAGGTGAACTCGGCAAGATCGTTATAGACGGCGGTGGGCACGCTGCCCTCGCCCAGATCGTAGTCGCTAACGTCGACGCGGCGGGTATTGATGCCGAAGCGATATTCCTGCTTGCCACGAATCCAGTCGAGATTGTCGTTGATCTGCCATTGCGTCACCTTGCGGCCCTGGGGATAGGTGTTGTCATTGCCGCCGATGGTGGTAAAGGGAGCTTCATTGCTGCCCGCGGCGAGCACGATGGGAAAAGTCTGCTGGACCTGTGCGATAGTTGTTGGGCTCGAAGATGCTCGAGTACCAGCTCGCGCCGGGATTGAACTGATTGACGAGATTGGGGCGGAAGATGTGCGTATAGCCCGCGACAAGGGTGTACTGCGGCTGCGGAGAGTAGGAGTTGAAGATGGAATTGATGGGATCGGTGTAAGCGGCCTGCAGGCCGGTGTCCGATTGAAAGCGGTACCAGACGGTGTTGGCGCTGTTGATGGTGTGGTCGATTTTGACGACGAACACAGTTTCGTGGTCGCTGTTCTGAAGCGACTCCTCGCGCCGGTTGGCGCAGCCGAAGTGCCGTTCTGCGAGGGGGCAAGAGTCGACCGGGATCGGCGGTTCCCGCTGTGTTGCCGTAGAGGGCGAACATCGACCGGTAGAAGGGCACCTCGGCAGGCTCGGGAGGAAGCATTGATCCCGGTGATGGGGTCTACGCCTCCGACGGGGAGCTGGCTGAGCACGTATTGCTGATAGGCAGGCGATGGGAACGACGGCCTGGGTAACGATGGGAAGCGCGATGCGGACGCCCTCGTAGGCTGTAAAGAAGAAGAGCTTGTCTTTTCGAATGGGCCCGCCCACGCCGAAGCCGAAGTGGTTCACATTGGAGCGCGGCTTGGGAGTGATGTTGCCCGGCGTGTCGTTGGCGTGGAGGAAATAATTTTCCGCGCTGAAGAGCGAGCCATCCCAGAGCTCGTAGACGTCGCCGTGAAATCTGTTGGTCCCGGATTTGGTGAAGTAGTTGACCTGCGAGGCGCCATAGCGGCCCTGATCGACGGAGTAGGAGTTGGTGTTGACGGTGGCCTGGTCAACGGCATCGAGGCCGAGGACCAGGTTGGTGGAGAGGCCGATGTTCAGGCCGAGCCAGGGATCGTTGGTGTCGTAGCCGTCGAGGATGTAGCCATTTGAAGTAGCGGGAAGGCCGTTGAATTCGACGTTGCCATAGCCGCCCGGGCCTTTGCTGTCATTCGAGGAGCCGGCGGTGTTCATCAGTGCGCCGGGAGCAAACTGGGCAATGAAGGTGAGGTCCGAGCCGGCATTGGGCAAATTGGAGATGGTTTTCGATTCGATGGTGGTGGTAGTGTTGGGATTTTCAAGGGTGAGCAACGTCTGCTGGGCATCGACCTCAACGGTCTGCAGGGCCGCAGAGACGAAAAGATCGAAATTAAGGGTCGCTGTCCGGCCGACTTCGACCGCAATCGGTCGCGAAGTCTGCTGGGCAAAGCCCGTTGCTGCGACCGTGACAGTGTAGGTTCCGGGATTGACCTGAGAGAACAGGAAGCGGCCATTTTGGTCGGTTTGCACGGAGCGGACGGCCTTGGTATCGACCTCATTGGCCGTGATGGCGGCATTGGCGAGCGCCGCGCCTGTCGGGTCCTCCACTGTGCCTGAGATTGCGCTCGAAGTTCCGCTCTGGCCCGCGAGCAAAGTTGAGTTAATTATGGTTAATAGCAAAAAAAAGATAGAGCTGTGCCGGATACGATCGATGCGCTTCATGCGAACCTCCGAGGGGAATCGGGCGTTCAGCGTCCCATTGCGGTTTCAAGCAACAGCCAGGCATTCAGCCCGGCGATCAGCACTGCGGTAAACCACGCCAGCCCTTGCAGCCAGCGCGCATTCACAAACTCGCCCATCCACTTTCGGCTGCTGGTAAATATCACCAGCGGCACCACCGCGAAGCTGAGTTGCAGCGACAGAATCACCTGGCTCAGGATGAGCAGCTTTTCCGTTCCGCGCTCGCCGTTGATGGCCACGACGATGATCGTAGGAATGATCGCCAGCGTGCGGGTAATCATCCGCCGCATCCAGGGCGACACTTTCAGGTGGATGAATCCTTCCATCACCACCTGCCCGGCGAGTGTGCCGGTGATCGAGGAGTTTTGTCCGCTGGCCAGCAGCGCGACGGCAAACAGCGTGCTGGCGCCGGCAGCGCCGAGCAGCGGGCTCAGAAGTTTGTAGGCATCCTCGATGGCCGCAACGTCAAAAAGCCCGCGGCTATGAAAAACAGCGGCCGCCACAATCAGAATTGCCGCGTTCACAAACAGCGCCAGTGTCAGCGCGAGAGCCGAGTCCACATTTGCCATGAAGATGGCCTCGCGCTTGCCCTTCGGCGTCCGCTCGTAGTTCCGGCTCTGCACAATCGACGAGTGCAGGTAAAGGTTGTGCGGCATTACCGTTGCGCCCAGGATGCCAATGGCGATGTAGAGCATGGCTGGGTTGGTGACGATCGACGGCGATGGGATGATCAGGTTGCGAAACACCGGCCAGTACTCCGGCCGCGAAAGAATCATCTGCACGCCGAACATCGCGATGATGGTGCCGATGAGCGCGATCACCAGCGCCTCGACCCAGCGGAATCCCCAACGCTGCAGCAGGAGGATCAGCAGCACATCGAGGCCGGTAATGAGCACGCCGTAAAGGAGCGGAATGTGAAAAAGCAGGTTCAGCGCAATTGCCGAGCCAATCACTTCCGCAAGATCGCAGGCCGCGATCGCAATCTCAGCCCCGATCCACAGCGCGAAGCTCACTCTGCGCCCGTAGGCCTCGTGGCAAAGCTGGGCCAGGTCGCGCTCCGTGGCCACGCCCAGCTTGAGGCTCAGACTCTGCAGCAGGATGGCCATCAGGTTTGACGCCATGATGACAAACAGCAATGTGTATCCGAATCGCGAGCCGCCGGCGATATCCGTTGCCCAGTTGCCGGGGTCCATGTAGCCGACCGAGATCAGGAATCCAGGGCCCAGAAATCCCAGTAGCCGTCGCCAATAGATGGGCGAGCGCGAAACCTGGACGCTTGAATGCACCTCGGGCAGCGAGGGCTCGATGGGCTCCGGAAAGATTTTGAGTTCTGTGGCCATGGGTACAGGGACAGGGCCAAGGTGGTCTGTCAAACCCAGTATCGCACAGGTGATTAATTATGGTTAATGTTTTTTATTATGGTGTATTACGATCGTACCGCCGCCCCCAGCCAGACCGCAGCCGCGGCCGGCCTGCCGAGAATGCAATTTCCCGTAGATAGCTCAATTGAAACGGTTTGATCGTAGTTCTGGCTGGTGACCTTGAGGCTCTTGCCGGGCCCAATGCCCGCCTGGTGCAAGAAAAGGAGCAGTTTGGGATCCCGTTCCTGTAGGCTTGTGACCGTGTAGCGCTTACCCTCCAGCGCTTCTGAAAGTGGAACCTCGCCGCGGCGCTTTCTTTCTTTTGGATTCTCCGGCAGGACGGCATTTCCATGGGGACAGGCGCCGGCTTCGCCCAGCTTCTCGCGGAGCTTGCTTTCAAAACCGGGCGACACGGCGTGCTCCAGTCGCTCGGCCTCTTCGTGAATTTCGTGCCACTCCATTCCGAAGATCTCGCTCAACATGCGCTCGATGAGGTGATGGCGGAGCGCTGTGCGGTATGCATTTTCGCGGCCTTCAGGCGTGAGGCGGACAATGCCGTCCGCGCCCACTTGCACCAGGCCGTCGCGCTTGAGCCGTTTGAGCGCCATGGTCACGGCCGGGGCCGAAACTTCAAGCCAGTGAGCCAAAACGGCAGGGATCACCTGATGGCCTTCCGCCTCGGCTTCGAGGATGGCCTTCAGGTAGTTTTCTTTGGAAACGTGGATGGAGTCTTTCATGTGTCGATGCTCCAGTCCAGTCTAATCGCTACAATGGATTTACACGCGCCGGGACGCGACGTCCCGGGCAGAGCATCGATTTCCACCAAAATCCCGCACCGTGCTTCATCAAGGTTCATGACCCAACTTTCCCGAGTATTGCTTCTTGCCCTGGCACTCATTTTCGCGGCGCAGGCCAGAACGCAGCAGCCCGCAGCCCCCGAAACCAACTGGCAGCCGCAACTGCACTTCAGCGCGCCTCCCAATTGGATCAACGATCCCAACGGGCCGATCTTTCTGAATGGCCAATACCATCTCTTCTTCCAGCTCAACCCCTTTGGTGATCTGTGGGGACACATGAGCTGGGGTCACGCAGTTTCCACTGACCTGTTGCACTGGAAGCAGCTGCCAGTGGCGCTCCGCGAAGAAAACGGAGTGGCCATCTTCTCTGGTTCAACGGTGGAGGACCGCGACAATACCAGCGGCCTGTGCGCGCCGGCAGGGCAAAAGTCGCCGGGATGCCTGGTGGCCATCTACACCGGGAACTCGCAGGAGAAACAGACGCAGAACATCGCGTTCAGCACGGACGCCGGCACAACGTGGACAAAGTTCGCGGGCAATCCGGTGATCGACCTGGGCCTGAAGGATTTTCGCGATCCCAAGGTGTTCTGGCATGCGGCGACGGCGAGCTGGGTGATGGTGGTGGCTCTGCCTAATGATCACAAGGTGCGTTTCTACCGGTCAGCCAATCTGCGCCAGTGGGTGCAGGCGGGCGAGTTTGGCCCCGCAGGCGCGGTTGCAGGGGAGTGGGAGTGCCCCGACCTGTTTGAGCTGCCTGTACGCGACTATGACGGCAACTTCCAGGAAAACCGGTGGGTGCTGAGCGTGAATGTGAGCAAAGGCGGACCGAACGGAGGATCGGCCGACCAGTACTTTGTGGGCATGTTTGATGGCTCGCGCTTCACAGTGGATCATCCTGACTCCGGCACGCACTGGGCGGACTGGGGCAAGGACTTTTACGCGTCCACATCGTTCTCAAATCTTGAGCCGGACCGTGGCCGGGTGTGGATTGCGTGGATGGATAACTGGCAGTATGCGGCGAAGCTACCGTCGCTGCCGGGTCGCGGGGAGATGACCGTGGCGCGTACGCTTTCGCTGCGCGAGCCGCCGGCACATCCTGAGCCGACACCGGGCCAGGAGCCACTCGCGCTCGTGCAGAAGCCGGTGCTGCCGAGCCCGGCGCATCAGAAATACCGGGCGATGTTCGGCGCTCCGCAGTACCAGACAATCGAAGAAGCGAATGCGCGTCTGGCCAAAAGCAAGGCGACGGGCAGGGTGTACGAAATCCGGTTTGAGCTTGATCCGGGCGAGGCGCCCGAGGCGGGCGTTCGGCTGCGGCGCAGTTCCAGTGACCCCAGCGAAAGCGCACAGGAAGAAACCCTCGTTGGCATCGATACGGGCAAGTCGCAGATCTTCGTCGATCGCACCCACTCAGGCAAGACCGACTGGTCGCCGGACTTCCCGGCGCGCATGTCTGCGCCCATGAGGCACTCACAGGCGCAGAGCACGCGGTTCGACATCGTGGTGGACGAGAACTCGGTTGAGGTGTTTGCCGAAGATGGAGAAACGGTTCTATCGAGCCTGATTTTTCCTTCAGCAGGCAGCGTGGGACTGAGCTTCTACGTGACGCCGATGCCGCCGGGGTCGGAGCCGGCGCGTGTGCGCGATCTGGAGGTCTTCCCGCTGGAGAAGTGAAGAACAGCTTCTAGCTCTCAGCACTGTCCTCTCATGGCCGTGGCCAGAGTTTGAGCCGAAGTCCCGCTCATCGCGTTATGAAGCCTGCGATGAATGGGGCACAGCTTATCACGCAGCCTGTTCTCTGTCTTTCGCTATTCCTTGTTGCTGACCAGGGAGAACATTGCTCCCTGTGGATCCTGGCCCTGGATGATCCAGCCGCCGCCCGGGACCTGTTGGGGACCGTTGAGGACTTTGCCGCCGGCGGCCTCGACCCGCTTGATGGCAGCGCCGATCGAGTCAACGTCAAAGTAGAAGTTCCAGCAGGAGACGGGGATGTGGGGCAGCTTGTTCATCATGCCGCCGTCACCCATCTGCTTGTGGTCGCCCTCGTCGAAGATGCGATAGACGCCCATCGGCCCGATGTCCATATCGTTCAGCTTGGTCCATCCGAACATCTTGCTGTAGAAGTCAAACGCGCCGTCAATGTCGGTGGTGTAGAGTTCGTGCCAGCCGATGGTGCCGGGAGCGGGTGGCGCGGGCCGCACTGGCGAGGGCATGGCGGGGTTGGGCGTGAAGACGACGATGGCCGCTCCCTGCGGATCACTCATGACGGCGAAGCGCAACATGCCGGGAACGTCGGTAGCGGGCTTCCAGAGCTTGCCACCGGCTTCGACAATCTTGTCGATGTGAGCATCGACGTCGTCGACGGCGATGTAGCCGATCCAGCCGGTGTGCTCGGGCAGGTGCAACATGCCTGCCATGCCGACTTCGCCGAGATTGAAGGTGGTGTATTCCATGCCGCCAGAGCTGGGCATTTCCTTTGTGGTCCAGCCGACGACGTCAGAGTAGAACTTGCCGGCTGCCTTGGTGTCGCTGGTCATGAGCTCGTACCAGCCGAATTTTCCTTTGGGGGTAAACATGGTGGGGATTCTCCTTATGGGGAAGATGTACTTGCCTGGGGAGTAATGCGGGGCCTGCACTGCACAGACGAGTGTATGCCAGGACAGATTGAACAGTTGAACAGTGAATTCAGTGGACCGGGATCAGCGCTCGGGGCGGCGGTGGTTAATCACAAGCGAGAGAATTCGAAAGGCCACAACGTTGAACAGGTTGGAAGTCCGACGGGTGAGTCGTGCCTTGGCACTTATCGCGGCTTCGCTGGAGTTTGTTCCGCCGGTGATCGATTCTTGCCCGGACGCTAGTTTGCGCCGAGGTTGGTGATTACTTTTTCAATGCGGTCGTAGGCCCAGTCGAGCTCTTCCCTGGTGATGATCAGCGGCGGGGCGATGCGGATGACGTGGTCGTGAGTCTCCTTGCAGAGGACGCCTTCATCCTTGAGGGCTTCGCAGTAGGGGCGAGCGCGGTGGGTGAGCTCGATGCCGATCCACATGCCGCGGCCGCGGACTTCTTTGATGGCGGGACTCTTGATGGATTGCAGGCGGGCGAGGAACCAGGCGCCTAGCTCGGCGGAGCGCTCGACCATTTTTTCGTCGATGAGGACTCGCAGGGCTGTGCGGGCGATGGCGCAGCCGAGGGGATTGCCGCCGAAAGTGCTGCCATGATCGCCTGACTTGAAGACGCCGAGAATTTCGTGCGAGGCGAGAACGGCGGAGACAGGATAGAAGCCCCCGGCGAGTGCTTTGCCGACGATGAGTACGTCAGGCGTGATGCCTTCGTGCATGTAGGCGAAGAGCTTGCCGGTGCGGCCGAGGCCGGACTGAATTTCGTCGGCCATGAGGAGGACGCGATTTTCGCGGCAGAGCTCGGAGGCCTGGCGAAGAAATCCGGCAGGGGGAATCTGGATGCCAGCCTCGCCCTGGATGGGCTCGACCAGGAAGGCGCAGGTGTTGGGCGTGATGGCGGCGCGCAGGGCTTCGATGTCGCCATAGGGAATGATTTTGAAGCCGGGTGCGTAGGGGCCGAAGCCGTCGCGATACTGGTCGTCAGACGAGAAGCCGACGATGGTGATGGTGCGCCCATGGAAGTTGCCGGAGCAGACGATGATTTCGGCCTGGCCCTCGGGGATTCCCTTGACCTTGTAGCCCCACTTGCGCGCGGTTTTGAGAGCGGTTTCGACAGCCTCAGTGCCGGAATTCATGGGGAGAACCATGTCATAGCCGGTGAGGTCGTGGAGATCTTTGCAGAGCAATGGGAGCTGGTCGTTGCGGAAGGCGCGCGAGGTGAGGGTGACCTTGGCGGCCTGCTCATGGAGGGTGGCTAGGATCTTTGGATGGCAGTGGCCCTGGTTGACGGCGGAATAGGCCGCCAGGCAGTCGAGGTAGCGATTGCCATCGACGTCGTACACCCACACGCCCTCGGCGCGCTCGATGACGACGTCGAGAGGGTGATAATTGTGCGCTCCATGCTGGTTTTCGAGATCAACCAGGTCCTGGGCACGGGAGTGGGTCTCTGCTTGGGTCATTATGGTCTCTTCTCCATTGTGCCAGACTCGCAGGGGTCAGAGATCAGGGATCAGGGGTCAGAAAGGCAGAGACCCAGGGACTTAGGGGCTGAGGGACTGGAGAATAGGAGCCGAGGGACCAAGGGACTCAGGAACCGGAATTGCTGGCAGATTTGGCTGGGGGTCGTGTAAAACTGACGCATGCCAAAATGTCTTCCCCTTGCCTTGATTGCCTTCGCTGGTTCCCTTCTTGCAGCGCAAAACCCAGGAACCCCAACCGCCGCTGATGCGAAGCCGGCCGCCATGCCGACGATTGCTGCGAAGACTGCGGGCATGACGCGGATGGGGGGGCTTGTGCCGCTGGATTGGGATGGGAAGAGCGGAAAGCTTTATCTGGAGATCCCGGAGTTGAGTAAAGACCTGCTTTATATGCACTCGCTGCCCTACGGAACGGGGTCGAACGACCTGGGGCTGGATCGCGGGCAGGTTTCAGAGGGCGCGATTGTGCGCTTTGAGCGGATCGGGCCGAAGGTGCTGCTGGTGGAGCCGAACGAGGCTTTCCGGTCATCGTCTGACGACAAGAACGAGCAGCTGGCAGTGAAGCAATCGTTTCCGGAGTCGGTGTTGTGGGGATTCAAGGTGGAGGCCGAGGACGGGAACGGCGCGGTGCTGGTGGACGCGACGGATTTTTTTGTGCGGGACGCTCACGGGGTTGCCGAAGTGCTGGCGGGGGCGAAGCAGGGGGCTTACCGGCTGGATGCGTCGCGGAGCTCGATTGCGCTGGATGGGACGAAGGCCTTCCCGAAGAACACCGAAGTCGAAGCGATATTGACGTTCACGACCGACGATCCGAGCAAGGCGGAGTTTGTGGGGAACGTAGCGCCGGATGCGCACGCAATGACGGTTCGGGAACACCAATCGCTCATTGGGCTGCCGGGGCCGGGATTTGTGCCGCGGAGATTTGACCCGCGGGCCGGATATTTTCCGGAGAGCTATCGCGATTACACGACACCGCTGGGCGAGCCGCTGGACAAGGAATTCATCATTCGCCACCGGCTGGTGAAGAAGGATCCTAACTGCACGCGCGCATGCGAGGCGGTGAAGCCGATCCAGTATTACGTTGACCGCGGCGCGCCGGAGCCGATGCGCACGGCGCTCCTGGAGGGCGCGCGGTGGTGGGATGAGGCGTTTGAGGCCGCAGGCTGGGCGAAGGGGACGTTCAAGGTGGACTTGCTGCCGGAGGATGCGGACCCGATGGATGTGCGTTACAACATCATCCAATGGGTGCACAGGTACACGCGGGGCTGGAGCTATGGGGATGCTGTGGTTGATCCGCGGACGGGCGAGATTATCAAGGGGAATGTGACGCTGGGGTCTCTGCGGTCACGGCAGGACTACCTGATCGACGAGGCGCTGTTGTCTCCCTATGTGGATGGCAAGGCGCTGCCGGCGGCGAACGATCCGATGTTGAAGATGGTGCTTGAGCGCACGCGGCAACTGGCCGCGCACGAGACGGGACACACGCTGGGACTGGAACACAATTTTGCAGCGAGCAGCTTTGCTCATGCGCCGAGTGAGACGGTTTCCGTGATGGACTATCCGTTTCCTTACGTAACGCTGGATGCGAAGGGCGTGCCGGATTTGCAAGAGAGCTACGGCGTGGGGATCGGCGTGTGGGACAAGACGGCGATTGACTACGGCTATCGCGAGTTCGACAGCGGGGGCAAGCCGGTGGAGGATGAGGAGGCGCTGAACCGAATTCTTGCGGAGTCAGAAAAGAGCGGGGTGGTACTGATCTCGGACGAGGACGCGCGGCCGATGGGCGGGGCGCATCCACACGCGCACTTATGGGACAACGGGACAGATCCGGCAGACGAGCTGAACCGGGTGCTCACGATCAGGAGCGCGGCGCTGGCGCGGTTTGGCGAGAACGCGATCAAGGACGGGACGCCGATGGCGCAGCTGGAAGATACGCTGGTGCCGCTCTACCTGCT
The DNA here is from genome assembly GCA_963820245.1 of uncultured Acidobacteriaceae bacterium. Classification (GTDB taxonomy): domain Bacteria; phylum Acidobacteriota; class Terriglobia; order Terriglobales; family Acidobacteriaceae; genus Telmatobacter. The sequence continues at coordinate 45,599 of CAWFZC010000010.1, read as the reverse complement.
GCACCGCTACCAGACGGAGGCGGCGGTGAAAGAGATTGGGGGATTGGATTACCGCTATCAACTGCGCGGAGATGGACAGATGAATCCGGAGATCGTGGCTCCGGCGGAACAGAACAAAGCGCTGGCGGCGGTGCTTAAGACGCTGAGTCCAGAGACGCTGACGCTGCCTGAGGCGCTGCTGAAGATCATGCCGCCACGCCCGCCGGGATCGCCGCGTACACGGGAGTCGTTCAAATCGGAGACGGGGTTGACGTTCGATCCGATTGCGGCTGCGGAGTCGGCTGCGGATTTGACGCTGACGGGATTGCTGAATCCGGCGCGGGCTTCGCGGCTGGTGCAGTACCACATGCGCGTTTCTGGGTCGCCTTCATTGCGGGGCGTGATGGAAGCGATTTCGACGGCGACGGCTTACCGGCCGGAGGGCGGGCATACGATGTCGTCGGAGGTGGAGCGGGCGGTGGAGTTTCGCGGGCTGGAGGCGATGCTGGCGCTGGCGGTGAATCCTGAGGCGTCAAGCCAGGCGCGGGCTATTGCGCGGTCGCACATTGCGGATGTGCTGAAGCAGTTGACGACGGCGCCGCCGCTGACCGATACGGCGGAGGCGATTCACCGGGCGGCGCTGATTAACCGGATCGAGGAGTTTGAGAAGGATCCGGCGAAGTTTGTTCCGGCGGCTCCGGTGGAGGCTCCGCCGGGGATGCCGATCGGGGATGATTTTGATTACTGAGAGGCAGGGACTCGGGACAAAGGGACTGGGTCGGTGAACTGACGTGGGCGCTCCTCTATCCTCGGTCCCCAAAGGCTTGGGACCGGGGGCACCCAACTGTCAGATCTGAAGTCGCAAAGATATAATCCGCTCTCATATGGCCATCGAGACAGAGATTTCCCAAGGCACCTTGCGGGTGCGGATTCGCCTTAGCGTCATGAGGTTCGCCCAAATTTGCATAGGGGTTATCCTCCTCGTAGTCGCCGGCGCTGAGACATTGCCTTCCTGGGACGGCCTCAGAACGATCATTCAAACTCAGCCGATTCTGAGCCCGATTGTTCTTTCAGCTGTGGCGCTCGCGAGCTTGTATGCCGTGCTCAGGATGCTCTTTTCCTCTGAGTTGATCATCCTCGATAAGACGACTCTCGAAATCCAGGAATGGATGTTCACTTTCAGGCTTTCCCAGCAAACTTTCCGCAACTCAACAATTGAAAATCTCCGCTATGAAGAGAGGCGCGGCGGGAGGGCAGGACCACAGAATCGCATTTGCTTCGATTCTGCCGGAGAGAGGATCACTTTCGGTCAACAAGCTACGCGCAGTGAGTCCATGGAAATAATCGACAAGATGCTGGAAGTCTACAAATTTCCGGTGCAAGAATCCGGCAGTGAGGTGTTTTAGCCGCCCGGGGCTGAAGCCCGACTGAATCGATGGGCCTTCTTCGTGAGGCTGAAGCCTCACGCTCCCTCCGGAAAAAACGATCGGATTCTCGTCAAAATAAACAGCCTTCAGCGAATGATCTCGGAGATTATTTTTGTCTCCTCCCCGGCCCCAAAGGCGAGGGGCACCCGCGATGATTTTGATTTTTAGACAGGTCCTCTTGAGGGGCGATGGGCGGGCGAGGACGCCCGCCCGACAGCCGGACTGGAGTCCGGCGCTACTCGCTGCGTTTCTGCGCATTTTTGCGTTCACAGTTTCTGTGGTCCAGATGGACGTGCACGGATGGTTGCGTTTTGCGGGCTTCAAGGTCGAGGGAAAACGATGAGTCGATTTTGAGCCTCGATTTCTGCACCTCTACATTGAGAAAATGCGACGGAACGACTTGCCGGGCGAGAGTCTGGGGGGGCAAAGTGTGCAATTTTGGACGAAAAATGCAGGCATTTTGCAGATAATTACGCGGTGTGTGTGTACGTTGGAGTTGAGCGTTGAAATTGCGGGCGTGGTTTGATTTTTGGGGGCCAGAAAGGCATAGGAGATGCAGGAAAGACAGAGGAAGATTGCGCGGCGGATGATTGACGAGGAGATGCGGCCCTTCAGGCAGGGGGGGAAGCAGAAGGAGACTACGTGTGGATTGCTGCGCGCGATACGCCAGGCGCTGGGTTTGCCGGTTGAGGAGATCGCGAGGAAGATGAAGGTAAGCCGGTCGCTGGTGTTCGACTTTGAGGCGAGGGAGCGGCTGGGAAAGATACAGTTGCTTTCGATGGAGCGGATGAGCCAGGCGATGGGATGCAAGGTGGTGTACGGCATTGTGCCGCTGCGAGGACGGACCCTGGAAGATCTGGCGACGATGCGGTACTGGGAGATGGAGGGGGACGGGGAACAGTGAACAGTGGTCAGTGGAATGACTTGTGCGGTGCTCTATCCCCGGTCCCTGAAGGCGAGGGACCGGGGGCACCCTGCGGAAAAGTATCCCTCATGGGCTAAAGCCCATGATTTTATTTCAAGTTGCGTTTTGGCGCAGCTAAAGCCGCGCCCTTTCAAGGCAGGTATTTCCAGATCTCCAAAGGACGAGGGACCGGGGCCACCCCACCATGGCTTACACTCAAACCAAATGCTCAACGGGGGTTATGCCTACACGACAATCATCAGTAGCAAAACCCACGGGCAAACTCTGCTCTCGCACCTGGCAAGCCTCTATCCTCACTCAACCCGGCAAGCCTGGCAACAAAATCTGAACAACGGCGAAGTTACGCTCAACGGCGCGACCGCCGATGGAAGCGAACAGATCACCTCAGGCCAAACCGTTGTCTGGAACCGTCCGCCCTGGATCGAGCCAGATGCGCCTCAGCACTTCGAAGTGCTGTTTGACGATGCCCATCTGTTGGCCGTGAACAAACCCAGCGGGTTGCCCACCCTGCCCGGCGGCGGGTTCATGGAAAACACCCTGCTGCGCCTGGTGCAAAAAAAGAACCCCAACGCGAACCCGGTGCACCGGCTGGGCCGGGCTACCAGCGGCATCGTTCTGTTTGCCAAGACACCGCAGGCGGCCTCGAATCTATTCGCGAACTGGAACACAGCCAAAATTCAAAAAATGTACCGGGCGCTGGCTCAAGGCATTGCGGAGCACGACACCTACGAAATCCTCACGCCGATCGGCCTGGTGCCGCATCCGCGCCTGGGTCGGGTGTGGGCCGCCAACCTAGGTGGCAAACCATCTAAGTCATTGGCGAAGGTAATTTCTCGCAGCGCAAGCAACACAATATTTGAGGTAAGCCTGCATTCGGGGCGGCCTCATCAAATCAGGATTCATCTGGCATCCATCGGCCATCCGCTGGTCGGCGATCCTCTGTACGGCTTAGGCGGCCAGGTTCTTGAGAATCTCCCCGGCCTGCCCGGCGATGGAGGATATTTTCTGCACGCGCAATTTTTGAAATTTCAGCACCCCATCAGCGGAGAACTGATCGATGTTGAGGCGGGGCTGCCGTCGGGATTCGGTGGACAGTAAACAGGGGTCGGTGAGCAGTGAACAGTGGTCAGTGGTCAGTGGTCAGTGGTCAGCGAATTGAGGAGGGCGGTCCTCGATCCCCGGTCCCTCCGCCGCGGCGGACGAGATACCTCACCCCGAGGGACCGGGAGCACCCTCGACGACGATCGGGCGCGACGTTTTTCATCGCGTCGTTTCACATCCTTGGTATCATCTCGTAACGCAGCGGACAGATTTGCGTGAATTACCCTGCTCACGCATCAAGGAGATCTTCATGGCACGAGTTACAGGAATCGGCGGCGTTTTTCTGAAGGCGCGCGACCCCAAAGCGTTGGCCGCGTGGTACGCCCAGCACCTCGGCATCCAGATCGCCGATTACGGTGGCGCCAGCTTCCTCTGGTCCGACGAGGTTCCCGCTGGCACTGGCCAGACAGCCTGGATGCTTTTCCCGGACGCCAGCAAACATTTTGGCGACCCCGCGCAGCGGGCCATGATCAACTATCGCGTGGACGACCTTGAGGGCATGCTCGCGCAGCTCGGCGCTGCCGGCGCGACCATCGATCCCAAGCAGGAATCGGCCTCGTACGGAAAATTCGCGTGGTTTACGGATCCGGAGGGGAACCGGGTGGAATTGTGGCAACCGCTAGTTGAGGAGACGGCGTAGCGCGGGATGATTTTTGGCGGGTTGAGACGCGGCTGAAGCCGCGCCCTGATACAAGCCCCTTTTGCGGATGGAGTTCTGTTCTATCCCAGGTGCCCAGAGGCGAGGCACCTGGGGCACCCCAGGTTTCTTATCAGGTAAAGGAAAAGCAAGAACAACCGCAGATCCTTCACTTCGTTCAGGATGACAGCGTCTTGAACGATTTGATTTTTGCAATGCCGAACCAAAGAAAAACAAAAGCCTCCGGTGAATGAAGCCGGAAGCCACTCTTTGCCTACTCCCCGGTCCCTCCGCCGCGGCGGACTAGGGACCGGGGGCACCCACTGTTTGTTGCCCACGCTGTTTGTTGATCGATGCTTGTCGTTACTTCACGCTGACTTTTGGTTCTACGGAGAGGCCGGGACGGAGGAGCTTGTTGGGGTCCTCGCTGGCCAGGTTGGTGAAGTCGATGCGGACCGGGATGCGCTGCACGACTTTGACGTAGTTGCCGGTGGCGTTCTCAGGCGGGAAGAGCGAGAGGACCGAGCCGGTGGCTCCGCCGATCTGGGTGACCTTGCCGGCGTAGTCTTTACCGGTTGAGTCGACGTGGATTTCGACCTTCTGCCCGGCGGACATGCTCTTGAGCTGCGTCTCCTTGAAGTTGGCGGTGACCCAGAGGTCATCGAGGGAGACGAGGGTGAGGAGGTTCTGTCCGGCAGAGACGTTCTGGTCGACCTCAACGCTTTTGCGGGTGATGATGCCTGCGGCCGGCGCAACGATTTTGGTGTAGCCAAGGTTGAGCTTTGCCTGATCGAGCTGAGCCTGGGCCTGCAAGACCTGGGCCTGCGCCTGCTTGGCACGCGCACTTTGTGCGGCAACTTGCTGGGGGCCGGTCTCAGCGTATTTCAAGCCAGCTTGCGCAGACGTTTCGCGATCCTTAGCGGCCTGAACACCGGAGGCCGCGGCCTGCTGATTGGCAAGGGCATCGGCGACAGCAGCCTTGGTGGCATCGGCCTGGGCTACGGCCGCGTCCCACTGCTGTTTGCTGATGACGTCTTTCTCGACCAGGGGCTTGTAGCGCTCGAGGTCGGCCTGCGCCTTGGTGTTGTTGGCCTGGGCCTGTGTGACGAGGGCCTTTGCGGCTTCGAGCTGCTGCTCAGCCTGCAATATGCCGGCCTGCGTGCTGCTGACGTCGGCGCCGGCGCTGCGAAGATTGCTGCCGGTGTTGATGGTGGAGATGGGCACGGCGACATTGGCCGCGACGGCGTTGGCCTGGGCACTGGCGAGAGCCGCCTGCGCGTTCTCGACGGCGACCTGGTAGTCGCTGGGATCGAGCTCGGCGATGACGTCTCCGGCTTTGACGAGCTGGTTCTCCTGCACGTCAACCTTGAGCACCTGGCCGGCGATGCGCGAGCTTACCTGGATGAGGTGGCCGTTGACCTGGGCATCGTCAGTGTCTTCGCTGAAGGTGGAGCGCCACCAGAAACCGGCGGCGACGAGCGCGAGCACGATGACGGCAACGATGAGGATGCCCCTACGCTTCGACTGCGGCTGTACGATCTCTGTTTCCGCGATGGGGGCAACAGGTTCGCTCGGGGTAGGTGTTGGACTGGAATCCGCCACGATTACTTTCCTCCCAAATAGTTCTTGTAACTTGCACCGGCGCCCAAGGCGCGAGCCAGGCTGAGCTTGGCCACGTTGTGCCGGTAGAGGCTTGCGACATATTGATTGTTGGCCTGGGCGACGGACTGCTGCGCCTGGCTGACGCCGAGGTTGTCGCTGACGCCGGCGGCATAGCGCTGCTGCGCTTCTTTCAACTCTTCAGTAGCGAGCGAGACGCTGGACTGCGCCACCTCAACCAGTTTCTGCGCGGATTGAATGTCGAGCAGGGCGTCGCGAACATCGGCATCGACCTGCGCATTCTTGTCGCTGGACTGGGCGCGGGCCACGTCAAGCTGGGCCTGCGCGGTTTGCGCCTCGCCGCGCAGGGCGAATTCCTTGAAGAGCGGAACGTTGATGGTTCCGGATGCGTTGCCGGTACCGTGCGAGGTGGCCAAGTTGACGCCGATATCGCCGTAGTCGCCGTTGAAGGTGAAGGTGGGCAGGCGGTCAGCGGTGGCTGCCTGGCGCTGAAGCTCGGCGGCCTTGGTCTGCTCGAGCGCGGCGGCGAGGTCCTTGCGATTGGCGTGGGCTTCGCGAATGGCGGCGTCCACGTCGATTTGATCGAAGGCAGCGTAGGGAGCTTTGTCAGTCAGATTGAACACCTGAGCGAGGGGCAGGCCGATGGTGCGGGCCAGAGCGAGCTTGTCTTTCTCAAGGGAGTTGCGGGCCACGATCAACTGCTGCTGCTGGGACTGATAGTCGACGCGCGCGCGGAGCTCGTCGAGCAAGGGAGCGGTTCCGGCCTGATGGTTGGCGACGGCCTGATCGAGTGAGGTTTTTGAGGTGTCGACCTGCGCTTGAACGCTGGTGATTTCAGTTTCGTCGGCGAGGACAAGGAGGTAGGCATTGCCCACGGTGAGCACAACGAGGTCGCTCGCGTCGTCTGCGGTCAACTGCGCGGCAGTGAAGTTGTGCTTGGCGGCAAGGTAGTTGCGCATGGAGGCTACGTCCAACAGCGACCAGGTGAGCGAGGCGCGGACATCGGTGTAACCAAAGGGCCCGATGATCTTGGGGATACCGGGAAGACGAAGTCCTTGAGCAGGCAGATCGACCTGGGCAAGATTTTCCTGGGCCTTGAAGTCAATTGACGGCAGCAGGGCCTGCATTTCAGTGAGGCGTGCACCGCGGGCCGACTCGGTGAGGGTTCCACTGAGGATGACGCCGAGATTGTTGCGGAGACCGCGCTGGATGGCGTCGTCGAGGGAGAGATCGAGAGGCTGCGCGGTTGCCTCTCCCGTGGGTACGCTGCCTTGAAAACTCTGGGCGGTGGGCACGGCGGGATTGGGCACGGAGAGCGATTGGGCGCGGGCTGACGCCAAAGAAGCGACGCCCGCGAGGGCAAGGACAATCGCGCTCGCCGCGAAGGCGCGAGAATTGTGAGTCTCCAATGTTGTTTTTGACGAAATCAAGGTCTTTAAAACTCGCTCAAGAAAAACAAATGCCTGAAAGATGGCCGTTCCTAATAGATGCTCTGAAAGAGCGGCAAGGTTCTTAAATGGATTGTATCCAAGTGGGGTGGAGATCCGAACCGCTCTGCATCACAGATTGTTGAAGGGCGGGCCGGCGAGCTAGTGTGGTGTCTCCGCATTGCGGGGCATTTAGAAGCAACCGCAGATCCTTCAGTCGCCGCGGCGACTTCAGGATGACAGCGCTATTCCTGTGATGAATTTCAGGGCGGGAGCGCTATTCCTATGATCAGTTTCAGAGACAGGACACTAGCTGGGTGATCGGTTAATTGCTGGCGCGGGTTGAAGCCTGGAGCAGCTGCGAGGCCAGCGAGCAGAGGCCCTGGCGAAAGACGGAACTAACGGCTTCAGCATTCCAACCGGCGGCTTGAGGGCCACCGTGGGCAGCGAGCAGTTCGGCGGTTTCGAAGGCACAGAAGCCGGCCACGGCGCGGAGCACAAAGACGGTGCGCACGTCGGCGGGAAGCTTCTCAAGCCAGACACGCACCCGATCCCGATCAGGACCGGCGATCATGCGCTCCAGCTCATCGCGGGAGACACCGGCAGCTTCAAGATCGTCGTCGTCAATGCAGGAGCCTGATGTCTCGATGCCGTGAGGAGCTGCGAGCGCGCCGGGGTTGCGCCGATCAATCAACTGCAGTGCAGCGCTGACGAGGGCTTTACGGCTGCTTTTGCGAGACTCGACGGCATCGGCGCAGGCCGAGACATCGGCGTTGGCAACGGCAGTCTCCACCAGGGCAACGGAGTCTTCTCCCTCGCCGACGAGCATGGAGGCGAGGCTGTAGAGTCCGGCGGCAATGGCGTCGAGCATAGCCTCCATCCCGGCAAGAGCCTGGGCAACGGAGGATTCGTCCTTTTGCTTGCCGTCAAGCAGCTGTTGCACACGCTTTGAAAAGGTCTGTGCGCCCTCGGGCATGGGCTGGGGCGGAATGAGGCTGGCGGGGGAGGAATTCAAAGTCTGACGCATCCGGGGTTCTCCTCTCGAGGGGTTGAACTCGGGTTGACTGCGGGTGGACGGAAGTGCTGGACGAACATAAACCTTGCAGAATCAATTTTTTCTGGCTTTGGATGGCCGGTTTCGGGGCCACTGCTCAAGCGAACTTGGCGAAAGGCGCAGGCTAATTGCTTTCCTAGACTGTTTGGATGCGCCGGGAGCGGTTTGGGACTCGCTAATTTGCCAGAGCCTTCTGGATATTGGACTCGATATCGCTCTCGGAGGTTAGGCCCATCTGGGCGGCAACGACGGTTCCCTTGCGGTCGACGAAGAAGGAAGTGGGCATGGCGTCGAGACCACCGTAGGCCTGGCTGAGCGAGTCGCCGTCAACGAGGATGGGGTAGTCGATCTTTTCCTGTTCGACGAATTTGGCGACGGCGGCCTTGTCTTTGGCCCAGGCGGCCTTGTCGTCCTTTTTCAGGTCGTCGCCCTCGGTGTCGATGCCGAGGACTTCAAATCCCTGCGCTGCGTACTTGTTGCGGAGTTCGATGATCCAGGGCGTTTCGATTTTGCAAGGACCGCACCAGGTGGCCCAGAAGTTGACGAGGACGGCTTTGCCTTTGTAGTCGGCGAGGGAGACTTTTTTGCCGCTGAGATCTTCAAGCGCGAAGGCGGGGGCGGGCTTGCCCGTGAACGGGGACAGGTACTGGGGCGCGCCGTTGGCGTCCGGGACCAGGACGCCCTTTGCGGCCGAAGCGAGGAGGCGGGCGGCGGCCTGCTGGCGATACTCCCAGTTGGCCCAGCCGGCCCAGCCGAAGATGGCGAGAATACACAGGACTGCGGTAAGAACGATGGTGTTGCGCTTCAAGGGGATCGACCTCTTTGACTCTTATTGTACGAGGCGCCGGGAGGACTCCGGCAAAGCAATTCTATCTGCGGCGTGGCGAATGTGGCGGCGTGAACGTCGCCACGACAGCCGGTCTGGAGACCGGCGCTACTCTCCCATAAACTGTTACCATCAAAAGCCGATGAGCGAGAGCAAAGAAATCAAGAGCAAGGCGGGCGAAAAGGCGGTGTTGACGCCCGCAGACCTGGTGCGCACCGAGGCGGCGGCGCTGGAAGCGCTGGCCAAACGGTTGGACGGGCCGATGGCAGACCCGTTTGGGCGCGCAGTTGAACTGATTTTGAGCTGCGGACAAGGCAACGGCCGGGTGGTGGTGACCGGCATGGGCAAGAGCGGGATTATTGCGCAGAAGATTGCCGCGACGCTGAGTTCGACGGGATCGCCGGCGCTGTTTCTGCATCCTGCGGAGGCGGTGCACGGCGACCTGGGCGTGCTGATGCCGGGCGACGTGGTGGTGGCGCTGAGCGTGAGCGGGGAGACGGAGGAGATTCTTCGCTTGCTGGCGACGCTGAAGCGCAAGGGTGACGCGCTGGTGAGCTTTTGCTGCGACACGGAGTCGACCCTGGCGCAGGCGAGCGATGTGGCGCTGGATTGCGGCGTGGAGCGGGAGGCGTGCGGGTTGAATCTTGCGCCGACGGCGAGCACGACGGCGATGCTGGCGCTGGGCGATGCGCTAGCGATTGCGGTGAGCTTAAGAAAGGGATTCCGCGCGGAGGATTTTGCGGAGTTGCATCCGGGCGGCAAGCTGGGCAAGCGGCTGGCGAAGGTGCGCGACCTGATGCATGCCGGCGATGAGATTCCGGTGGTGGCTCAGATGACTCCGATGACGGATGTGATTTATGAAATGTCGTCGAAGAAGCTGGGGATGACGACTGTGCAGGAGGCCGGACTGCTTCGCGGTGTGATTTCAGATGGCGATCTGCGCAGGCTGCTCGAGCGCGAGGGCGGCGCGGCGTTGAGCCGGAGTGCGGGCGAGGCGATGAATGCGCATCCGCGAACGATTGGCGCGGAGGAACTGGCGGCCAAGGCCCTGGCGATTCTGGAAGAGCGGAAGATTACTTCGCTGATTGTGGTGGGGGCGGGCGACAGAGTTGAGGGAGTGATCCACCTGCATGATTTGTGGGGAGTGGAATTGATTTAGAAGCAGTGGTCAGTGGTCAGTGATCAGTGGTCAGAAAAAGCGCGATGTGGAGTTTGTTCTTTCCCACCCATCGCAGAAAGCGCGATGGATGGGGCACGGGGGCGATTTTTGGGACGTTGAGTTGATTTAGGTACAGGGAACCGGGATTAGAAAAGCGCGGTCGTCATCTGAGTTGCGGGGTTAGCAGGACGATCATTTCGAGGTCGCGGTCGAGGATTACTGAGTTGTCGGGCTTGTTGCTGTCGTAGTGGACGAGGACATGCTTGTCCTTGATCTGACGAAGGAATTCGTCGGCGGCTTCTTCCTTTCTGAAACGGTGCACATGCTTGCCGGTTCGGTATTCGCCCACGAAGTAGCTGTAGGTGATTTCGACCCAGTAGCTCCAAAGCCCCTGTTTATGCACTTGTCCACTCTGGATAGTTGCATCGGTTGCGGGCCATCCGGCCATGGCGCGGCTTTGTCTCCACTTTTGATAGAGCTTGCGCAGGCCGAGTGCGGCGAATGCGCCGGGAATGAGACCAAAGGCCTTGAGGAGCTTGAGGAGGCCAAAGATGATCCACTCCCAGTGGATGGCATGGAGATGCATTGTTGGAATTATGCCACGATGAGACAGGGGTCAGGGATCAGCCACCCCAGCGAGCAAGGACCGCTCGCCGGGGACCCCGGCAGGGGCCAGGGGTCAGAAAAAGCGCGATGGGGAGTTTGTTCTTTCCCACCCATTCCGCAAAAGAAATTACAAGAAGCAGGTCATTCGACTCCGCTCAGGAGGATGGGCACCGGGCATTGCGTGGGTTTAATGAAAAAACACTTCAAAGTGGTTCGATATCTGTTGTACGGTGATTGCGGGCAAATTGCCCCTTCGAAATTGAAGACCCCAAAAGATCCCCTGGAGGAGGAACATGAAGAAGACTTCAGCAGTTCTGGCTCTCTCAGTTGCATTTGCAGCCGGCGCGGTGGTTTCTGCACAGGTGCGCGACTGGCACGATCTGGATCGTGTTCACGACCATGTTGTTGAGGCGATCCATGAGATGGAACACGCGCGCGCGTCGAACCACTATGACATGGCAGGGCATGGCGTAAAGGCCGAGGAGCATCTGCATGCGGCCGAGCACGAGCTGACTCTCGCAATCGAGGCATCGCGCAGGCATTGATTCACGTTTCTTTTTGCCATTGGACCGGGCGGCCTGGTCAGCTGATTGGGCCGCCTGGGACCGCCATCACGACCGGCAGGCGATCGAATTCTCAGCGCAAGATTCCCACCGAGGACAGGTCGTCGTTCAGTTTGAGTGGAGATTGCCTCTGGGGCTAAAGCCCGTATCCATTTTGCAGCCTTGACGTACGGGCTGAAGCCCGTACCCTTCACCTGAAGCCCGGACCCTTCAGTTGAAGCCCGGACTCTTCAAACTATCCAGCACACGAACACGACCCCACTCCCACGAACATTTAGAATGGAATCTGCAGTTATTTGCTCTACGTCCGACAAGAACGGGCGGGAAAGTTTTGGCATTTCCTCTATGCATCGTTGGTCGAAACTGTTTATTCCCACACTGCGCGAAGCCCCGGCGGACGCCGAAGTGGCCAGCCATCGTAATCTAGTGCGCGCCGGATACATTCGGCAGCTGGGCGCGGGCATTTACAACTATCTTTTTCTTGGCCAGCGGTCGCTGAACAAGGTGATCGGCATTGTGCGCGAGGAGATGGACCAGATCGGGCAGGAGTTCTTTCTGCCGGCGATCCTTCCCAAGGACCTTTGGGAGCAGAGCGGGCGCTGGACGGTGATGGGCGACAACATGTTTCGCCTGAAGGACCGCAAGGGCGCGGAGCTTTGCCTGGGGATGACGCATGAGGAGATCATGACGTCGATTGCGCGGAGCGAGCTGCGGAGTTACAAGCAACTGCCGCAGATCTGGTACCAGATCCAGACGAAGTTTCGCGATGAGCCGCGGCCGAAGTCAGGATTGCTGCGGGTGCGGCAGTTCACGATGAAGGACAGTTATTCGTTCGACATCGACAAAGCGGGACTGGACAAGAGCTTCGACCTGCACGATGCGGTTTACCGGAAGATCTTCACGCGCTGCGGGCTGAAGTTTGTGGCCGTGGAAGCGGATTCGGGTTCGATGGGCGGATCGCAGTCGCAGGAGTTCATGGTGTATACCGACGCCGGCGAGGACCTGATTGCCAGCTGCCCGGTGTGCGGTTACGCGGCGAATTTGGAAAAAGCGACGTCGCGGCTGGATGCGGTGACGGAGATGGAGCCGACCGGGGATGGCATGCCGGAGCTTGTGTCGACGCCGGGCTGTGCGGCGATTTCGGATGTGGCGGAGTTCTTCAAGATTTCTCCGGCATCGGACATTAAGTGCGTGGCGTATATGGCGCTGAAGCGCGGCGTGGCAACCAAGGACAAAGTTTTACCGGACACGTGGCATGGCGTTGCGGCGTTTCTGCGCGGCGACCACCAGGTGAACGAGACCAAACTGATGGGCGCGGTGGGCGCGGCGGATCTGCGCACGATGCAGGCCGAAGAGCTGACGCAGTATTTCAACGGGCCGGCGGGCTTTCTGGGGCCGGTGGGACTGAAGCCGGACGCGAAGCCGCTGGAAGCGGGTTTGACGGTGGTGGTGGACAAGTCGCTGGAAGGCCGCAAGAACCTTGTGGCTGGCGCCAATAAGCTCGACTACCATCTGCGCAACGTTGTGCCGGGACGTGATTTTGGATGGACGCTGGCGGCCGAGATCCGCAGCGTGAATGAGGGCGAAGGCTGCCCGGTGGATGCGTGCGGCGGAAAACCCGCCACGGCGGGCAGGCTCGTGGTGGGCAAGGCTGTGGAGGTGGGACACATCTTCAAGCTGGGCTACAAGTACTCCGAGAGCATGGGCGCGCGGGTGCTGGACGTGAACGGCAAGGAAGTGACGCCGATCATGGGCAGCTACGGCATCGGGATTGAACGGATTCTGACGGCGGCGATTGAGCAGTCGAACGACAAGAACGGATTTTGGCTGCCGGCGTCGATTGCGCCGTTCACCGTGGTGGTGACGGTGACCAACATGGGCGACGCGCTGCTGAAGGAGACGGGCGAGAAGCTGGCCGCGGATCTTGAAGCGGCAGGACTCGACGTACTGCTGGACGACCGGGACGAACGCGCGGGCGTGAAGTTCAAGGACGCGGACCTGGTGGGGATTCCCTATCGCATCAACGTGGGCAAGAAGGCAGCCGAGGGCAAGGTGGAACTGGTGACGCGGGCCACGGCAATCAGCGTGGATGTGGAGCTGGCGCAAACAGTGTCACTGGTAAAAGAGCGCGTTGAAGAAGACAAGTTGCTCGAGGCCAGCGTCTAACCATTTGTGCCGGGCTTTCAGCTTTCCTTCAGGGGCTGAAGCCCGCTGTCAAGTTGCGGCATTTTTGGCATCCGCCGCGGCTGATGTTCGTGCCCTTTCAAGGCGCCTGTGAACATCTTGCTGGCTGACTACAATAGAAGCGACACGAAGGAGCGGCAATGGCGGTGAAGATCAGGCTGGCGAATCCCAAGGGACAGCATCCCCTGTCAACGCTGTTATTGCGGGTGCTGCTGCTGGCAGTTGCGGCCTTCGCCGTGCTGGTCCTGATAGTGACGGGCTACTACTACTTTGAGTACCAGGGGATTGTGGACGCGCGTCTGAAGGAGCCGCTGTTCGCCAACACGGCCAAGATTTATGCAGCTCCACGGGAGGTTCGGCCCGGGCAGAAGCTGAACATCAAACTGATTGCCACTCAGCTGCGCGACGCTGGTTACACGGCGGAGGGCGCGGCGCAGGCTTCGCAACTGGGGACCTACACCGAGGGCGTGCAGGAGATCACGGTGCGGCCGGGCCCGCAGTCGTACCACGCGCAGGATGCGGCGACGATTCATGTGAGCGGCGGCGCGGTGAGCTCGATCAACGACGACCACGGACAGGCGCTGTCAAGCTACGAGCTGGAGCCGATGCTGATCACGGGGTTGAGCGAGGACGCCAACCGCACCAAGCGGCGGCTGATTACCTACGACGAGATTCCCCCCAACCTGGTGCAGGCGGTGGTGGCCATCGAAGACCGCCGCTTCTTTGAGCACGGTGGCGTGGACTACATCCGCATGCTGGGCGCAGTGCGCAACGATCTGACGCCGGGGCACCGGTGGACCGAAGGCGGATCGACGCTGACGATGCAGCTTGCGCGCGGATTTTTTCTAACGCCGGAGCGGCGGTTCAAGCGCAAGTTCATCGAGATCCTGATCACGTTCCAGTTGGAACACCGGTTTACGAAGCAACAGATTTTTACGATGTATGCCAACGAGATTCCACTGGGAGAGCTTGGCAGCTTTGCCATCAACGGATTCGGCGAGGCTGCGCAAGCGTACTTCGGCAAGGACATGCGCCAGTTGAGTCTTTCCGAGTCGGCGCTGCTTGCGGGGCTGATCCAGAGCCCGAGCCGGTTGAATCCCTTCCGGCATCCGGAGCGTGCGATGGAGCGGCGCGCCATGGTGCTGGATTCGATGGTGGAGACGGGAGCGATTACCAAGGAGCAGGCGGAGGCAGCGAAGGCCGAGCCGCTGCACCTTGTACCGGGCAGCGTGGATGAGAGCGAGGCTCCCTACTTTGTTGACATGGTGCGCGACCAGTTGGGTCAGAAGCTGGGCGATACCGACTTCAACCGCGAAGGCCTGCGCATCTACACCTCGCTCGATCCGGATTTGCAGCGAGTGGCGACGAGTGCCGTGGACTCGACGATTCACCTGGTCGATGCGCAAGTAGACAAGCTTTATGCGAAGCGCAAAAAGCTGGGAGAGAGTTACGCCTATCCGCAGGTCGCACTGATTGCGCTGAATCCACATACGGGCCAGGTGCTGGCGCTGGTGGGCGGGCGCAACTATGGCAGCTCGCAATTGAATCATGCGGTGGCGAACCGGCCGACGGGATCGATCTTCAAACCGTTTGTGTATGCAGCGGCGTTCAACACGGCAGTGCAGGGCACGATGCTGGAAGGACAGACGAAACTTTTTTCTCCAGTGACGATGCTGAGCGATGCGGAGACGACGTACAACGTAGGCGGCCAGGAATATACGCCCAAAGATTTTGAGGGCGAGTACTACGGCGAGCTAACGGCACGCCTGGCGCTGATGCGCTCAGACAACCGCGCGACCATCGCCCTGGCTGGGATGGTCGGGTTCGACCAGGTGGCAGCCCTGGCGCGCGATGCGGGCATCAAGAATGCGCGCGGAACGCCGGCAATGGCGATCGGCTCGTACGATGCGACGCCGCTGGACATGGCGGGGGCGTACACGGTGTTTGCCAACAACGGCGTGCACCTGGACCCATGGCTGCTGGCCAGCGCGCGCACGCCTACCGGCGACGTGATCGCCGATTACACGCCTGCGTCACGGCAGGTGCTTGATCCGCGTGTGGCATTTTTGACAACGTACATGATGGAAGCAGTGCTCGGGGGCAACGGGAGCGATCCCTGCACGGTGGGCGGACTGGATTATTGCGGAACGGCCGCGGGCGTCAGGAACATGGGATTTGTTTCGCCCGCAGCAGGAAAGACGGGCACCAGTCACGATGCGTGGTTTGCCGGATTTACCAGCAACCTGCTGTGCATTGTGTGGGTGGGCAACGACGACTACACGGATTTGAATCTTCAAGGCGCGCACGCGGCCGCACCGATCTGGGCGGAGTTTATGAAGCGGGCGGTGCTGCTGCCGCAGTACTCCGACACCAACGAGTTTGTGGCGCCGGAGGGTGTGGAGATTGTGAAGATTGACAAAGCGAGCAATCTGCTGAGCGACGAAACCTGCCCGGACAGTTTCGATGCTGCGTTTCTTGCGGGGACTGCGCCGGCAGTGCCGTGCGATCATCCGGGGGACAAGCGGAATATTCTGCAGAAGATTTTCGGGTTGGGGAAGAGCCCGAACTAGAGCGCATCGCCACGGGAGGCTTATGCCCGGACGCAGAAATTTTCTCAAGGCGGCGACGGGCGCGCTGGCGACCGCATGGCTCCAACCGAATGTAGAAGGGCTGGCCCAGGCTGCGGAGACAGAAAGCAGCGGTGCGACGCTGCCCGCCTGGGAGCCCGGTGTCCTTGAAATCCACCAGATGGATACGGGCCGCGGCAATGCGGCGCTGATTCTCGGGCCGGATGGCACCTCTTTGCTGGTCGATGCGGGCGAGGCGCACTCGAGTGAGGCGGCGATGTCGCCGGCACGGCCAAGCACACGGCGGCGCGCGGGCGAGTGGATTGCGCGTTACGTGAGCAGGCAGCTTGAACGCACGGGAGGATCCGGGCTTGACGTGATGCTGCTGACGCATCTGCACGCGGATCACGTGGGCGAGGTGGCCGCATCGAGTATGCAATCGGCGAAAGGCAACTACAAGCTGACAGGCGCGGCGGATGTGGCCGAGGCGATGGACGTGCGCGAGGTGATCGATCGCGGGTGGCCTGACTACGACTATCCTCGACCGCAAGTCGACCCATCGGCGCTGAATTATATTGCGCTTGCGAAAAGCATGCGTGCGCGTGGGGCAAAGATACAAAAAGCAAGAGCCGGGTCGGCGGATCAGCTTGCCCTGCGGCACGAGCCGGCGCGCTATCCGCAGTTCAAGGCCCGTGTGCTGGGAGTGAATGGCGATGTGTGGACGGGCGAAGGCGACAACGCCAGAGCGCACTTCCCTTCTGTGGATGGACTCGCAGGCATGGCGCTGCCAACAGAAAACATGTGCTGCGTGTCGCTGAAGATTGAATACGGAGCGTTCCGCTTCTATGCCGGCGGCGACCTGGTGGGCGACACGGACTACGACCGTTATCCATGGCACGATATCGAGACGCCGGTGGCCGAAGCGGCCGGGCCGGTTTCAGTTGCGGTGGCCAATCATCATGGATATTTTGACGCGTGCGGGCCTGCGATGGTGCGGGCGCTGCGGCCGCGCGTATGGGTGCTGCCCACGTGGCATGCATCGCATCCGGGGCTGAATGTGCTGGCCAACTTGTTCTCGACTGAACTCTATGCGGGCGAGCGCGAGGTGTTTGCGGTGAACATGGCGGCGGCCTCCATGCTGACGAATGACCGCTTCTCAGGGAAGCTTGCGAGTACGGACGGGCATGTGGTGGTGCGCGTGCCGGCTGGGGGCGACTCGTTCATGGTGCATGTTGTCGATGCGCGAGACGAGGCTGGGACGGTTTTGAAGGGCTTTGGGCCCTTTGTCTTCTGAGCGGGGTGCGGCTTCATTCCCCGGGCTTCGTGGCCGGGTTGAGATGGCGGGGATCGGGAGATCCCCGCGACAGCCGGACTGGAGTCCGGCGCTACGGATTGCTTCCCCTAACAACCATCGACATCGGAGCCGTCGGGCATGGGCTGGCAGCGCGGGCACCAGAAAGTCACGCGCGCGTCGGGACCCTGAATGCGGCGGCGAATGGGCTCGGCGCATCGGCGGCATGGCTCGCCGTGCCGGCCGTAGACCCAAACGCTGGCTGCGGGGTCGGACGCGTGCGTGGTGTGGCGCCTTGCGCCGGTGTAGGTGACGAGGGTGTCGGGTGAGTCGATGAGGACGTTGGCCCGAAGCAGCTTTTGCGAGGCGGCGACCACGGATTGAATCTGCTCGAGCGTGAGCGCGGCAACCCGGCAGAAGGGATGAATGCCGGTGACGAAGCAGATTTCCGATTTGAATTCGTTGCCGACGCCAGCGAGCACTTCCTGATGCAGGAGGACATCGGCGATCTCTTCGTTGCTGTGCGCCTGGATACGGAGGGCTGCGTCTTCTGCGTTGAATGCGGGGTTGAGGACGTCGATGGCGGGAGACGGGAAAGCGGCGGTCGCGGGCCAGCGATTGGGCGGTGTGCATTTCGGCAACGGGCACGCTTGAAAACCGACAGCGATGTATTGGGCGTTCTCGATGACGATTCGCATGTTGAAGCGGGGCTGCTGCCAACGCTCGCCGTGACGGTAGATGTGCCAGCTTCCGTTCATGAGCATATGAGTAGCGAGCGTTCCGCCGCCCGAGAAATGAATGAGCAGCCATTTGCCGCGGGCTTCAACACTGGAGACGAGCTGTCCGGTGATGGGCGTGTCGTCGTGGAAGCGCGTGAGCAGGGGGTAGGTGGAGCGGAAGACTGTGACGGGCTTGTCGGAGAGCGCGCGGCCAAGGTTGCGGGCGGTGCGAAAGATGGTGTCGCCCTCTGGCATTTTCTATTGCACCTCAGGGCCGTGCGCGGTGTTCGGAGAGGCGTGCTGGCCGAGTGCGAGCGGGATGCGGCGGAGGTGCATGCCGAGCGGGCCGGGATGGAAGCCGGCGTCCATGAGGAAGCGCGCCATGGGATGCGCGGCGACGGGTTGGCCGTTGATGGTGGTGATGAGCACACCCTGGTGGGCGCTTAGGCGCATGCGCTCCTGACCGCGCGAGCAGAGGAAGTGGGCGAGGCCCGCGGTGGTTTGCGAACGCTCCGGTTCTTCGACGGGAAGAAAGACGAGAATGTTGGGATTGCCGCGGCGGAGCCATGCGACTAATTGGCCGTTACGCAGAATGACTTCAGCGTAGGCCGCGCGGGTGAGAATTCGCGGCGCGGACTCTGAGTCTTCTTCGGCGACGGGAAGATCGGGCCAGCGGAGGACGGAGCCGTAGGGGTTGGCGGGATCGGTTGCGGCGAGTTGAACGAACTCCGGCTTCTCTTCGGGCGGCGGGGTACGCAACTGGCGGAGCAGATCGACGGCGGCGGGCAGCGCGAATTGCGTTGCGCCGAGGCCTGCGACAAAGTAGCCGCGGCGAATGCGGCCGCTTTCTTCGAGAGCTTTGAGCACATCGTAGACCGCGGAGAAGCCGCCGGGGACATTTTCTGCGGCGACGGATTCGCGGGTGAGGATGCCGTAGCGGTTGAGGAGTTGCAGGGCCAGGGCGTGGCTGGATTCGGTGGCGGTGGGACCCTCAGGGGCTAAAGCCCCGGCGGATTTTTGGGCATCAATGTACGGGCTAAAGCCCGTACCCTTCATGCTCAAGCCCGTACCCTTCACGCTCAAGCCCGTACCCTTCATGCTCGAGCCCGTACCCTTCATGCTCGAGCCCGTACCCTTCATGCTCGAGCCCGTACCCTTCATGCTCAAGCCCGTTGTGGTCGTCGGCGGGGACGCCGGCGTAACAGCCGGCCGGGAGACCGGCGCTACTACTCTGCGCAGAGGCAGGAGCGACCAACGACCTTGGGCGTTGGGGGGCGTGGTGCGGCGGGAGCGGAAGACACCGGTTCTCCACCCCGCAGACGAAGACCTGTCTGCGGGGACCCCGGTTTGCAGGCGGCGTGGAGTGCGGGCGGTTTCAGGGCGGGCGATGTAGGCGCGGAGGGCGTGGAGCGAGTCGTTGGTGATGAGGCCGCGCCAGACGAGCGACCAAAGGGCATCCATGGTTTCGCCGGGATAGCCGCCGCCGAGGGCCTGGTGGAGGGGATCGAAGAAGCTGGCGCCGGTGGACTCGAGAACGGCGAGGAGTTTTTCTTCGCGGTCGCTAAGTGGATCGATGATGGGGCGTTGCAGCGCGAGCAGGGGCAGCTTGTCTGCGAGGAAGAGAGCGATACGGCCGTCGCGCTCGCCTATGGGTTCGACGCCCGCCCATGCGACTTCGCCTGCGGCGATGAGGGTGTCGAGGCCGGAGGGTTGATAGTCCGCGATGCGGGCGGGAAGCATGGAGGACTCAAGCAGCGAGGCGGGAAGCGGCGCGCCCTGCAGGTTTTCAATGGTGTCGAGGAGCGCGTCTAGATTTGTGTGGGTGCGGCGCGGGGCGAGAAGGCCTTGCCAGTGGGTAAGAAAGCGAGCGAGCGTGTGCTGCTCGACGGGTTCCACTTCGCGGCGGAGACGGGCGAGTGACTTGCGGCGAATCTGGCGAAGGATCTCAGCGTCGCACCACTCGCGATGAAGACCGCCAGGACGGAAGCCTCCTTCGAGGATGCGATTTTCTGCGGCGAGAAGGCGCAGCGTGTTTTCGACGACTGCGGTGTCGAGCGCGAAACGGTCGGCAACTTCGCGCAACGTGAATGGGCCGTGGGTACGGGCATAGCGGCGGACCAATTCGAGGACGGGATGCGCGACCGGTTCGAGCAGAGCCACGGCGAGGCCGGGAGGCAGCGGAATGCCGAGGGCGTCGCGATAGCGGGCTGCATCCTCAGCGGCGACGAAGCGGCGTTCGCCTGCGATGCGGAGCTCAAGGAGACGCCGCGAGCGGACGAGGCGGGGCAACGATTCAAGCAGGAGCGGGTCGGTGACGCGACGTGCGATCTCGTCGTGAGAAAGATCGCCGAGGCGCAGGCAGAGATCGTGCATGCCGTCTGCGGAACGGGCCCGATAATTTTCAGCGAGACACTGCGCGGCTTCTTCCACCTGTGCGATGGCGTCGGCGTCTAGCAGTTCGCGGAGGTCGGCTTCGCCGAGGAGCTCACGGAGCTGGTCCTGATCGATGGTGAGTGCCTGGGCGCGGCGCTCGGCGAGGGGCGCATCGCCGTCGTAGAGGAAGTTGGCTACGTAACTGAAGAGAAGCGACGCGGCAAAGGGCGATGGCTTGCGCGTGTCGACAACATGGACGCGGAGCTGGCGCTGCTCGATGGCGCGGAGGGTTTCAATGAGCGCGGGCATGTCAAAGACGTCGCGGAGACATTCGCGATAGGCTTCGAGGAGCAGCGGGAACGAAGGATAACGCGAGGCGACGCTGAGCAGATCGTAGGAGCGCTTGCGCAGCTGCCAGAGCGGCGAACGGGCATCGGCGCGACGGCGTGGCAGAAGGAGCGCGCGGCCGGCAGCCTCGCGGAATCGGCCAGCGAAGAGAGCCGTGGTTCCGAGCTGGCGAAGGACGAGTTGCATGGCCTCAGCGGATTCGACGAGGAACCAGTCGGGATCGGGCGGCTCGTCGGTGTCAGGAAAGCGCAGGACGAAGCCGTCGTCGCCCCACAGGGTTTCTACTTCAGGTCCGCCACCGGCGCGGATACGCGCGCTGACGGCCATGGCCCAGGGAATGTGGATGCGGCTGCCGAAGGGCGAGAGCACGCAGACGCGCCAGTCGCCGAGCTCGTCGCGGCAGCGCTCGATGACGATAGTGCGGTCGTCGGGCACGGAGCCTGTAGATTCCTCCTGGTCGGCGAGGAACTGGAGAAGATTTTCTGCAGCGCCGGGATCGAGATCGTTTTCCGCGACGAGGCGGGTGAGCGCGGCGGGCTTGGGCAAGGCGCGGAGTTCGCGAACAAGAGCGCCGATGCGGCGGCCGAATTCAAGCGGTCGGCCGGGACCATCGCCCTTCCAGAAAGGCATTTTGCCGGGCTCACCGGGTGCGGGCGTGACGAGAACGCGGTCGTGGGTGATTTCGACGATGCGCCATGTGGAAGCGCCGAGGATGAAGGTCTCGCCGGGATGCGACTCGAAGACCATTTCTTCGTCGAGCTCGCCGACGCGGACAGCCTTTCCTTCGCTGTAAGCAAGGAAGACGCCGTAGAGGCCGCGGTCGGGAATGGTGCCGGCGTTCAAAATGGCGAGTCGGGCTGCGCCGTCGCGCGCGGTGACGACGTTACGCACGCGGTCCCAGGTGAGGCGGGGACGGAGCTCGGCGAATTCGTCGGAGGGGTAGCGGCCGCTGAGGAGATCGAGAACGCCTTCAAAGGAGGAACGCGTGAGGCCGCCGAAGGGAGCGGCGCTGCGGACGAGATCGTAGAGGGCGTCTACGCTGACCTCGGGTTTGGGGTCGGTGATCGATCGGTTTCGATCCCCGGTCTCAAAATCGAGACCGGGGACACCCGGGGTGTTTGGGACGTGAAACGATTCGTCATTCCCACCCATCGCCAAATCACCCCACGGACTAAGACCCGTCCGCGGGGACCCCGATTGCGCGATGGATGGGGCACGGAGCTTTTTTGCGCTTAGGGATTTCGGGCGCAGCTTTTTTGGGGGGACGGGCTTGGTGGCGTGGGGCGGGTGGGCGACGATCGCGACCAGTTGCTGGGCGAGGACGTCGAGGGGGTTACGGGGAAAGCGCGTGGACTCGATGTGGCCGTGGTGCATGGCCTCCGTTACGGCTGCGCAGGCGACGAGATCGGCGCGGTACTTGGGGAAGAGGATGCCTTCGCTTACGGCGTTGACGTGGTGTCCGGCGCGGCCGATGCGTTGCATGCCGCTGGCGACCGAGGGCGGCGCTTCGATCTGAATGACGAGGTCGACGGCGCCCATATCAATGCCGAGCTCGAGAGTGGAGGTGGCGCAGAGCGCGCGTATCTGGCCGGCCTTCAACTGCTCTTCAATGACGGAACGCTGCGCGGCTGCGAGTGAGCCGTGATGGGCGCGGGCGATGGGCTCCCCGGCGAGTTCGTTAAGCGCTCCGGCGAGTCGCTCGGCCACCTGGCGGCTGTTGACGAAGAGGATGGTGGAGTTTTTCTCGCGGATGATCTCAAGCAGGCGCGGATGAATGGCGTTCCAGATGGAGACGCGGCGCGGCATTTGCGATGCAGGGCCGGAGGGGATTTCTTCCTGCTGGCCGAGATGGGCCATATCTTCGACGGGGACTTCAATGCGGAGCTTGAGCTGCTTGGGTGCGCTGGCGTTGACGATGGTGACGGGGCGATAACGCAGCGGTTCCGCTGCGTCAGTGATCAGTGAACAGTGGTCAGTGGTCAGTGGTGGCTCGCTGGCGCTCGCTTGCTTGTTGACCCCAGGGGCTAAAGCGCAGTCGTTTTCTTGACAACTTTCGGCACGACTCAAGCCACCTCCGCGACTAGGACCTGTCGCCGGGGACCCCGGGAAGTCGTGCCCTGACACTTGATTCTTCAATGGGGTGACTTCCACTCCTCCGAGGAAGCGGGCTACTTCTTCTAGAGGGCGCTGGGTGGCGGAGAGGCCGATGCGCTGGAGGGGGCGCTGGGTGAGGGCCTGCAGGCGTTCCAGAGAAAGAGAAAGGTGCGCGCCGCGCTTGGTGGGGACGAGGGCGTGGATCTCGTCGATGATGACTGTGTCGACGGTGCGCAGAGCGTCGGCGGCCTGCGAGGTGAGCAGAAGGTAGAGCGACTCCGGGGTTGTAATGAGAATGTCGGAAGGATGGCGGGAGAATCGTGCGCGCTCGCGCTGCGGTGTGTCGCCGGTGCGGACGCTGATGGAGGGTTCGCGAAAGGCAACGCCCATGCGGCGGGCCATGTTGGCCATGCCGGCCAGGGGAGAACGCAGATTGCGCTCGACGTCGACGGCAAGGGCCTTGAGCGGCGAAACATAGAGGATGCGGCAGCCTTTTTGCCCCCCCACGGACGAAGACCTGTCCGTGGGGGCCCCGGTCGTATGACCTTCAGCGAGCGGCTGGAGCATGAGGCGGTCAAGACACCAGAGAAATGCGGCGAGGGTTTTGCCGGTACCCGTGGGCGCGAGGATGAGGGCGCTTTCCCCACGAGCGATGACCGGCCAGCCGGCACGTTGCGGGGTGGTGGGCGCATCAAAGACAGCGCGGAACCAGGCCTCGGTGACCGGGTGGAATCCGGCAAACGGGACGGATGTTTCCTCCGGATTGGCCGGGGATGGGGACATGATCCTTTAGAGAGATTAGCGCGAGTTGGGCAGCGAAGACAAAGCGAAGAGAGGAAAACCGGAAAAAATCAGCCGCCGAAGGGCTCCGAAAGCAAAGAAACCGAATCGAATTCTGCATCGTACCTCAAGGAAAGCAAAGAAGATCAATATTTTGCATCGAGGCTTTATGGAAGGCGTCCATACTGAATAGGAATCAGGTCCCACCCCCCGAGAACCATGAGCCTTGGCGGAGCGCCCATGCGTGATCATCTGGCAACACTACTCGACGACTTCAGGCGATTTGGCCGGGAGACGGCGGTTGTGCGTTACCAGGGAAACCGGCGGCGGGTGACGAGCTATGGCGAGTTGGCGCGGCTGGCCGGGCGGTTTGCGGCACTGCTGGTTGCCAGGGGCATCAAGCCGGGCGACCGGGTGCTGCTGTGGGGCGAGAACAGCGCGGAGTGGATTGCGGCGTTCCATGGATGCATGCTGCGCGGGGTGCTGGCGGTTCCGCTGGACGCGATGGGGACGGCCGAGTTTGCGGCGCGGGTGGCCGCGGACGTAAAGCCGAAGCTGGCAGTGGGAGACGCAGTGCTGTTAAGCCGATTGCAAGGAAAAATTCCCACGATTGAATTTGAGGGCTGGCTCGATGTGCTTCCCCAGGAGGAAGCCGGGCCGATGGAGGATATCTCGGCGGACACACCGCTGGAGATTCTGTTCACCTCAGGAACGACGGGCGAGCCCAAGGGCATTGTGCTGACGCATGGGAACGTGCTTGCGAGCGTGAGGCCGATCGAGCAGGGCGCACAGCCCTACCTGCGCTGGGAAAAACTGGTGCACCCGATCAGGATTCTGCATACGCTGCCGTTGAGCCACGTCTTCGGACAGACGATGGGGCTATGGGTTCCACCGATCTTTGCGGGAGAGGTGCACTTTGAAGAACGGCTGGTGGCACCGCGGCTGGTGGAGACGATCAAGCGCGAGCGGATCTCTGTGCTGGCGGCGGTACCGCGGGTGCTGGCGCTGTTGAAGGTGCATCTTGAGGTGAAGTTTCCTGAGCTGGCGGCGAGGACCACATCCACTGACAATCTGAAGGGAGGGCGGCGCTGGTGGCGCTACAGAAAGATTCATCGCGCGTTCGGGTTGAAGTTCTGGGCGCTGATCTCAGGCGGCGGAGCGCTGGCGGGGCCGCTGGAGCAGTTCTGGAATGCGCTTGGATTTGTGCTGGTGCAAGGATACGGGATGACGGAGAGCACCGCGCTGATCACGCTGAACCATCCGTTCCATGTGGCCAAAGGGACGATCGGCAAACCACTGGCGGGGCGCGAAGTAAAGCTTGGGACCGGATGGCGAAGTGCTGGTGCGGGGCGCGGCGATCTCGGGGGCGACGTGGTCGGGCGGAAGCCTGCACGCGCGGACGAGCGAGTGGCTGGCGACCGGTGACATTGCGGAGAAGGAAAGCTCGGGCGAGTTGAAGTTTCTGGGGCGCAAGAGCGAAGTGATTGTGACGGCGGCAGGGGTGAATATTCATCCTGAAGACCTGGAGGCCGCTATTGAAGAGCAGCCAGGCGTGACAGCCTGCGCGGTGGTACCGATGGAGACGGCGGAGGGACCGGAACCGTGCGCGGTGCTTGCTTGCCGCGGACGGGGAGAACTGGCAGCGGCGGCCGTAGAAAGCGCAAACGCGCGGCTGGCGGAGTTCCAGCGGGTCCGGCGCTGGGTGTTGTGGCCGGAGCCGGACCTGCCGCGCACGTCAACCGGCAAGGTGCGACGCAAGATTGTGGCGGAGTGGCTGAAAAAGATTCAATCGGCGGCAACGGCGGGCGCACACGCTCATGGAAACGGCAACGGCAGACTTGGGCGATCGGACGACTGGCTGTTGACGATGATTGCGCAGGTCAGCGGCGAAGAACATCCGGGCGTAGGGGATGAGTTGCACTTGACGGAAGATCTGCACCTGGACAGCCTGGGGCGCGTGCAATTGGCAGCCGCTATCGAGGACCGGCTGGGATTTGTTGCCAAAGATGGAATTCTGGACGGGGTGCAGACGCTGGGAGCGCTGCGGCGGCTGGTCGCCGGCGAAGCGAACGGACATTCGGATCGCGATGAGGTAGCGGTTGCCGCGGAGAGGCCGTTGGCAACGAACGCGGCAGACGGCGAAGTGCAAGTTGCGGCCGGTGCTGAGTTGATGAACGAAGAGGCAGTCGAAGCTCGACGAAGACGGTACAGTTATCCGACATGGCCATGGCTGATGCCGTTCCAATGGGCGCGAGCTGCGTTTGTGGAAGCAGTGATGCGCCCGCTGGTGGGTCTGCTGGCGGGGCCGCGCGTGACCGCTCCCGCAACGCTCAAGGTGGATGAGCCGCTGCTGGTGATTGCGAATCACGTGACGGCGTTTGATGCGCCGCTGATTCAATATGCGCTTCCCGGCGCGCTGCGGAGGCGGATTGCGATTGCGATGTCTGGCGAGATGCTGGAGGGGTTCCGGCATTTCCGCGACCAGAATCCTCTGCACCCGACGGGAAGATTCTTTCTGCCGGGGCCACTCTACTATTTCCTGGTGACGGCGCTGTTCAATGTGTTTCCCTTGCCGAGGAGGCGCGACTTTCAGCCGAGTTTTGCGCACGCGGGCATGGCCATGGATCGCGGCTATAGCGTGATGGTGTTTCCAGAGGGGACGCGCTCGCCGAAGGGGACGCTGGCAAGGTTCCGGCCGGGGATCGGGCTGCTGGCAAAGCAATGCGGGGCGGCGGTGCTTCCGGTGGCGATTCGCGGCCTGGGCGAGTTGAAGGCGGGAGAGAAGCGCTGGTTCCGGTCGGGGATGATCGAAGTGTGCGTGGGCAAACCGATCCGGTTCTCGCCGACTGAGAGCGAGGCGGCGATTACAGCGCGGCTGCAGGCCGAGGTGGAACGGCTTCTAGCTTCCAGCTCTTAGCTCCGGTGCCTGTGCATTCTGATGAAAACTGTTGAGAATCGTATCTACGCCTTCATTGTGAGACAAGGCAGAATAATTATCTGCAAATCCTACCGGTATTTTTAAAGTGGCCGTGAGCGGTATTTGATGAGGAGCAGCGGAGGCGGCAAATGAAGAAGGTTGCAGTGGCCGGGGTCTTTCTGGTGTTGGTGGCGTTGGGCGTTGTTTACAACTGGACGCATCGTTCAGCGACGAACGCAGCGGATGGGGCGGTTGCGGCTGGGCAGAGCGGAGCAATAACGCAGGGACAAGGCGGGCAGGCGCAGGCGAGTGCTGCGGGAGCAACTCCGGTGAGCTGGGTGACGGTACTCGATTCGCGGGAGAAGGCGTTTTCAATTGAGGTTCCGCAGGGCTGGAAGACGTATGGCGGGCTGTTCCGCTACAGCACGATTGATGCGCGCATGGTTGTGGACATGACTTCGCCGGATGGACTGAAGAATCTGCGCGTAGGCGACGCGATGGTTCCTCCATACAGGGTGCCGGGGCCGTTTTTGCCGCCGGGACCTGGCGTGGCTGCATATGTACCCGGAAATGTTTTTGCGACGAAGTATGGGCAGGCACGCTTTGCCTCGATGTGCCAGGGAGTACAGGTGACGAAGAGCGATCCGGTGGCGCCCAAATACCATTCGGCAGGCGGCGGGATGACGCGGACGACGGGGGGTGAGGCGTTCTTTAGTTGCACAAAAAATGGCGCGCCAATGTCGGGCTACGTGTACGCGGAGACGACACTGATGGGGCCGGGAGGGCCGGGTTCGAGCTGGCTGGTGGTGGCGCTGGGGAGCCTGATGGCGCCGGCGGCGCAGGCGGCCGCAGCAGGAACCATGCTCGAACACGTGGGAGGATCGCTGGCGATGAACCCTGCGTGGATGGAGATGCAGAACGAGTTGAACAACCAGGCGATCCAGCAGATCAATGCCTCAACACAGAGAACGATTGCCGCGACCAATGCTGCGGTTGCGCATCAGCAGGCGATGATCAGCGCACTGCAGAATGACAGCTTCGACGATGTGATCAATGGGGTGCAGGAGACGCAGGATTCAGCGGGCCAGAAGTATTTAACGCCGCTGGGCACGGGCGGGACGCAGTGGGTGAATGGGAACAATGAGGTGGTGGAGTCCGGGATGTCGCCGGGGCCGGGGTACTCGCAGCTGACGTCGGCGGGGCATTGACGGCCGTCCGTGCTCCCTGCTGCACCAAACAAAAACAGAGTGGGCGGTTCGTGCGGATAGGGTAAGATCACTGCACCCCAAACGGAGCCCAACGCATGACGAAGCAGCGTACGATGGACCCCCTGCTGTTGATCGGCATCATCATCATTTTTGCGACCATCCTGACATGGATACTTCCCGCAGGCCGCTTTCAACGAGTGCGCGACGCTCATTCAGGGCGGATGTTTGTGGTTCCCGGATCGTACGAGCGGGTTCCTCAGAGTCCCGTGAGTCCATGGGGCGCGCTTACGTCCATTCCCCAGGGGTTGGGGGAGGCAGCGGACGTGGTCTTCTTTACGCTGTTGGGCGGAGCCGCCATCACGGTTGTGGAAGCAACAGGAGCGATCGGCGGTTTTCTGAATTTGCTCATTCTGCGCATTGGCCATAGACCTATGGTGGTGCTGGGGATTGCGTCGATCCTTTTTCTGGTGGGCGGCGCGAGCGACAACATGTATGAGGAGATCCTGGCGTTTCTTCCCTTGCTGTGTACGCTGACGCGGCGCATGGGCCTGGATTCAGTGATGGCGCTCGGGGTGAGCGTTGGCACGGCCTCGGTAGCCGCAATCTTTTCGCCGTTCAACACATTTACGCTTGGTATCAGCCAGCCGATGGCGGAGTTGCCGCTCTTCTCAGGGTTCGCTTTCAGGAGTGTGTTCTTTGTGCTTGCGCTTGGCATCTGGGGCGGATACCTGGCCTGGTATGCGCGCAGATGCAGAGTGCCAGCGGAATCCGTCATCGCGGCAGAGGCTAAGGCAACGGAAGCCGGATCGTGGACCGCAAGAGACCTGGTTGTGCTGCTGGTGATGAACGGCGCGCTGGTGGTGATCGTGCTCGGCGGCATCTTTCTGGGTTGGGGACTGCGCGAGTTCAGCGCGGTGTTTGTGTTGTTGGCGGTGGTGGCGGGAATGTGCGGCGGCCTGGGCTGGCGAGGGACGATGCAGCATTTTGCCGAAGGATTGCGGCGCATGGCGCTGGCTGCGTGTCTGATTGGATTCGCGCGCGCAATCGCCGTGGTTCTGGCGAACGGCCTGATTCTGGATACCATTGCGAATGCGCTGTTCAGCCCGTTGCAGCACCTTCCGAAAGGCATGTCGGCAATCGCAATGCTGGTATCGGAATCGATCCTGGCGTTGCCTATGTCGAGCGATTCAGGCAGAGCCATGATGAGCCTTCCTGTACTCTTGCCACTGGCGGACCTGCTGGGGATGTCGCGGCAAATGGCGGTGATTGCGTACCAGTACAGCTCGCTGGTATCGAGCCTGATGACGCCGACGGCGGGCGCGCTGCTGGCCATGCTGGTAATTGCCAAGGTGCCGTTTGGCAAGTGGCTGCGGTTTATGGCGATTCCATTTGTTCTGCTTTTTGCGTTGGCGATGACGGCAATGGTTGCGGGGGTGAGGCTTGGCGTGCAGTAGTGGGCTCTGCAGCTGTGGGTCTCACCTGGATTGTTTTTTCGGCGTGAAGTAGCAGGTGCCGCCGGCGAGGATCGGCGTTCCAGATGGAGGGGTCGGCGGGCTGCTCGCTGGAGCCGAGGAAGAGGATGCCGTCGGGCGCGAGGAGGCGGTGAATGCCGGCGAGAAGAGTCTTGCGGGTTTCATGCGAGAAGTAGAGCATGACGTTGCGCAGGAAGATGATGTCGAAGCGAGTCAGTGGAACGTGATGAAGGGCAGCGTGGGCGCGCAGAGGTTCGCCTGACGGAAGTTGCACATCCCTGCGCACTTCGGGCTTGATGACCCAGTCTTCACCGACGTGGTCGAAGTAGCGGACCACGAAGCGCGCGGGGAGTCCGCGATTGATTTCGATGCGGTGATAGCGGCCAGCCTGGGCGCGCTCGACAACTTCGGAGCAGAGGTCGGTGCCTTCGATGCGGATTTCCCAGTCGACGAGCATGGGGAAATGCTCGTGCATGAGCATGGCGAGGCTAGTAGGCTTCCTGGCCGGTGGAGCAGGCGGCGCTCCAGAAGCGCAGGCGGCGCTGCATGCGGCGCGCTTCAATCAGCTTGGGCAGCAGCTCGGTGCGCAACAGCTCGAAGGGACGCGTGTCGCGAAAGAAGCTGGTTTCATTGATGGTCATGGCCTCGGCGATGGCGCGCTCGAGGGACGGAGTCTTTCCGGGTGCGGAGGTGGCGAACGAGCTCGTCGAGATGGCTCATGCCCTGGTTGCGCAGCAGCTTGGAGAGGCGTGTATCGAAGAGATAGTCGCGCGAGGGATCGAGCACGTTCTGCGAGAGCGCAGAAGACGAGCTGGCGCAGATAGCCGTAGTCGATGGTGGCAGCTTGTTCCATCAGGACACCGCCTGTCGAGAGAATGTGCGCGGAGATTGAGCGCGCAAGGGCGGCGACGCGCATGATTTCAGGAGCGATGGCATCGAGCGGCAGGACGCGGTGAGCGAGGCCTGCCGAGGCAACGGCGCCGGGCATGCCCCAGACGGTGCTGGAGGCCTCATCCTGCGCAAGGACGCTGCCGCCCTGCTCGCGAGATGATGCGGCAGCCACTGAGCCCGTCAGAGCCCATACCGGTGAGCACAACGGCGAGCACGCCGGAGCCGTAGACTTTGGCGGCGGAGCGAAACAGCACATCGACAGCGGGGCGGCAATGATTTTCAAGCGGGCCCTGGGTCAGTCGCAGGGTGGGCGGCGCCGAGGCAAGCGAAGAGGCCACCACTTCAAGATGCCAGTTGCCGCGTGCGATGGAGATGGTACCGGGGACGACCGGATCGCCTTCGGCGGCTTCGCGCACGCGCAGTTTGCAGCGGCCGTTGAGCCGCTCAGCAAAGAGACGCGTGAAGAGCTCGGGCATGTGCTGCACGATGAGAACGGGCAGTGGAAAGGTGGCCGGCAGCGCAGGCAGCAGAATGTCGAGAGCCGCTGGGCCTCCGGTCGAGACGCCGATGGCGACCACCGAGGGCTTTGCCGTGATGGGCTGCGGGCGCGCGGGCCGGCTGTTGAGCAGGACGGACGACGGAGCCGAGGAAGCGCGACCAAAGCCCGGAAGAGAAGCAGGGGATGCCGGAGACATGGGCTGCGCTGAAAGCTGCATGGACGGCCGAAGCTGCGCCGGACGAGTGAGCGCGTGAATTTTGGGGATGAGTTCCCCCGCCAGCGCGCTGAGGGCAGCTTCGCGGCCGGATTGCCCTGAGGGCTTGGTGACGTAGTCGGAGGCTCCGCGAGGCGAGCGCTTCAATGGTGACACGGGCGCCGCGCTGGGTGAGCGAGCTGCACATGATGACGGGCATCCTGTTTCCTCTTCTGCGCAACTCGCGCAGCGTGACCAGCCCATCCATGACCGGCATTTCAACATCGAGGAGGATCAGGTCGGGTTGCAGCTGGGCAAGGCTGCGCAAGCGCGGAAGCGCCGTCGGCAGCGGTGCCGGCTACTTCAAGTCCGGCGTCGGAAGAGACGACCGAGCGGAGCAGGCTGCGCATGACAGCCGAGTCGTCCACGATGAGGATGCGGGTGCGGCGCGCAGCCGTCATCGCTCAGGCCTCCGCCAGGCCAAGCATGGCGAGCTTCTCGTCGAGGGCCTCATGGTCAAAGGGCTTCATGAGGTATTCGTCGGCGCCGGCATCGAGGGCGCGCAGGATGAAGTCGTTCTCAGCTTCGGTGGTAACCATGAGCACCTTGACGCCGTCGTAGCCCTCGGCACGCAGTTCCTTGAGCATGTCGAAGCCGTTCATGACGGGCATGTTCCAATCCAGCAGCACGAGGTGAAAGGTGCGGCCGCTGCGAATGAGTTCGAGGCCCGCCTGGCCGTCGCCGGCCTCTTCGCATTCGATTCCTTTTGGTTCAAGAAGTCCGCGCAGAAAGCCGCGCACAAACCGGGAATCGTCGACAATGAGTGCTCGCATGGAAGCCTCCTGGCTTAGCAGCCGCGCAGCCGTTAACCGGCCTGGCTGAGGAGCAACGGATCAAGGCGCTCGGGATCAAGCATGACCAGCAGCTTGTCTTTGAGCTTGTAGGCGCCGGCGAACAAGGCCTTGCGGCGTTGGTCGAGGATGGACGGATTGGGCTCGTGGTCGCCGGCGGAGACGGTGAGCACTTCTCCCACCGAGTCAACCAGCAGGCCGAAGCATCCGCCCGCGGATTCGAGAACGAGGATGTCCTGTGCGCCGGCTTTGGGCGGCAGGCCCAACAACTGGCGCAGGCTGACGGTGGTGAGCACATCGCCGCGGTAGTGAACCAGTCCGCCGACATAACCGGGCGCAAGCGGCACCGGCTGCGGGCGTGCGGCGCCAACGATTTCAAGAATGTGGGTGATGGGAACGCCGAACCAGGTTTCGCCCAGGCGCACGGAACAGACTTCAACCAGCGCCGCCGATGAATCTTTGGAGGAACTTCCGCTTTGATGCGCAACCGTTGCCTTGTTCATGCTACCGTCTCCGCAATCTGATTCAATTGCCCTGTGCTGGTTTCCATGGCGGGCAGGGCAGCCACGCCACCAAGGTCGACCACGCCGGTGACGCGCTCCTTGAGCAGGGTGACGCCGCCGGTACGCTGGCTGGTTCCCGCCTCAAATAAATCGGCACCTGAAGCCACGTCGAGCACGTGCGAAACCGCAATGCCGACATGGCGGTTGCCTTCGCGGCAGACAACGACAATGATCTTGGCGTCGGGATCCGCTTCAGCAGCTGCGAGAACTCCGCCGGAATCTTCAACGGGCATCAACTGGCCTTCAAAGTTGAGCACGGGCCGGTAGCCGATGTACTCGATGCGCGAAGCTGGGAGCTGCTCGATGCGCAGCACGTCGGCAAGCGGCACGGCGGCGCGCCTTCCGCCCGCTTCGACAAGCAGGAATTCTGCGCCACTGGCTGCCGAATCGAGTTCTTCTTCGATGTCGATTGATTCTTCGCGGGCGCTCATGGTGACTCCAGCTTTCATGGCGATGGCTCCGGGATCGAGGATGAGGGCCAGGTCAGCGTTGCCGAGCACGGTTGCGCCGGAGTAGAGGCCGATATTTTTGAGCACAGCCGAAAGGGGCTTAACGACAATTTCTTCCGGGTCAGCAAGGCCGTCAACGACCAGGCCGAAGCGGCGGCCATCGGCATCGAGCACGGCGATGAAGTTGTCGCGCTCGGTGGTGAGCCGATGTTCGTCTGCGGGCATGAGCATGCGATCGAGAAAGACAAGCGGAAGCAGCTTGCCGCGGAGCCGATGCAGCGGCGCGCCTTCAATCCACTCAATGGCGTTGGCGGCCAGCTCCGGCGGAATGTGGACGAGCTCAGAAAGCGAGCCCTGGGGCAGTGCGAAGCTTTGGTTGACGCTGCGCACGATGAGAGCGGGGATGATGGCCAGCGTGAGGGGAATACGCAAGCGCAACGTGGTTCCCTTGCCGGCGCGGGAGTCAATTTCGACTTTGCCGCCGATTTTTTCAACGTTGGTGCGGACCACGTCCATGCCGACGCCGCGGCCGCTGACGTTGGTGACGGCGGCGGCGGTGGAGAAGCCGGGAAGGAAGATGAGTTGGAGCAGTTCGCGCTCGCCGAGCTGGGCGGCGCGGTCGGCGGTGATGAGGCCGCGCTCGATGGCCTTTTGCCGAACTTTTTCAACGGCAATGCCGGCGCCGTCGTCGGAGACTTCGATGATGACGTGTCCGCCTTCGTGACTGGCACGGAGCTTGAGCGTTCCTTCGGGGTCCTTGCCAGCGGCCTGGCGATCGGCAGGCGATTCGATGCCGTGGTCGAGTGAGTTGCGGACCGCGTGGGTGAGGGGGTCCTTGATGGCTTCAAGCTGGCTCTTGTCGAGTTCGGTATCCTGGCCTTCGACCTGCAGGCGGACGCGACGGCCGAGCGATTGGGAGAGGTCGCGCACGATGCGCGGCATTTTGGAGAAGATGTTGGAGACCGGCTGCATGCGCGCTTTCATCACGCTTTCGCGCAGGTCGGCGGTGACCATGTCGAGACGGCGCGACAGCAGGGTCATGTTGGGATCGGCGGCGGTGGCCTGCAGCACCTGGTTGCGCGTGAGCACGAGTTCGCCGACAAGGTTCATCATGCGGTTGAGCAGAATGACGTCGACGCGCAGGGTGCTTTCAGCGGCAGTGCCGGCTGCCTGCGCGGGAGAAGATTGCGCGCGGGAGCGGGATGAGTCGGCTTCTGCTTCGGGTGCGGGTGCGGCTTTGGCGGGCGGAGTGGGCTGCGCGATGACTGCGGGTTCAGGCGCGGCGGAGTGCGCGGGCGATTGAGGATGAGCGGTGGGCGCTGTGGTGGAGGCGGAAGACGCGCCGGCATGCGCGCGTGCAGGCTGGCGGGCATGGGCGGGAGTCTGCAGCGCTTCAAGCTCTTCAATGAGCCGGGTGTCTTCGCCGTCGCCTTCGCCTGCCTCGGTTTCAATTGCCTTGAGGATGGAGCGCAAACCGTCAAGCAGTTTCAGCAGTCCGCTGATGAGAGGGCGATCGGCGGTGAGTTTTCCATCGCGCAGAAGGCCGAGCAGGTTTTCGCCGGCGTGTGCCAGCTTTTCAAGACGCTTGAAGCCGAGGAACCCGGTGGTTCCCTTGATCGTATGCACGGAGCGGAAGATTTCGCCAAGCAGGGCGGCATCCTGGGGCCGCGCTTCAAGGTCGGTAAGGCACCCTTCCATGCGGTCCAACCCTTCCTGGCTCTCGATCAGGAACTCTCTTGTCAGTTCATCCATCACGTACCCTCATCCTGCCGGCCGGAACGCGAACCTGCGGCCGAGCGAGCACTCAGGGGGTTTATCGGATGGATGGGGCGCAACTTGAATTACAGGGGTCAGGGGTCAGAGATCAGAGATTAGGGACGGGGATCCGAGATTTGAGCCGTGCTGATGTACAGAAGCGGCGAGAATGGATTAGCCTCAAATCTCACGTTGTGAGGAGATGGGATGAAGCAAGAGAAAAAGCCGGTGGTTACGGCGCGGGCGCTCAAGGCGCTGGTTGAAAAGGCGCGCGAGGTTGCGGAAAAAGCCTATGCACCGTACTCGAAGTTTCGGGTGGGCTCGGCGCTTTTGCTGAGCAACGGCGAAGTTGTCAGGGGAGCCAACGTGGAGAACGCGAGCTACGGGTTGACCATTTGCGCGGAGCGGTCAGCACTTGTCAGCGCGGTTTCCCAATTCGGACCTGAGATTCGCATTGCCGCTGTGGCTGTGGCCAACCTGAATGATGCGGCCGGCCCCCCGTGCGGCGCGTGCCGGCAGGTGCTGGCGGAGTTTGTGCTGCCGGATGCGCCGGTAGTGTTCCCTGCCGCTGACGGCCTGCGGACGATGGCGTTCAGCGAATTGATGCCGGTGGCCTTTGACTTAAAGCCCCAGTAGCGCTCGCTACTTTGCGTAGAAGCGGTAACGGATGGTCCAGTGCGCGGTTTCGCCGGGAGCCACCTTGATGTGCACATAAGCCTCAGGACAGATGGTGGTGCGGATGGACCAGAAGTTGATGCGCGAGAGAGGCTGATCGCCGGTCTGCTCGACGCCGACGCCGGTCTTGCGATTTTCAACGATGAAGTCGTAGCTCGACGGATCGGCGGAATAGCCAGTGAGCACGCTCATGGAATTGAGCCCGGTCTCAAGCTCATGGCTGAAGACGAGTTCCCTGCCGGAGACGGCTCCGCCGTTGCCCAGGTCGTGCGCAGCTTGTAGCTCAAAGGGAAAACGGACCACCATGTCAGGGCCGGTGGGCGCGTCGTCAAGCATGTAGAAGTCGTGATCGTAGACCTGGGTGTCGATGATTTCCTTTCCGGTGTTCTTCAATGCATGACTGAGAACGAGGACAGGCGCATGCTTATCGAGAGCGAGGGTCTTGGTGTACTCGTAGGCGATGCCGATGGGGGACTTCAGCGTTTGTTTGTAGGTAGCGCCTGCGCGGTTGGTGTGGACCGTCCACTTGCCGCCGTCGATGATCGGATAGGGCGTAGCGAACTTGAAGGGCGAGTCGTCAATTTTCCGCAGTACGCCGACGCCGATCTTGACGAATGGATCGCCGGGTTTGGCTTCGTCGTATTTGAGCGCGCTGTCGCCGTTGGCGGAACGGAATTCTTCGACCGGGCCGGTAATGGCGTCGTGCAGCAAAGGGTCGTAGTGCGGGAACCAGACGCCGAAGTAGGTGTGACCTTTGTAGGCGAGGCAGCCGACGACGCCGGACCAGTCAAAGCGCGCGCCGCGATAGTAGCCGGTTTTGGCGTCGGGCAGATAGAGCACGGCGTTGACCTGGCCGTTGGTGATGGAGGCCGTTGGATAGCTGGTGGGCTGGCCGCTGGCGCACGGTTGCGATGCGGCCTGTTGCGCGGCGCATAGGCTTGCAGACAGGAAAATGGCTGCGAGGACTATCCCTGCGGCCTGATGCATGGAGACGGATTTCGAGCGATTCATGGCGTGAACCTTGATTTCTGCGACGGCATTTGCTGTGGAAACGGCCGCGGCACTGGATTCTTCCACATTGAAGGCGTTCGGTCAATGCCGGAGCGCGGACCGACGGCGGCAGGAGCGACGATATCGACGAGGTACTTTGGAGATACTTGTCAGCTTTCGAAAAGCGGTCCGGCTTGCGATAATTTCAATCTGTTCCTGAATCGAGGACGCAACCATCATGACCTCTCCGACGGCGACCCCAATGCACATGATTGACCTGATCCTGAAGAAGCGGGACGGGGGCACGCTGAATGAGCGCGAGATCGGCTTTGTGGCGGCTGGCGCGGCGGCGGGAACGATTCCGCTGGAGCAGCTTTCGGCGTGGCTGATGGCGGCGTGGCTGCGCGGGCTTTCGCTCAGCGAGATTCGCGCGTTGACGCTGGCGATGCGCGATTCGGGAGAGAAATTTTCTCCGGCGCGGCTGGGCAAACAAGCCGTGGACAAGCACTCGACAGGCGGGGTGGGCGACAAGACAAGTTTTCTGGTTGCGCCGCTGGCCGCAGCGTGCGGCGTGGCCGTGCCGATGATCAGCGGACGGGCGCTTGGCCACACCGGCGGGACACTGGACAAGCTCGAGTCGATTCCAGGATTCCGCACGGCGCTCTCTCTGGAAGAATTTGAGAAGGTGATCCAGGAGTGCGGCGCGGCCATCGTGAGCCAAACGCCGAAGCTGGTTCCTGCCGACCGGGTGCTCTATGCGTTGCGTGACCGCACGGGGACGGTCGAGTCTCCGGGGCTCATCTGCGCGTCGATTCTGAGCAAGAAGCTGGCGGCGGGACTGAACGCGCTGGTGCTTGATGTGAAGACGGGGTCAGGAGCGTTCCTGCGCAAGCAGGAGGACTCAGAGTATCTCGCTGCACTGATGGTGACGACGGCCGAGGCTGCGGGGACAAGAACTGTCGCGCTGCTGACGGACATGAGCCAGCCGCTGGGGCGTGCCGCGGGAAACTGGATTGAGCTGATGGAGGCTGTGGAGCTGCTGCGCGGCGAGCGGCCTGCGTGGAGCGAGGATCTGCGCGAGCTCTCGCTGATCCTGGCCGGATGGATGATCGCCCTGGGCGGGAAAGCGGACACGGCGGAAGATGGCTACCGTCGCGCCGAAGAGGCGTTAGAGGATGGTTCAGCGTTACGGGTGCTTCTGAAAATGGTTTCGACACAGGGCGGGGACATTCGAGTGTTTGACGACCCCGCCGGATTTCATCGGCCGGAGGAAACAGCGGTTGTGGAGGCGTGGGAGAGCGGATTTGTGGCGGTGATGGATACGACGGCGCTGGGCTGGGCAGTGCAGCGCACCGGCGCGGGGCGAGAAAGGGCAGGCGAACCAGTGGATCCGCACGCGGGAATCCTGTTCAATGCACGGCTCGGAGCACGGGTGGAGCGCGGGCAACCGATGGCAGTCGTGTATGCCACGACAGAGGCAATGTTGCGGGAAGCAAGCGAACTGTTAAGAACTGCGATAACGCTATCTGCCACCCCTCCCAATTTTGTGCCGTTGGTCGGCCGCATCATCACCCGAGAAAATGCCGAGAACTATTTGCGGAATGCTGTAAGGTAATCAAAAGTCAATTCGAGCATTTTTTGGACCCCAAAAGGAGCAACCTCTTGGTTCGATTCACGGGACTGCTGGGAATTGTGGCCGTGCTGCTGGCGGCATGGCTGGGCTCGACCGATCGCAAACACATTCGCTGGCGCACAGTGGCCTGGGGACTGGGCCTGCAAGTGACCTTTGCGTTTCTTGTGCTGCGCTTCAATTACGGACAGATCTTGATGAGCTGGGCGGGTGGCGTGGTGACAAATATGCTGTCGGCCACGTTTGCCGGGACGCAGGTCTTGTTTGGCCAGCTTGGGCTGCCCAACTCCGGCGCGTTCGGGAGCATGCTGGGAGCGAACAAGGGTGCCATCTTCGCGTTCCAGGTTTTGCCCACCATCATCTTCATTTCGGCATTTTTCGCCGTGCTTTACCACATCGGGTTGATGCAGATCATCATCCGCGGAATGGCGTGGGTGATGCTGAAGACAATGCGCATCTCAGGCGCGGAAAGCATGAACGTGGCTGCGAGCATCTTCATGGGGCAGACCGAAGCGCCGCTCACGATCCGGCCGTTTCTGTCGAAGGCCACGCGCAGCGAACTGATGGTGATCATGACGAGCGGCATGGCGCACGTGTCCGGCGGCATCATGGCGATGTACATTGCGCAGGGCGTCGAAGCGCGGCATCTGCTTTCCGCCGTGATCATGACTTCTCCGGGAACGATTCTGATTGCAAAAATGCTGGTGCCCGAGACGGAAGTTCCGGCGACGGAAGGCAAGGTCGTGATCCCGAAGGACGAACTGCATGCGGATGAAAACCTGATCGGCGCGATTGCGCGCGGCACCATCGACGGCGGCAAGCTGGCGATGAATGTGGCGATCATGCTGATGAGTTTTTTGGCGCTGGTGGCGCTGCTCGACATGGTGCTGACGTGGATTCATGGCGGCGTGCCGTGGATTCCCGGATCATTGGGACAAATTTTGGGCTACCTGTTTGCGCCGGTGGCGTGGCTGATCGGCGTGCCGTGGCACGATTGCATGGCGATTGGCAACCTGCTGGGTACGCGCATGGCACTGAACGAAGTGATCGCGTACATTTCGCTGGGGGCGCAGAAGGCGACGCTCTCGCCGCGCGCGTTTACCATTGCGACTTTTGCGCTGTGCGGGTTTGCCAATCTTGGATCGATCGGCATGCAGATCGGCGGGATTGGAGCGCTGGTGCCGGAACGGCGCAACGATCTGGCCAAGCTGGGCGTGCGCGCGATGCTGGCGGGAACGATGGCGAATTTGATTTCGGCTTCGATCGCCGGGATTTTTCTGGGATGATGGACCGACATGGCGCGTAGATTCGTTTGCGCTCTGGCAGCGCTGATACTGCTCGTTGTTGCAGTTCCCTGCGCTGCTCAGAGGAGCTATGCGGGCTTTGACAGGAACGATTATCCGGGAGACGCGGCTCTGCCTGCGCTGCGCAGGGACTTCAGCTATGCGGGGTATTGGCTGAACACTCCGCCGGGGGCGCAGCAGAATAGTTGGGTGGGCAAGCGCGCGCTGCTCAAGCAGAATGGCTTTGGATTTCTGGTGCTGTTCAATGGCCGGCTTGATGCGGAACTGACGGGCAAGGACGCAGCGGCACTGGGAACGGCTGATGGAAAGGCTGCCGTGGCTGCTGCTGCGCGCGAGCGCTTTGCAGCCAACGTGCGCATCTTTCTTGACCAGGAGGAAGGCGGGCGGCTGCTAGCGGAACAGGCCGCATATCTTTTTGCGTGGGTCGATGTGGTGCGGGCCGGCGGAGCGCGGGCGGGGGTGTATTGCTCGGGCATCGATGTGCCGGAGGGCGGCGGGACGATCAGCACTGCGCGCGATATTGTTGAGCGGGAGCAATCGCGGTTGGGGAGCGCGCATGAATCCGGGAAGCGCGGGGAATTGGCCTTGTGGATTGCCAATGACATGTGTCCGCCGTCGCCGGGATGCACTCTAAAGAATCCGCCGCTGAGCGCGGTGGTGACGCCTGCGCTGAAAGATTTCGCGGTGGTTTGGCAGTATGCGCTGTCTCCGCGGCGGCCGGAGTTCAGCCGTGGCTGCCCCGCGAATGATGCGCCGGATAAAAACTGTTACGCGCCCGGCATGGAGCATACGCCGAACTCGTTTGTGGATTTGAATTCGGCGGATTCTGCGGATCCTTCGGAGGCGCCGTGACAGGAATCGCCGTCTAGGCGAATTCCCACGCCCACCCATTTCGCAAAGTGCGCAAAATGGATGGGGCACAGTCGTTATCCGCACTGGGTTATCCGCGGAGGCGTTTCATGCGGTAGTAGAGCGTGAGCGTGGTGACGGCGCCGCACGTGACCAGGCTGGCGGCCATGCCCAGGGTGAGCGAGAGGTCCTGCTGGTAGAGGCCGTGGACGATGCCGATGGCCTGCAGGACGCTGAAGCCGCCGAAGGTGATGAGCGAGATGCCTTCATCGGACTTCTTGCGCCAGACAGCGATGACCTGGGGCACGAAGAGCAGCGCGTTGCAGCCCAGACCCAATCCAAAAATGATGGCGACGATCTGCTTCATGCGGGCTGCTCCTGTGTGCCAAATCTCTCGGCGTTGCGGGCTTTAGCTTTGGCGGCTTCTTCTTCGCGGCTGCGCGGAGGGGCGTTGGTTTCAAGCGAGCCGAGCAGGCGCGCGGAGATTGCAGCGATGTCGTCCACCGCCTGATTGAACGCCGGCTCGTTGGCCTTGGAGGGTTTGGTGAAGCCGCTGACCTTGCGCACGAACTGGAGCGAAGCTGCGCGAATCTCCGCGTCCGTGACGGGTGGATCGAAGTTGAAGAGCATTTTGATATTGCGGCACATCGGGAAAGACCTCCGTTGCTATTGTGCCGTATTCGCGTAGACAAGGGCATCTTGATGAGTGCGACTGCCGTCACAATTCGTTGCTGAGACCCTTTGTTAGTCTCAATGCGTGCAATTCGAACAATTCAACTATCCCGCATATGACACGCCGCTGGCGGAGGCTTATGGCGGCCGGTTTGCGTCGGTCTTCGTGGTTCTTCATCCGTTTGTGAGTGTGCCAAAAGAGCTGGCGTGGAAGGCGACAAAGAGCTACCCGAGCGACGAGCAGATTGTTGCGCGTGGGACCAAGTGCACATGGGGCGAGGTTGCGGTTCATACGGACCTGCGCAGCTGTGCCCGGCTGAACCAGGCGCTGCTTACTTCGATTCGATCGATTGGCGAAGACCTTTGCGACTTCAAGGCAAGCGCGGCGCTGTGCGGCTTTCTTGAGTCAGAGCCGGTGTGGATGCCGAGCGAGGGAAGATTTGAACCGCTGCTCGAGGCGGATTTTTTGAGCGCGTTTGAGGCTGCGGGACAGAAGGAACTTATCTTTGTGCCCGAGTTCCCCGCCGTCGATGCCGTGCAGCGGCTGGAGGTGCGGAAGCTGAGATCTCGCGAGGTTCCGTTTCCAGCGCGCGGGAGCCTGCTTGCGCCGGACTCTTTGTTTCTGTTCACGGTGGATTGGGACAGCTTTTTCACGCTGTTTTATGGGCCGCGGGAATTCGTGACCGAGGTGGTTGGACGGTGCGGGATGGAAGGATTCTTCGCGGGGCAAACGACGGAACACTTCTGGTTCAATTACCTGATGGGCTGCGCCACGGTGACGATCTCGCCCGAGCATTGGCCGGCTTTCTGAGACAACATTCAGCCTGGTAGTTCGGACCACCGCGCCGACTTGCGAGTGCCCCGCCGTGCTTAGAAATTGCCGCTGGCGGCGTGGACGCCGCCAGGACAGCCGCTCAGGAGAGCGGCGCTACTCCCTGTAGAATGTCGGAAGCATAAGGTCGGGATTTGAATATGACTTACTTCGATGAGGTAGCGGAAGGTGCGGCGTTGCTGCATGGCAGGCTGGGCGGGCTCGCGCCGCGCGTAGGCATTGTTCTGGGCTCGGGACTGGGCGCTGTGGCGGACGCGGTGAAGAGTCCTGTGATTGTTCCCTATGGCGAGATTCCGCACTTTCCGCAATCGACAGTGGAAGGGCACTCCGGGCGGATTGTTGCAGGGCTGCTGGGCGGTGTGCCGGTAGTGGTTATGCAGGGGCGCGTGCACTCCTACGAGGGATACAAACCGCAGCAGGTGACCTTTCCGATGCGCGTGCTGGGTACGCTGGGCGTGCGGGCGGTGGTGTTGACCAATGCGGCCGGCGGCATCAAGGATGGCTATCACGTGGGCCAGTTGGTGGCGCTTGGCGACCACATCAACCAGATGGGCTGGAATCCGCTGACGGGACCGAACGAGGAGCGCTTTGCCGTGAGCAAGGGCGCGGGGCTGCGCTTCTTCGACATGACGGAGGCTTACAGCGTTCGGTTGCGGACGCTGGCGAAAGAGGCGGCGAAGGAAGAAGGGTTCGAGCTGGACGAGGGCGTTTACCTGGCGACACCGGGACCGAGCTTTGAGACGCCCGCGGAGATTCGCGCGTTTCGCACGCTGGGAGCGACGCTGGTAGGCATGTCCACAGTGCCGGAGACAATTGTGGCGCGGCACATGGGCATCGAGGTGCTGGGCATTTCCTGTGTGACCAACCTGGCTGCGGGGCTGAGCTCGTCGCATCTGAGCCACGAGGAAGTTTCAGAGACGGGGCGGCAGGTGGAGCGGCGGCTGGCCGGCCTGCTGGAGCGGGTTGCGGCGAAGATTGCGGAGCTGGTGG
Source organism: uncultured Acidobacteriaceae bacterium (assembly GCA_963820245.1). Taxonomy (GTDB): domain Bacteria; phylum Acidobacteriota; class Terriglobia; order Terriglobales; family Acidobacteriaceae; genus Telmatobacter. Next base: position 3,179 of record CAWFZC010000010.1, on the reverse strand, counting down.
GCGCGGAGACGGAAACGAAATCGTGAGCGAGAGCGAAAGCAAGAGCGCGCAGGAGATCGACAGTCCACGGTTACCTTTTCCGCCGGTGGTGCTGGGGATTGCGGGCTGTTCGGGTTCGGGCAAGACGACGCTGGCCGCGGAGCTGGCGCATGCTCTGGGCGGAATCCACTTTCATTTGGACAACTACTATCGCGACCTGGGGCACATGCCGTTCAGCGAGCGGATCCAGCAGAACTTTGACGATCCCGCAATGATTGAGAGTCCGCTGCTGGCAGCGCAGGTGGCCGCGCTGGCGCGGGGCAAATCTATTGAGCGGCCGATTTACGATTTCGCAACGCACACGCGCGTGGTGGGACAGACAGAGCGCGTGACGCCGGGAGCTTACCTGGTGGTGGAGGGTTTGTTTGCGCTTTACTATCCGGAGCTGCTGCCGCTCTACAATTTGCGTGTCTATATCGAGACGCCGGATGATGTCTGCTTTGAACGGCGGGTCAAACGCGATACGGAGCAGCGCGGGCGCACGCATGAGTCGGTGCGGCGGCAGTATCAGGCAACAGTCAGGCCAGCGAGTGTGGCGTATGTGCGGCCATCGGCAGCGAATGCGGATTTGCAGGTGGACGGAACGGGCGCGCTTGATTGGAAGGTGGAGCGGGTGCTTACGGAGATGCGCGAGCGGGGACTGCTGCGGATAGGGGCGGAATAGGCCGCACACCAACGTCCGCGCAAAGTCAAATGCGAACCTAAGGTTCAGTCGTCAGCGTTGGAGTCGGAGGTGCTGTCCGTCACAACCGCAATGACGAAAACGATTTGTCTATAGTTGCAGAAGCTGCTCGCGCGACGAATGCCCAAGCGCAGCCGCTGCGCGTTCGTGAAGGTCCTCTGTGTACCAAGCGGGAGCATACTCCTCCAGCAGATCGAACAGATCCTTTAGTACCTCTTTGGGCCCTTCATGGACAAGATAAAGTGATGGGCGGCCCGTGGCGCGCGACGAGACGTTGTCATCTAGATTGCTATAGTTCACTTTTATCTCCCTCGTGGCTAATCCATCCGAAGTTGCAATTGGGGAGCAAGACGGGACAGCCGCGTAACCTATGTTCAAATTAAGCACAACCTGACCTTACGGAATTCTGAAGACTTTCTGACGATATGAACTCGCGACCACTTCTCAGTTCGACGGATCTGGGGTAGATTCGTTAGTAATCTTTTGGTTTCCCAACTTCACGATTGAGCACCTTTGAATATGCCACGCATCCTGGTTGTTGAAGACGAGGAGAAGCTGGCCTCCGCGATCGCGGAAGGCCTGCAAGGGAACGGCTATGAGGCGCTGGTGGCCCACTCGGGGGAAGGGGCGATTGCAATCTTGCAGGAGCGAAAGTTCGACGTGATTCTTCTGGACGTGATGCTGCCGCGGCTGGGGGGACTTGAAACCGTTCGGACGCTACGCCGCAATGGCGTCAAAACACCCATTTTGATGCTGACTTCAAAGGGAGAATTGGCTGACCGCGTTCGCGGCCTGGATGCCGGGGCCGACGACTACCTTGTTAAACCTTTTGCCTTTCCTGAGTTGCTGGCGCGGGTCCGCGCGCTGCATCGGCGCGCCAACCCGGAAGTGCCAACCGTGGTGCAAATGGCAGACCTGCGCATGGAGATGCGGGGGCGCATAGCGATGCGCGGAACCGCGCCGCTGGACCTGACCGCTCGCGAATTCGATCTGCTCGAGTACCTTCTGGTGAATCGCGGAACCGTGATCTCGCGCGAAATGATTGCGCGCGATGTGTGGCAGACCCCGATGCGCTACAGCACACTGGATAACGTAATCGACGTGCATATTGCGCGACTGCGGCGAAAGCTGGATGATCCATTTCCAGTTAAGCTGCTGCACACAGTGCGAGGAGTCGGTTTTGTTTTGCGGAGGGCGGGGGAGGACTAGTGCGCATTCGCCAAACCTCGATCAGGACCCGCCTGACTGTGTGGTATGGGTTGGTTTTCTGCCTGATCCTCAGCGTCTATATTTGCGGTGCTTCCTTTCTTCACTACAGGCAGTTGAACGACCAGCTTTACCGCGCGGAGATCCAGGACCTGGAGACCGTGGAAGGACTGCTTTACCTATCTCCCGATGGACGACTATTGCTGCACGAGGACTATCACAGCCGGCCCCAGTCGCGGCTGCTGCTCGACAGGATGATGGAGGTGCTGGACGAGCAGGACCGGGTGATCTTCCGGAACGAAAAGCTGAATGGGATGGAACTGGGGGGAACGCCGAAGAGGGGGGAAGCATCGGCAGGCTACTTTGCAAAGCGACTGCGGCTCGCCGACGGCAGCCAAGTCCTGTGCGTGAGCCACCTGCACGGATTCAAAGGCCATAATCTGCTGCTTCGAGTGGCCTACAGCACCGATCCACTGAAAGTACGCCTGCTTGAGTTCGTTGGCGCACTCTTGCTGGCCATGCCGTTTGCGCTGGTGCTTGCCGGGTTCGCAGGGTATCGCATGGCCGGCAAGGCGCTTAACCCCGTGGCGCAAATGGCGAACCGGGCCCGGCAGATTACAGCCAACCGTCTCAGCGAGCGCATTCCCGTCGAGAATCCGAATGACGAATTCGGACACATGGCACGTGTTTTGAATGAGCTTCTTGAGCGGCTGGAAACGGCGTTCACGAATTTGCGGCGTTTTACTTCAGATGTGTCTCACGAACTGAGGACGCCGCTGGCCTCGATGCGGAGCGTGGGCGAGGTGGGATTGCAGCACAGACATGAGGCGGCGCAATACGAGGACATTATTGGAAGCATGCTGGAGGAGGTAGAGAGACTGAACGCGATGGTCAACTCGCTTCTGACGATCGCGCAAGCCGATTCGGGCTCAATCGAATTGAAGTGCGTCGACATTTGCCTTGCCGAGTTGGTTGGAGAGGCGGTTGCGATTGTGAGCGTGCTGGCGGAGGAGAAGAGGCAGAGTATCGTGACAGCGGGCGAGCCGACCGTTACCGTGGCGGGCGATGAGGGATTTCTGCGAATGGCGCTGATCAACCTTCTTGATAACGCGGTGAAATATTCGCCTTTGGGAGGCGAGATCGAGATTTCATGGGCGGCGGTAGCGGAAAAGGGCGCCCCGGTGGTGAAGGTGAAAGTGAGGGACCAGGGGCAAGGAATTCCGGAGGGCGACCGGGAACGGGTTTTCGATCG
>CAWFZC010000009.1:0-147085 GCA_963820245.1 uncultured Acidobacteriaceae bacterium | reverse complement strand
TTGTTTGAATGTAAGTCAGTGAGGAGCACGAGGTGTTACAAAAAAGCTGAACTCAGCGGGCGCTGATTCAGAGAACGCGACGGAGGCTCCTCAGAGACGATATGTATTACATCGGACTTGATGTGCACAAGAAGACGATCAGTTTTTGCGTAAAGGATGCAGCTGGTCATGTCCACCAGGAAGGCAAGATTGGATCAACCCGGCGCGATCTCGATGCCTGGATCAAGACGTTGCCTGAACCCCGGATGATAGCCATGGAAGCGACGATCTTCACGGGATGGATCTACGATTATCTTCTTCCTCATGCGGAGAAGGTGAAGGTAGCGCATCCTCTGATGCTTCGAGCGATCGCGGCGGCCAAGAAGAAGAACGACAAGATCGATGCACGGAAGATCGCCGACTGTTTGCGTTGCGACTTTCTTCCCGAGTGCCATATGGCTTCGACCGAGATTCGAGACCGGCGCCGAGTACTGCGTTACCGGAACCTGGTGGTCAAGCAGATGGTGCAGATAAAGAACCGGGTATCGGGTCTGTTGATGGAGACCGGAGTGGATTACAACAAGCGCCGGCTTCACAAGGTGGGCTACTTCGAAGATCTGCTATCGACCAACAAAGAGGTAAGCCAGGGTATCCGTCCGCTTCTGAAGCTGAGCCGGGAGACGATCGATCGTTCACAGAGGTTGGACTATGCACTGGTCAGCTCGCTGGAGCGAGACCCGGTGCTTGCCGAGAGGCTGAAGCGGTTGAGAACTGTTCCCGGGGTGGGGCCGATCACTGCGCTGACATGGGCACTTGAGATCGGGGACTTCACACGCTTTCAATCGGCCAAGGAAGCGATCAGCTACTGCGGACTCTGCGGAGACGAGAACAGATCGGCCGACAAGGTTTTGCGCATGCCGCTTTCCAAGCAGAGGAACAAGCACATTCAACGTACCCTGATCGAGGCCGCCAAGCTGGCGATCCGGTACAACCACGAGTTGGCGGAGGTCTACGAGAAAGAACGACAGCGAGGGAACGCGAATCAGGCCACGCTGGCCGTGGCCAGGAAACTGGTTGCATACCTTCTCGCGGTGGACCGCAGAAAGCAGGATTTCGTGCCTGCCGAGGTATTCAGAGCCACATCGGCAGCATAAAGAACCTTCCTGAGAAGGAAGAAACATCAGGATTATTCCGGTGCGCAGGCTGCCAGGTCCCGCCGTTAGGCGACTGAGCGAAGGAGATTAAACTCCCGAGGCTCCCTGTGAATTGTTTCGGGACTGGCAGAGAACACAAACTCAATCTTCTGTGCGGACTCTTTGGAGTCTTAGACAGCAAATGGATGTCCGGTCCTGCGAGATGCAGGGACCATCAGCCGAGAGGCAACGACTGCGTGTGGGGAAGATCCTGATTCACGATGTAGCTGAGACTTGCAACGATCGCAGTGAAGGTAGTCGGCGTGTGCTGCACCTGCGCCTCCACTCCGCTCAGCAAGGCTTCGCTCCGTCTCCGGTGCAGCACACCGGGCAGTTGGCAAACGTTCGTCGCTGCAGCGAATCAAACATGCAATGCGCGCTCTCCAAAGCGCGCCCAGGAAGCTCGTGCTTTTCCCTTGACAATGACTTACATGGATGTCGCCTACTTCTTTACTGGCGGCGGTCCGGTTGCACATGGAATTCGGGACATCAGTTCCCGTGGCATGTATATCTTTACGGAGGAGCGCTGGTACCTGGGAACGGTGATCCGAGTGACGATCAGCGACCGGCAGGAGCCTGCTGCCGACCATTCAATCACAGCAAATGCAAAGGTTGTCCGCTGGGGAAACGATGGTGTCGGTCTCGAATTCGTCCTTTTGGAAGGCAACGATCGGCGCCACTCCGTAGTTGATCACCAGCTTCCCGGCGTGAGCAGGGCAATGATCAAGCAGTTTATTGAGCGCATAACATCCACCAAGAGCTGAAACACCGCGGCGCAAATCAATCAACTGAAGACTCGCATCGAAATGGGGCGAATGCCGGTGTGCACCCTGACACCTGCATCCGCTCCTCTCCCCGAATTCCGTGACACGCGCCTGAGATTCACGATACCCTCATAGATACGCGCTGAACGCAGTCGAAGGAGCAACCGCACCCCGCCATGCCCATCCAAACCACCTCCAACATCTGGCACAACGGCAAGCTGATTCCCTGGGAGCAGGCCACCCTCCACGTCATGAGCCACGTCGTGCACTACGGCTCCAGCGTTTTTGAAGGCATCCGCTGCTACGGGCAACCGCAGGGCTCGGCCGTCTTCCGGCTTCCCGAGCACATGCAGCGCCTGCTCGACTCGGCCAAAATCTACCGCATGGATCTGCCCTTCACGCTAGAAGAGCTCTGCGCCGGCGTGGTCGAGCTGATCGAGGCCAACGGCATCACGCCCTGCTACATCCGTCCCATTGCGCTGCGCGGTTACGGCGAAATCGGCGTCAGCCCCAAGGGCTCGCCCATTGAGGTCTACATGGCCAACTTCCCCTGGGGCAAATACATCGGCAGCCACGGCGGAGCCGATGTGTGCATCTCCAGCTGGAATCGTCTTGCGCCCAACACCATGCCCGCTCTGGCCAAGGCCGGCGCCAACTACATGAACTCGCAGCTGATCCGCATGGAAGCCGAGGCCAACGGCTACGAAGAAGGCATCGGGCTCGACGTCAACGGGCTGGTCAGTGAAGGCTCAGGCGAAAACATCTTCGTGGTCCGCAACGGCGTCATCTACACGCCGCCGCTGGCCAACTCCGCCCTGAGCGGCATTACCCGCGACTCGGTGCTGACCATCGCCCGCCACCTGGGCATGCCGGTCACCGAGCAGGCCCTGCCGCGCGAGCTGCTCTATATTGCCGACGAAGTCTTCTTCACCGGCACGGCGGCGGAGGTATCGCCCATCCGCTCCATCGACCGCATCGTTGTCGGGGACGGCAAGCCAGGCGAAATCACAAAGGCCATCGCTGAAGAATTCTTCGGCATCGCCAACGGACTCAAGCCCGATCGCTTCGGCTGGCTCACTCCGGTCAAAGTAAAAGCAGCAGAGCCCGTCGTCGCGTAATATGGTCAACAACCCAATCTCAGCGGGCGGCCTTTTGGCCGCCCGCGCTTTTTCGCGAGTTATATTGTCTACGAACGAGTAAGAACGGGATCCTATGAACAACGAACCAACCATTGCCGGCAAACTTTCGAATCAGGCTGTTGCCAGCTTTGCTCGTCACGAAACCAAACCCGACACCGATCCACTTTCCAATTTCTGGTTCAGCGCCTCTCGTGTCGTCGCTGAAGGCGATTTCTACGGTCATCCCATTCCCGGCCATCGCACCGAAATCCTTCTCCAGTGGACGCCCCAAAATCTCTATCTACTTTTCGTCTGCCCCTATCAGCAGCTCAATCTCAAGCCCAACCCTGACCTCGCCGCCGAAACCTACGAACTCTGGAACTGGGATGTAGCTGAAGTCTTTATCGGCGACGATTTCACGAACATCCGCCGCTACAAGGAATTTGAGGTCTCACCGCAAGGCGAGTGGGTCGATCTCGATGTCAATCTCGATAACCCGCCTCACGAAGCCGGCTGGGTCTGGCAATCCGGCTGTGAAGTCGCGGCAAGGATCGATGCCACTCAGAAGGTCTGGTACGGCTTCATGCGCATCCCATGGCCGTCCATCGACCGTCGCCCCGCTGCGGTCGGCAACGAGCTCCGCATCAATTTTTATCGCTGCCAAGGCGCCGATCCCGACCGCAAATACATAACCTGGCAGCCAGTCCACCGTCCGGCCTTTCACACTCCCGAGGCCTTCGGCATTTTGAGGATCGCCGCTCCTCCCGCGGGGTCGCCCTTTAGAATTGCTTGGTTGTTCAAGATCAAGGGGAAACGCAAATGAAATCAATCATCAAGTTCATCGCCCTCGCCCTGCTGCTTCCGGCCGCAGCTGTCACGCTCTCAGCCCAGCCGGACTACTTCAGCAACTGGCCCGCCGGCCGCTCGCCACAGGAAGTCGGCAAGCGCCTAGCCGATCACTTTGTTACGAGTCCGCACCAGTACACTCCTACCATCCACTATTCCGAAGTCTGCGCGTGGTACGGTGCGCTCACCTTTGCGCAGCTCACCCACGACACCGAGCTGACCCAAAAGCTGATCAAGAGATTTGACCCAATCATGCCCGGCGGCGCTGAAGAGTCGCGCATCCCCCAGCGGCATCACGTCGACGACAACATCTTCGGCACCATTCCACTTGAGATTGGTCTCGAAACCAAGGATCAGAAATACCTCTCCTACGGGCAGGCATGGGCCGATAAGCAGTGGAATAATCCAACCCCCGATGGACTCTCTGACGAAACGCGCTACTGGATCGACGACATGTATATGTTGACCATCCTTCAGCTTGAGGCCTATCGCGCTACCGGCGACAAGAAGTATCTCGATCGCGACGCAGCCGAGATGGTTGCTTACCTCGACAAGCTCCAACAGCCGAATGGCCTCTTCTTCCACGCTCCCGACGTGCCTTTCTTCTGGGGCCGCGGCGATGGCTGGGTCGCCGCCGGCATGGCTGAGATGCTGCGCTCCCTGCCCGCCGATCATCCGCTCCGTCCGCGCATCATGAAGGGTTACAAGATCATGATGGCCTCTCTGCTCCAATACCAGGGCACAGACGGCATGTGGCGTCAGCTTATCGATCGCCCGGACGCATGGCCTGAGACGTCCAGCACAGCCATGTTCTCCTTTGCCATGATCACCGGGGTCAAGAACGGCTGGCTCGACGCCTATACGTACGGTCCCGCAGCTCGCAAGGCCTGGATCGCCGTCGCCGGCTATATCGACCAGAACAACGACGTCACCAACGTATGCGAAGGCACCGGCAAGAAAGACGATTTGGAGTACTACTACATGCGTGGTCGCCGCACCGGCGACTTCCATGGCCAGGCTCCGATCATGTGGGCCGCCTCAGCGCTACTCCGCTAGAGGACTAGCTCAAGCAACAAAGGGCGTCCCAATTGATCGGGACGCCCTTTCTGTTTCTGGTTAAGCTTGATCAGTTCAACGCTGCTGTCCTGGACTCAGTCCAGCCGCGTTAGATACGCCTCGCCTTCTGTCGGCTGCACATGCCGCGCAATGTACTCTGCCCATTCGCGATTATCACCTTGAGGCCGGATCCTCACCCAGTAGCTGTTTTCGCCGGCGAACTCAATCACATTCGAGCCCGAGTAGTTCTGCTGCAACCGCTGCTTCAGTTCGAGAGCCTCGCGCTCACTGTGGAAGGCCCCGATCTGCACGCACCAACGCCCTCCTGTATCGATTGGCTTTGGCGTTTCGTACACATCCATCTCTACCTGCGCTATGCCTGTCCGGTAGATTCCCGTGGCCTTGGCGGCGGCAATGGTCAGATCCAGAATTCTGCCTTCAACAAACGGGCCCCGATCGGTAATCCGCATCACCGCGGACTGGCCAGTCTTCAAATTTCTAACCATCACCAGCGAACCCATGGGAAGGGTGCGGTGCGCGGCCGTCATGGCTTCGTCGCTGAAGACCTGGCCATTTGCGGCTTTACGTCCAGCGTATGGCGCCTTGTACCACGTAGCCAGCCCGACCTCGGTAAAGATGGGCCCGTGCGTCGATACGTATTCGAGATCGTCCGCGCTCACTCCCCCGGGAGGGGCCGGCGTGATCGGGATTCGTGCAGGTGGATTTTGGGCCGCGGAGGTGCGTGCAGGCGGCGCATAAATCTGCGGTGCGGGAGGGAGAGCCTGCGGCGGTGGTGTGCGCGCTACTCGCTTATGATGGCAGCCGGTGACGAGTACGAACGCAAGCGACATGCCGGCCAGGTAAAAGCCACTGCGCCTGCTTGTTGCGAACACCTCGAATCGAAAGGCCATCAACTGCGTGGACCCTTTGGCTGATTGTTAGTCTGTTCGATTCGGTCGGCAAGATCGCGCAGTGTATTGGACACGGTGCGCATGGCCGAGATCGACTCTTTGCGCACCTGGGGAACGACTGCGTCGTTGATATAGGCGACGGCATGACGCAGTTCCATCTCGATCAGCTCGATGGCCTCTTCGATGCGCTGGCCGACACCGCCTCCTGGATAGCCTCGGTTCGGCGGTTGATTTGGCGGCGGATAGGAACTCATAAATGACAACCCTTCGTAGGCGCCCAATGAGAGGCAGCCTCTCTCAAGTCTGATCGCCGCACTACGACACGTCAATCGCCTGCGGCTCAAAGGTGCCGCAAGTGTCACTGCACAAAGACCCTTCGATGCGCTTAAGGGCCGCATTCGAATCGCGCATCGGCTGCACGTGACCTTTCCGGTCAAATCTGCGTCTGACGCATACGGTCTTCCATGCTGGTCGGCATCCAACGGGAAAGAGGATTCAAGGAAGCCATCAGATTCCTTCACGCAGAGGGAGCCACGCAGAGGAAGTCTTCATTAAGGAGGGAGCGGTTGTTGGCGAGCGGCCCAGGCGAATGCAGGAAGAAAGTGAGCGTTGCGGGTGGACGGCTGGCTTGTCTGAGCCTTGTGGGGCTACTTTTTTTGACGGCACTTCACGCCAGCGCAGGGCAGGCCGACCAGGCAGTGAGTGACGCGCAGGTGCCTGACGCGCCTCAGTCGCACCTGACAGCCAGCAACAAAGCGCAAACCGCGGAGCCCTGCCAGATCAAGCGAGAGGCCACTGCCGTGGTCGAGGCGGGCGCCGTGGGTGCGGTGTCTGCGCATCCCGACGATCCGACGCTGAGCGCGACTTTGAAACCTGTGCCGTGCCCGCCGCTGGCTCCGCTGATCGACTGGTACGCGCGCTTTCTGAATGGCCCGCAGGTGAAAGCGTTGACGCCGCGAGAGAAGGGATGGCTCGCGGTGCGCGATGTGATTGATCCATTCAACGGAATTACGATTGTCGCCAACTCTGCGATTTACGTGGGTTCCAACTCACATTCCGCATATGGGCCCGGTATGAGCGGCTTTGGACTCAACGTGCGCGATTCGTATGCGCAGGATGCGACGGGCGAGTTTTTCGGAACGTTCCTGATTCCATCAATCGTTCACCAGGACCCGCATTACCATCGGCTGCCGAAGGCTTCAATGAAGCGGCGCATTGCTCATGCGCTCTACCAGGTGGTGTGGACGCAAGGCGACAACGGCAAGGAGATGCTGAACTATGCGAATTTACTGGGGTTTGCGATCGACGATGAGATTGGCAACCTCTATGTGAGAGACCAACGGACGGACTTGCCGGCGACGGCGCAGCGGTACGGGATCGGACTGGCCACGGCGCCGATTGAGAACTTCATCACGGAGTTTCTGCCGGACCTGGCCAGTCACATTCATGTGCGGGTGGTGCTGGTGCAGCGGATTATCAACCAGGTGGCTCGAGCGGGGAATCAGTAGCGGGACCGAGGAAGCTTTTCAGTATTGCGGGAGCGAACTATTCAAAAGGGGGTTTAGAGGTTGGTGCAGGTGGTTACGAAACAGGGATAAGTGGAACGTTTTGTGGTACTTCGGCAACGTTAAACGTTCGCAAACATACAACCCAAACACGTCAAAATGTTCAATCAGATGGTTACGAGGCGGTGCGAAATATTGAATGAAATGGTTACGATTTTCGAGATACTTGACCTGGAAATTGTTTGAAATAAGCTTTTTAAGACCCAGTAATTTCCCATTTAATTGAAGAGCTTCGACGAGAATTTCCCGACGAAATGCTAAATGCGCAATTTTGGGATCCAAAAACGTGTTTTGGCGCCTTCGGTGGGGCTTTTTGGCTTGTTTTTGTCGGTGATCAATGGTCAGGAAACGGGGGTCAGAAAGGCTCGAGGGGAAGTTGGTTCATTCCCGGGTCACCAAGCGCAAGGGACCCGGGGCACCCGCTCTTCAATGGTCTGGAAACGGGGTCAGAAAGGCTCGAGGGGGAGTTGGTTCATTCCCGGGTCACCAAGCGCGAGGGACCCGGGGCACCCGCTCTTCAATGGTCAGGAAACGGGGGTCAGAAAGGCTCGAGGGGGAGTTGGTTCATTCCCGGGTCACCAAGCGCGAGGGACCCGGGGCACCCGCACTTCCGGTGGGAGCGAATGAACAAAAGCTCGACGCGGAGCTCTCCGCGATCCCAGGCCCGATCCGCTGCGGCGGACAAGACCCGAGGCACCCGGCCGGGACCCGGTGGAATGACTCGGTCGCCCCTACGGGGCTGGGTCATCTGATTCGTTTTGTTCCCAGGGTTTCACCCTGGGCAATTCTCGGACGGCCCGTCCGGGGCCCAAGCGGCCGCGATGAATACGGGGCGCTGGCGAATTGAAGGCGGAGGGACAAATAGGTCTGCCCATTATGATGGGAGACCTTATGGATCCGTCCTTGCTTAGTGTTCGGTTTCGTGTTCGCTGGCGCGCCGGCGCGGTTGCGGGAGCGATGCTGGTGTCCGTTTCCCTGGCTGCGGGGCAACCGCAGGTTTCTCCTGATGCGCAACTGGTGTTTACGCCGTATCACGCGACCGGCATCTACGATGTGGGCGAGAGGGTCGGGTGGACGGTGACGCGGCCGGCGGATGACGCCTGCGCGCACTATGCCTATACGGTGAAGAAGAACAACCTGGACGCGGTGAAGACGGGGGAGCTGGATCTCACGGCGGGCACAGCAACGCTGGAGACGGCACTTAACGAGCCGGGCATGGTACTGGTGAACATCGAACAGGAATGCGGGGCTGCGATTACGGCTGCCCGGCCCGGGATTGCGAGTTCCGACAAGCCCGCTCCGAAAGTGAAGCCAACTTTGCTGGGCGCGGCGGTTGCGCCCGAACGGCTGAGGCCGTCAGAAGAGACGCCGAGCGACTTTGACGCTTTCTGGAAGGCGGAGTTGGAGAAGCTCGCAAAGATTCCGATCAATCCTGTGCTGACGGCGGTGACGACCGACAAGCCGGAGATTACGCTCGCCACGGTGAAGCTGGACAGCGTGGACTCGCACGTGCAGGGCTACCTGGCGAAACCTACGAAGCCGGGCAAATATCCCGCGATGATTCTTTTTCAATATGCCGGGGTGTACAAGCTGCGGCCGGAGAATGCGGAGAAGTATGCGGAGAAGGGCTGGCTGGCGTTCAACGTGGACTCGCATGACATGGCGCCGACCGACGATGCGGGCGCTCCCAAAGACTATTCGACGCTGAACGACGACGACCGGGAGAAGTGCTACTTCCTCGACATGTTTCTGCGGGACACGCGGGCGATTGATTACATCGCGAGCCTGCCGGACTGGGACGGAAAAACCATAGTGCTGACGGGCAGCAGCATGGGCGGGTGGCAGAGCGTGGTGACGGCGGGGCTGAACCCGGCGCGCATTACCGCGATTGCCGTGCGCGTTCCGGCCGGGGCAGATATCAACGGCGGGCTGCACGGACGCAAGAGCGGGTATCCGTACTGGCCTACGGACGATGCAAAGGTTGCGAAGACTTCGCCGTACTTCGATCCGGTCAATTTTGCGGCGCGCATCCGGGCGATGACGCTTGTGGGGCTGGGGTTGATCGATACGACGTCTCCCCCGGCGGGCGTGTGGACGATGTACAACCAGATCACGGCGCCCAAGGCAGTGGTTCCCCTGGTGGATGTTGGGCACGATAATTTTTCGCCGCCGGAGAAGTTTGCTCCGTACGATTCGCGGGCTGCGGAGATGTTTGACGAGATTCGCGAGGGGCAGACGATTACGTTGCGGTAGTGCCACGGGTCGAGAGAACAAGGAACGAGGGAACGAGGGAACAAGGGAACGAGGGAACGAGAAGACTCTTGGGGGAGGTTGGTTTTTTCCGTGTCACAGAGTCGAGAGACATGGGGCCCCCGGCACCCTCGGCGGAATCGGGATTATCGAGACCGGGGCCACCGGCCCGTTGGGATCTCAATTCGTGTGACCTTCGTCAGATCCTCACTCAATCTGACCCCAATTCCTGAATCACTGCCAATCCTCGCGTTGCCGCAGCCGTTATGATCTGAGGGGTAACTCCAAATTGAATGCACATGAGGCCCGTTGATGACCGTTTCTCCGAATCGCGTTTGGCGACAATTACCTAGTGAGATCAGAGTCTCCGCTAGCGAACTGTTTTGGGCGGGGCCTGCGAAAGAACAGAAACAGCTCATCTTTTCCGCTATCGCGAAAGCAAAAAGCGTTCGTGAGATTAGTGTCCGCCGAGCCCCAGTGGAGCGCCTGGTCAACTGGACAGCGGCAACTCTGACTCTTCCTGATCTGATCGTCAACATGCTGTTGCAGGACTATCTGCTCCACGAGCATCTGGCAGTGATTGTGAGCTACCTTGATCTGCTGGGAATTCCGCATTCCAATGGAATGATCGAGGAAAGCTTTGATCTCGCCACGCTGCCGAAAGAGCGGGTCCAGGATGCTGCTCGAAAGTTGCTTGCATCGACAGATCGCGCAGGGGCTGAACTTTACCTGAAATTCCTCGTAGTTCAGGGTGGCCCCTGGTCAGTGATCGAAGAAGTGCTGCCAGCAGGGGAGTGACGCACTTGAGTTCATCGCCGACGAGTCTCGGAGAGCTGCGATCGGAACGCTCGTGGGCGGCGCGGGTCCTGGGGGGGCGGTCCGCTTGACGCTTATGCGGAAGTAGCTCAAGAACGGTGTTACTTCTCGGTTGGCGACGACTCGCTCGGAGCGACGTACTTCTCCCAGATTCCGAAGAATATGGGAGTAAAATGCGACCATGCCGAGTAGTACTGATCACAGCACCCCCACGGAGTTCCTCGAACGTGTTCGCCAAGATTCGCGGCGAAGGAAGATGTATCCGCTCCTGTCAAAGCTCTACCTCGCTGTAGTGATTGTGGGCCTGTTGAACTTCTTCCTCTTCGTGGCTGGCACGTTTTACATAGGCGGGGATGCCGTGAACGGCAAAGTGGAGAACGGAAAATACTATGTGTGGGGTTACCGGCATCACGATGGAGTCAAAGGCTTCACCGAAGTGAGCCGCCCAGTCTTCGATTACAGCAGGTGGCATGTTTACAGCGTGTGGGGATCTTGGGCCGCGATGATCCTTGGCGGCGTCCTATACAAACGACTCCCATCAGGTGACTGAGTTGTCCCAGGATGGCTTTGATCGCGATTTCCTGAGTTAAGAGCGTGTCACCGGCAATGCGGAAATTACTAGTTGATCAATATCTGCGAAGGATGTTGCCGAAAGAGTAATTGAAGGGTGGGCGACATCCATGTAAGTCTCTGTCAAGTGAAAAGCACAACATTCCTTGGCGCGCTCCGGAGGGCGCGCTACGCGAACTGATCAGAACTTCTCCATACGCAGTATTTGCCTCTCGGCTGGTGGTTCCCGCTCTCGCAGAACCGGACATCCATTTGCTGTCTAAGGCTCCGAGGAGCCCGCACAGAAGATTGAGTTTGTGTTCTCTGCCAGTCCCGAAACAATTCGTGGAGAGCCTCAGGAGTTTGATCTCCTTCGCTCAGTCGCCCACTGGCGGGACCTGGCAGCCTGCGCATCGGATGATCCTGATGTTTTGTTCTTTCCTTATTTGGAAAGGTTTTTCACGCTGCCGTCGTGCAAGTGAATTTTCGGCAGGCACGAAGTTCTGTTTTCTGCGTTCGACGGCGAGCATGTAGCTAACCATCTTCCTGGCTACGGCAAGCGTGGCGCGGTTGGGATTTCCTTTTTGCAGTTCTCTCTCGCGAACCATCGCCAGCTCATGGGAATACCTTGGAGCTAGTTTCGCGGCTTCGATCAGCACGTGCTGGATATGCTTGTTGCGTTGCTTGGAAAGCGGCATGCGCATCACCTTGTCGGCGGATCTCCTCTCATCTCCGCATAGGCCGCAGTAGCTGATGGCCTGCTTGATCGACGGGAAGCGCGTGAAGTCGCCGATCTCCAGGGCCCAGGTCAGCGCAGTGATCGGACCCACGCCGGGAACAGTCCTCAGCCGCTCCAGTCTCTCGGCAAGGAGAGGATCACGCTCCAGCGAACTGACCAAAGCATAGTCGAGCTTCTGAGCGCGCATGATGTGCTCGCGGCTAATCTTCAGCAGCGGCCGGATACTGTCGTTGACCTCTTCGTTGGTCGACATCAGATCCGCGAAGTATCCCACCTTGTGCAGCCGGCTCTTGTTGTAGTTGACCCCGGTCTCCAGCAGAAGTCCGGATACCCGGTTCTTCATCTGCACCATCTGCCTGACCAGCAGGCTTCGGTAGCGCAGCGTACGGCGCCGGTCCCGGATCTCGGTCGAAGCCATATGGCACTCCGGCAGAAAATCACAACGCAGACAGTCGGCGATCTTGGCAGCGTCGATCTTGTCGTTCTTCTTCTTCGCCGCCGCGATGGCTCACAACTAAGAGGATGCGCAACCTTCACCTTGTGAGCTGCGTAAGTATGACGTAAATAAGCTAAAATCGTCTTCCTGTCGATCTCCCAAGTTGGGCAAACTACCCAGAAATCCAACTCTTGCCGGTTGATCCGATCTTGCCTTCCTGGTGCACATGACCAGTTGCATCCTTCGCGCAATAGCTGATCGCCCTCTTGTGAACATCAAGTCCGATGTAATACATATGGTCTCGAGGAGCCTTCGTGGTTGTTCTCTGAATCAGCGTCACCGCTGAGTTCAGCTTATGCAACACCCCGTGCTCCTCACTGACTTAACATTCAAACAATCCATCCACAACCCGCAAATTAGTGGAGATTATGTTGGACACGCACAAATCGCCTTGTATCATTGGAACCAAATCCAGTGCGACCTTTAGCTGGCGACTCGGCTCATGCCTTCGATGCGGTGCCGATCGGGTTCAAGCAATGCCGGAGTTTCGGATTGAGGGCGAAGGCTTAAAGCGTAACGTCAGGTCGAGTGCGCTTTTGTGGGGTGCGGTATTCTTGCTGATGATTGTGGCCGTTCTGCTCTTTGTCCTTGGTGGGCGCGAGAGACTCGATGCCGACCTTTTCGGATTTGCAGTCTTTTGCGTCGTCATCGGTGCCATCATCTTAGCGTGCCGCGAAGCTCTCTATTATGCTTTTCGCCAAATGGTTTTTGTCGTCAATGGCAGTGCGATCGTCCGAAAAAGGCAAGGGTATCCTGACCTGAAGATCGCCTTCTCTGAATTGGGCAGTGTAAGCCAGGAGTTCGGTTATCTGATTGTTAAAGGTCGCCAAGGCGGGAAGAGAATTGCAATACCTAACACTGTTCATGAGTACGAGGCAATCCGCACTGAGCTTGCGAAGCACTGTCCAAAATGCCCCAACTGAGGAACGACTGCCCAGCTCAATGCTTCCCGAAAACTGAGCGTGACTCCTGAGTCACCGTCTATCCGGAAGTGACTGGTTTTTCCTGAGGGGCAGCTGCCGAAAAGCAACTGCAGATCCTTCGCTTACCACCCCCAAACTGAAAAACGTTTGGGGCCCCGTTCGCTCTGGATGACAGGCATTTTGTGTGTTCCGATGACGGGCGCTTCCTGATTGTTGGCGGTTCACCGTCTGTTCGGAAATTGCCAGTTGATTAACTGGTGGGCAGAGTTTTCGCCTGAGTCGATAGATAGGTACCGGAAAATCGGTTTGCGGGAAGCGACCTTTGCGGGACTGGTTGGGGAGCGGGGAATTTCGTGAGCGGTCTCGAGCAGGGCCGGAGCGGATGTTTGTGTACGGAGCGCGATCCGGCCGACCCTTGATCTCGAAAGCAATCGCAAGTGTGGAGTGCCCGCCGCCCGCTCATCGACGGTGAGGCTGTCGATGAACGGGGCACAGCTTTTCTATACAGCTTTCTTTGCTGGTTACGATCGAAGTTGAAAGAGTCGATGGTTCATTCCCCGGTCTCTCCGCCGCGGCGGACGAGGGACCCGGGGCACCCAGCGAAATTCTGGACGGTGATTGTGACTGCACAGGTCGGCCTCCTCGGAGAGGCTTGAGGCGAGTGAATCACAGGCCGGACCTTCCAGACGACGAGAAGGACTTTTGCCGGTACTGATCTCAAGGTAGAATGGCCAGCATGTGCAGGCTCACAAAGCAGGTCGTTTTCGTACTCGGTACGATTCTGGCAACGAGCGCCGCCATTCGCCTCTTTGCGCAATCGGCGGATGAGCAAGCGGTGCTGGCGCCGATCCATGCGATGTTTGATGGCATGTCAAAACGAGACGCTGCGGCGATCAAGGCGCCCACGCTGCCAGGTGGCACGATGGTGCTTATGCGCGACGGCAAGCCAGTACAGATGACCTTTGAGGCCTTTGCCGACCGCGTAGGCAAGCCCGGGACGACGCAGATCGAAGAACGCATTCACGAACCCCTGGTCCGGATCGATAACGATCTCGCCGTGGTGTGGGCGCCGTTCGACTTACTGGTCGATGGGAAGGTCGATCACTGCGGGACAGACCTGTTCAACATGGTTCATGTTGATGGAAAGTGGATGATTGCAAGCGTTGCCGATACCAGCACCAAGGCATGCTCTGCGAAGTAAAGTTTCATGCTTCGGGTCGGAATCGAGCCGCTGTTCCAGACGAGAACGCGTTTCTCGAGAATCATGTCTAATGTCGGCTCAATTCCGAGCTCGATAAGCGCATCGGCCTGAAGGCGGCAGTGAGCCAAAGGTCACTTGCGCGGAGAAGCGGACACTTGGACGGGCGGCGAGAAGCCCGTTACAACCAGGCTTCCGCCGCTGCCCCAAGCTATCTCCTGCGCATGACAATCGTCAGTACTTCAACTTCTTATTTCGCCTGCGCCAGCTCCGCAACAACTGCGGCAATTTTATCGAGTATCTGGATCCAGCCCTCCATTTGCCCGCTATTTTTCGCGCTCTCCATGGGTTCATTTCCAATGAAGGTGAGTTTCGTCTGGCCGTTTCCAATATCCTCAAAAAGAGCCACGTCATACGCACCGTCTATGGCCTCATGTTCTATTCCCAATTGCGCAGGGTCAATCCTGTTTCCCTCCGGGTCGGAAAAGTACATCAAGGAAACGATCTTCTCGTATAGAACAATCTCGTAGTATTCAACCGCATTCCAGAACTCCTGCCCATCGGGCGATCTCATGCAGCAGAGGAGTTTCCCGCCGACGCGGAAATCCATTTTGCAAACCGGCGCAGTAAAACCCTTCGGCCCCCACCACTGCATGATGTACTTCGGGTCTGTCCACGCCTTCCAAACCAACTCGCGTGGGGCATCAAAAACTCGTGTGACAACCATCCGCTCAATTTCGCTAACCGTGTTTTCTGTCATCTCTGACCTCCTTTTTTTCATTTGCCGTTTTTTTCATTTCGTTGATAACCACTTCCAGCTTGTCGAAGCTCTCTTCCCAGAATCGGCGATAGCTGAACGCCCATTCGCTAACTGTCTTGATCGCCTCTGGTCTAAGCGTGCAGACACTCTCTCGTCCACGCTTCCTCTTGATCACAATCCGCGCGCGTACCAGGCAGGCAATGTGTTTCGAAATCATCTGCTGCGAGAGTGCAAACGGTTCCGTCAATCCATGCACAGAGGCAGGCCCATGGGAGAGGCGTTCGATCATGGCCCGGCGGGTTGGATCAGACAAAGCCGCAAATGTCGTACCCAATTTATCCACAACCAAATGGTAGTGGATTTCCCGGCAATGTCAAGTCTGAATTTTGCGTTCCCTGGTTGCTGTTCGCTGATCTCTGATCGCGACGAGGGTTCAATCGCCAATGCGCTCACCAGCACCGGGTTGGCACCGATAAGTCGGTTTGTCGGAAGCGATCTGTGCGGGACTAGTTGGCGGGCGGCGGGTTTCGTAGCAGACTTGGCAAGGCCGACGCGGATGTTGGTGTGGGGAGCGCGATCCGGACCGCCTTTGGCCCCGAAAGCAATCGCGATGATGAAGTACCCGACGCCCGCTCATCGACGATGGGGCTGTCGATGAACGGGGCACAACTTTCCAGTATTGTCTGCGGGTACAGGTTTCCAATTTGAACGGGCGGAGTGAAAAGCAACCGCAGATCCCTCGTCGCTGCGCTCCTCGGGATGACAGTCAATTTAGATTGGTGCGAGGTACGTGCCAAACTGCGCTCAAGATGGCAAAGCAACCATAATCGGGAGCAAATCCACGGTTATCAGCGAGTTACCAGACATTCCGTTCGCTGGCTGGGAATCCCCGTTCAGGCGGGAAATTTGCCGTTCACTGCAAGGGGATTGGGTTGACCGGGAGGCGCAGTTACCCTAGGAATGAAATTTCAGCACCTGTTTTCCGCTCGGGAATTCGAAGCAGGGCGCGGGCGACAGCCGCCAGCCATTCACTATTCTAAGAAATCTGAAAATCTGAGGAGAGCGCACCACATGCCAAAAGCGATTAAATATGCAGAGAAAGCCGCCGTATACGCAGCCAAGGGAGCGTGGGTTGTTTTTGAGAAGCTGAACCGCATCAGCCCCAATGACGCATTCACGCCGAAGTGGAGCGACAAGCCTCTGCAGAAGAGCTGGCAGAAGGAAAAGCCTCCGCTGGGCTGGCCGCGCACGACGGATTCGCTTTGCCCGAAGTGCGTGCCTGAGATTCGCCAGCAGATTCTTGACGGCAAGCTGCCGCACGAAGTTCTGCTGAACGAAAAGGTGGGCGAGATCAAGGCGCAGATTGTGGAGCGCGACGGCCAGATCCTGATGGTGAAGGATTGCCCGAAGCACGGCCACTTTGAAGACGTGATGTCGATCGACACGGCGTTCTTCAAGCATCTGGAAGAGAGCTTCCCGGGACGCGACATGCGCGCGCACGGCAAAGGCGACGAGAAGCTGCACAACCACGGCACGTCGACAGTGACGCACGGGCGCGGCTCGGTGCTGACCATCGATCTGACGAACCGCTGCAACATGATGTGCGATCCGTGCTTCATGGATGCCAACCAGGTGGGTTTCGTCCACGAGCTGACGTGGGACGAGATCAAGACCATGCTGGACAACGCCATCACGATCAAGCCGAAGCGGCAGATGAGCGTCCAGTTCTCAGGCGGCGAGCCGACCCTTTCACCGTACTTCCTTGATGCGGTTGCCTACTCGCGCAAGGTTGGGTACAACAGCGTGCAGGCGGCATCGAACGGCATTGAGTTTGCGAAGAGCAAGGAACTTTGCCGCGCGGCTGCCGAAGCGGGCCTGCGGTATGTGTACCTCCAGTTCGACGGCATTGGCAACGCAGCCAACTCGCACCGCAAGGTGGGCAACCTGTTTGATGTGAAGCTGCAGGCGATCAACAACCTGCACGAAGCCGGCGTGGAAATTGTTCCGGTGACGACGATCATCAACGGCATCAACAACGAGCAGGTGGGCCACATCATCCAGTTCGCACTGGCGAACCCGAAGAAGATCAGCTTCCTGAGCTTCCAGCCGGTGAGCTTTACGGGCCGCGACGAAGCCATTACCGACGAGCGCCGTATTGCGCAGCGGTACACGCTTTCGCACATGGCGCACGACGTGAAAACGCAGTGCGGCATCGGCGAGCCGGCACGCGACTGGTTCCCGATCAGCTTTATGAGCACCTTCTCCGACTGGGCGGATTTGATTCACGGGCCGACGGCGGAGTGGGGCCAGCTTAGCTGCGGTTGCCACCCGAATTGCGGCATCGGCATGGCGCTGATGATCGACAAGGAAACGAAGGAAGCCGCTCCTGTGACCGCGTTCCTCGATATGGGGCAGGTTGCCAAGGATCTGGCGAAGGTGAACGACGCGGCGCGCGGCAAGTGGCTCTCGGTGATCGGCCTGGGCCTGTCGCTGATGCGCAACTACGATCCGTTCCAGTCGCCGACGCACTTCAAGATCACCGACATGATGAAGAAGATGGACAAGACCTTTAACGCGACCGGCAAGAACTACGGCAGCGTGAAGGGCGACCGTACCATCGAGGACATCAAGAAGCGCCGCGAGGATCGCTGGAACTTCCTGTTCATCGCAGGCATGTGGTTCCAGGATCTGTTCAACTACGACTTCCGGCGTACCGAGCAGTGCATTATTCCGTATGCGACGCAGGAAGGCGAAATCAGCTTCTGCGCGTACAACACGGGCGTGGGCTGGCGGAACATTATCGAGAAGATGCACATGACGGCCACGCTGACGAAGTGGTACGAAGAGCACGGCCGGCACGAGATCTTTGCGGGCGGCAAGAAGGTGGGCATGAGCCACGTGGGTCACGATCTGGCCCTGAACATGGAGCATGTGAACTCCGAAGCCAACCACACGCTCGACAACCTGGGCATCGCCAAGAACGCGCGCGAAGAGAAGATGCGCGCGCGCGAAGACAAGCTGAAGGCCGAGGCAGAGAATGCGCAGATGGCCAAGCTCTATCGCGAGCACGTGCTGGGCGAAAAGCCGGTGGAAGGGCTGGTTCGGTTGGATGCGATCAGGCCTGCTTCAAACAACGCGGCTTCGCCGATCAACAGGCACACCGAGACCGAACCTGTCGCTGGCGACTGATTGCTGCATTCTGGTTCTCTCGCAGTGAACAAAGGCCGCTCCCGTTGGGAGCGGCCTTTTACATTCATTCGCTCTTTGAGCAATTCTTCAGGTCCTCGAACCTACTGGATAGCTCCCGAGGTATGATTGCTTTAACTTAACTACAACTACTAAATTTAGTGAACCAGCGAGATCAGAATTCCAACTATCGCTACTAGCGCACCTGCTACTGCGACAATCGTCGCAATTCGAACCTCAGACTTCAACTTTTCGATCCTCGTCTCTGCTGCATCCAGGGCCCTCTTAAGTCCCTCGATCTGCTTTCCATCATCTGATTTCAGCAAGCTGCCAGAGATTTTCATTGACGAACGGCACGTAATCGGAAGGCATGGATCGACACGGTCTCGCTCCAAGAGTTCCTCAAGCTGCCAAAGTAATTTGACCCTACTCTCAGCCTGACTCCCATCCTCAATGTGAGTTTCAAGAGCCTCGACTGTGGTCACATCAAATCCATCGCCCTTCGTAAATCCAGGCGGGGCATAAAAGACGACTGTAAAGCCCGTACCCTCTTTGGGTGAGACAGGTCGTGCAATAACTGGAATCCAACACTCGTCTCCACCGAGGAGAAGTGACGCGTCCTTTACGGGGAGACTGTAGCCATTGAAGTAAGTCAATTCGCAAATATATTCAGTTCTCGGCGCGTTGGGGTCTTTCAATTTCAAGGCATTCGGGATTGTGAAGTGAAGACGGCTCTGAACTTTCTCGCCCGGCTTTACCTCATTCGGGAACTCCATCCTCAGCAGACTAGAACCGCCTACATTCGTCTCAGAAAGTCTAATGTCACGATCTGCATACACATAAAGATCCAAAAGGTCGTCAATGATTTGACCTCGATCGCCTCTGATCTCCGTGGACGGACGCTTTACAATGTCATATTGGTTTGTGGTTCGATTTTCAGGGGAATTCCAGTAGAGATTTTCGTCAAAGGCCGTATCATTTATGCCGCGAATCGATTTCAGTGCAGGTCCGACTAGAATATTTAGACCTTTTAACGAACTCTGAGATGTCGGCAAAACAGCAAGCGAAAACACTCGCATAACCGTTAAGCTCAAGTCGGAATTCGCCCAGATACGGTCACTAAAACCAATAATGCGCGCATCGCAATTCTTCGCAGAAGCTTCCCTGAAGAATCCGACAAGCACGCTTGAACCTCCGGCATCCGCAGGCGCACAGAACAAAACTAACTTACCTAATGATCTTCCTCATAATACCCTCCAACTTCCAACGTCCTAATAATACGCCTAAACTGGAGTCCAGACAACGCAAATACAGCTTCGACACCCCAGCCGGGACCAAAATGATCCGGGCAACGGTCTCGGTTGCACGAGGTCGCTTCCACCGCGACGGAGGATCGGGGCGGCCATCAGCTACCAGACTTCCAGCTTGAACGCCCGGTACTTGCGAATAAGCTCGAAGTCGCCCCGATTGCTCGTAATAAGCCGCGCTCCGTTCGATCGCGCCGTCAGAGCTATCAGCACGTCGAAATGCAAGTCGCGGAGTTTGTGCGGCTCAATGCCCCGGTCGCTCCTCATCTGGGCAAGTAACACGCCAGATTCAAGCCAGTTGCTCGCGGTCGGCGTGAGGATAGCGTGGTTCTCTTCCATCCTGTTGACGAGTTCGGCTTCCTTTGGCTCAACGGCTCCCCTGCGAAGCTCGGCGATCACGACCGACGAATTCTTCACCGGCACATCCAACCTCCCGATGCGCAACGCGTGACGGTTCGTACGGAACTGGTCGATCAATACCGACGTATCGAATATCGCGAATTCACTCATCGCTTCCGGCGAACTTCATCTTACCGCCGTTCTTTAACATGAGTTCCTTAAATCGCTTGAGCCCGATAGCTTCCCTGAGCGCCACATGCACTGCTTCGGTGCGGGATTTGACTCCGAGGACTCGCACAGCTTCATCCGCCAGCTTGGTATCCAATCGGATTGAGGTGAGTGTCACCGGCATAGGCTTCCCCCTGTATATATAGATTTTGCGCTCTGTATATACAGATGTCAACAGCGTTCAAAGGGGTTCCGGGGCGCCGCGGCTCCCTCCCGCCCGCTGAAAAACACGAGACGATCAATTAGGCTCAGCAACCCTTGGGCGCTTTCGGTAATCCTAGAAGTTAGAATGAAAAATTTCTTATTGCAGAGCTTCCGATTCTTGTCCCTTGTCACCGTCCTCAGCTGCGCTGCGCAAGTCACCGGCCAGGGCACAGCCCAGGTCGCAAAAAAAACCGCAGGCCACGTTGCCGGCAAAGATGCGGCCCAGGCGACTCCCGTTGCGGTGCGCCATGTCGTGGGAACCATGCACGGCTTTCTCGATCTGCGCTCGGAGGATGGCAAGGTTGTTGCTACGGGGGACCTGGTTCAGGTGCCAATCGGCGGCAACATTTCGGCGCAGTTGACGTTTCATTTCACCGATGGATCCATCGACGATGAGACTACGGTTTTTTCGCAGCGCCATACCTTCCAACTCATCACGGATCACCACATTCAGAAGGGGCCCTTCTTCCCTCACCCCATGGATCTCATGATCGATGCCCGCTCCGGCACAGTCACTGTCCGCACTACAGGGAAGGATGGCAAGGATGACGTGAAGACCCGCCATATGCGCTTGCCGACGGACCTGGCGGACGGGCTGGTTTCGGACATTATCGAAAACATTCGGCCGGGCGCTGTGGAAACGAGAGTTCCGGTATTGGTGGCCGCGCCCGATCCGCGGATTGTAACGCTTGTGATCGCTCCCCGCGGCGAAGAGCCCTATGCGCTGGCGGGCTCGCCTCGAAAGGGGATGCATTACGAGATCAAGATTGAGCTGGGCGGAGTGGTGGGGATTGTTGCGCCGATGATCGGCAAGCAGCCGCCGAATATTCAGGTCTGGATCGTCGGCGGTTCTGCGCCTTCGTTTCTGAAAGAACAAGGCCCGATCTATCCCGACGGCCCTGTGCTGACGATGGAACTCGTGAGCCCCACCTGGCCTGAAGCGGCGCACTCCGGCAACTAGGGATGCCACTCTCTGAAGCACAAGAAATCTTCCCTCCGCCGTGCAGGACTATCATGATCTGCATAATCCCAATGCAGGTGAGGAGATTCCTATGAGCAAGCAATCATCCGTCGATAGCCATGATCGTCGCGAATTTTTGAAAGCGGGCGGAGCCATGACCGCCGCATTGCTGGCGCCCGCAGCGCTTGCCGCCGAAGCGCCGCATACTCTGCCCGGCCTTCCTTTGAATCCCGTGACCACGGGCGCCATGCCGACACGCAACCTGGGCAAGACCGGCTACAAGGTGGGCATCTTCTCGCTGGGCGGGCAGGCGGCGCTCGAAAAGCCGAATAACGAAGCGGTCGCGGTGCCGATCATCGAGCGGGCTCTCGACCTGGGCGTGAATTACCTGGACACGTCGTCGATTTACGGCGGGCCTGATCGGTGGAGCGAGCAGTACGTCGGCAAGGTGATGGCGCACCGGCGCAATCAAGCGTTCCTTGCGACCAAGACCAAGGAGCGCACCCGAGACGCGTCGCTCAAGATGATCGAGAAATCGCTGGAGCTGCTGAAGACCGATCACGTGGACCTTTGGCAACTGCACGACGTGGGCACGCTGTTTGATGTGAACGAGATTTTCGCCAAAGGCGGCGCGATGGAGGCGCTGCTGGAGATGAAGGAGCAGAAGGTGGTGCGGCACCTTGGCCTGACCGGCCACTACCGGCCGGATGCGCTGATGGAGGGTATCCGCCGCTATCCGTTTGACACGGTGCTGATGGCGATGAGCGCCGCAGACCCGCACCACTACAGCTTTAACGAAGCGCTGCTGCCGCTGGCGGTGGAACGGCAGATGGGCATTATCGGAATGAAGATTCCAGGGCGCGGGCGGCTGCTGTCGAATTGGACGCCGCAGCCGCTCGATGTGCAGGCGCACATGTGGGAAGGGATGGTTCCTGCGCCGACGCCGGGCACGCTGACCATGCGCGAGGCCATGTACTACACACTGTCGCGGCCGGTGAGCACGATCATTGTGGGATGCGACACGGTTGCGCAGCTCGAAGAGAACGTGGGCCTGGCGCGCGAGTTTACGCCGCTGAACGACAAGCAGACGGCGGAACTGGTGGCGCGCGCCGAGCCTGTGGCGAAGCCGTCGCTGTTCTTCCGGTTCTACGATCGGCCGTAGGCACCTCACCTACGCGGTGGGCGGCACCTGCGGTGCGGCAGACGCGCTTCGCGCCCTTAGCCTTCAACGTTCAGGTAGAGGCGATAGATTTCTTCCTTGATGTCGGCGAAGGGGCGCAGGGTTAATTTTCCTGCTGCCGTCGTCGTTTGCCAGTCGGAAGAGCCTGATGAGACTTGGGCAGCGGCGAGAAACTGCCGTTTGCCGATGGTCTGCGGGATCTTGCCGACGCTGAAGAGTGCTAGCGGGCCGTGCATGAGCGCCATGACCGTGGGATGCTCGGGGTCGATGGCTTCGAGCGCATTGGGCATGTCGAACTCTACTTCAATGCGATCGCCCTGCTTCCATGTGGCGTCGACGCGCTTGAACTCGCCAGGCTTGATTTCGGTTGCGAGTCGCTTGCCGTTGATGGCGATGGAGGTTGCGGGGCCTGCCCATGCGGGGATGCGCAGGTAGACGGGGAAGGCGCGGTCCTTGTCTGTTGCGATTTCAATCGATGTGGTTGGGTGGTAGGGGTAGTTGGTTTTCTGCGTGAGGGAGACGCGCGCTCCGTCGTGCATCCAGGTGACACGCGAAGGAACGAAGAGGTTCACGTAGATTCCTTCGGCGTCGTGGAAGTAAGAGCTGATGCCGTAGTCGGCGGTGATCTGCGGAAAAGTGCCTGAGCAGCACGGCCACTTGTCGCGGTGATAGCCCTTTTTCGCGAAGCGGTCGTTGTAGTCGGAGTAGTAGAAGCTGCTGCCGTCTTCAAGGAGCGGCTTGGCGCCGAGGATGGTGTTGTAGAGGACACGCTCCATGCTGTCGCCGTAGCGGCTTTCCTTGGTGACGCGCATAAGGTAGCGCGTGATTTTGAAGTGGCCGTAAGCGCCGCAAGGGGTTTCAAAGCTGGCGTGCGAGCTCTTGAGGCTCTCGCCCATCTCGCCGCTGCCGGGCTTGCGGAAATCTTCGTCGGGTCCCCATCCGCCGGTGGCAAAGCTCTGCGTGGTGCGCACAAAATGGAAGCCGTTGTGTGCGGCGCGGAGATGCTTGTCGCTGCCGAGCACGAGATAGGCCTGCATGGCGCTGGAGAGCGCGTTGACGTGGCTGTAGGCGTGCTCGCCGGGCAGGACGTTCTGGTTCTCAGAGAGCGGATTGAAGTAGAGATCGTCCTCAAGGAAGCGGATGGCGAGGTCGCGATAGCGGCTGCCCGCGCCGCGACGCCAGGCTAAGAAGAAATTTTCAGGAAGCGTATAGGTCTCGTCCCAGCAATAGGCCTCGTCGGGATGGGGCTGAGCATACTGCTCGACGCGCGCCATGGCCTTGGGCGGCAGGTGCGGCAAGACCGCGTCGGTTGCGGCGTTGAGCACGTCGAGCGCAGTGCGGTCGCCTGCGAACTCGTGCGCGTCAATGAGGCCGCAGTTGGTTTTGTCGAAGGTGTAGGCGGGCAGGTGATATCCGTCGTAAAACTTTGACGTGATGGTGGGCGCAAACGCGGCGACCAGGCGCTGGACTTTGGCCTGCGTTGGTTTTGATCCAGTGACGGCGGCAGCGCGGGCAAGGCCGGAGAGATATTGGCCGAAGCTGTGGCCCGGGATGAAGCCGTGAAAGGTGCCGTGCGGATCGAACTCGTCGGCATTGTCGTACCAGCCACCCATGTCGTCGCCGGGCGCAGGCTGGCCGGCGCGTTGACGGAAGGGCTTGAGAAGCGAGTCCTCATTCAGGCGAAGGAAGAAGGCGTGATTTGTATCGAACTGCTGACGCATGGGGCCCTCGAGCAGTTCGACGTCGCTGTATGCGAATTGTTGGAGCGGCGGGTCAATTGCCGGTTGGCCGGGTTCATCGGCGAGGGACATGCGTGGGTGCGCAAGCGAGGCGGCTGCGAGGGCTGCGCTGGACTTCAAGAAATTTCTGCGGGAGTGGGGCATTGGATTTCTCCTTTCGAACGGGGCGGAGAAGATACGCGCTGAGAGAAGCGCGGGTAAACGTTCTCTGAACGTACCAGACCATTGGACCACAATCCTCCCCCGACTGAGAACTCCCAGCGAAGAATGCAGGATATGGAGCAGTTAAGGTTGAAGCTCCGCAGCTCAGGTCCCGTTACAATTCTTTACGCAACTCCCACCGGAACCCTGTGTCTACACAACCACTGGCCAGTCAGGCGAGATGGCCGAAGGGAGAACAGGACAAATGAACACGACATCGAAGGCAACCATTCTTTTGGGCGCTCTGCTTTCAGCGGGCATGTTGCTCGCACAGGCGCCTGACGGCAACCAGACCCCAGCTGTGAATCAAACGCAAGCGCAGCCCGGGCGACCGCACCGTGAATTCGATCCCGCGAAGGCGGCCGAGCACATGGGCAAACGACTCGGACTGTCGAGCGACCAGGTGGCGCAGATTACGCCTCTTCTGAGCGCGCGCCGGCAGCAGATGGAAGGTCTGCGCGCCGACTCAACGCTCGCTCAACAGGATCGCCGCACCAAGGCCAAGGCCATCATGCAGGACACGAACAACAAAATCGAAGCCCTGATGACGGACACGCAGAAGCAGCAGTTTGAGCAGATGCAGGCGGAGCGGCACAACCACCAGCACCGCCAGCCGCAGGCGTAACGCGGATGCGGGAACACGGGATCCCCACGGAGTGTGAGGTCACCAACGAGCGCACGGTGCCCGTTGGGGGAAGGGGAGCCTCATTCCGTGGGGTGCAGTACCGATGATTACGGCGGCAGAACTTCGATTGTTCCAGACTTCGGCGACCTACAGTGGTGCCCCAGAGTTTATTGCGTGGGTTGAGGGATTAAGAACCACAGATCCTATTTGGCTTCTCTCAGGTTGAGAGTCGAGGCAGGTTTTCAGGAAGCCAGCGTCTTTCGAGAGATGAGCGAAAAGCAACTGCAGATCCTTCGTCGTCCGCCGCGGCTGACTCCTCTGGATGACACCTCGTTGTTTAGATGAACTTTAGAGATGGGACACTAGACTTCCACAACAGTGATGCGCTTTGGGTCGTCGGTGCCGAGATTGTGCACGGTGTCGGCGGCCGTGTGTATGTAGCGCGGCGCACGGCCAGCGGCCTGCAGCGTAGGTAGGCCGGCGGAGTGTCGCTTGCGGTCGAGCATCTGCCAGGCGGTGTGATCGACGGCCACGCGATCGTCGCCAATTATGAGGGCGTTGGGATACCAGATGCGGTTGGGATGAATGGCCGGTCCACCATCGTAGAGCGAGGAGAGCGCATCGCCGATGGTGATGCTGGTTTTGTCGCGGAGAGCGGGGATGCAGCTGAAGTCAGCGACAGCGGGATCACCGTTGTTGGTGAGCGGCATTGGACGCTCGACCGCGCTGCACAGATTCATCATGGAGAAGGCGACGCCGGCCTTGTCGTGATCCTTGAGGATGGGCACGTTGAGGACGAGAGCACATTCGCGGGTGAGAATCCTGGAGAGGCGGACGCGTGCTATGCCCCACATGTCCTCGTGATCTTCATATCCGGCGACATCGCTGCCGAAGCAGCGGATACTCTTGTGGTCAGTATTGATCTTGAGGCCACATGCTTCGAGGTTGTGGGCGTTCGAATCCCAGATGACGATGTTGCCGGGACTGACGCCGGCCTGTTGCAGCCGTTCGCAGATAGCCGTGACGAGCGCTGCGTGGGTTGCCATGCCGCGACCGGAGGAACCGTCGACCTTGAGGCCGATGACGCGGTTCTTGTAGATATGCGGGTAGCCGATGAATCGCCACGCCTCGACCAGATTCTTGCGGCCGGTGGCGGCGAGGATGGCCTTGTCAAGCAGGGCCAGGACGCGCGACTCGCTGGGGCTGGCTGCCTGAAGAGTTGCATCGCGGGCCACGATGACTTTTGTTTTGGCGGGAGCAGCGGCCTGTGCCATGAAGGAGGCGACACCGAGGCTGCTCTCTGAGCTGAGACGGGTTGCTGCGCTGATCGCCCCGGCAGATGCGTTCTTTAAGAAATTCCTTCGATCGATCATTAAGGTGGTCTTCTGAGGTTTCGTTTTTTGCGAATTCGTCACATGCATGGTTGGATTTGAACTGGTTCGTCAAGCAAGGTGATTGATGAGCGAGGCGATGCAGGCGGCGCCAAAGCCGTTGTCAATATTGACGACGCAGACGTTGGGCGAGCAGGTGTTGAGCATGCCGAGCAGGGCCGCAACGCCGCCGAACGACGCACCATAGCCCACGCTCGTGGGGACCGCCAGCACCGGCGCGTTTACCATTCCGGCGACAACCGTGGGAAGAGCGCCCTCCATTCCGGCACACACGATCAGCACGCGTGCGGATTGCAGCGAGGCCCTCTGCGCCAACAGGCGATGGATGCCCGCGACGCCGACGTCAGCGATGAGTTCAGTTGTGTTGCCCATGAGGCGCGCGGTGACGGCGGCCTCTTCAGCGACGGGCAGGTCGCTGGTTCCGGCGCAGACTACGCTGATGGTTCCTTTGCCTGCGACGGGCGCCGTCTGGTGGAGAGTGATGGCGCGCGCGGTCTCGTGATATTCGGCACGGGGCTCTACGGCGTGGACGGCCTGATATGCTTCAGCGCTGGCGCGTGTTGCGAGCACGTTGCCGCCGGCGTTTGCCATGTGCGCGAAGATGGCGGCCACCTGCGCGGAGGTTTTGCCCTGGGAGAAGATGACTTCCGGCATGCCGGTACGCAGGGCGCGGTGGTGGTCGAGCTTGGCGAAGCCCATGTCTTCAAAAGGGAGTTGGCGCAGCCGCTCGAGCGCGTCGGTGACAGGGGTCTTGCCCTCGCGAACATCATTGAGCAGCGATTCAATTGCAGCGGGATCCATCAGTGTGCCTCCGGGTTTGGCGCCGCCGGGTGTGTAGCGGCAAAGGCCTGCATGGCCTCCTGCATGACCTGCTTGAGCGGCACCGCGTGGGCGGTGGAGAGCTGGCGGCAATCTTCGTATTCCGGCGAAGCGTTGGCGATTTTTCCCGACGGCCAGCGCGCCACCTTGATGTTGACCTTGCCCCACGGAGTGGAGACGGCGACAAATTCGCGCACCAGCGAGAGCTTGTTTTCAAGACGCCAGTGCAGGCCGATGGTGGTGGTTTCGCGGAACATGATTTCTTCAAGCGCGGGGATGAGATCGGGGCGGCAGAGCACGGTGAGCTGCACGCCGGTGCGGCCCTTCTTCATCTGCACGGCGATGCGATAGACATCCCATGCGCCGGCTTCAAGCAACAGTTCGCTCACGTAGGCGAGCACCTGGGGATTGGAGTCGTCGATGACGCACTCGATGACGGCGAGCGGCTCCTCAGTGGAGACAGGGGTGGCTACGCCTTCAGTTTCGCCGACGAGGAGGCGGAGGAGGTTCGGCTCGCCGGGAGTTTCGCGGCCGCCAGCGCCATAGCCTGTGGATTTGACGCGCATGGCGGGCAGGGACTGGTACGCAACATCCAACATGCGGAGCACGGCCGCGCCGGTGGGGGTAACGCGCTCCATGGGCGGGCCCGCGGAATAGATGGGCGCATCGCCGAGCAGGGCAAGGGTGGCAGGCGCGGGAACGGGAAGGGTTCCGTGCTGGCACTTGACGGTGCCGCTGCCTACGTTGAGAGGCGAGGCGAACCAGCGATCGATGCCGAGAATCTCAGCTCCGGCGGCGGCGCAGACGATGTCGATGATAGTGTCGACCGCGCCCACCTCGTGGAAGTGGACGCTTTCAACGGGGATGGAGTGAATGGCAGCTTCCGCATGGCCAAGGAGCTGAAATGCGCGCGACGAGCGGGCTTTTACAGCATCGGACAAGGGCGCTGCCGCAATGATTTTGAGAATTGTGGAAAGGTGGCGATGGGGTGCGTGGGTGTGCGGCTCGCCGCTGTCGTGGGTGTGCGCATGCGCTTCGTGCGAATGAGCGTGGGTGTGGGTATGGCCGTCGTGCGTGTGCTCGTGCGAATGGTGCTCGTGGTCGTGCGCGTGAGCATCGGCATGAGTGTGAGTGTGGGGCTCGTGTTCGTGCACGGGCTCGGGCGAGTCGGGTGTAATGACGTCGACTTTTGTGCCGGTGAGGCCGCCGCGGACGACCTTGCGGAGCTCAAGGCGCGCGCCCACGTTGAGCGCCTCGGCGGTTTGTGCCAGGGAATCAAAAGGGACGCCCGCATCGACCAGAGCGCCAAGCAGCATGTCGCCGCTAATGCCGGAAAAACACTCGAGGTAACCAATACGCATCGCGTAGTGATTTTAAACGGTTGAGGGTGGTGGGAACTACGCGGGGGGTAGATCCTGCTATCCCAGGTCCCCACGTGCGAGGGACCTGGGCACCCCGGCGATGCTGACCGAGGATTGCTAATCGGCGTTGCTGTTACTGCTATTGAGGAGTTGGGGTTAGAGGCGAAACAGGAACGGGTGCAGATTTCTGATCTGATTTTCCGCCGCAAAGTTGAGCCTCAACTTCTGGTTTCAACTTTCCAGTACCGCAAAGGGTGTCGGCAGTCTTCTGTACGTTGCTTCCGTTGCCGGTCAAAAACGGGGTGAAGTCTCCAGCTGTTGCATATTCGTGATCGTCGCTGTCTGGATCAGGGAAATAGAATGTGCAACGGACAGCGTCGTTTGGATGTTTCTTGTTTGGTTTCTCACAATCTGAGGCAAACAAAACCTTGGTGCCGGGTTGAACGTTATCTAGAAACCACTTGTTGTGGAAGGTCTGAGGTGGATTGTAGGCGTTCGAAGCCATTGCCGATAAAAAAGTCAATCCCTTATTAACGGGAGCCTCTACGCGGTAATCCCCAGCGTCAGTATGGAGCAGGTGAATGCCTTGGCCACCAGGGCCAAGCTTGGCATCCGTCATGTTCTTCGCCAGAGTTACATCGCTTCCGGTTGCAACGCGGAGGTTTTGGTCCAGGATCGCTACTTGGTATTGAGAGGCATGTCTGTACGTCTTGCCGTCTTTGCTGAAACCAAGCGTAGGAGTGAACAACAGAACCGTGACCATGATCTTACAAGTAGCAACGTTCATATCACCTTCTTATGTAGGGAGTGGATGTGGCGAATATTCTCGGGCAGTAACGAGACAAAAGTCAGTGATGCTGCACACACCGCTTCTCTGTGATGTTGGCGGAACCCGGGCGCCGGGCTGAGTTGGGGCACCCGTGTTGCTTTCATTCCAGGGTCTTCCGCTGCGTCGGACTACACATGGGCTATTTTCGTATTCTCCCTGACGGGAGACATGGCGGGCGTGGGGAATTAGCAGGGGCTGAAGCCCGATTATTCTTTCAGCGATTTGCGGCCCGGCTGAAGCCGTGCCCTTGTTACAAAGCTTCTCGAAGGGTTTTTCAGCAAGCTGTGAAGTCGTGGCCTGATACTTGTAACTTCGCCAGCGGACGGTAACCGCCGGATACGCCCCAGGAACTTCAGGCGCCGCGGCGGAGTAGGACGTCGGCGGGGAGGATGGCGTTGAGCGAGCCGGAGCGGAAGCCTGTGGTGTCGAGCGTGACGTACTGGTAGCCGACCTTGCGGAGGGCGGCGGTGATGGCGTCGAGCACTTCTATGGAGAGGGCGCGGGGCAGCTCCGTGCGGGCGATTTCAACGCGGGCCAGTTCGCCGTGATGGCGGACGCGGAACTCGCGAAAGCCCAATTGGCGCATGCTTTCCTCTGCGTTTTCAACCTGCTCAAGCACTTCGCGGGTGACTTCGCGGCCATATTCGACTCGAGAGCTGAGGCAGGGAGCTGCAGGGCGGTCCCAGAGCGTGTAGCCGGCGGCCTTGGCGAGGGTGCGGACTTCAAGCTTGGTAAGGCCGGCCTCCGCGAGGGGCGCGAGCACCTGATGCTCGGTGGCGGCGCGCTGGCCGGGGCGATAGTCCTTGGTGTCGTCGGCGTTCATGCCGTAGGCGATGGAGGAGAAGCTGAGCTTGGCGCCGAGGGTCTTCATGGTGGCGAAGAGCTCGTCTTTGCAATGGAAGCAGCGATTGGCGTCGTTGCGGGCGTATTCGGGCTTGTCGAGCTCGCCGGTGTTGACCACCTGGAGGGGGATGCCGAGCTTCATGGCGAAGGCGCAAGCCTGTTCCATGTCGCGGCGGGCCAGGCTGGCGGAATCGGCGAGGACGGCGAGCATTCTGTTGCCGAGGACACGATGAGCGGTAGCGGCGAGAAAAGCTGAATCGACGCCGCCGGAGTAAGCCACCATGAGCTTGCCGAGCGAGGCCAGGCGCGCCTCAAGTGCGTGCAGCTTTTCTGCAGTGGCCGGCGCGATTTCGGTCGCGGGCTGGGCTGCAGAAGGATCGGTTTGGGCGCCTGCCGACATGGATTTGATTATACCTGCGGGCTGATTGCGCTGGCCGAGGCGCGGGCGTGGCGGTTGACGGTGAAGTAGATCAGGGCTGCGTTGGCAATGGTGATGGCTGCCAGCAAATAGAGGCCTGCGCTGGGCGAATGGAAGTAGTTGTCGGCCCAGACTTTGAGGTTGGGAGCGATGAATCCGCCGAGGTTGCCTGCGCCGATGAGGGCAATGCCGCCGGCCTTGGCGCGATCGGCCATGTAACTGGTGGGAAAGGTCCAAAAGAGCGGCTGGACGGCAATAAAGCCGGAGACGGCGACGGACAGCATGGCCAGGCCGAGGAGTGGACTGGCGGTGGGGAAGACGAAGCTGGCCAGGCCCGCGACCAGGAGCGTGAGTGCGGCGAGCTGACGGTGGTTGCGGAAGCGGTCGGCGGTCCCGGGCAGCCAATACACAGCGGCGAGGGCGCAGAGCCAGGGAATGGCAGTGACCAAGCCTACTTGAAAGCCGGCGGGCTTGTGCAGGAGCGCGGAGACTTCGGCGGGCAGATAGAAGATGGCGCCATAGGTGCTCATCTGGATGAGCGTGTAGATGAGCACGAAGCCAAGGACATGAAGATCGCGCAACATGGGTAGAAGCTGGGCGGGTCCTGCGGCTCGGCGCTGCTGCTCCTCTTTGGCTAATTCGTTTTCGAGAGCCTGCTGTTCGCCGGCCGGGAACCACTTGGCGCTGGCCGGCTTGTTGTCGAGGAAACCGAAGGCAACGAAGCCGAGGGCGACGGCCAGGAAGCCTTCGACGAGAAACATCCACTGCCAGTTCTGGAGCGAGCCGAGCGGATGCATTTCGAGGAGCAGGCCTGAGAGCGGGCCGCCGACGATGAGAGCCAGCGGTACGCCGAGGTAGAAGAGCCCGAGGATGCGTCCGCGCACGCGATTGGGAAACCAGTAGGTGAGGTAGAGAATGGCGCCGGGGAAAAAGCCCGCTTCCAGTACGCCGAGCAACAGCCGCAGCAGATAAAACGATGTGGCGCCCTGCACGAACATGGTGGCCATGGAGGCCAGTCCCCAGCCCACCATGAGAAAGGAGATCCAGAATTTCGCGCCGATTTTGTGGAGGATCAGGTTCGATGGGAATCCGCAGAGCGAGTAGCTGATAAAGAACAGGCCAGCGCCGAGGGCGTAGGTGCTCTCAGAGATGCCGACTGAGGCAGCGAGTGCCTGCTTGGCGAAGCCGATGTTGGCGCGGTCAAGAAACGAGACCACGTACATGGCCATGAGAAATGGCGTGAGACGCCTGACCGCGCGGGCAATCGCGGAGGAGAGCAGAATGGACTCTGCTGCGGAGGCGGGCACGGATTGTGAGGCGGGCTCGAGCAATGACGATTGCCTCGCGTGGAACGGACGTATGGTTTAGAGCGACGGCTGACTGGAGTTTCGCCGTGTCCAGCGATAGGCGGCGATGGAGTTCTTCCAGAAGTATTTTTCCCGTGCCGCGAAGCTCTTGCGCGCCATGTATTCGCGCACGATGGAGAAGGTTTGCGCGTAGGTGGCTACGTGGTCGCTGTTGGGCCAGTCGCTGCCAAACAGGACGTGGTCTTCGCCGAAGTTGTCCCATAGAGCGTCGAGGCTGGCCTGATAAAAGTGGGGGTCGGTGATGAGGCGATTATTCTGGCGGATGGGAATCTCAGAAAGCTTGACGAAGACGCGCGGGGAGCCGGCGAGCAGGCGGAGATTGGACCAATAGTCGTCGAGCGCATCCTTGTCCGTGGGCAGGGGCGCGTGGGGCAGATGGTCGATGACGATGCGGAGCGAGGGAACGCGCTCTGCCACTTCAACCACTGCGCCGATGAGTCGCGGGTCAGGGTTGGCGGTCTCCAGCACGAGGCCGGCCTGGGCAAGGGCCTTGAGGCCGTCAATGAAGCCGGGGCTCTCAAGGTCGACAGACAGATCGCGATTCCATAGGTTGCCGTAGCGGATGCCGAGAAAAAGCTGGTCGCCATGAAGGCGTTCCAGGTCCTGCATGAAGGTGGGCGAGCCGGGGATCAGGTCGCCGATGATGCCCACGATCAAGCCATTGGCATTGGCGACGTTGAGGAGCCATTGGTTGTCACTGGGCAACGGGCTGGCTTCAATTGCGATGGCGCCGACGACGCCGAAGGCCGCGCTCTGGGCGGCATAGCGCGCAGGCAGGGCGGGCTTGTAGACAACGGTATCGGTTTTTTCAGGCCAGGGCACGCCGCCGGGACGGAGGGTGTCAAAGAGATGAATATGGGCGTCAATGACGGGGATGGGGCCGGAGGCGGCAGCGGGCAGCGCTGCGAGGCTTTTGTCCAGAGTTGCTGCCGCTGCGCCAAAAGCCGCCAGCTTGAGTGCTTCGCGCCGATGCATGGGGATCTCCACGGAACCGGGGCGCACAGGACGCCCGCGCACCCCCACTATACACAGGCGCGGGCAGGCCTCGCCGGGGAGCGGATTCTGCGAGATCGGTTGTCAGGGGAACGCTCGGCGTCAGCCGGGGAAGCTGAACGCGCTGATGGTTGCGCCCATGGGGTCGTCCGTGAAGATGCGCTTGCCCGAGGCTTCTCCTCCGGCTCCTGCGGCGACGAAGAGTGGAACGAGATGCTCCTCGCGGGGATGGGCAAAGGCGGCAAACGGCGCCTGCCGCCAGGCCGTGAGCAGTGCGTCGCGCTCAGACGCGGGGGACTGGACGGCGGCGGTCAACCAGTCGTCGAAGGCGCGGGCCCGGCCGGTTGTCACGGGCTGATTGTATGCGCGGAGATTGTGGAAGCTCATGCCGCTGCCAACGATAAGCACGCCCTCGTCGCGCAACGGGGCCAGGGCGCGCCCGGCGGCGATATGAAGTGCGGGATCGAGACTGCTGGCGAGCGAGAGCGTGACGACGGGAATTTCTGCCGCCGGGAATGCCACCTTGAGCGGAACAAAGACGCCGTGATCGTAACCGCGGGTTGCGCTGAGCGCCGAAGGCAGGCCGGCATCGGACAGCAGCGAGGCCACGCGTGAGGCGAGTTCCGGCTGGCCGGGCGCGGGCCAGGTAAGGCGGTAGGTGTCGTCGGGAAAGCCGGTGTAGTCGAAGATGAGTTTCGGCTGGGCTGCCGTGCTGGCGGTGAAGGCCGGCTCTTCCCAGTGACCGCTGACGACGAGGATGGCTTTGGGTTTGGAGGGTAGCGTGGCAGGCAGGCCCTCGAGAAAGTGCTGAGTTTTGACCCAGGTGTCGGCAGGGCCCCAGGTCCAATCCATGAAGAAGCAGGGCCCTCCGCCGTGGGGAATGAAGATTGCGGGTTGGCGGAGTGTGTTGATAGCCAAGGGCTTAACCTTTCTGAACTATCGTGCGCTGCGGCCCAGATCGAACGCTCGAACAGATAGTCGTTATAACAACTATCTGTTCGATGGCGCAAGGGGCACGGAGGATTCAAGGGCTTGAAGCGCAGTCGAAATCCCGCCGAGAGGGGAAAGTCCTATTCGATGGGCGCGGCGAGAAAGAGAACGTAAACAAGCATCATGACGCCGATCAGGCCGGGGATTACTCCGCAGAGGTAGACGGGCTCGCTGCTTACGAGTGCGTGCAGAAAGATCATGAGTCCCACGCCGACGCCAATGTTGATAAGGCCGCCGATCTTCAGGCCTTCGCGGCTCTTGGTGCGGGCGATCCTGTCCTGCTGGCGCAGCAGTTCAACGGCAGCCTTGCCGCCCTCGGTGGTGGACTCGGCAATGCGGCGCAGGGTTTCAGCCTTATAGAAAGCTTCGCGCTCG
Source organism: uncultured Acidobacteriaceae bacterium (assembly GCA_963820245.1). Lineage (GTDB taxonomy): Bacteria > Acidobacteriota > Terriglobia > Terriglobales > Acidobacteriaceae > Telmatobacter. Next base: position 112,566 of record CAWFZC010000009.1, on the reverse strand, counting down.
CGGCGCTGGCTGTCGATGTATGAGGTGAGCGGGATGAAGACGACGAACAGAGCCACGGCGCCGATGGACAGGAACATCCACAGGCCGAAGCCGCTCATATCGGGTGCGTTAAACAGATGAAATGCCAAAGTTGCCATACAATCCTCCTGATTGAGTTGCGGGGATTTTCTCCCTTGCAAACGGTGAGACAGGACGGTTGCAATGCCGGTTGCATTTTGTGGAGGGGTTTTTGAAAGTGCGATTTTTGCCGCCAGCGTAACCGGCTCCTCTGGCAAGGCGGCAACATTTTGCAACCGCGCAACGGGCCTGCCTGTCTTACCCCACGGAGAGCACCGGCCTTGAATGCAATACACACCCACGCGATGGACGAGACGGCGGGCGCCGACCTTGCGGACGTGGTGCAGGTGCTTGCCGGAGACGCGCAGGCGTTTGAGGGCATCGTTCGCCGCTGGCAGGGGCCGCTGGTGAACATGGCGTGGCGCTACTGCCGCGATCGCGGCCGTGCGGAGGAGATGGCGCAGGAGGCGTTTGTGCGCGCCTGGCGCGGGCTGGCGCAATGGCGGCGCGAGGCGAGTTTTTCCACCTGGCTCTTTTCGGTTGCGGCCAACGTCTATAGGACAGAGTTGAAACGAGTGCCGACAGTGAACCTGCCGCTGGAGGAGATTGAGGAACCATCAGTGCCCGCCAGCCAGCATGCTGCGATGGCCGAACGGGAACAGCAGCAGAGCGTGAGGAGCGCGGTGCTTGCCCTGCCGCGGCGCTACCGGGAGACGGTGATTCTGTTTTATTTTCACGAGATGGATGTGGAGGCGACGGCGCGCACCATGGGCCTGCCCGAAGGTACTGTTAAGGCACGCCTTTCGCGGGGCCGGGCATTGCTCAAGAGCCGTTTTCCGCATCTGAAGGAAGAAATGGGGCGGCCCGAGGGGTCGGCGCTCGAATCAGGCGGGGAGGCTTGAGGATGAAGACGACAGGCAACGGCAAGGAAATGTCCGCAAGCCCGATCGACCGGATTCTGGCCGGCGAGGAAGAACTGATTCCGGCCTCGGGGTTCGTGGCCTCGGTGATGGAGCGGATCCAGGAAGAGGCCCGTGTGCCTGCGCCAATGGCTTTCCCGTGGCGGCGTGCGGTTCCGGGCATGGTGCTGGCCGCGGGCGTGTTTGGCTGGGGCGGCTATGAGATGGCGCGCCAGGCAAGCACTGAAGCGAGCTTGTTGACCTTCACCGCTCCGCATCTGACGGCGGATTGGCCGGCCAATTTTGTCCAGTCATTCGGACCGGTGGGATGGGTTGTGATTGCGCTTGGCCTGTCGCTGGCGTCATGGATACTGTCGCGGCGCATCGCGGGCCAGACGGGATTGCTCTAGGAGACATTGGGCCCAGGGTACGGAAGGAGACCGGCGTGAGCGACCCATTCAACCTGGAACGATTTGTGGATGCGCAGAATGAGGTCTACGCGCAGGTGGTGTTGGAACTGAGCGCCGGTGAAAAACGCTCGCACTGGATGTGGTTTGTGTTTCCACAGTTGAGAGGGCTGGGCCACAGCATGCAGGCGGATCTTTTTGGGATTGGCTCGCTTATGGAAGCCGAGGCCTACTGGAAGCATCTTGTGCTGGGGCCGCGGCTGGAGCAGTGCACCCGGCTGGTGAACCTGGTGGAGGGGCGGACGATTGATGAAATCTTCGGCTCGCCGGACGATTTGAAATTTCGTTCGTCGATGACGCTGTTTGCGCGCGCCGCGCCGGAGACACCGATCTTCAGCGAGGCGATTGAGAAATATTTTGGCGGCGAGCCTGATCCCATGACGATGGAGCTGCTGGATTAGCCGCCGCCGGATTTCGGATTTAGGTTCTGCGAACCCACCCATTCCGGTAGCCGCGGCGACCGCGGAATGGATGGGGCACAAGCTGGTTCTGATAACGACGCCTCACTCGATGGAAAAAACAGCATAGACATTCGCTGAGCTGGATACTTTGCGTGGCTCAATGGCCAGGGGCGGCGGCGCTGCGGCCCCGGCTGACATCTGAGCTGCGTTCATGGCAAAGACTCTCGGGTACACGGGCGCGGACATCTGGTTGGTGACGTAGAGGATCGCGCCGAGATGCACGCCCATCCCTTTTGCGAGCACTTCGGCCTGCGCGCGGGCGCGGGCGGTTGCGCCATCGAGAGCCTTGTCTTCGAGCGCTTTTTCGTCGGCGACGGTCCAGTCGATATCGCCGCTGTCGGTAGCGCCGGCGGTTACTGCTATGTCCAGAATTTCGGCGACACGCTCGGGCGTGACTTTGACTGTCCACTGCTGCGCGAGCGTGAACTTGTGCGGCTTGCCGTAGACGGCGTCGAGGCGCTGCCACTCGCTGTGGATGGCGCTCTCTTGAACGCCGGCCTGCTTGAGCGCATCGATGATGGCGTTGGAGGTTTGCGCCCCGGCGGCGTAGGCGGCCTTGGCGTCAGAGGGTTGGGTCTGGAAGCCGATATGGAGGACGGCGATATCGGGATCGACGGTGACCTGGTCTTGGGCGCTGACCGTGAGGGTGCGGTTGGTGGGGTCGATTTTGAGTTCGAGCTGATTGGGTTGCTGCGCGTGGGCTGCCATGCCCGCGGCCAGCAGCAGAAGTGTTGCGATTGCCTGTTTGGGAAGCATCAGAAGCATTGGTCTTTCTCCTTCACGCTATGAACGGGCGGACCCGACAAACTTGCAGGGTTTTTTCTCGGGCTACTGCGGCGTGGTGGCCACTGTGAGAATTTCGCCGGGAGCTACGACCAGTGGAAGCTGTGGCGCTGGATCGACGGCGTTTTCGCTGGAAAGGCTGGCGTGTTCGACGGAGCGGATGGCTTCCGCCGCGGGCAGCGTGATTTCCTTGGGCGCGGTGGAGCGGTTGAGGAAGATAAAGGTCTTTGCGCCTGATTCTGCGCGGAAGGCCAGGGCCTGCAGGTCCGGATCGGAGCTGTGCGCGTCAAGGCGCACCATTCCCTCGCGCAGACGGCGGCTGAAGGCGCCGAAGATGCGCAATTCAAAACCCGAAGAACGGGGCAGGAACGAGTGGGTGCGATCAACGGTGAACAGCGAGCGCGTGAAGTTGAAGCTGGGCTGCTCGGTGTCCAAAAGCATCCAGCAATAGTTGAGCGATTTGGCGTTGGCTACTGACATGAGCTGGTAGTAGAGCTGGCCCATGGCGAAGGCGGCGCCGTAGGAATCCATCTGGTAGTTGGAGTTGTTGAGCGTGAGCTCGGTGGCGAGGAAAGGCTTGTCGCCGACGGTCTTGGCCCATTGCTGCACGATGGGCAGATAGCTGTCGGGGTCGGTCATGTGGGCCTGAAAATCGTAGACGTGGGTGGCGCTGTAGTCGAGCAGCTTCCAGGCTTCAGGCGTTTGCTTGAGCGTTTCAGCGGAGGTGATGCCGACGCGCGTGTAGCTTGCGTCGGGCATGTGCAGCTTGACGCTCTGGAAGCCTGCATCGTCCAGAGCTTTGCGGAGCTTGACGATCATCTGCTCCCAGACCGGGCCGGGCTGAATGATCTCGTTCTGAATGCCGACGATGTCAGGCGGGGCGCCTGTCTTGGCCAGCGATTCTTTGCAGTAGGCGAGCACGGCCTGCACATACTTGTCGACGTCGGGGGTTTTGCCATCAGCTTGCCTGGCCCAGGTGGGCAGTTCCCAGAACTCGAAGATGATGTGGCCGCCCAGCGAGCGGATGTGCTTGTTGTAGGCGAAGTCGCTCATTTCGCCGTCAGGGAAGTTGTCGCCGTAGTAGTGCGGCGATGCGTCGGCGAGGCGGTCGAAGTTGTCCATGGCGGGGGTGAGGCGCGTGCCGACGGGGTATTCGCGCTGGATGAGCAGGTTGTAGTCCTTGAGGAACTGCCACCATTTGTCTTTGCCTGCCGGAGAGAGTTCATCGTAGCCGGGAATGCTGACGCTGCCGCCGAAGCCGAGGATGGTTTGGAAGGTTTTTGCGGAGTCGATGGAGACGGTCACGCGGCCAGTGGGTGGCTCGGTCATTTTGCCCTGAACTGATCCGGTGGATGTGTCGGGCGCGGTGACGGAGAGCTGATGACGCATGAGGTCGAAGGCGCAGGGCTGTTTGACGAGCAGGTGGCCGTTGACGCTGACGCTGGCCGTGAGGTCGTGGAGGGAAACTTCGACAGAGTCGACGGGCTGCTCGACGACGACGCTTGATTCCTTGCCAGCGGAGTGGGGATAGCGCGGAGGCGGCGCGTCGCCGGTCTCAAGCCCGAAGGAGTCGTAGTACTGCTGGGCGACGGTGAGCGAGTGGTCGGCGATGTCGACGGTGAGGGAGCCGTGCGGACCGGTAAAGAGCCAATGCAGGGTTACGTCCGCGGGCAGTTCGCGGTCGAGCGAGAGGGTGCGGCTGAAGTTGGCGGAGAGGAACTCCGGAAAGAAGACGCGCGGGCGGACCTGGCCGCTGCCCCAGATGTAGACGGTCTGCTTGTCGATGGAAATGGAGAAGGGCTGCGAGGGGCCAGTGGCTGTCTGGCTGAAGAGGGCTGGAGTGGCTATGAGGGCGAGAAGAAGGAGTCTGAAACAATGCATTGCGGACCGCTTTCCGAAATCGTCAGAAGGGTAACATGGGCGGGTTGGCGGGTGGCGAAACCGCATCTGACAAGTTCGGCATTGGGAGAGGTTACAATTCAGGCGAAACGCCCTAGAGGAAGAAGATTTCGATCCAGTTTGGCGGCCATGCGAATTCCTGTGAGATGCTTCGTGCCATTGACTCTAGCAACGGCGATCGCGGCCGGGGCCTCGACGAAGCAGTTTTCAGACATTGTTCACCGATCGTTGCCGCCCTTTCGGTTCACAATTTACGAAGCAGGCGATGGCGACAGTCCGAAACGAATCACATCAATTGAAATCGATAGCGAACAGAAGCTGACGCAGACGATACGCTTCGATGACGAAGATCACGCACCAATTGATTTCGCCCCCGGGCCCCCGGTGACCCTCGAAGACGTGGACTGCGATGGGTACAAGGATTTGTTGGTACGAACCCTTGTTGGCGTTCATGGAGATACTTGGTACCGGCTCTTTCGATTCGATTTATCCACGCGGGAATTTGTCGAATACGGCCCTTTCATAGACTTAGGTTACAAAGGCGTTGACTGCCGCAAGAACCTCGTCAAGACCTACGTGAACAGCGGTGCAGCAGGCTGTATATACGAATCTGGTTGGTACCACTGGGTAAATGGGGTGCTCCGACCCGTCCGAATCGAATCTCAGGATGGCGGTGAAAACGGCTCATTTGTCAGAACCATTCGAGTGTGGCGCTATGGCAAGGAAGTGGTCTTATCGACGAAATCGATTCCGGCCGACAATTGTCACGTACCGAATGGAACAACGGACAAACAGCGCAAATGATGTATTGCGGCCGGTCTACCGTCCAAGCGGAACCTGGTTTAAACGGAGAGTGCGGGGACGGGATTCCTGGCGTCGGCAGATGCTGCGACCGCCTCCCTCGCAAGCGTCACCACAGTAATGTCATCTTCCTGGCCGAAGTGCGCGGCTGCCTGCGCGATTGTGTACGCCGATTGGCCGCTGATGGCCTGCGTGCGCTCAAAGCCGTAGAGTTCCCCTTGCGCGTTTTTGGCTTCTACCACGCCGTCAGAGACAAAGGTAAGCCGATCTCCGGGAGAGAGCCTGGATCGCGTCTCTGCGTAGGAACTCTCAGCCAGCAAACCGAGTGGCAAGCCTGGTTCCACCGCGATCTCCTCGCCGTTTCGATAGGGAGCCGGATTGCCGGCGTTGGCAAGAATCATCGTCCCATCCAATTTAATGAGCGCCGCGCAGCAGGTGACAAACCCGCTTACGCGTCCATGGAGCACCCGGTTGAGGTGAGCGAGAACCTCAGTCGGCCTGCTTGAGGAGTAGTCCTGCAAGGCGCCCATGATCGCGCTGACGGTCATTGCTGCCTTCAGCCCTTTTCCACTCACATCGCCCACCACAACCAGAACGCTGCCGTCGTCCGCGGGCACGACGCGGAAAAAGTCGCCACCCACATGCTTGGCCGGAGCATAGGCGCTCTCGATTCTGAACCCCGGAACATCTCGAGCCGGTACAACCAACTGCTGCTGCACTTCACGCGCTGCCTGCAGTTCGGCCGTGGTCTGGGCGTGATCCAACGTGGTACGCCGATGGCGGGCAATCATTACCGGAGCGATCGAAACAAGGAAGAAGAACATCGACAGATCGTCCCATTCGTAGTGGAAACGTGGCCCAAGGCTGAAACTCTCCGGAATCAGCCTCATCAGACCGAGAATCTCGATGCCGTTTGCCAGCAAAAACGACGGCAGCAAGAGCGCCGCATCCCGGTTGCCACGTCGCCATTGCAGCACCAGGAACAAGAGGGAGCCCACCACAAACGGAAGTTGCAAACCAAGGAACATGAAATCGGAATGAGACCAGGCCAGCATATGGAGGTGTGCAGCCAGGATCGCCTCGGGTGCAATCAGAAGAACGATCTGGTAGCTTCGCACTGCCCAGTTCATCTGCGTCCGGGTGAATGCCGCCAGAAATCCTATGAGCGGCGCGTACCGCGCGACTACCCCAAAAATGTTGCCCCAGTCCTGCCATGCGGGGCCAATGATTGGGTAAAAAGTGTCAAAACACGACATCAGCGAAGCGGAGCCGTCTAGCCACAGGAAGGCAGCGAACCACAGATACTCGCGGCTGCTTTTGTCAAAGGCAAACGCGAGCAAGAGCAAAGCGCCACCCAGCAGTTCGCCCACGCAAAGCAGCGTCTGCGGCAGGAATCTGTAAAAGCGTTCAGCATCCCTCGCGGTGCGGTAATCGGCCAGCGCAGCAAAAGAGCCGAACAGAACACTGCCCTTTGCCAACCCGAAGGCGCCAGACCGTATCTTCTGTGCGTGATCGATGCGGATGGCGACCAGCAGGGGAGAGCTTAGCGAACTCAATGGCAGATGGACCAGGATCCCGCGCGCGACATAGTTGTTGGGCCCGGGGAGCTGGTTGCAGTCGGCAACCTTGGAGCCGTTGACAAAAATCTGGCAGCCGTCCGCGCTTGGAGCGACCAGCAGTGCGGCATCCGCTGGAAGATATTGCTGCGGGATAAGGGCTCGAAACCAGGCTACCCCTTGCTCGTCGGTCAGGTTCTTGCCTTTTGCGGAGGCAATATCGATCTGTTGCCAGTTGCTGTCGTCGAGACTCGGGCTGGCGGCCTGCTGCACATCCCCGGCGTGCACCCGCCACGGCCCGTCAAACGACTGCAGCTGCTTGACCTGCGCTGCGCCGCCGCCTCCCTGCGCCCAAACAGGCCCCGTGCTCGCGGCGACCGCCAGGGCGAGCAGGAGCAAGAGACTGCAGGTTGTCCGGCGGGGAAGCATGCGGTAAGAATACCTCGATCTAACTGGATCGAGACAGAAGAAACCTCACCGCAAAACTGGCAACGCCAGGAGAATCGGTTCTCAAATTCAAACGACGCGGTTCCGGCTGGGCAAAAGTCTAACCGGACGTTACCGCGCTCAGGCCGAGCTCAGCTTGCGGACCTACTGGATGGTGGATTGCTTTGCGCCGAAGCGGCGGAGTTTTTCTAACGTAGCCGCGGCCTGGCCGGAGTCGATGGCTTCAGCGCCCATCTCGACGCCGATTTTGAGGTCATCGGCGAGGCCGGCGGCTACGAGGCCGGCTGCCGCGTTGAGCAGCACGATGTCGCGGCGCGCTCCCTTGATGCCGGTGATGACGTCGTAGAGCAGGGCGGCGTTGGTGGCAACATTTCCGCCAGTAAAGTCTTCGAGCTTGGCGAGGGGAAGACCGGCCATGTCTGGAGTGATGCGCGAGGCGCGGAGTTTCAGTTCGCCGGTCTCCGACTCCTCAACGCGCGCCACGACCGATTCGCCGGTGGTGGTGAGTTCGTCGATTCCATCGGTGCCGTGGACAACAAAGGCTTTTTTTGCGCCGAGGGCGACGAGTGTGCGGCCGACGAGGAGAACCTTAGACGGAGCGAGCACGCCAATCACCTGGGCGCGGGCCTCGGCGGGGTTCGAGAGCGGCCCGCAGAGATTGAAGATGGAGCGGAAGCCGAGAGCACGGCGCAGGGGACCGACAATGCGCATGGCGGGATGGTAGAGAGGCGCAAAGAGGAACATGAAACCAGTTGCGCGCAGGCACTCGGCGGCCTTTTCCGGGCCGAGTTCGATGGGTACGCCCAGGGCTTCAAGCACGTCGGCCGCGCCACAACGGGAAGTGATGGCGCGATTGCCGTGCTTGGCCACTTTGGCTCCGGCTGCGGCTGCTACGAGCGCCGCACCCGAAGAGATGTTGAAGGTGAGCGGGCCTCCGCCTCCTGTGCCGACCACGTCCACCAGCGAGGCGCGCTCTTCATCGGTGAGAGGGACGGGCACGACGTGGGCACGGAGGACGTCCACAAAGCCCGCCAGCTCTGGCGCCTGTTCGCCACGCGTGGCCATCACCGCCATCATGGCCGCGATTTCCGGCTCGGGCGCGTTGCCGGCGAGAATCTCCTCGAGCACAGTGGCCGCCTGCTCGCGGGTGAGCGCGGCGCCATCCTCGGCCAGTGGTTTCAGCAGTTCCTTCAGGACACCCATATTCCTTCATGGTAACGGGCGGCGCGGAAATGCGGGCGGTTTGCCGCTCGAAAGGGGCGCAAGATAAGATTTGAATACCGCTGGCACGGTTTCGCCGGTCCGGACCAAACCGGACGGGCACCCGAATCCCACAGAGAACAGCGGACTGGCCAAAAGCGGACTGGGGCGATCAAAAACCAACATGAAAATTCACGAGTACCAGGCAAAGGAAATCCTCGCGAAGTACGGCGTTGCCGTGCCGCGGGGCGAAGTGGCCAACACGCCGGAAGAAGCTTCGGCGGTAGCCCGCAAACTGTTTGCGGAGGGCGCGACGGGCGTAGTGGTGAAGGCGCAGATTCACGCTGGAGGCCGCGGCAAGGGCGGCGGCGTGAAGGTGGCCCGCACGCGCGAAGACGCCGAGATGCACGTGAAGAACATTCTGGGCATGCAACTGGTGACGCACCAGACCGGCCCGGCGGGACAGAAGGTACAGCGCCTGCTGCTGGAAGAGACGGCCGATATCGATCGCGAGCTTTACCTGGGCATCGTGCTGGACCGCGCCACGGGCAGGCTGGTATTTATGGCGTCAAAGGCGGGCGGCATGGATATTGAGGAAGTGGCCGCCAAGACGCCTGAAGCGATTTTCAAGGAGACGATTGACCCAGCGACAGGCTTTTGGCCGTGGCAGGCGCGCAAGCTGGCGTTTGCGCTGGGTCTCAAGAATACGCAGATCAATGCGGCGGTCGCGTTCTTCCAGAAGCTGTACGAGGCGTATGTGGAAGCGGATGCGTCGCTGGTGGAGATCAATCCGTTCATCACCACCAAGGATGACAAGCTCTTTGCGCTGGACGCGAAGATCACCTTCGACGATAACGCGCTGTTCCGGCATGCAGACATCAAGGCGTTGCGCGATGTGGCCGAAGAAGATCCGCTGGAAGTGGAAGCGAGCAAGTACGCGCTGAACTACATCAAGCTGGATGGCTCGATTGCGTGCATGGTGAACGGCGCGGGCCTGGCGATGGCGACGATGGACATCATCCAGTACGCAGGCGGAAGCCCGGCGAACTTTCTGGATGTCGGCGGCGGCGCGACGCAGGAGCAGATTGAGCACGCATTTGAAATTCTGCTGTCGGACGCAAACGTGAAGGCGATCCTGATCAACATCTTCGGCGGCATTTTGCGCGTGGACCGGCTGGCGACAGGCGTTGTGGCTGCGGCGCGCAAGTTGAATGTGCAGGTGCCGATTGTGCTGCGCCTGGAAGGCACGAACGTGGAAGAAGGTCGCAAGATTCTAGCCGAGAGTGGGTTGAACTTCCTGGTGGGCGAAACGATGAAGGAAGCTGCGGAACTGGTGGTAAAAGCAGCCTCTAGCCACTAGCTTCTAGCTGCTAGCCCCGAAGGGGCAACAAGGAGTGACACCTTGGCACAAGCGTTTCAGGACCTTACGGTTTGGCAGCGAGCGATGCAGCTTACCGAGGAGATTTACAGTCTTACAAAGACGTTCCCGAAAGATGAGATTTATGGGCTGACCTCTCAACTCCGCCGAGCCAGCATCTCGATCGCGAGCAACATTGCTGAAGGGCGTGGAAGAGCCACAGCCCGCGACTTCAGACAGTTTCTCAACATCGCTCAAGGATCAACTTATGAAGTTCAAACGCAGCTTTTACTTGCCAAGCGATTGAAGATTGGGGATGAAGCTCTGCTAGAACGCGCAGACGCCCTTTGCATCGAGACGTCAAAAAAGGCTCGGGGCATTCATCCACTCTTTGAAATGCTAGAAGCTAAAAGCTAGAAGCTAGGAGCTTGATTCAATGTCTGTTCTGGTTGGCAATGACACACGACTGATTGTTCAGGGAATCACCGGCAAGGAAGGCACGTTCCACGCCAAGGGCTGCGCGGAGTATGGCACCAAGGTTGTGGGCGGCGTGACGCCGGGCAAGGGCGGCACGATTCACGAAGGCTGGCCGGTGTTCAACACGGTGGCCGACGCGGTGAAAGAGACAGGCGCCAACGCGACCATGATTTTTGTGCCGCCTCCGTTTGCCGCCGATGCGATTCTTGAAGCGGAAGACGCGGGCATTGCGCTGATCGTCTGCATTACCGAGGGGATTCCGACGCTGGACATGGTGAAGGTGTGGGCGAAGCTGAAGAACTCGGCTTCGCGTTTGATCGGGCCGAACTGCCCAGGTGTGATTTCACCGGGCAAGGCCAAGATTGGCATCATGCCTGGGCGCATTCACAAGGAAGGCTCGGTGGGCATTGTTTCGCGCTCCGGCACGCTGACCTACGAGGCAGTGCACCAGTTGACGCAGCGGGGTATTGGGCAGTCGACGGCTATTGGCATTGGTGGCGATCCGATTATCGGCACCACGCATATTGATGCGCTGCGGCTGCTGAACGACGACCCTGGAACCGATGCGATCATCATGATCGGCGAAATCGGCGGATCGGCGGAAGAAGCGGCTGCCGAGTTTGTGAAACAGTATGTGAAGAAGCCGGTGGTTGGCTTTATTGCCGGGCAGACGGCGCCTCCGGGGCGTCGCATGGGGCACGCGGGCGCGATCATCTCGGGCGGCCAGGGCACGGCGGCCGACAAGATGAAGGCCATGACCGCGGCGGGGATTCACGTGGTGGTTTCGCCGGCGGAGATTGGTGCAACGCTGGCGCATGTGATTGGGAAGGCGTGAAAGGCAGCTGCTAGCTTCTAGCTATTAGCTTCTAGCTATCTCCACCACTGCCTGCCGAAACGGCGGGCAGTGGTGCATTGGCGGAGCCAGAGAGCCGTATTTGGGCGATTGCATATTTGGGACCCCAAGATACCGGGATGCATCATCGGCCGAACGCCCACGTCACCATGAGCGGGAACTCTTCCCGCCAAAATGCGCCACCGTGCGATCCGGCTCGCTCGTGCATGACGACATCCGCACCTGCATTCCTCAGTGCGTCCGCCCACTTCTTTGCGTTTCCAAGGAAGAACGGCTCTTGCGTGCCCGCGACGAGGTATGTGCGCGGAAGTTGGCTGGGCATAACGGCAGGCGGCTTGTAGCCGCCGCCAGGTGAGGCGCAGAAAACCGCACCGTAAACATGCGGATGCCGAAGCCCGAGAGCGAGTGCCAGTTCTCCACCTGCCGAGACGCCGAATACTGCGGCACGCTCAGCGGGCAGCGCCACGCCAAACCGCGACTCCGTCCATCGGCGAACGTCCTCGACGAAGAACTTTTCGTGTGCCGCAAATCGCTCTGGCTCAAAGCCCGGCGAGTACTCGTGGAGCCGCAGCATCTCATCGGTCAGCCCATGTACACCGATGATCATTGTGGGCGGTACGTCGACCTTCTGGAGCAACGGGCCCCACTTCGAGATTCTCTGACCGTCGCCGGCAAAGACGAACGCTTCCGGCCTGTCCGGCGGAACGTATACCGTGACCTGCCGTCCACCGTCGTACTCGAACGCCTCAGTGACAAACTCTCCGGAGACTGAGCCGCTGGGCTTGGCGCGGGCTCCGTCGGACTCGCTCAACTCGCCGTTGACCTGATCGTGTGCATTCTCCTTCATGGCTTTACCCCCATTTAAAGAATCATGCTCAACCGTTCAGCCGTCCCGCCTGTAAAAACTATACGAGATAACCAGGACGCCGGATAGATGACTCCATTTCCGGCGGCTTGCACGGGATTACTGTCCGGCAAAGCGTGCTATGGCTATCCCCCAATTACAATGGAAGCTAGCATCAGTCTTTCTTCAGGAGCATTCCAAGTGGCACAACGCACCTTCAGCATCATCAAGCCAGACGCCGTTCGCGACGGGTACATCGGCGCTATTCTCGCCGCCATCGACAAGGGCGGCTTCAAAATCATTTCGCTCAAAAGGCTGTCGATTTCAAAAAAGCAGGCGGAGGGATTCTACGCCGTGCATGCCGGCAAGGGGTTTTTCGATGAGCTTTGTACCTTCATGTCTTCAGGCCCGCTGGTGCTGATGGTGCTTGAAAAGGACAACGCCATTCTTGACCTGCGCAAGCTGATGGGCGCAACGAATCCGGCGAATGCCGAGCCGGGGACCATCCGCAAGCAGTTTGCGAAGTCGATCGGGGAAAACGCCATCCACGGCTCCGACGCTGAAGAGACGGCGGCATTTGAAATCGGCTACTGGTTCGCCGGTTACGAGTTGGTTTAAGAGCGCGAGAGCGCGGGCTGGCGGAAGGAAAGTTATGAGCAAGCTCTCAAGCTGGTTGGCCTGCGCGCTTTTGGCGGTCGCGGCAGGAGCACTGCTGGCTGCGCCGTCCGTGATCAAGCCGGGCGACCCGTGGGTTGATAATCGCGGGCAGCGCATCCAGGCGCATGGCGGCGGCATCACGAGCTTCAAGGGTTCGTATTACTGGTTCGGCGAGGACCGCACGCAGACGAACGATCCTGAGAAGCGTTATGTTGTCTGCTACCGCTCGCGGGACCTGGCGCACTGGAAGTTTTGCGGACAGGTGCTGGTGCTGAGCGATCCGGAAAACCTAGGCGCGCACTGGGTGCTGGAGCGGCCCAAGGTTTACGTCAACACACGCACAGGCAAGTTTGTAATGTACGCGCACCTGGACGATGCGCGGTACAAACTGGCGCGGGTGATGGTGGCGGTGAGCGATCGCATCGACGGCGATTACAAGTTTGTGAAGAGTTTTCGTCCGCTCGACGAGGAGAGCCGCGACATTGGGCAGTTTGTGGATGACGACGGGGCAGCTTATCTGATCTTCGAGTCGAGGCCGACGAAGGGATTCTTCATTGCGCGGCTGACCGATGATTTTATGGGCGTCGAGAAGACTGCCTTCGTTCCCGCTCCGCTTGAAGGCGGGGCGGTGGTGCACGTGGACGGCCTCTACTATGCAGTGGGTTCGCATATGACGGGCTGGCGGCCGAACCCCAATGTCTATGCGACTGCGCCGTCGATCGCGGGGCCGTGGACGGAGTTCACCAACCTGGCTGATCCGGAAGCGAACAACTACGATTCGCAGTCGACGATGTTGTTGAAGGTGGCCGGGAAGAAGAAGACAGCCGTGATTTTCATGGGAGACATCTGGAAGCCGAAGGCGCTTTGGGACTCGCGCTACTTTTGGATGCCGCTTGAGATAAAAGACGGCACGATGCATCTGCCGGCACCGCAGCCGTGGACGTTGAATGTGAAAACCGGCGAGGCAGAGATTGGAGCAGAGATTCGATCTGGGGGGATTCAGCCTTAGGAGGCACGTATGACGGAAACCAATGGCGAACTCGCGAAGATCTTTCTCGCATTCTCACGCGACAGACTGATGGGCCGGCAATGGCCGCGCATGAAGACTTGTGTGGAACCGCTGACGGTGGAGCAGGTGTGGTGGCGGCCGAATGAGGCGTCAAACAGCATCGGCAACCTGCTGCTGCATTTGAATGGAAATGTGACGCAGTGGCTGGTGGACTCGTTTGAGCGGAACGAGGACAAGCGCGACAGGCCGGCAGAATTTTCGGCTGAGGGCGGCTTGACCGCGGCTGAATTGCTGGCACGGCTGGGCGCGACCGTTGAGAAGGCTGGTAAGGTGCTGGACCGGTTGACGACTGAGGAGTTGCTCGCGCCCTACGAGATCCAGGGCTACAAGGTCCGCGGGCTCGATGCTGTTTACCAGGTGGTGGAGCACTTCGGGCTGCACTACGGGCAGGTTGCTTATATTACGAAAAGCTTGTTGGGCAAAGACCTCGGGTTTTTCCGGGACCTGACGAAAACGGGGCACTCAAGCTCTGGCGGATTGGTGTAGAAGATACGATGCGCTCTTCACCGGCGGGCGGTGGCGACGCGCTGGATGCCTTGCAAGTCGGGCGTGAATTCGATGTTCTTAAAACCTGAGGCGGTGAGGAGCGCGGCGATGGCGGAGTGCTGGCCGCAGCCAATTTCAAGCGCAATGAAGCCATCGGGGACAAGGATGGCGTGTGCCTGGGGAATGAGCTTTCGATAGACGGCGAGCCCATCGTTGCCGGCGAAGAGCGCCAGTTCCGGTTCGTGGTCGCGGACTTCTACGGCGAGTGAGGCGCGGTCGGTATCGGCGACGTAGGGCGGGTTGGAGACGACGATGTCGAAGGTCTCGCCTGCGACCGGCGCAAGAAGATCGCCTTGAAGAAAACGGATTCGATTGGTGACGGCGTTCTGCTCTGCATTGGCTTGCGCCACGGCAAGGGCCTGCATAGAAAGGTCGATAGTCGTGACGCGCGCCCCGGGCAGCTTGTGTGCAAGCGCAATGGCAATGGCGCCTGAGCCCGTGCCGACGTCGGCAATGCGAGGACTAGAAAATCCTTCTGCGAGCGAAAGCACCTTCTCAACGAGGTGCTCTGTTTCCGGGCGGGGAATGAGCACGCTGCTGTCAACGCGAAACGGCAGGCCGTAGAATTCCGTTTGGCCGGTGATGTACTGGATGGGTTCACCGGCGAGGCGGCGCTCAATCAGCGCGTAGTAACGCACCGCTCCCTCGGCGTTGAGCCTTTCGTCGGAGTGAGCGATGAGGAAGGCGCGGTCGCGCTGGAGGAGATGGAGCAAGAGCGTCTCCGCATCGAGACGGGCACGCTCTGGATGCGGCCCGCCGCGCAGGCGCTTCTCGCCGTTGGCGATCCAGCTTGCTAAGCTCACGCGGCCTGGCTGTCAGCCTTCAGTTGTTCGGCCTGGTAGTGCGCGATGAGCGCATCGACAATCGACTGCAGTCGGCCTTCCATGATGAGGTCGAGCTGGTGCAGCGTAAGGCCGATGCGGTGATCGGTGAGGCGATTCTGCGGGAAGTTGTAGGTGCGGATCTTCTCGCTGCGGTCGCCTGTGCCGACCTGCTGCTTGCGCTCTTTGGCGAGTTCGGCATTCTGCCGGTCCATTTCCTGCTCGTACAGGCGCGAACGCAACACGCGCATTCCCTTTTCGCGATTCTTGATCTGCGATTTTTCGTCCTGGCAGCTGACCACCGTGTTGGTGGGGATGTGCGTGATGCGCACCGCCGAGTAGGTGGTGTTGACGGACTGGCCGCCGGGGCCCGAGGAGCAGAAGGTGTCGATGCGAATATCTTTCGCCTCGATCTTGATGTCGACGTCTTCAGCCTCAGGCAGTACGGCCACCGTAACGGCGGAGGTGTGGACGCGGCCCTGCGTTTCAGTGGCGGGAACACGCTGCACGCGATGCACGCCGCTCTCCCACTTCATCTGCGAATAGACGCGCTCGCCTTCGATGATGGCGATGACTTCCTTGTAGCCGCCCACGCCGGACTCGGAAAGCGAGAGCAGTTCGATCTTCCACTTGTGCTGCTCGGCAAAGCGCGTGTACATGCGGAAGATCTCGGCGGCAAACAGCGATGCCTCATCGCCGCCCGTGCCGGCGCGAATTTCGAGAATCACGTTTCTCTCGTCGTTCGGGTCCTTGGGCAACAGCATGACCTTGAGCTCTTCTTCGAGCTCGGTCTCGCGCGGCGTGAGCGTGGCAATTTCCTCAGCGGCCATGGCGCGCAGGTCAGGGTCGCTTTCGGCCAGCATGGCGCGCGCGTCGGCCAGCCCCTGCTGCACCTGCTTGAGCTCGCGGTACCGCTCCACGGGCGCTTGAATCTCGCGCATGGCCTTGGCGGTCTTCTGATATTTTTCGTGGTCGTTGAGGACCTCGGGCAGCGAGAACTGCGCCTGCATGTCGTTGTAGCGCTGCTCCATCTGTTCCAGACGATCGATCATAAGTGCGGCCCTCCGGGCCGGAAAGTTTTGGATGATTGAATTCAGACGGGGAACGGGTATAGGCGGCGGGCGCCGCTAGAGGAGGGCCGGGATGGGCTGGTGGAGCATCATCTCGTCTTCTATTCTACCGCGAACCAGAAATTCTAGAGAAACGGGTTCACAATTCGAACGCGGTCGATCACCTGTCCGTGTTGCATGTCTTCGGTGAGAAGCACACTGCACCCGGATTGTTTGGCGCTGCGAAGAATGAGCGCGTCCCAATATGAGACCCCATGCAGCCGGTGGAAGTCGATGGCGGCCAGGATGTCGCTGACGATCGGCTCCGCAACCTGGAACTTCGCAAAGATCTCAACCTTGTCGCGGGCAATGGCAGGGTCGACACCATATTTCCGTGTCACCGTCACAAAGTACTCTTGGAGAACTTGAAGTGAGACCGCTCCGGTTCTCTTGCTGCGATGTTCCTTGATCAATTCCAGCGCTTTCCGTTGTTTGGCTGGACTTTTCGGGTCATCCGCATAGACGAGAATATTTGTATCGAAGAACGCTCTCGAAATCCTGCCGCCGCCACTCATTTCTGAAGCCACTTCAGCCGGTCTTCGTAAAGCTCATCCCGATTCCACTTCCATCCCTTCGGATCGCCCAGCCCGGAGGTCCGCTCAAGGAACTCGATATCGCGCTCGAGATCGTCGTCGCCGGCCAGATGCCGCAGGTGGTCGCGGATCTCCTCGTTCACGCTCTTACCTACGGCGCGCAACTTCTCCCGTGCGCGCTGGACGATCTGCTCGTCTACTGACAAGGTAATGTTCATAGGCACAGTATATGTGTGCACATAATCTGTGTCAATAGTGGTTTGTATTCCACAAAATGAATTGCGCGAATCTCAGCGGTCCATCGCTGAGAGCCCGGTTGACAAGAATAAAGGTCGTGGTATTCTCGATATAGTTTCCTAGGAAACTATATGAAAACAGGAACGGACAAATGATGAAATCCGAGCCGATCAGAAGCTTAGGCCGGGTCAGCAGCCTGGACGCGCACGCCGGTTACTGGCTCCGCTATGTGTCAAACCATGTTTCGCACGCCTTCAAGCTCAAGGTGGAGCGGGAGGGGGTGACGGTGGCCGAGTGGGTGGTGATGCGGCAATTGCTGGAGATGGGCGAGACGCAACCCAGCCTGCTGGCCGAGGGATTGGGCATGACGCGCGGCGCGATCTCAAAGCTGGTGGACAGGCTGGCGGCTAAAGGTCACGTGGCGCGCACGGCGATGGAGGGCGACAGGCGGTACCAGTCGATCGGACTCACTGCCTTGGGACGGAAATTAGTTCCGGTAATGGCTGCGCTGGCCGACAAGAATGACGAGGAGTTTTTTGGCCACATGAGCGGCGAGCAGTTGGCTGACCTGACCCGAACACTCAAGGAGATTGTTGAAAGGCGCGGCTTGAAGAACGTGCCGGTGGACTGAGAGACAGAAATCAACCACAGGAATAACAGGGCAGAACGAACAAACCAAGGAGAGAAGAGTCATGAAACAGGAAACGATTGCAGTGATGCACGAATGCGCAGTTCGATCACACGAAGGAAATATTGCGTTCCCGGAGGTGGTGCGGAGACTGGCGGAAGCCGGAGTGGAGCGCTACCATGCGGATCTTTGCCGGGACGAGCGCGTGTTTTACCTGCCGAACGGTGAGTCGCATGTAGAGACGAGCGAAAAACTGCCGTGGGCGGTGGCCGCGGAGTTTCGCGAGGCGGGCGTTGTGGATGCGCTGAGGGCCATTCAGCGCGGGGAGATCCTCTACCTGGAATTCGTGCGGAGAATCATGGAAGCTGGATGCGCCAGCTACTTTGTGCTGATCGCCGGAAGGCAGGCGCTCTATTTCGGTCGCAAGGGCGAAGTGTACGTCGAGAAATTTCCACCAGCGCCAGCTAAGTGAGCCCGCGATGAAGCTGGCGCTCTAAGCCAGTTTCCCGTCAGAGCGTTAGCGGTTTACAACCGGCACCAACAGGCTGGAGGCGTGGCCGGGGCCGGAGTAGACCGTAATCGTTGCGGGTTTGAAGTCCGTCGGTTTGGCCTTCATGATGTTGGGCACAAAAGTTTGCGGATTGCGATCGTAGAGCGGGAACCACGTGCTCTGAATCTCAACCATCACGGTGTGGCCGGCCTTGAAGACGTGGTCCACGTCGTGCAGCGAGAACTTGTATTCGCGCACGGCTCCGGCCTCGATCGGCGCGGGCTTTTCAAAGCTCGAAAGATAGCGGCCGCGAAAGATTTCTTCGTTCGTCATCAGCTGGTAGCCGCGCATCTTTGCGTCTGGGTCGTCGTCAGGGTATTGGTCAATGAGCTTGACGACCAGGTCATTGTCGGTGCCGGTGGTTGCGGCAAAGATGTCAGCCACCACTTCGCCGGTGAGGGTGAGGTCGGCGGTAAGCACGGGCAACTTCCAAACGGCCAGGTCGTCGCGGGCGGTGACGAAGCGCTGATCTTCAGTGAGCCAGTTGAACCACTGCGAACCGTCAGAGTAGGTGGCCTGGATGGGCCGATGGCGATACGGAATTGGATGCGCAGGGTCACTGACGTAGCTGGTTTTCGCTTCGGACGCCGCGGAACTCCAACCGAGTGCACCGCCGCCCTCGAGGTAGAGTCCGGTTGCCTTCGACTGGCGCGGAGGAAACTCGCCGTCACGCTGCCAGGTATTCGATCCGGTTTGAAAACTGGCCGTGTCTTCAAGGTCGAATCCTGAGGGGTTGGTCCCGGGGGCGTCCTTGAGATAGTGCGCGAAGAATTTGGCTTCGATCTGTGAGCGAAATTCCTTGCCGATGGGCTCGCCGTAGTCGAGATTGCCAAGACTGCGCGATGAACTGCTCCAGTAGCCATGCCTCCAGGGCCCGAGCACGAGAAAGTTCTCATGGTTCTTGTCGTGCGGTTCAAGGGTGGAGTATTCGATCTGCGGCCCGAACATATCTTCCTGGTCGTAATAGCCGCCCACGGAGAGCGTGGGCACGGCGACGGTGGTGAGCGAGTGCTCAACGCCCCGTGAGCTCCAGTATTTGTCGTATGCCGGATGATCGAGGAAGAGCTTCCAGGTGGGCAGCACGGGAGAGTGAGACTGCTTTACATCCTCAAGAAACGAACCGCGCTGGAGGAAGAAATCGTAACCATCGACCGGATTGCCCTGAGCATCGCGGCCGTAGCTTACATTGGTTTCCTGCTTGTTGCTCTCCATGGCAAGCACGTAGTCGTAGCCATAGCTCTGGCGGAAGGCGCCGTTGTGAAAGAAGTCGTCGCCCATCCAGACGTCGATCATGGGCGCCTGCGGGGAGATGGCCCTGACGGCCGGATGCGGGTCGATGCCTGCCATCATGGCGAGGAACCCCGGATAGCTTGTGCCCACAAAACCGGCGCGGCCATTGTTGCCGTCGACATTCTTGAGGAGCCAGTCGACCGTGTCCCATGTGTCAGTACTTTCGTCGACGGCTTTGGGATTGTGGTGGTCAGCAAGGGGCCGGCTCATGATGAACTTGCCTTCGCTCTTGTGGCGTCCACGAATGTCGGCGCAGACGTAGATATAGCCTGCGCGGGCCAGCTCCGGACGGCCGCCGAAGAACGACTCGCGGGTGGTTCCGTCGCAGCCGTACGGGGTGCGCTGGATGAGAAAAGGCAGCGGCGTCAGAGATGTCGGCAGGCTTGAGGATGACCGCATGCAGCTTGACACCGTCGCGCGCGGGAATCATGACGTCGGTGCGCTGATAGTCGTGGAAGACGTGCTGGACCGCGGAGCCGGTGCGATGGAGAACCTCGTCGGGACTTGTGGATTCAATGGCCGACTCGCCGTGGCCCTGGGCGTCAAGCAGGAAATGGATGGTGGTTTTGGAATGGGGGAATTCAAACTCGAGCGGCGAGATGCTGTCGAGCTCGACGGGAACCCCGTTCTCGGACTCCACCGTGAGTTTGCCGTCCTTGACGTAGAAGCTGAGCGGCACATCAGGGAAGGCGGCGCCAGCATACTGGCCGGAGAGAGCCTCAAGCTGCGCGGCGGTGGCGGCCTGCGTATCAGAAGGCTGCGCGGCCCGAGCGAACGGAAAAGCAGCCGTGAGAAGTGCAAGCAGCACCGGAAAAACTATGAGTGCGAGGAAACGCCGAAGACGAGCTCGGGACAATCGGGAACCTCCAGGAAAGTTAATGTGCGTGACCGTGGTGGGAATGCTCTCTGAGTGCCGGCCATCTGCTCAGGCGGGACGACGCAGCGCACCAGCTCGCCACAGCCGATGTGTTCAAACTGGATGGTCGAGTGGCTGATATGAAAGTGATCGCGCAACACGTGATTGAGGTCGGCAAGGATGCAGGCGCTGGCGGAGGGCGGAATGTCGTCGATCTTCACGTGGCAGGCCAGGGCGCGCGACTGCGAACCGAGGCTCCAGACGTGCAGATCGTGCACATCGATGACGCCGTTGACTTCTTCCATGCCCTTGCGTATGTCCCCGAGCGAAATGCCGCGCGGCGTGCCCTCCAGAAGAATATTCAGCGTTTCGCGGACGATGCCCGATGCTGGACCAGAGGATGAGCGCGGCAATGATGAGCGAGAGAACGGGATCGATCCAGTTCTGGCCGGTAAGCAGAATGCCGGCGCCTCCGGCGATGACGGCGGCCGTGGAAAGCGTGTCGCCGGCCATGTGGATAAAGGCAGAGCGCAGGTTAACGTCGCGGGCCACTCCCCAGAGCAGGCCGGCGATGACGCCGTTCATGAGCACGCCGGCGGCGGCAACAATCATCATCAGGCGAGGCTGCACGGCGACGGGGTTCGAGAGCCGGTGAATGGCTTCAGCGCCGATCCAGAGCGAAATGAGAATGAGCGTGGCCGCATTGATGAAGGCGGCCAGAACGCCGGCGCGCTGGTAGCCGAAGGTCCGGGCGTCGTCTGCCGGGCGGGTTTGGAAGTAGACCGCGGCAAAGCTGAGCAGGAGGGCTAGAAAGTCAGACGCATTGTGGCCGGATTCAGAGAGCAGGGCCAGCGAGTGGGCGCGCAGTCCGGCTATGAAGGTGACCAGGACATAAGCAAGCGTGGCCACTAACGAGACTTGCAGTACCAGGGTTGTCCGTTTTGCGCCGGGTCCGGCGGGCGCCGCGTGGACATGCATAGGGTTAGTGTAACCGGGGTTGGGTTTAGGCCGCCAATTGAGGAATCAGCCTCGTCCGGGGCGCAGATGGCTCATGTCGTTCGGCTCGGGATCGTCATAGATGTGCGGCACGGGGAGGCCGGCGCGCAGGCCGCTCCACTCTTCGGCCACCACGATGCTGTTTTGCGGGTTACCGGGCTGGTAGCGCACCGAGCAGGGAAACCCGGCGCGCACATGGGCGGGGTCCAGGACCGCGCCCATGTCCGTAATATCCTGCGAGCACTCGTAGTCGACGCCGCCGATGCGGTAATTGAACAGCAGCATGGAGAGCTTGCGGCCGCCTTCGCCCTCAACGTCGCAGATGTCGAGCAACATGCCGTCGACGATGCGTCCGGATTGAACGAGGAATTTGCGCCGCGCGCGCTCCAGTTCCTCGGGCGAGGGCCGTTTGCGCGTCACGAGCCAGAGGCCAAGCACGGCAAGCCCGGCGGCTGTGCCAAGGCCAGCTCCCAACTCCCACTCGGATGCAGCGAAGAGGACCATTTGAGGCGGAACCCACCCCAGGGGTGCCTGGTTCAAGGATAGCGCAATTGAAACGGCGCGGACGCGCCGCAATGGGACACGCGCGCGAGGCGCCGCCGGGGCACCCTTCAAAGTGGGACGCGAAGCGCCTGAAAATTCCGGAAAGGCACGGAATCGGCGTTGAAACAGGGTTTGCGGGCGTAATACGGGCACTCGAGCAAGCCCTGGAGAGCAAGTACCTGGGGCATGGGAGTACGCGGGCCGATGACCTATACTTTAGGTTGCGCCCTGAGGCAATTTGAGCCTGCAGGGGGCCGATTTGCGGAGGTTCTCCAGGTGGTTTCGGACGCAGAAGCAAAGGCAACACCGAGCTCGGCGACACGGTCGCGGATTCGCTCCATAGCGGGGTCGCGCATCCGCTCGACGACCGTGATTTGCGTGCGTCGCAACGGCCAGGTGGTGATGGCGGCGGACGGACAGGTGACGCTGGGCGACCATGTGCTCAAGCACTCAGCCAAAAAGATTCGCCGCCTTTATCAGGACAAAATTCTGGCGGGCTTTGCTGGATCGACCGCGGATGCCTTCTCGCTTTTTTCGCGCTTTGAGTCAAAGCTCGAGCAGTATGCGGGCAACCTGAACCGCGCCGCCGTGGAGCTGGCCAAAGACTGGCGCACCGACAAGATGCTGCGCAATCTTGAAGCATTGCTGCTGGTGGCCGACCTGGGACAAACGTTTCTGATCTCGGGCTCGGGTGACGTGATCGATCCGGACGAGGCGCTGGCTGCCATCGGCTCCGGCGGAAGCTATGCCACCGCTGCCGCACGCGCGCTGATCGAGAACACGGATATGAGCGCACGCGAGATTGCGGAGAAGGCCATGAAGATCGCAGGCGAAATCTGCATCTATACCAACGACCACATCACCATTGAGGAGTTGAAGAGCTAGCGGAGAGTCTTCCGGAGCACGATCGCATCCATGGCCATTTATCTACCTGCATCCGCCGAAGAACAGGATCTCTC
Organism: uncultured Acidobacteriaceae bacterium; assembly: GCA_963820245.1. Classification (GTDB taxonomy): domain Bacteria; phylum Acidobacteriota; class Terriglobia; order Terriglobales; family Acidobacteriaceae; genus Telmatobacter. The sequence continues at coordinate 89,671 of CAWFZC010000009.1, read as the reverse complement.
GCTAGACGAGCTGACGCCGCGCGAGATTGTTACCGAGCTCGACAAGCACGTGGTGGGTCAGCGTGCCGCCAAGCGCGCGGTTGCGATTGCGTTGCGGAACCGCCAGCGCCGCCAGAAGCTGCCGCCCGATATTGCCGACGACATCATGCCGAAGAACATCATCATGATCGGCCCGACGGGCGTGGGCAAGACGGAGATTGCGCGTCGGCTGGCCAAGCTCACCAATTCGCCGTTTCTCAAGGTGGAAGCCTCAAAGTTTACTGAAGTGGGCTACGTGGGCCGCGATGTGGAGTCGATGATCCGCGACCTGGTGGAGATCGCCATCGACATGGTGCGCGAAGAGCGGCTTGAAGAAGTGGAAGACCGCGCCGAGATCAATGCAGAGGAGCGGCTGCTCGATGTGCTGTTGCCGCCTCCGCCGCCCCCGCCACCGGCGCAGGAAGGCCAGCTCTCGTTGCCCGGCACGGAAAGCTATCAGCGTTCGCGCGAGAAAATGCGCCAGCAGTTCCGCGAGGGCAAGCTTGACGATCGCCAGGTGGAACTCGATGTGCGCGAGCGAGGGACGCCGCAGTTCGGCATTATCTCCAACCAGAACCTTGAAGACATGGAGATGAACCTCAAGGACATGCTGCCGAATATTTTTGGAGGCAGCTCAAAGAAACGCAAGATGAAGGTGGGCGACGCGTTCGACTACCTGGTGCAGGAAGAAGAAGGCCGCCTGATTGACATGGACGCGGTGAACCGCATCGCTGTTGAACGCGTCGAGTCGAACGGCATTATTTTTCTGGACGAGATCGACAAGATCGCCGGCCGCGAAGGCAATCACGGGCCAGAAGTTTCGCGTGAAGGCGTGCAGCGCGACATTCTGCCCATCGTCGAGGGAACCACGGTGAACACGCGCTACGGCATGGTGCGCACCGACCACATCCTGTTTATTGCTGCGGGGGCGTTCCACGTGTCGAAGCCCAGCGACCTGATTCCCGAACTGCAGGGGCGTTTTCCCATTCGCGTGGAGCTGCAATCGCTCACGGTGGACGATTTCCTGCGCATTCTTACCGAGCCCAAGGCTTCGCTCACCAAGCAATATTCCGCACTGCTTGAGACCGAGGGCGTACGGCTGGAGTTTGCACCCGAAGCTCTGCGCGAGATGGCGGAGTTTGCCTTCAAAGTGAACGAGCAGACCGAGAACATTGGCGCGCGCCGGCTGCATACCATCATGGAGCGCGTGCTTGAAGATGTAAGCTTCCTGGCGCCGGACGTGGCGCGCCGCGCGCCGAATGAGGAAGCCGCCGCCACGCTTTCAGAGGCCATCAAGAATGAGTCGACCACGCCGTTGCCCTACCAGGAGCGGATGACGGCCTCAGGCCCTGAGAAGGTGTTCCTGATTGACAATTTGTATGTAAAGCAGATGGTTGCATCCATCGTGAAAGACCAGGATCTCTCGCGTTACATCCTGTAAGCACTGAACACTTCTGCAATTCCGTTGGTCGTTGGCTCTGTCTTCCCCTATGCGTTTGAAGCTTCGCAAAAACCTTGTCAACCTTGCAAGCAGCCTGCTGGTGGCAGTCTGCCTGCCGCCGTGTCCGGCGCAAAACGGGACAGGGCAGACGACGCCAGTGCCGCAGGCCCAATCAGTTTCGCAGGCGAACGCGATTCCCACCCGCACGGAAACGATGGTGGTGCTGGGCTCGGCAGCTCCGGTGCCGATGGCGGAGTCGCCGCGCTCGGTCACGGTGCTGCCGCTCGAAGGAAAGAAGCTGGCCGCGGAGACGCCGCTCGATTTCATGCGGCAGGACTCGTCGGTATTTCTGGAGCAGCGCGGAGGCGGGGGTGCGCAGTCGGACATTGTGCTGCGCGGAGGCAGCTTTGAGCAAACGCTGGTGATGCTGAATGGATTCCGCATCAACGACGCGCAGGCCTCGCACCATAATCTCGATCTTCCGGTTCCGCTTGAAGCTATGAACAACATCCAAGTGCTGGAAGGAGCAGGCTCGACGCTGCACGGTGTGGACGCGCTGAGCGGCGCGGTGGACTTTCTGACTGCCGCGCCTGATCACGCATCAGCGTTGGCGCGCGCGGCTTATGGAAATTTTGGCTCGAATGAAGAGTCGCTCGTCGCAGGCGCAACCCGCGGACGTTGGAGCGGGCGGCTCACTGGCAGCCGCAACTTCTCCACGGGATTCATGACCGATCGCGACTATCGCAACGAAGACGCATCGGTGGAGAGTTGGGCGGGCTCGAAGCTGGGCGTTACGGATTTGCTGTTCGCCTCGAGCGACCGCTCGTTCGGAGCGAACCAGTTTTATGGCCCGTACACTTCATGGGAGCGCACCAAGGGCTGGTTTGCATCAGCGCGGCAGGAACTTGGCAGCCGCACGGTTGCAGCATTCGGCTATCGGCGGCACACCGACGATTTTGTTTTGCTGCGGACTGACCCCGGAGTCTACGAAAACAACCATATCGACGGATCGTGGCAGGCTTCCGTGCGGCATACGGTTCCCCTTGCTCCGCCTTCGCTGCTGCTGTTCGGGCTTGAGGAAGATGGCGACAGCATCAACAGCATCAACTTTTCAGGCGGCGTAGCTTCGTACGCACTTGGAATTCATGCGCGCAATCGCGGCGCAGGTTACATCGATCTGGATTTGCGGCCTGCAAAGAAGCGATGGAATCTTTCCGTAGGAGCACGCGAGGAGATTTTTTCAGGAGGCGCGCAGGCGGCATTCGCTCCGCAACTCTCCGGCAGTCTGCGCTTGACCGACGCGCTGAAACTGCGCGCCAGCAGCGGCTACGGTTTCAGAATTCCTACGTACACGGACCTCTACTATTCCGACCCGACGACCATCGGCAATCCCAACCTGAAGCCGGAATCGGCATGGTCGGGAGATTTCGGCGCGGACTGGATTCCGTCGAACCGCGTGTCGCTTTCAGTGACGGGTTTCTATTCGCGCCAGCACGATGCCATCGATTACGTTCGCGCGAACGCGACATCAAAATGGCAAGCGACGAATCTGAGCGGGCTGCAATTTGTTGGCGTTGAATCGACGTTCACGTGGATTCCGTCGAAGGCGCAATCGGTGCGCGTTTCGTGGACCGCATTGCACGGCGCGCAGAACGCACTGCATGGATTGCAGTCGGAGTACGTGTTCAATTACCCGGTCGAGAACATTCACGCTGCATGGAGCGTTGCGCTTGGACACGCCATTGCGATGACGAATGCGGTCGAACTTGCCGAGCGCTATCAGCAGACGGTGTACCCTGTGTGGAACTCGGAGTTCACGCACGACTCCGGGAAGGTCCGGCCCTATCTGCGGCTGACGAACCTGTCGAACACCGGCTACCAGGAGATTACGGGCGTGAATATGCCGGGCCGTACAATCATGGGCGGATTCGCGATCCAGCTTGGACGTTAAAGCAAAATGCAGGAGAAAAAGCCATGAGCAATGCAGGAAACCACCACAAGATCAACTACATCGAGTTCTCAACCACCGACGTTGCGCGCACCAGGAAGTTCTACGCCTAAGTGTTCGGATGGGGCTTTCAGGATTGGGGTCCCGATTACGTCGGCATCGAGGGAGCCGGTATCGACGGCGGCTTCAGCAAGACCGAAGCGCATGAAGGGCCGGGTAAATTTGCGCCGCTCGTCATTCTCTACTCAGCAGATTTGAAGGCAACCGAAGCTGCGATTATCGCAGCGGGCGGGAGGATCGTGGTTCCGACCTTCGAGTTTCCCGGCGGAAGACGCTTCCACTTCTCTGATGGCGCGGGGAACATTGTTGCTGTTTGGTCGGAGTAAATGACTCGTCTGCTGAGAGACAGAAAAAGCTCATCCCGGACTGGAAACGGCGGCTGCCAGGACTCGCAGCAGACCCTCCATAGAACGTTTTGTCGTCTCCTGGTGGCTCAGTCCGGGTGCCTGGTACTCGCATTCCAGCGACATTGTTTCCTGGTAGCCATCGCGCAACAGTGCACGAAGCTGTCCGACGAGGTCGATCTGTCCCTCATCCGCAAAACATTCTTTGCAATGCGTAAGGTTGTCCTGGCAGATCATGCCCTTTAAATGCATATGCCAGATTCTTTTCTTGCTCAGCGCGTCGTAGCCGTTGGGATAAGAAACTTCGCCGCGCGAATAGCCGTTGCCAACATCCCAATTCGCCCCCACGTTATGCGCCGATTCAGCTTTTCTCAGTGTATCGGCAAGTTCACGTCCGGTAGCAGCGTTGCAACTTTCCTCGTTTTCGATCACCAGGCGCACGCCGGCATCGCGCGCCACTTCGTCAGCTTTTTCAAGTTCTTCCGCGATTCTTCCTGTAATGGATTCCGGCTGCGCCACCCGCCAAAATGTAAACCCACGAATCTTGTGGGCACCCAACGCATGCGCACGCTCACAGGCACGTTTCAACAGATCCATCTGCTGCACGTAAGGGTACGTGTCCTTTCCTACGGCATTGATGGGTGTCGTGCCGGGCAACAGGCACTTGTACAACGCCGAGTCAATCACCGAGACGCGGAATTCATACTTGTCCAGCAACTGCTTGATCTCTTGAATTTGCTGCGGACTGGCCTCGGTGTTGTACACGCCGAAGACCTGCCGGATTTCAACCCAGTGCAGTCCGTAGCCGCGCATAATCTTGAGAGCTTCTTCAAAATCTTGCGAGAACCCATCACTGATGGCCCCCAGTTTGAACCGTGACAAAGCCTGGTTGGCCGTCGCGGCCCAGCCATGCATCGCGCAACAGAGAAGAGCTGTATTCTTCAGAAATGTACGCCGCTGCATCAGGATGTCCTTTCAGTTATTGGTTGGCCGATCAGATCATCTTAAGCACACGCTGCAGTCCGTTCATCGATTCGACGCTCGATTCGAATTGATCCTGGCGCGAATCCCGGTAGCGCGTCTCAACAGAAAGAGTTCCCGAATAATTGATGCGCTTGAGTGCCTGAAACTGGCCGATGAAGTCAATTTCACCTGCCCCAATCGGTTTCCAGTCTTTGCCGTTGGCGTCTTTCAAATGAATGTGGCTGATGCGGCTGTGGTCGAGCAGGTTCCAGGTTTTAGGAAACGGCTGCTCCCCCATTTCATACGCGTTGCAGGGATCCCAGTTGTGCATCAACCGCCGGTCTGGAATGGCTTTGAACAAGCGCGCGGTTTCTTCACCCGTGCCAACGTTGCAATCGTACTCGTTCTCCACCAGCAGTGTGACGTCCTGTTCCCGGGCAACGGCGAGGGCCTTGTGCAGTTGTTCCACTACGCGATCGAATATGGCCCCAGGCTGCGCAACCCGCCTGAAAGTGAAGATTCGCAGCCTGTCTGTGCCTAACAAATGGGCCGTCTCCGCCGCATGTTTCAAGTCTTCCAGTTGCCGTCCAAAATCACTCAACCTTGGATCTACATATGCCGGAACTTCATCCACCGGGGTTGTGCCCGGCAAGGTGATCTTGAAAATCGCCGTGTCCAGAACGGAGAGCCGCACCCCGGCGTCATCCAGTTGCCGCTTCGCCTGCATCAGTTCGTTGCGGGTTGACTCCGCATAAACGTAGCGTTTCCGGCCATCCGAATTCAGATAACGAATTTCCGCCCAGCGCAGGCGATATCGAGGGAAGAATCGCTTCAAAACCACCTGAAGATCGAAATCGACCTGGTCGGTAATGATCCCCAGTTTCCAGCGGTTGTCATCGCTGTCTGCATAGGCACGAAACGCAGACCATCAGAGCGCACCAGCGCCCATTTGATTGAAGGCTCTTCGTTTCACTTTCATTCCTTAATGCAACAGATCGGACACTACACTTCATCGGGAACTGTGAATGGCGATCGATAGCCGCGGTCGCCGTCTCTTAACAGGTGGTTCGCCTCGTCGTCTCCAATCACCTGCTGCGTTTCAGGATCGAAATTGAGAGTTCTTCCCAGCCGGTAAGAAGCGTTGGCAAGGTGAATCATGGCGCAGGAGATGTGGCCCTCTTCAATTGGCGCATTCAACGCGGCCGCACTCCGGCTAACCACGCAGTCAATAAAGTTCTTGAAATGATCGAGCTCCTCGCCGCCCTTGATAGCCGGCTGCTGTTCTTGATCCCGCCCTAACCAACTCACGAACGTCGTCGCATCCTCATCGCCGGTCGACAAATATCCTTTTGACCCGTAGAAAATATTTCCCACCGTATTGTGGCTGCCGGATGAGGGGCCCAGCTTCGGTTTTCCGCTTGTGACCTTCGGCTCGGGAGATCCCAGTGCAACCGTTCCAATCTCGGCTTCATGATTGGTAATCCAATGTCTCACTTCGAAGTTGATTGCCTTGCGTTTACCATCCGGCATGTCGAACTGGAAACTGCAATTGAGGTCGTTCGGCGTTTGTTGATCGTCGTCGAACATGAAATGCCCGCCCATCGCGCTTACTTTATTCGGGAATTTCACTCCCATTCCCCATCGGGCGACGTCCATTTGATGAACTCCCTGGTTCCCTATATCGCCGTTCCCATACGTCCAATTGAAGTGCCAGTTATAGTGAAAGCGATTCCTGGTGAACGGGCGAACGGGGGCAGGTCCCATCCACAAGTCGTAATCGACGCCTGCAGGCACGGGTTCTACCGGCGTATGGCCAATCGTGTCACGCCACTTGAAACAAAGCCCCCGAGCCATGTAGACGTCGCCGAGGTAGCTGTCCTTCATCTTTTGAACCATCGCGCGAGCCGCCGACGCCGAACGAATCTGGGTACCGTGCTGCACAATTCGCTTGTAATGCTGCGCGGCCTTCACCAGTTGCCGGCCCTCCCAAAGATTGTGCGAGCAAGGCTTTTCAACGTAAACATCTTTACCGGCCTGGCAGGCCCAGATCGCCATCAAAGAGTGCCAGTGATTAGGCGTTGCGATGGAGATTGCGTCAATCGATTTGTCTTCCAGCAGTTTGCGAATGTCGGTGTAAGTCACAGGTTTCGCAAGACCCATCGACTCCATTTGTGCCGTTCGCTGCCTCAACACGTTATCATCCACGTCGCAAAACGCGGCAATCTCGACGTTCGGGATTTTCGCGAAGTTTTTCAGATGATCTCCGCCGCGGCCATGGAGCCCGCAAATGGCGATGCGCACACGATTGTTCGCCCCCAGCACATTGCTGCCTGCCAATAAGGCAAAACCGCTCGCGGCTCCGCCGCTCAGGAAATCCCGTCGATTCAAATTGTTGAACATTTCATTCCTTCCGGAAAACACTTTTTAGCTCAGATATTTCAGCGTTTGTTCCACCAGCCGCTTGGTTCCCGCAACCGGATCGCCATTCGCTGTGTCGAATTCCATCGAAAAGTAGCCGCGATAAGAGGTCTTCTTCGCAAGTTCAAACATGGACCTCAGATCAACTGTATAGATCTTGCCGTCATGGCCCTGGACCTCGTCTTTCACATGGCACATGTTCCAAACGTGCCGCAGCATGGCTTCTACGGCTTCATGATTGTATTTGTCATCGTGCCCCATCAACGAATTTCCAAAGTCCGGGAGCGCGCGCAAATAGGGGCTCTTCACTTTCTCAATCACTGCCACCAGGAAGAACGGGTCTTCAGAGACGGCGTTGTCGTTTTCGAGGTTGACCACAACGCCCTTTTGTTCACCATACTCAGCCATTTCGTCCAGGCTGTTCGCCGCCAGCGCAACATCCGGTTTTTCGCCTTCGCTCCCCGCGACGTGCTGCCGCACACTCGGCGATCCAACTTGAGACGCAATATCGATGCATTTCTTGCCGTACACCACTGCTTCCTGACGAATCGCTGCGTCTGCCGCGTAAAAGCGTCGTCCTGAAAGCGCCAGGTCGACGATATGTGAATGAGCCTTTTCCAGCGCTACCCGAAATGCATCAATGTAAGATCCATCAACCGAGCTGAAGTGATCGAGCAGCGGGTTGATGTTGTGGACACCAAACTTGTCTGCCACAAAGGCAGCGAATTCTTTCAAGTCCATTCCGGAAGCGCCAGCCTTCCATGCGCGATTCGTCGGACTGCTGATCATCGTTCGAAACGGATAGGAGGTCACCGCAAGTCTGTCGAGCGGCCGCCGGGGAAAGACTATAGAAGGCTTCGCAGGGGCCTCTGCCAAGGTGCCTAACAAGGTTGGACCCAGAAGCAGACTTGCTGGAACGTATTTGAGGATTTCGCGTCGCGTGCGACAGAGCGGCAAACTACTTGAAGCGGCCATTGCTCGGAATCTTATCGGGGCGAATTTCACCGCGTCAAGAAATACCGTAATTTAACCCATTCTCTGATGAATGAGAGGCCACTCCAATCGAAATCAGGGAGCGCAATCGCTCTAGTTCACCGAGGGCGGCGGCAGTTGGAGAGGCTTGCGCGGGCCAATCTCTTCGCGTACGAGCGTGAGGCCCAGGATGCAGCGCTCAAAACCATCGGAGAGCCGCGCAAAGAGCGGGGCCTCCTGTTCGTACTCAAACAGGTTGAACTGGCTGACGATGTAGTAGCTCTGCTTGCCGGCGTGAATCAGCTCGCCCAGGCTCGGCTGGTGGCGGCGCAGCCTGCGCTTTGAACCCATCGCTTCCGGATACATTCCCGCGACAAACAGAGCATAGTCGCCAATGTGCTTGCGGAGGGCGCGTTCGGCATCGAACGAAGGCGCGGAACCGTGGACGGGGTCGGAGGCCTCCATCATTTCCGTGAGCTCCTCAATGGGCCGGCCCACTTGATCGCGGACCTTGTAAAGATTGTCTGACTCAGAGAACTCGCACAGCAGGCGCGCCACATAGGCGGTTACGTCGGGATCGTTCAATCCCAGCTTGCCTTCATAGCTGTTGCGAACCGCCTGCTGGAAGAAGGGTTCAAGTGGATGAGTCTGAGCCTGCATACACGCCTCCCCTGGATTGTTGGCGAACAACCGCTGTGGTGTATTGGCACCCGCAGCCGCTTATCGCGCAAACATGGGGAAGAGGCTGGAAAGTGCCCGTTCACTTTGCTGTAACACGGAGTTTACCTGAAAAGTCGTCATTGCCAAGTGGGGAGAATGAAGTTAGTTAGCAGTCTGCGGGCTCGATTGCAAAGTGAATGCAGATTCCTGCACATGCGCGGGAACGGCAGCCAGTGTCCGCGATTCCCGCTCCGCCATCCCTACCTGATCCGGAAGTTGTACGAAAGGCCAACCGAAAAAATCGGATAGACCTGCAGCACGTTCAGATCTTTCTGGTAGGTGGCTACCTGGCTTGCCAGGTTGTTCTTCGCCGTCGTGTTCGTCGCCATATTCACGCATGACTCACCATTGATCGACGCGTCAGACTGAGTCGTGCAACCATAGCCCGTCAGGTTGATGCCGAGGGTCGGCACGCCCGTGAACGCGGCGCCGACCTCAAACGGAACCGCCCAGTGTCCGCCTTTGCGGGAGATCATGTTGCCCCAGCCGGTCGTCATCGTAAATGTCTGCGGGTGCGTATTCAGGCCCAACTGCGCGTTCAGGTTCATTGGACTCGCCGCGTCCGAGTAGTACTTCGTCGAACCCAGCGTCAGGCTCGTTCCCGTGGATGCAATGCCGGTGGCCGAAATCGCATTCTGGTTCAGGAGCATCACGCCCGGACTCAACCTGAAACCATGCGACGGCCACGGATAATAGTCCATGGCCAGGCCCATTGACCCAAAGTTCACGTTGCCGTTCACTTTCACGCCGCTCACATCCACGTTGCTGATCGAGTAATTGAAAAAATTGCCCGTGGCGCGAAGATTCAGGTGCGCGTTCAAGTCAGTGGCCGCCTGCAGATTGATGCCCATTGCGCCGATTCCCCCCTCAAAGGCCAGGTGAGAGAAGCGATCCGACGACTGTACGCTCGGCTTTACCTGCCCGAACGCAACTGCGGATGCGGCAACAAGCGGAAGCACTGCGGCGAATGCCAGACGCGGAAATGAAAATGCAGACAAGAGTCGTTTCAAGGAAAACCTCCAAGAGATAGCTATATACGCTGAATAGCCAGGTACGCTGGGGCCCAGAGGTGTTGTGAGATTCGAAGTGATCTTACCACGAGCCGAATCAAACCGAAAAAGAAATGCGCGGGAACTCTCGGCAAGGGAACAAGATTCTGCAAAGTGGGAGGGGGCATTTCGTCTGCGAGGGAGTTGATTGCGCATGCTTCTGCTCGGCGCAAGCAAAAAGGGCGGCCCGCGAAGGCCGCCCTCGTGTGCTTCTGATTCGATGCCCTACGAAACGGCCGCCGGCGTACGCGACTCCAACGCGGCCAGGCGCGCGGCCAGCATGGATTCGAGCTTGACGAGCGCCGCGGAAAAGCCTTCAATGCCTTCCTTCAGCTTGTCAGTGGCCATGCGATCTGCCGCATGCATCTTGTCGAAGGTGGCCTTGTCCATCGGGATTTTTTCGATTGTCAGTTTCTGCGCCGCGGCGGGGTCGAGCTTGCGCGGCAGGTCGGCCTGCGTGGATTCAAGCTCGGCCAGCAGTTGCGGCGAGATGGTGAGCAGGTCACAGCCGGCGAGCTCGGTGATCTCGCCGATGTTGCGGAAGCTCGCCCCCATGACCACTGTCTTGTAACCAAACTTCTTGAAGTAGTTGTAGACGCGCGTGACGGACTGCACGCCGGGGTCGTCGGCGCCCTTGTAATCCTTGCCGGTGTCTTTCTTGTACCAGTCGAGGATGCGGCCGACGAAGGGCGAAATGAGTGTAGCGCCGGCATCGGCTGCGGCGATGGCCTGGTGCAGGCCGAAGAGCAGCGTGAGGTTGCAGTGGATGCCTTCGCGCTCCAGAACCTCGGCGGCCTTGATCCCCTCCCACGTGGAAGCAATCTTCACCAGGATGCGATCACGGCCGATGCCTGCGGCGTCATACTGCGCAATGATGCTGCGCGCCTGCTTGATAGTGGCATCGGTGTCATAGGAGAGCCGCGCGTCCACCTCGGTGGAAACGCGCCCGGGGACGATGGCCAGAATCTTTCTTCCGAAGGCGATGGCAAGGCGCTGAAAAGCGAGATTCGCCACCTTCTGCTCGTCCGCGCCTTCACCCAGCTCGTTGCGCGCGTCTTTCAGCACGCCGTCGACGATGGGCTGATATTGCGGCATCTGCGCTGCTGCGGTAATCAGCGAGGGGTTGGTGGTGGCGTCCTGCGGACGAAACTTTTCCATCGCTGCAATGTCGCCGGTGTCGGCAACCACGACAGTGTATTGGCGCAATTGTTCAAGCAAATTCTTGGGCATTGTTCCTCCTGGGAAGGGGATTCCCGTCCACGCGATCTACGGCAATAGTGTACTGCTTATTAGGATGCGGCAATGTGAACGAAGGTGCACCGTGCGATGGAATTCGCTTTAGTACGCGTCAGCGGCCACGGAATGGGTGAGCGTGCCAAGTCCTGCAATGTGAACCTCAACCTGGTCGCCGGGCGCGAGTGGACCCACCCCGGACGGCGTCCCGGTAAGAATCAGGTCGCCGGGTTCGAGGGTGATGGCGGCGGAAATAAAACTCAGGACCGCAGGAATGGAAAAGATAAAATCGGTAGTCGAACCCGTCTGGCGCAGCTCTCCGTTGATGCGCGTCTCGAGGGTGACGCCACTCATGGGATCGATCTCGTCACTGACCAGCGGGCCCAGCGGACAAAATGTGTCGAAACCTTTGGCGCGGGTCCATTGCCCATCCTTCTTTTGCAAATCGCGCGCGCTTACGTCGTCAGCCAGCGTGTAACCGCGGATAACGCCGCGCAGGTCTGCGTCCGGGGCCACCTTGTGGACGCGCTTGCCGATCACGAGGCCCAGCTCGCCCTCAAAGTCCACGCGGGTTGAAAGCGCAGGCAGAAGCACCGCGCCGCCCGGCGCCAGCAAGGACGACGGCGGCTTGTAAAAGATGAGCGGCTCGACGGGCATATCGTTGCCGAGTTCTTTCACGTGGTCGCGATAATTGCGGCCGACACAGATGATCTTTGAGGGAGTGACTGGTGGCAGCAGGTGGGCCGCGCTCATGGGCATGGGCTCAAAGTCAAAGCTCTCGGCCGAGGCCTCGGCAAGCGCCAGCCGGAAGGCAAGGTCTTCCTCGGGAGCCGGGGCCGGGCCGGTGATCCAAAGTTCGCCGTTGCGCTCCGCGACAGTTCCGTAGTGGGTCTGGTTGTTCTGCTGGAATCGGCAATACTTCATCGCGAAAAATCTCCTCGCTCGGAAAATTCACTCAGGGGTTGGGAACAGTCTCTTGCGCCGGGGCGGAACGAAAACTCTCATGGCCGCTTTGATCAACGGCTGAAACTGCATAGGTGTAGGTGTGCCCGGCCTCAACCTGCGTGTCGTGAAAGGCGGGCCCAATAATCTGTTGCTGGGGAGAAATGCGCTGCCAGTCGCCCGTGCCCTCGCGCCTATAGACGATGTAGCCGGCCAAGTCGGCCTCAGCATTGGCCTGCCAACTGAGGTCGATTGCGGGCGGGCCTCCGTTTTCACCGGTCAAGGCCACGGCGGCCAGCCCGGTTGGTGCAGCAGGGGGAAATACATCGGCAGCATCCACGCGCACCGGCTTCGAGAACGCGCCGTCCAGTTCCATTACCGCTCCATCTACTTTGACGCGGGTGACGCGCTGCGCCTCGTACTCATAGGTCTCGCCGAAGTGGATCGACTGGTCGAGCGCCTTGCCGGCGTTTTGCGAATTTGTCTCCACCAGCAGATTCTGCTCAACGGGCTCGGGCGCGGTCGAGAACGGGCTGTGTTGGGTTTTTGCAACCGGAGCCGCGCGGAGTAACCGGCGGTGCAGACGCACGGCTGTCCCGGGTGTGCCGGCGGTCCAGCGCAGCACCACGCCGTCCTTGCGCACATCCGCCGCAAATCCATCGATGGAACCGGGCGCCTGGCCGGCGATCACCATTGCGCCGTTCGATGGACCTGCAGACCGGCCGTTGCGATTTCTGAGTTCGACATAGTACGTAAGCCCGCGCGGGGAGCCAGCGGCCAACTGCTGCGGCAGAGTCTCAGTGAAGGCGCCCTCGCCGCCGGCCGGCAGATTGAGTTCGCCGGCCTGGGAGCAGGTGGTCGCGCCGTCTTCCTTGCGGCATACGCGGACCGGCACACTCCCCTGGAGCAGAAGCTTGTCCGTATCTTTTTTCGTCATGGTCCAGTTGAGCTGAACCTGGTCGCCGGTGCGGGTGGCGGTGAGGTCGGTAACTGGTGCAGGCAGGTGGAGCGAGGGCGGAAGGGGCGCGCCAGGCATGCCGCAACCACTCAGCATCAAACCATTTGCCAGCAGGCTCACGAAACCTGCAGATCTTCGCACCGTAGTCATCGCCATCCCAGTCTATCGGACGGGAGCGAAGCCGGACCTACTCCACCCGCAGGGCCTGCATCGGGTCAAGCCGCGAAGCCCGTGTGGCCGGAAGCCATACCGCGAGCAGAGCCACCGCCGTCAGAATCACAGGCACCGTCACAAACACGGCCGGGTCCCAAGTCTTCACTCCAAACAGAAGACTCGCCATCAGCCGCGTCAGTCCGAATGCCGCGCCAATGCCGAGCACCACCCCGACGACGGCCAGCTTCATCCCATGCCACACAACGAGTTTTCGAATTGCCGAACGGTCCGCTCCCAGCGCCATGCGAATGCCCATCTCCTGCGTGCGTTGCGCTACGGAGTAAGCCATCAGCCCATAAATTCCAATCGCAGCCAGCACCAGCGCAATCCCGCCAAAGATCGTCAGCAGCAGCATGTTAAAGCTCTGCCGCGCCGTCGAAGTTGAAATCATCTCGTCCATCGTCCGGACCTTTGTCACGGCGAACCCGCCGCTCGCCAGCCGCAACTGCTCCGTCATCGCCGCAATCGACTGCCGCGGATCGCCGCGTGTCCTTATCGCCCAACGCATCGGCAGTATGCGCGCATTCAGCGCCGTCAGGCCATCGGTGACCTGCGCTTGCGGAACGATCATCATGCGGCCAGGATCATTTTCCAGCCCGCCTTCGTGGGTGTTGCCCACCACGCCGATAATCACGCGCGCCGGCTCCTCAAACTCCGGGCCCACTCCATGGCCGATCACAATCTGCTGACCTACCGGATTCTGATTCGGAAAGTACTGCTTCGCCAGCGCCTGGTTGATCAGCGCCACCGGCGTCGAGCTTGCCGTGTCCTGGTCGGTGAAATCCCGTCCGCTCAGAATGGGAATCCTGAACGTGTTGTAATACCCCGGCGCCGTGCTCATCCATCCCGCGTCCGGCGTATCCTTCTGGTTGTCTACCGGCCTGCCCACAATCGTGAACGGCAATCCGAACTGCCCCGCAAGCGGCAGGCAGCAGGTGAACGTCGCGTCCTCCACGCCGGGAATCGCCTTTAATCTCTCCAGCCCGTCGCGTCCCAACTGAGCCACACCCGCCGTCTTCTGGTAGTGGTCGCCCGTCAACGACATCTCCATGGTCAGCACATTGTGCGGATTGAAACCCGGATCAACGCCGCGCAGCGCCACAAACGTCCTGATCAACAGCGCCGAGCCCACCAGCAGCACGAGCGCCAGTGAAACTTCGCTCACCACCAGCACTGACCGCGCCTTGCTCTGCCGGAAACCGGTGCCCGAGCGGTTGCTGCTCTCCTTCAACGACGAATTCAGATCCGCCCGCGAAGCGCTCAGTGCCGGGAACAGCCCGAACACAATGCCAGTCAGCATGGACACGCCCAGCGTGAACGCAAGGACGCGCCAGTCCATGCCAACCGCCGCGCCTTTTTCGCCGATGCGTGGCAGCCCCGGCGGACTTGCAGCCAACAGCGCGCGCACTCCTGCGAACCCCAGCGCCAGTCCTGCCACTCCGCCGGCCGTCGCCAGCAGCACGCTCTCCGTCAGCAACTGCCGAACAATCCGTGTCCGACTAGCCCCCAGCGCCGCGCGAATCGCAAACTCCCGCTTCCGTCCCGTTGCCCGTACCAGCAGCAGATTGGCCAAATTTGCGCATGCAATCAGCAGCACCATCCCCACCGCGCCCAGCAGCACCAGCAGCAGTCGCCGAACGTCGCCCACAATCGTGTCGCGCAGCTGCTCCACCCCAAAAGTCTGCTTCGGATTCGAATCCGGATACAGGCGGTGATATTCCGCACCCGCCAGCTTCATTTGCGCATTGGCCTGCGCCAGCGTCACGCCCGGCTTCAGCATGGCCGCTGCCAAAAAGTAATGTCCGTGGTTCGTGCTTACCGCTGGAAACTGGAATGGCAGCCAGATGTCTGCCTGCGGATCGGTTGAGAAGTTTTTTCCCAGCACACCCACAATGGTGTACGGCTCGTTGCCCAGCGAAAGCGAGCTCCCAATCACATTTGGATTCCCGCCAAACTTCCGCTGCCAAAGTCCGTAGCTCAGCACCACAACATCGCCGCCGTTGGGCGCATCCTCTTGCGGCGTAAACGTTCGCCCCAGCATCATCGGTGCGCCGAACACTCTGAAGTATGCCTCTGTCACGTGGATTCCATGCACCTGCTCTGGGGTACCGCCGGTCACGTTGAACCCCGGTCCGCCAAAGTCGTAGGCAGCCACATCTTTGAAGATGCTTGTCTGCCACTCGTATTCTCGAAACTCCGGAACCGAGGTGGGAATCGCGTGGCCTTCCGGCCCGGTCTGCACTACCGTCACAATGCGCTCTGCGTCGGGATACCCGAGCGGCTTCAGCAACACGGCGTTCACCACCGAAAAGATCGCTGTGTTGGCCCCAATCCCGAGCGCCAGAGCCGACACCGCCGCGAGCGTGAACCCCGGACTCTTGGTGAACATCTGCAGCGCATGCTTAATGTCCTTCCACAAATCGCCCATCGGCTATCTCCGGTTCAATCAGTCTCATTCAATTTATCGCGACAGACTTGGTCCCGTTGGCCCATACACCCCGCCAACCGTTACAATTCGGACGCGCCCAAACTGAAAAAGTCCCGCGTCTTGCCGTTCGGCGCTCCAACCCGCTCTTGAAAGGACCGAACCCGCTTGCTGATCTTCGCTGCCATCCTCGCCATCTTCGTCTACGGAATGATCGCCGCCATGCTGGGCACCATTCTGCCGGAATTGTCTGACCGTTTTCATCTGACCCCGGCACAAAACGGCACCATCGCGTTTTCACAAGCCCTCGGTCTCATCATCGCGTCGGTCGGCGTCGGCCCTCTACTTGATTCGCAAGGCGACAAGGTTGGGCTCATTCTTGGTTTGGCCTTCATCGTGGTCTCGCTCTTCGCGCTGCCGCGTTCCGGGGGATTCCGCAGCATCGTGTTTCTGCTTTTCCTGCTCGGTGTGGGCGGGGGCATCGTCGTCACCGGCGCCAACTCGCTGGTCTCCGCCGTCAGCCCCGACCATCGCGCCACCGCGCTCAACCTGGTGAATCTCTTCTTCGGGCTGGGCGGGCTGGCGACGCCGTTTATTGCCGCCAATCTCTTCAAGCGCAACTGGCTGCGCCTCTGCTACACCGTGGCCCTGCTCACCGTGGTGGCGCTTGCCGTGCAGTTTGCCACCCATGTGCCCGCGCCCGCGCAGGCCGCCGGATTCGTCCTGGCCGACGCGGGCCCGGTGCTCGGCCGGCCGCTGCTCTTCCTCCTCGGAGCCTTCCTGTTTCTCTACGTCAGCTGCGAAGTGGGCATCTGGAACTGGCTTGCGCGCCACCTCATCGCGCAGGGCATTCCTGAGCAGCGCGCGCTCAACATTCTGTCTCTCGGCTTCGCGCTCGGGTTGCTGGTGGGCCGCGTCGGCGTCTCGCCCATCCTCATCAGCGTGCCTGCCAACACGGTGCTCCTGGCCGCTTCCATCGCCATGGCGGTCTCCACGCTACTCATGCTCCGCACGGTCAAGCCAGTGGCTGCGGCGGTTCTCGTTTTCATCGCCGGAGTTTCCATGGCGCCGGTGTTTCCCACCACGCTCGCCATTACCGGCACTGCGTTTCCGCGCATGACGGGCACGGCCATCGGGTTTGTGATTACCTGCGGATGGATTGGGCTTGCGGTGAGCTCACGGATTATCGGCGCCATTGCCGGCGGCGATCCGCTGCGCCTGAAAAAAGCTCTGCTCATCATCCCGGGCTTCGCCGTGCTGATGATCGGCCTGAACCTGGTGATTGGGGCGGCGCTGCGCTAGGAGATTCGCCATGCGCGATAGTAGCGCGGCCAGCCGCCCGGGTCCTGATAATCGTGGGCGCGCCAAAATATACGCTTGACGGGATATACTTTATAAGGTATATTAGACATGGAATGGACGGTACTGATTGGCGACGAATTCGAGCCGGAGTTTCTAGCGCTGCCAAACGATGTGCAGGACGAGATCCTGGCAATGGCCCGCTTGCTCCAACATTCCGGACCGAATTTGGGCAGGGCGCGTGTGGATACGCTCAAGGATTCGAAGCACGCCAATATGAAGGAAGTGCGCTTTGACGCCGCCGATGGGGTCTGGCGCGTGGCCTTCGCATTCGATCCCGGGCGCCGGGCAATCCTGCTGGTTGCTGGAGATAAATCCGGCGGGAGCCAGAAGCGGTTTTATCGCGAGCTGATCCGCAAAGCCGACCAGCGGTTCGATGCGCACTTGGAGCGCGTTAAGAAGGAAAGGAAGTAATTTATGGCGCGGAACGTCAACGACATCATCAACAGTCTTCCAGCCAGCCGGCGCCGAAAGATCGAAAAGCGCGCGTCAGTTCTGATTGCAGAGGAAATGACCTTGCAGGAACTGCGCCGCGCCCGCGCCATGACCCAGGTTCGCATGGCGAAGAATCTTGGCGTTGCACAGAAGCAGATCTCCGAGATCGAAAAGCGCACCGACATGCACGTCTCCACGCTCCGGCGTTCTATTGAAGCGATGGGCGGGACCCTGTCTCTTGTTGCCGAATTTCCAGACCGCGAACCAGTTGTACTTGCGGGCATCAAGTCCCTCGAGGCCTGAACTACGCAAGCAAACTTTCCAGAAGAGCCGGGTAAAGCCCTCGAAGGTCCGCGCTGGCTGAGCTATAACCTCCGGATTGACCGTCGCACAGACCTAACGTCAGAAAAGCGTGCAACGGCGTAGGCCTCAAGGCTCCGAGCCTTGTGTTTGCAGTTCCCTAAGTGCCGCTGTCTGCTGCTGCGTGAGCTTGGCGCGAAGCATATCAGCTTCCATTGGGAAAATTGACCCATATTCGGCTTGCTTATCTTTTGCAGGGTACATCGCGTCCAAATATGCATCCCGGAAGGCGATCCAGGCTCGTTCCATCGACTCGATTTTCGCGACGCGTTCGTGGTACTTTCCTGCGATTGAGAGCAGCTTTCGATACTCCCGATTCAGTTCATCGTCATCGCGCGCAGCTTCCTCACTGGCGCAAGCGTTCATCTCGAATTGACTCTTTGCGCCCTTGTCGCAACTGCGATATTTATCGGAAACCTGGGCAAAGAGAGGCAATGAACTAAGCCAAAAAAGAAGCACTGCTGCCAGAACCTTCATCAATCACCTCACGACAACTCATGCAATGGTCCAGCATCGGTTGAATCGAATTGTAGTGCGCTTGACGAGCTTCACGCTCATTCGCGGTCGGGTCGTCGCACACCCGTCATTAACCTCAGGCTAAACAACAAAAAGTCCCCCCGATCCCACTTTGCAGATAATTACCCTCCACCAGCGCACAATCTTAAGTAGGGGCCAATCCGACAGAACCAAGTCTGGCCTCAACATCCAATCATCAAACCAGGAACTCCATGCAAAAAACGAAGAACGTTACTGTCGCCATACCCGAACGCTCGTACTACGAGGCGCGCATTCATGCAGCCAGGCACAATATGTCCTTATCCGCGATGGTCGGGTTCCTGCTCGAACACCTGCCGCTCATCGCGCCCGCCATCGGCAAACTGCTCGAAGCAAACCCGAAATTCGGCTCCGAACCTGGGCGCGGCCCCTATGCAAGACGACAGGGATGACCTCCCAAAAAAAAGCGATTTTTGGGCTGTGAAACGGTGAGATTTTTATAACTTGTTGAATAAATTAAACTTAAAATCACAGTTCAGAGCCGCTTCACAGACCCTGTGAAACAGTGAAACGGTGAAATCCTTCCCCAAACAATTCAAAAAAAACAACTTACAGCGATCGATTCGACCGTTTCACTTTTTCTGTGAAACTGTGAAGATCCCCGATCCCAACGAGCCAATCCGCCCTTCAAATCCTCCGCAGCCGCTCGCAGGCTTCGTCCAGTTCGACGTCCTGCTTGGCGAAGCAGAAGCGGAGCAGGTTTTCGCCGCGGCCTTTGCGGAAGAAGGCTGAACCGGCGACGGCCGCCACGCCGGTTGTGCGGAGCAGATGGCGCGCTTTCTCAGCGGCGTTCTTGCCAGGCAGTCGTGAGCAGTTAGCCAGAATGTAGTAGGCTCCCGGCGGAGTAGCGGCATCCATGCCCACGGCACGCAATGCGCTGAGCAGACGTTCGCGCTTGTTTTGGTGGTCGCTGGCTACTTGCTTGTAGAAGCTGGGCGGCAACTGCTCGAGTCCCGCAGCCGCGCCGTGCTGGAAGGGCGCCGGAGCGCAGACGTAGGTCAGATCGTGGAAGTGCGCCATCGACGGCATCCAGCGCGCGTCTGCGGTTGCGTAGCCAAGCCGCCAGCCGGTGATGGAAAACGTCTTCGAGAACCCAGACAGCACAATGGTGCGCTCACGCATGCCGGGCAGCGTGGCCGCGGAAATATGTTCCGCGCCGTCGTAGACGAAGTACTCGTAAATCTCATCGGTGATGAGGAACAGGTCGTGCTCGATGCAGACGGCGGCCACGGTCTCAAGTTCGGCGCGGGTAAAGATTTTGCCGCTGGGATTGGCGGGCGAGTTGAGCAGGATGGCGCGGGTGCGAGGGCGTAACGGCAGCCTTCAAAGCATCGGTGTCGAGCGACCAGTCCGGCTCAGCCATGGCAACAAGAACAGGCTTGACGCGCATGGATTGCAGGGTGACCGCGTGGTAGCCGTAGAAGGGCTCGAAGAGCAGGACTTCGTCGTTCGGATTGAGCAGCGCCATGGCGGCAGCGTGCAGACCGCCGGTGGCTCCCGAGGCCACCATGACTTCATTCTCAGGGTCGTAGGTCAGGCCATATTCGCGGAGCTGCTTGTCGGCGATGGCCTGGCGCAAACGCGCGATGCCGTCGCAGCGCGTGTAGATGTTGTCGCCGTTGTGGATGGCCTGGATGGCCGCTTCCTGAACCACCGCCGGGACCGGCGTGTCGCAGACTCCCTGGGCGAGGTTGATGCCGCCCATGAGATCGCATTCGGTGGTCATGGCGCGAATCTCGGACTGGAGTGCGCCGGGTGCAAGCTGGCTGAGGGTGAGGCGCGAGGCGGCTGTAGCTTGTGGCATTTGGGGAAGATCCTTATCTCAACATATTACATAGGCAGACGGGCAACGGGGCTGCGGGGATTGGCGACCGATGTACACAAGGAAGCGGGCATGCCCCGTAATGGAAGGATTGCCCGGCTGGTGTGAGAGGAGTTGAGACAAAGACCTCACCTGTATTTCTCTCACCCTGCGCAACAAGTCAAAATTCAAGGTTTGGCGAGCATCTGAGGGCCGGGAGGCCCTCAGGACAGCCGATATGGAGATCGGCGCTACGATTTTCTACTACCTGTCAGGAATGCGGGCTAACGTCCGCGGGTGTCGGCCAACGCCTGGTCAATGAGCTGGAAGAGCCGGCTGCGGTCCACCACCTCAACAAAAGGCGCGCCCTTGCTGTTGGCGGTGACAACCCATATGGTGGGCGTGTGCTCAATGCCGATGCGCTGGCCGAGTGCGTAGTCGGCCTTGACCAGGCTGGCGAGTTTGCCCTGGGGATCGATGGCGAAGGGAAGCGGGATGCCGTGCGCCTGCGCGAACTTGCTGGTGAACTGCGTGAGCTGGGCAGGGGTCTCAATCGAGATCTGGTTGGCGAAGATGTAGTCGCGATAGTCGTCGCCGATGCTCTTGCTTTTGGTATCGAACCAGCGGGCGTTCACCGCCGCATTGAAGCTCCAGTTGTGCATGGGGAGCGGGAAGTCGTGGCGCACCCAGGGGATGTGGTACTTTTCGGCAGCTTCTTTGAGCAAGGGGTTGGCACGGGCGCAGTCAGGGCACTCCATGTCTTCAAACTCGACCAGGGCCACGCGGGCGCCCGCAGGCGGATGGAGAGCCGAGGCGTCAAGCACCCGGGTTGTTTCAGGGGCGCCAAACTGGGCGTGCGCGGTGGCTGCCAGCAGCAGAGTGGCGGCAAACAAGGCAAGAGGCTGCAAGATGCGGTTGCGGCGATTCCGAATGGAAAGGTCAAGGAAACGAGACATGGCGATTGGACGGCTCCCTCTGCTCATTGTAACGGGATTGACACGTGAATGTTGCGGTTACTGGCGGTCGCGGCGGCGTTTGGCCATCCACTGGCGCCATTTGTAATCGGCGAAGATCGAGGCCAGGACGACCACCGAACCGACAAGGATGAGGAGGATCTTCATACGAGGCGCGAATGCGGAAAGGATAGCACCCGGGGGTGACCTGTATGTAAACCTCAACCCGGGTCCGCATGCATTAACCTCATAGGGGCGGGCCATGACCTGTTGAGGGAGTTTGAATTGCGGATTGTCCTCTCGAACATTGGAACCTTTGGCGACACCAATCCATTGATCGCCCTGGCACTGGAGCTGAAACGGCGCGGGCACGTGCCGGTGATGGCGCTGCCGGAGGTTTACCGGCCAAAAATACTACCGCTGGGCCTCGAGTTTCATGCGGTGCGGCCGGACATTGACCCGACAGACAGCCTGCTGATTGAGATGATCTACGACGTGAAGAAGGGAACGGAGACAGGGCTGCGGAAGTTTCTGTTTCCGGTTTTGCGGCAGACCTACGACGATCTGCTTGACGCGGCAACGAAGCCTGAGCGCGCCGACCTGCTGCTGCTGGGCGAGCTGAACTATGCCGGTCCCCTGGTGGCGGAGGTCACGGGCATTCCGTGGGCGAGCTATGTGCTTGCGCCACTCTCGTTTTTCTCAGCGTTCGACCCGCCGGTGCTGCCCATGTATCCGCGGCTGGCGAGGGCCGACAAGAAAGTGCCGGGGATGGGGCGGGCGATCAGGCGGCTGGCCCGCTTTGTGAGCCGCAAGTGGCCTGAGCCGATCTATGCGTTGCGCCAGGAACTTGGGTTGGCGAAGGGCGAGAATCCACTGTTTGACGCCAAGCACTCGCCAAACCTGGTGCTGGCGCTGTTTTCGCACGTGCTGGGC
The DNA here is from genome assembly GCA_963820245.1 of uncultured Acidobacteriaceae bacterium. Taxonomy (GTDB): domain Bacteria; phylum Acidobacteriota; class Terriglobia; order Terriglobales; family Acidobacteriaceae; genus Telmatobacter. The sequence goes on along the minus strand of CAWFZC010000009.1, from coordinate 67,571 downwards.
GTGGAGCAGAAAGACTGGCCGTCCAGGACGCTGATCACCGGTTTCTGTTTTTACGATTCCGATGCGGGCAACGCTGCACTACCGAAAAACCTGGAGGAATTTCTGGCGGCGGGAGAAGCGCCGGTGGTGTTTACGCTGGGGTCGGCGGCGGTGTTGGCCGCAGGGCAGTTCTACGAACACTCTGCACGCGCGGCCATGAAGTTGGGCGTGCGCGCGGTGCTGCTGATTGGAAGCGACGAGCGCAACCGTCCGTCGTTCGCTTTGCCCGATTCAATCTGCGTGGCCGAGTACGCTCCTTACTCGGCGCTGTTTCCGCGCGCGGCGCTGGTGGTGCACCAGGGCGGCGTGGGGACGACGGCGCAATGCTTGCGAGCGGGCAAGCCGATGCTCATTATGCCGTACTCGCACGACCAGCCGGACAACGCACGGCGCATGCGCCGGTTGGAAGTGGCGGAGTCGATTACGAAGCAGAGCTACACGCCGGCCAAAGTAGCGCGGAAACTTGAGGCGATGCTGGCGGACCCGAGTTATGGCGAGAAGGCGCGCAGCGTGGCGCAACAGCTGGGGCTTGAGGATGGCGTGGGGGCCGCGTGCGATGCGCTGCTGGAACTGTACGAGAGGAAGCGCGGCGGAGTTTGAGGAAGGATGCCGTTCCATCCCTTCCGCGTGAGGAGGGGAAGGGATGGAACGGGCGGACTACATCCAGGCAGAGCCGGGCGCGGCCATGGCTTCTTCAAGCGTGACGCGCTGCTTGCGGCGATAGGACAGGTTGGCCATGTGTCCGGCGATGGCGGTGCGGTAACCCACCTCAATGGGCGCATTGGTTGCCTTGCTTCGGCTGCGGATGCACTCAAACCAGTTTGCCATGTGATTGACACCCTTGTTGGAGCCCTGAATCGCGCCGACGCCGGGGTCGTTTGCCTTCTCCGGAATGAAAGTCGAGGTACGGAAGTCAAGGTTCTCGATGGTGCCCTGCGAGCCGAGAAAACGCTGGCCCAGGCCGAAGTGAGAGTTTGAGAATGTGGACTGCCAAACAACGATCAGCTCAGGATATTCAAGTGTGACGTTGAATGTGTCAGGAACCTGGCGGCCGTCCTTTTCGCTGAAGACGCCCCCCGTCATGACCGCGGCGATGGGCAACTCAAGGGCGAGCGCCGATGTGATCCAGGCATTCTGATGAACCATGTTCTCGGTCACGTTGCCGCCGGAAAACTCCCAGAACAAGCGCCAGTTGATGTATTTGTTGGCGTCGAATTTGGGTTCGGGACGACCGTCGAGAAAGAGCTTCCAGTTGACGTTATCGAGCGTGCAGTCATCAGGAACGGGCCGGACCCACTGACCGCGGCCGCGCGGGGTGTTGCGTGAGATCCATGACTCAACCATGGTGACCTTGCCGGGGTAGCCAGCTTTGATCCACTCACGGGCGTCGGCAAGCCCGCCGGAGCTCTCGTGCTGCACGCCGATTTGAATTACCTGTTTGGAAGCCTGGGCGGCCTTGCGGCAGGCCACGGCCTGGGGAATATTCCAGGTCATGGTCTTCTCGCTATAGAGGTCCTTGTTTGCCTGGAGCGCCGCAATGAAGTACTTGGCATGCAGATGCATGGGCGTGGCATTGATGACGGCATCGATGTCTTTGCGATCGAGCAATTTCATGGGGTCGTCGTAGGTGTCGATTCCAGGAACTTTGGATTTGGCAAGGTCGCGGCGGCGGGAGTAGGTGTCAGCGACAGCAACGCACTGGATGTTGGGCTGCTTGAGAGCTTCTTCGAGATCCTGCATGCCGCGATCGCCTGCGCCGATCAGGCCGATACGAATGCGGTCGTTGGCGCCGAGTGCGCGCATGGAGGGCATGGCGGCAAGGGCGAGCGCGCCCGTGCCTGCATTGGTTAGAAACTTGCGGCGGTTCATGGATTCACCTCAGAGAACGGAATGGAACTGGATGGAAACTTTGACCGATTGAAATCAGGTCTGTTGGAGTTCGCGGTATCCCACCCAATTCGCAAAGAACGCGAATTGGATGGGGCACCCATCAATCATTTGAGCTTGCCGGCAATGCGGCTAGCAGTTGAGTCCGGCCTTGGCGAGTGTCGCCTTGAGGCCTTTCATGCTGATGCGGGTAGAGGCTTCACCCACGCTCATGCCGCTGCCTGGCTCGGGAACGCCGCCGTGCCAGTGGGTTTCAAGACTTACGGCGTAGTGGTAGCCGTCGCGCGCGAGCGCTTTGAACTGGCCCACCCAGTCGATAATGCCGCCGCCGACCGGCGCCCATTCAAACTTGCCGTCGGGCTTGCGGATCGTGTCTTTGCAATGGCAATGGCCGATACGGTGGACCGGCAGCATCTTGTAGTCGTCCGGGTAGGGCACGTCGCCTGCGAAGGTGGCGGAGTTGCCCGGATCCCAATTGATCATGAAATTGTGGTCGGGGATGGCTTTGAGAGCCGCTGCGGCCTCAGGGCCGCTGCCGGTGTTGCAGGCCATTTCGTTTTCAAGCACGAGGAGCAGATTGTGCTGAGCGCAGACTTTTGCCGCCGCACGAAGCTTCTCATTGATGGCTTCACGATATGGCTTGACATCTTCAATACGCCAGAAATCGAAGCAGCGGATACGGTCGGTCTGAAAGGCCTTGCAGAGCTCAATGCAGCGGTTGAGTACTTCGTCCTGATGCTTGTAGTCGGCGTCGGCATGGAACTGATCGCGCGGTGGGCCTTCCTTGGATTGAGGTGCGCCGGGCCAGTTGACCTTGAAAAGTGGACTGGCAATATCGGTGACGCGCAGCTTGTACTTTGCGAGAATCTCTTTGGACTTGTCGACTTCTTCGTCCGTGAGGTCCGTAACATTTTTCTTCCACATGCTGCGAAGCTCGATCCAGTGCAGGCCGAAGTCGTTGGCTGCGACCGAGCAGGCGTGATCGAAATCCGGGGAGATTTCGTCGTTGATGACGGAGAGACGAAACGGACAACTCGCGGGCTCAGCAAGAGCCGCGTGCGGCATGGCAGCGAACGCACTTGCGCTGGCGAGGCCGGCTAGAAATTCACGGCGCGATGAAGACATAGAAGGTTCCTCCGATTTCAGTTGTCAGGAAAATAGCGCTCCTGGTGCGCCAGCGATTATAGACCTTCACGCGCATGGCTATCCCGTGGCCCTGTCGAAGGGAAGGCAAGGCACAGGAAGGCACGGCTGGCCTTACTTGCGGCGGTAGTCTTTTGTTTGGCCGGTGCGCGAATTGGTAATGGAGAAGGCTCCATTCGAGGAGGCAACAACTTTGAAGTATGCGCCATCGGTCGTGCTGCCTTTGGGATTGGCGATGAGGGGCTCGGCGCTGTTGTGCGCATCGTCAGAACCTTCGGCGGTATGCAGCATGTACAGATCCTGCATGCCCGGGCTGTCGTGGACGGTTTGCCACGCCTCTGGCATGCCAGCCTTGTGCGCGCCATTGATCATGATGGAAGCCACTGGATGAATGGCATCGACGAGAGCGCGCGCGTTGGAGAGGTTCATGCCGTGATGATCGACCAGGTAGAGATCCACCGCGCCAATGGGGTTGTTGGGACAGACGAGTGCGACTTCTTTCGCTCCGGTAAGGTCGCCGAGGTCGAGAAATTTGAATTTGCCGAAGGTGACGAGCACGCCGCTGGAGCGGGCGTTTTCACTAGGGTCAGCAGGCCACGCGCGCTCGGTTGCACAATATGGATTTGGTTCGGGCTTGATTCCGGGCACTGCAGCGATGTGCTCGCCGTCGGCAGCGAGGACGACCACCTTGAGGCCGGGAATGGCGATAGTGTCGCCGGGATGGATAATGCGGCGAGGCGTGCCCTCGATTGCCTTGAGATAAGCAGCAAAGTCATGGCGCGTGATGTCGGAGTCTTCGCGGTTGGGGCCGTGGTCAAGGAACTCGCCTACCTTGACGTGCTTGACGAGTTCCGGCACGCCACCCACGTGATCAGTGTGGAAGTGAGTGATCAGGACATGATCGAGCTGCGAGATGCCGGCGTCCTTCATCGCGGCCTGAATGCGAACGGCGTCACGGCCGTTGTTGCCGGGCCAGCCCGTGTCAACCAGCATGGAAGCGCCAGACGGCGAAACGAGAAGCGTGGATTGCCCGCCTTCAACATCAATGGTGTAGATAAGCAGATGCTTTGCGCCGCTGGTTTGAGCCTGCGCGTGGTTGAGCGTCAGCACCGGGATGCAGGCGAAGAGCATGAGGCTGAAGAAGAACGAGGGCCGAAGCCGAAGGCAGCGAGAGATGGAAGCAGAAAAGACAGGGATTCGCATTTGCGAAAGATTCTATTCGACAAAGCGGACAGGAGGGAAGCGGGGCGGGAGACACCTATTGAGCGGGTCGCGCGTTAAGCGTCGTTCCCGGCGCCAAGGCGACCGAACAGAATCATCAGGATGCAGGCAAGCCGCTGATTCTGGCGGCGCTGGGGCACACCGCCATTCCCGCCACAACGGAGCAATGAGCCCGCAACTACTGGTAAAATGAAGAGACGCCGCATTGTGCGGCAAATTCCCGCCCTTGAGCCACCCATCAGGCCTCTAAAGGCCGAACCCGAGAGAAGGTAATTTACATCTGTGAGCCAGACGATACGCAATATCGCCATCATTGCCCATGTTGACCACGGCAAGACAACCCTTGTAGACGCCATGCTGCGCCAGTCCGGTACATTCCGCGCCAATGAGCAGGTGGCCGATCGCGTCATGGATTCAAATGAGCTGGAGCGGGAGCGGGGCATCACCATCCTCGCCAAGAATACGGCCATCAACTTTGAAGGCGGCAAGATCAACATTGTCGATACGCCGGGCCACGCGGATTTTGGCGGCGAGGTGGAACGCGCCCTGAAGATGGTGGATGGCGTGATGCTGCTGGTGGATGCTGCCGAAGGACCGCTGCCTCAAACCCGTTACGTTCTGGCCAAGGCGCTTGAGGCCAAGCTACCTCCCATTGTTGTGATCAATAAAATTGATCGCCCGGACGCACGGCCGCAAGAAGTACTGAACGAAATTTACGATCTTTTCATCGACCTGGATGCGGACGAAAGCCAACTGGATTTTCCCGTGCTCTATGCCGTTGCCAAGGCAGGCACCGCGACGACTGACCCTGACAAGCCCGGTACGGATTTGCAGCCACTGTTTGAGGCCATTGTCTCTACGATTCCAGCGGCCACCGGCAACGCGGAAGGCACGTTGCAGATCCTGGTGACGAATCTCGACTACTCGGACTATTTCGGCCGCATCGCCATTTGCCGCGTTTTTCAAGGCACACTTCACGCCGGCGACGATGTGACAATTTCAAAGCGCGACGGCAGCCTGCAGAAGACGCGCATCACCAAACTGTTTACGTTCTCCGGGCTGAAGAGGATTGAGACCACCCAGACAACGATGGGCGATATTGTGGCGGTGGCCGGCGTCGAGGGCATCACCATCGGCGAGACGATCACAAGCGTCGAGAATCCGTCACCACTGCCGCTGATCGTGATTGATGAGCCGACGATCGCTATCCAGTTCAGCGTGAACAATTCACCATTTGCTGGTCGCGAAGGCCAATACGTGACGAGCCGCAACCTGCGCGAACGCCTTGAGAAGGAACTGTTGACCAACGTCAGCATTCGGGTGGAAGACACCGGATCGCCCGACAGCTTCAAGGTGCTGGGCCGCGGCGAACTTCAACTCGCAATTCTGATCGAGATGATGCGCCGCGAGAGTTTCGAGTTGATGGCGGGACGCCCGGAGATTGTGACAAAGATGGTGGACGGCGTTCGCATGGAGCCTGTAGAACACCTGACCATCGATGTACCGGAGCAGCATACTGGCGTCGTGATTGAAAAGCTCGGACCGCGCAAGGGCGAGATGACGAAGATGCATAATCACGGTTCGGGGCGCGTGCGCATGGAGTTTCGCGTGCCTAGCCGTGGACTCATTGGCCTGAGGAGCGAGATGCTGACCGAGACGCGCGGAACTATTGTGATGAACGCGCTGTTCGACGGCTACATTCCGTACCAGGGGGAGATTCCTCAGCGGCCCACTGGTGCGTTGATTTCCGATCGCCAGGGCACGACCACAACTTACTCATTGAACGGACTGCAGGAGCGCGGGAGCCTGTTCGTGAGCGCAGGCGTTGAAGTGTACGAGGGCATGATTGTCGGTGAGCACTCGCGCGACAACGATCTCGACGTGAATGTGGTGCGCGAAAAGAAAATGACCAACATGCGCGCTTCAAGCGCCGATGAGGCCATTCGCCTCGTGCCTGTGCGGGCTCTCAACCTGGAACAGGCAATCGAGTTTATTGCCGAGGATGAGATGGTCGAGGTCACGCCCAAGTCGCTGCGGTTGAGGAAGAGAATCTTGCAACAGAACCGCCGGCCCAAGCGTTGGGAAAAAGGGGAACAGCAGTAAGAGCTGTTTTCGGCGCATTCTCAAAGGCGATTCTGGGGCCTTATACATGAGTCAGACGATTCTCACAGAGCGGCTTCTGCTGAGGCGATGGCGCGATGAAGATCGCCTGCCGTTCAGCAAGATCAATGCGGATCCGCGCGTGATGGAATTCATGCCCACGCGGTTGTCCCCAGAAGAATCTGATGCTCTGATCGCGCGTATCGAAGATCATTTCAATGCCAACGGCTTTGGCCCATTCGCGATTGAATTGTTTGAGAGCAGATCTCTGATCGGTTTCGTAGGGCTCTTCATTCCGTCCTTCGATGCGCACTTCATGCCGGCCGTGGAAATCGGTTGGCGTCTTGCTGCGGATCAGTGGGGCCGCGGTCTTGCCTGCGAAGGAGCACGCGCTGCGCTTCGCCAAGGCTTCGAGACGCTTGGAATCGATCAAGTTGTATCGTTTACCGTGCCGGCTAATTTACGCTCACGCCGTGTGATGGAAAAGATCGGGATGACTCACAATCCTGCGGATGATTTTGATCATCCCAGGCTGCCTGAGGGCCATCCGCTTCGACGACATGTACTTTATCGGCTGAGTTCTTCGCGCTAAAGTAGCCGCTTTGCTTCCAGAACCCTGCCTAGTGCCTCTTCAGCTGTTTTTCCAATTGCAGATAAATGCCCCATTTTTCTGCCCGCACGTGGAGTGTGCTTCTCATAGAGGTGCAGGCGCACGCCGGGCACTGCAAGCGCGGCGGCAAAGTCCGGCTCGCCATTGAGCCAGACTTCGCCAAGCAGATTGACGATGGCGGCGGGCGTGAACAGCTCGGTTGATCCAAGCGGAAGATTGCAGACAGCACGCACCATTTGCTCAAACTGGCTTGTGGCGCACCCGCGCTCGCTCTGGTGATAGCTGTTATGCGGCCTCGGCGCAAGTTCATTGACGAACAGCTCACCCTGCCGGGTAACGAAAAGCTCCACACAGAGCAATCCCTCAAGGCCAAGCTTTGCAATGATGGCTGCTGCCAGTGCTTCGGCGCGTAGTTCAAGCTCCGCAGGAATGCCGGCGGGCAGCACGCTCCACGACAGGATCTGATTGTCATGGTGATTGCGCGCGGCCGGGTAACTGCGCACCTCGCCAGAAGGATTGCGCGCAGCCATTACGCTAATTTCAAAATCCAGATCGAGCGCCTGTTCGGCCACTGCGGGCCGGGCACCGATACTCTGCCATGCGGCAGCAACCGACTGTTCAGTAGCTACTGAGTCGAGGCCAATGCGTGCCTGGCCACGCCCGTCGTAGCCGCCGCGACCGATCTTCAGGAACACGCGTCCGTCCAGCGCCGCAACGGCCTCCTGCAATTCCGCCTCATTGTGGACCACGCGAAACGGCCCGACTGGAAATCCTGCTTCCGCGAGCCATCCTTTTTGGAGGGTCTTGTCCTGAATGATGCGAATCGGTTCTACGCCCGGCCGCAGCGGCGCAATGCGGGCAACTTCCTCGAGTGCGTTCACACCGATCTGTTCAATTTCGAGCGTGACGACGTCCGCACCTGAAGCCAACCGTCGCGCCGCTTCAACATCGTCCCATCGTCCAACGATCGACTCGTCCACGACGTAGCTCGCAGGACAGTTTTGTTCAGGGTCCATGACCCGAACGTGATAGCCCATGGTGCGCGCGGCCATGGCTGTCATACGCCCCAACTGCCCGCCGCCCAGAATCGCCAGGAGTCCTCCCGGCTGGATGATTGAACGCGTTTTTTCCTGCATTGATTCGGGGACGCCGCTCAACCCGGCTGCTCCTCAGAAAGTTTTTCACCCAGCACTTCCTGCGTGCGAGCTGAACGCCAGGCCGAAAGCCGCTCCCAGAGTGCGGCATCGGTTCCAGCCAGAATTTCCGCAGCGAGCAACGCCGCATTGGCTGCTCCTGCTTTGCCAATGGCCAGCGTTCCAACGGGCACGCCCTTGGGCATCTGGACGATCGACAGAAGTGAATCCATTCCGTTCAGTTGTGTCGCTGCCACAGGGACTCCAAGAACTGGAACCAACGTCTTGGCCGCCAACATGCCGGGCAGATGCGCCGCGCCGCCGGCTCCGGCAATGATCACGCGCAGTCCCCGTTCCCGGGCCTTTTCGGCGTACTCGAATAGCCAATCCGGGGTCCGATGTGCGCTCACGATCTTTGCCTCGCACGGAATACTCAGGAGGTGCAGGATTTCTACTGCGGCCGAGAGCACCTCGTAGTCACTCTTGCTGCCCATCACTACGCCCACTAACGGCTTTTCACTCATAGGGCTGATTATACGAGGCGGCCTGAGCCGTCAGTGACGATGCCAGGTTTCGAGAGCTACCTCAATGACCGCAATCACCACGCTTGCTGCCGCCAAAAAACCTTTGGCTCGTTGCCAATTCTGCTCGTGGCGCTCCAGGCGCCGCTCGAGGTCCGCGATCCGGCCGCCATTGCCGTCGCCCATTAAGCCGGTCATCTGCGTCTTCAATACGCTCAAATCGCTGAGCACCTGTGCTTCGAATTCATTCATCATCCGCATCCGCAGGACTCCATCTGTCCATTTGCCCGTGAAAAATTGCAGCCTATGAACCCATCGGCAAGTTGATGAACAACGCCGTTGAAAACTCCGAGTAATTAGGCGGTGTCGAGCCGTCATACATCCTTATATAGAAGCGGTCGTTGGCCGACTCTCTCGCGAATGTTATATTTGGCAAATTCGTGCGCGCCACCAGCCCAGGATCCTCTCCCGGCATAAAGGCAAAGTCCCGCGTTCGAATTTCAAAACCACCGCCGCTCGGAGGCGTTGTTCCCATGCTGATCCCAACTGTGCTTCCATTCATTGTTGTTACCGTCAAGCCGTTCAAATTGGCAAGCACGGTTGGAGCAATTGGCGCCGGTAACCACGTATCTTCTGGAACCGTTGCGCTGGTCTTGATGGCGAGATCCTCTGCCCAGTCGTTGGCAAACGCAATCGCATATTCCACCAGGTCCGGGCAACTCGCACTGTAACTCACCTTTACTGTGCGAACCACGACTTGAGCGTTCAGGCCGGCGGATGGTGCGTTCAGAAGCAGCGCGTCGCCCGGCCACACATCAGCAGAAAAGCTAGCCCGCGATGCTGTGTAATTCCCGCTCCACAGTGCGCTGACACCCGCTGCGGCCTGCTCAATCATCAGCGCCGCATTGCGACAGTCGGCAGAGCAACGCGCAGGCGGGTCAATGACTGAACCTAACCAGGACGCCACATGCGGCAACCCTGCGTCCGACAGTGCCTGCTGGCTCACCGCATTCACCTGGCGACCGACAGCTCTGCCAACCGTCCGGTAGGTGACCGCGATCTGTTCTCCCGCCACGGGCGCAAATCCCATGTAGAACACAACCTTTCCTGTACGCTCCAGATGGCACTCGCCAGCTTCAGCCGTTGTCCCAAGCCGGCGTGTACAAGGGGCGCCGTTCGGCGGCGTGCACACCACCCAACCAGAGCCAAGATTCGTTAAATTCAATGCGCGCATGCTTCCTGTAAGATTCAGGCTGCTTGCAGCCACAACTGTGCACGCCCCAGGCATGTTCGCGATTGAGCCGTCGTAAAGAACTACTGGAATTGCACCCACTCCGTTTACAAATTCCTGGACCTCAAGATGCAGCTTACCTGGACACAAATTCCATTCACCGCCCGCTGAGATCTGACCGTTATCTCCGCAGGACCGATAAATCGCCAGTGCCCTGAGGTCTTCCGGGCAATGAGCTCTTATGCGAAGCGTGTACTGATTGGCTGGGTTAATTGCGATCGTCGTACCTGCAGGAATTCCCTGAATGAATGGCTGCAGACTAACGGCGCCAGTTCCTTGTTGCGCGCACACTTGAAAGCCCGCCGTGCAACAGGCCGATCCCATCCCCCCGGTAAACAAGCCTGCCAGAAAGCCGACGCTGCCTGGAGAGAGAGTTACGCCTACTGCCTCAAGCAGCAGTGTCCCACCCATCTCCACGGGGTCAAGCCAGCTAAGCACTGTCTGTCCATCGATCCCGTTACCGCCGCCCATCGCCAAGCCGCCAGGTCCAAGGGATAAATGGCCTTGCCCCCCGGTATTACCCCAGGTGCGCTGATCGATCTCCGGTTCGTTGAAGAGTTCGCTGACAAGCGTCGTCTTCGATGCAGCGGGGAAATAAGGGTCTTCGGATAGATAAAACTGGGTTGTCAGACCGTCGCCCTGAAAATACTCGGTCACATAGGCAACCGGCTCCTGCTCTCCGCAAACAGTTACGTCGTTTGTCACTGAGCGCTTTACGCTTGCGGTCAGTGCCAGATTCGCCAGACTCAGGCTGCCGTCACTCTCATTGAGTGGGTGCACCGTCGATTGCACAGGAGACAGCGTGACCGCTCCATTCAATGCGCGATACGCAGCACGTGATTGGCTTGCAACCTGTCCGGCGCTCTTGCTCCATGTGGAACCAGGGGTTGGAACAAATTGGCTCACTGTTGCCCCAAGCGAAAGTCCCTGCGTCGACAGTGCTTTTGATCCGCTGTGCGTTACCAACGAAGTCACCAGGGCCCCTGCGGTCTCTCCTGTTGCCCCAGTACTTGGCGGCAAAAGCAACTGGTCGAGCAAGAACTCATCACTCATGGCCTGAATCGCTGTCCGGTAGCGGGGGCCTTCGAGTCCCATTCCCGCGTACTCAGGAAGAGGACTTACCGCAATGTAGCCAGTGAAATAGCGCGTGCCGTCGTCACCAGTTACGGCCACGGATTGGTTGCGGGAAGGTGTAGCGACGCTTCGGTTGGCAGGAAGGCAGAGCCATATCTGACATATTGAAGGCTCATTCAACTTACGCTCAATTGTCAGCGGGTGAGCTCCGTCGAGTGCGGTTGTATAGTCCAGTCCTTGGATCGTGATCTTCATGAATACTCTCTAACTGAATAACTCATCGCATATTCTGGGCTAAACAAGCGCATTGGCCGCGGGCAGAAAACTGCGGTAGCACACCACCCGTTCACCGTCCAATGGATCGGTAACAGGCATCGCCAAAAAATGCCCATTGAGCAGCACTTTGGATTGTCCATTCTTGTTCTTTGCATCGATCGGGATGACAGATTCCTCTGCACCGATCGCTGTTTGAAGTCGTGGGTAGTGATAGAAGATCCGTTCCCCCTGGCTACACTGCAGGACAAACAGCCCGGACCACTCCTGGTAAAAACTGCCACCTTCTCGATCCACAAACCCAGTCACTTCCTGCAGCTTCGCCCCCAATGACGGTGCGCCGCCGGGTAATGGCTCGGCCAAGGTTAGCCCAGCTTGGCTCACCTGAGACACCAGTGCAACATTGAAGGTGATCCGCCGAATGTAGTCCACATCGGTCAGGGCTTGCCGCACAAACGCGCCCGCAACCGGTGTACCCACAAAACCCGTTTGTCCTGTGTAGTCCACATCGAGCGCAACCATAGAGCCTGGCGTAAATCGTGCTGCATCAGCGCTCGCCAGCACGATGGATGTCGCGGTCGATCCGCTTTGCGGAGAAACTGCCGCTGCTGCCTGTGCCCCATCGGCGGACGGAGCGGCACCGCTCGCTGCTGCCAGCAGATTCATGTGTTGCGATCCAGTTGCCAGCGCCATGGTCAACTTGGTCCAGCTTAAAAACTGTAGGCTGACTTGCGCTCCGAGAGTCTCCCTGACCTGTTCCAGAGGTGCCGCTGGAATGCCCGTCAAAAGCGGCGACGACTTGCTTGTTGGCTTTCGCAAGAATTCCTGGATACACCCCAGGCTGATCCATGGCGCAGGCGGAGTATCCAGATTGAATCGTCCTTGCTCTGCCGGGTCAAACAGAATCGGCGCCTGTGCTCGCGCGATTCACTGGTGCAAAGTATCCGCGAATCCGCCGCGCCACAGGCGCAGGAGCTGAAAACCAATTGTTTGCCATCACTCCCCCTGCTCCTGGTAGCTGTAAACCATCACCTTCGCTGACCTGCTCAAGCGGTCCCGCTGCACCGTGACCGGTGTAAATGTCGGTTCGTCCCAGAACACCTGGGTCAACATCGCGGCCGGCGGCGTCGATGAGTAATTGACTTTGGGTGTGTAAAACGGAGCGAGCATTGCCACTAGCTCCTCGTCCATTTCGCTAAGGGAACGTCCGCGATCCAATCCGCCAAAACTCTGAGTCCCGCAACTTTGGTATAGGATCTCGCACTCCTCGGCCGCCATCGTTGAGTCAAGGTTCATATCCACCCCCAGGCCAAGCCAACGAAGAACAAACACGTCATTTGGAAACTGGTTAACGGGCGCTTCTGCCTCTTCCACGAAAATCCCAGGTCGAACTGTACCGCGCAGCAGAACTATTCGTTCTGGATTGATTGTCGTCAGTCGGCTGCGCAGCGCCATATAAAACGAATCTTTCGCATTCTGCATGCAATACAACTCCTCAAGCACTGCGCGGGCACGCAGTAATCTGGATGCTCGCACTCACATGGTTTCTTTCTCGAGCAGGCACTAAATGAATCGGCATGAATCCGACCGCCAGTCTTCGGACAGGCATTGGTGAACGAACATTCGTAGCGATCAGATCGCTTGCTGCCGAGCCTCACGCAAGAGAAGGCGATAGAGATACGCCTGCCCGAATGCCTCATTTGCGGCTATCGAATCGATCAGGTAATCCTGTCCTGCCACGGTTACTGTCAGAGTCATCGAGAACAGAGACTGTGCAGACGGCAATTCCATTGAGCTCACTTGCTGTTCTATGCTGGTTGCCGATACAAGCAACTCCCACTTCGACTCCCCGCTCTCCTGCCACGTCGGGCGCAACTTACGCATTACTACTGGGCTCACGACAATTTCGGTGAACGTCGTGGCCACGAGCCCCACTTCCGACATGTTGGTATCTGCATTCGCGCCCGTTACTCTCAAAAGTGCAGTCGTTCCTGCCACGCTGCGCAGCAGGGCGTCGGCCAGCATCTGCGGAGCTCCAACCGGATTGCGCGGCGCCGTATCGCTCATCGCTCACCCCAGCCTGTTCGCCACGTATGGACGCAGCCACGCCTGCACTGTTTCGTCCACCAGCGAACTTGAGAAGTACTGCATCTGCATCGTGTCAATCTTGGTCTTGCTGGCATTCAATGCCGGCGTCGACTGTGCGTTGCGCACAATCTGAGCGCAAGCTGACTTCACATCGTCTCCGATCGTCGCCAGGCCTGCCGTGTACGTAACGCTGATCTCGTTGTAAGGTAACCCCATCACATTCCAGGGCAGAGTCAGCTCTCCCGTATTTGGGTCATAATCAACAGAGCTTGGGTCCAGTGCGGTCCACTGGCCAGGCAGAGAAAATGCCCACGCAATTTCCATCAACGGCTCGTTCGAGATTTCGCCTCGCCGTGGTCGCCCGTACCGGCCTTCAATGCTCACCAGCGGCGTCGAAGCAGTGCCCAGAGGTGCCAGGGGCAGAAAGCTCAGCCGTGCCGTCTGCGCTCCGCTGGTTAGGCGCAGTCGCTCCGTGTACTGAATCACATTCAGGTCCGGCCGCCTGCAGTAGCTGTTGATCAATGCCGTTGCGGATGTAATCCAATCCGCGGTCGTCCCAGTCGGCAATCCATAGTTCGGGTAATCGGCTGGCTGCAGATATGCCATACTTCATCCTTCCCTTTTTATCGTCCCGGATTTCAATCTTCCTGGACGGACTGGCGGGAGCCACTGTTGAATCGCCCCCGCTCGCCCGGTTTTGCATCCGGTCAGCCTCACCCTGCTCATTCTCCGGAGTGCCGACCTGTCGCTTGACCACTCCGCCTGCCCCGCGGTGGCCCTAAAGCTACTGCGGGGCAGGCTCGTTGATTAACGATCCACCAGCACCTGGTAGTGTGCGTAGTTGGCGCCCTTCACAACGGGTGCACCAAACTTGACGGCAACATACTGGTAAGCCAGTGAACCCGGCAGTCCCAGCTGGAAAATGCGAGGAGCCGGATCGCCAAGCCAGTGGTACTCGATCAGATCCTCGGTCACGATGTAAGCGGGCAGTACTGCAGTTCCGGATCCCGGTGTGCCCGTGTAGCTCAGGCTCCAGTCGGGAATCAAAGGCAGATCGCCTGCTTGCGTCGACAGCATCTTCACTCGGATTCCGCCAGTGATGTTGTCCGTGTTGAGAACAACGTTGAACTCGCTCTTCATCTCGCGGTCGATCAAGTCCAGCAATACCGGGTTCGCATAAATCGCGGTTGGACGGACATGGAACCCGTTGTTCGCAACCATCTGCGCCACAGCAGACTTGATTCCATCCACGATCGAAGCCGAGGTGCCGATCGTGACAGTGTTGCCACCGGCAACGATCTGCGGAATCACGCCCATGTACTGCGTAGTTGTCGGCGAGCTCAGGCTGGTGTCATTGCCGTTCCATAGAGCCACGTCGTGGGCTACCATCACGCCATTCACCGTGTCCACCAGGTCCTTGGCCTGCAGGTAAGCGAACTGCTTCTGCTGGTCGCCCAGTTCGATATCGAACAGGTTGTAGTTGATCTGCGAGACGATCGCCTTCAGCGGCACGCTCCGTTCAACGCGCGTCGGGCTCACAACCGGGGCGACGATGCTGCGCGGATTGACGAATCCCGCTGCGCCCGGATTCGGCAGTGCCGTCTCTTCGAAGAACCGCGACGGGTGTCCGGTCGCCGGAACCTGCTTGACGCGCTGCCCAAAAGGGCTGGAACGGCGGCAAATGTCAAAAATCTCGGTCTGATATAGCGGAACCTCAATGGCGCCTGGCCCGATAAAATCCGCTGCTGCGTGTATGTCTGCAAAGGTCGCGTTCATAGGCTCTTTCCGCCCCTTCCATGGGGCCAGTCGTTGCTCAACGGTTGCGGCTTGCTCTTGGCTTCCAGCACCTTGCGCACCCGTCCGAGCGGTGTTTTGATTTCAAATTCCGCAGGGCACCTTCCGAATTTCACTGTTCGAATTGATCCCCCGCCCCGGGAACCCGGCCTTCCGTAAACTCCAGTGGGCCTGGCCCCCGTGAGCTTCCAGCTGGAAGCTGATTGCTGGAAGGTGGAAACTGTCTTCAGGCAATGGCCCCTGCCCGCAAAAGTTGGCTTTTCACCGCAATGCGCTGCTCCAGGCTCAAGCCGGCAAGTGCCGCGTCTAGAGTGTGCACATCCACCGGACCTTCACCGATTCCGTGCTTGGCCAACATCTCCGTGGTGGCTGCCGGCACAGTCCTGCGCAGTGGATTCAGAGCTGAGCCGGTTCCCACTGCCTTTACCTCCGCAAGTTCCCGCTCGGCGGCCGAAAGCCTCTCGGACAGCTCAGTCTCCCGCCGGCTCTGCTCGACCGTGGCCGAGATCCTCTCCACCTCGCCCGACAGCGCGCCCTGCCGCTCTTCAAGCCAGCTCAGCGCCTTCTCCAGCAACGTAGCTGCTGCTTCCAGCCGTTCAACAATCACTTGCTCTTCCTTTTCCATGCTGCTCCTCTCTTGTCGTCAGTAAATGCTCGCGCCCGGTTGATGAAGGCGCAAAAAAAAGGCTCCGCCACGCGGAACCGTCACTACTTTAAGGCCGCCAGCACACCCCTTTGATCGGAGGCCTAACTTGCCATGCGGAAACTGGTTGCCCTGTAGGCCGCCTTTTCCCTAAGCAGGATCGCAGCCCCCGTAAAGGTTACGCGGGTCAACTTCCACACCTCGGCACGCATATCTTCCACGCGTGCATCGGCCAATTCGTAACTCATGCCCAACGCCTCAGGTGCGTGTGCCAGTATTTGCTTCGCTACCTCGGGAAAATCTCGCGCATAAAGGTAGCCACTCACGACGAGCTGCTGTCCGATCAGATTCGCTTCGGTCAGCAGTCCGATTTTGCGCCGCGCGTCGTGCCCGTCCCAACCGGGCCGGTAATCGACCGCCATACCCAGCAAAGACGGAAGCGCCTTTTCCGCTGCCTCTCGTGTCAACATCACTCGATGTCCACGCGCTCCAGCTGGAGCCTTGTCACTGGCTGCATTCACCACCGTCAATACTCCTTCAAACGCCACCCGGTTTGGGTGTCCGTCCACTGGAGGAATCTTTACCGCCATCGCTTCCAATCGCATGCGCTCTCCACCCATCTGTTTTTGCTTGCCCAACCAGCCGCTCTTTGTCTGGCCTCGATTCGTCAACCCGCCTGGTCCGTCCCCTCGCCGACCAACTGCACCACTCCATCCTGTCCAAGTGGTGCCAATCCCCGCATCGCCCGCACCTCATTCACGGTCAGCACGCCGGCCTGCAACAACTGCACCTGAACCGCCAACTCGGTTTCTTCATCCCGCGCACTCAACTCGTTGAAGACGAACTCGAACTCCCGCCATCCGATGCACTTCGCAAGCAGGTCTCGCGTAAGATGCCCGGCCAGCAACATCGCAAGCGGCGAGATCGCGCCGCGAAATGCTTCATCGGCCATCTCCGATGCTGTTGACCGGTTCACGTCCGCCTCAAGCCCCAGCATCAATGGCGGCAGACCAAACGCATTGGCAACCATGCGGATCAAAAACTCCTGCCAGGCCAGCCGCAGATCCGCATCTGTTCCCTGCGCAAATCGAAGAACCTCCGGCTTCTGCTCAGTCGAGATCAAAGGAACCCTTCCCGTTCCCTCAATCTCGTCCTGCCACCAGCGGATCAGTCGGTCATGCTGCGCTGGCGTCGCCTCGTTCAGCCAGAGCGCATATTGGGCCACTGAATTGGCTGCCAGCTTGCCGGCAAAACGGTGTGCGCTCAGGAACTGGTTCACCGTCTCGAACGCTACCTCCAGCGGACCCAGACCAAACGGTGTAAAGCTGCGTGGATTCATCCTGATGTACATCAACTGGTTGTCTAACAACTCCACTGCGCTTGATTCCAGTTGTCCTGGAAGCGCCTGCGCATATCTTGGCGTCTCCTCCAGGCCATCCCAGCGGGCGTTGATGCGGATCGATGCTCCATCGACCGCCCACATCATCGCCGGACGTTCGTCATCGCCCGTCGGCTCCATCTCGATCGCCCCAAAGCCACCCGTCAGTGCGTCTTCGATCGCCTGTTCGATCAGAGTCCTGAAACTGTCAACAGCATTTGGCTCTTCCAGCGTTCGCCGCAGCGCTCGCAGTTTTTTCACTGCAAACGGCACTTCACTCGCATTCACTCCGCGACGCACCCGCACCTGCCAGTCCATGGCCGCAATCCGGTCTTTGATCACGTTGATCGCGCGCCGCACCACCGGCGTCTCCGCAAACCGGCGAAGATTGGCAGGAGTGGGCTTGGGCAAATGCCGCCCCGGAAACTGGATCGGGCTCAGGATTGAAGGCAGCGCAAGTGTCCTGCGCTCCGCATCGGCATTCGCCGCGCTCGCCGCTCCGTTCGTCATTGTGCCGCCGCCGGTCGCCTGCCGCCAGATCTCTCGCAACTGTTCGCCAACCTTCACATGCACCTTCCTTTTTTGCAAAACAAAAGGCACAACCCCTGAGGGGGTCATGCCTTCTTCTGTTCAATCACCCGGCAAATTGTTCCTGGCTACAAACTCGTCGCAGCAGGTAACTCGCCGTTGATTCCCACTAACAAATTCATCCTACCCCAAACACCAGAAATTATCTGCAAACCCGACCAAACTTTCTTCAACTCACTTCTTCGCATCTATCCGCTCGAAAAGGGATTCAGTGAAATCAAGAATCCATGAACTTTCAATCCAGTTTTCAAATCCTCAACTCGCGGCGTGCCGTTTCAGCCACTCGGTCCATATCAGAGGTGGTCAGCACTCTAATCTGGTTTTCTTCCATCGTCTCCACACCAAACCGGTACAGCGCCAGCCGCTCCGGTTCCTCGTCGGTCGCTCCCAGCCTCGCCGCGGGTTCAATCACCGCCGTCAACTCCAGCTCTGCCTTTTCTACGCGCTCCACTCCGGCGCGCAAGCCAGCTGCGGAGAACGCCAGCACCTTGGCCATCTCCACGCCCGGCTCCAGGCTCACTGCATGAAACATGCGCACGATTCCATTCGGCCGGTATCCAGCATCGATCCTAAGCGGATCTCCCGGCCGCGTGTAGAGCGATGCGGCAATCCTCTTCCGCAGCAGATCCCACACGCCGGCACGCTCAAACTCCGTCCGCATCCGCGCTTGGATTGCCGCTCTCCCGCTCAATCTCGGAACGCGCTCGCGCGGCGGGGGTTCTACGTACAGGCGCATCAGTTCCTCCATTCCTGCAGGGATGCTCTCTGCCAGGTAGGCTTTGGGATCTGTCATCTGCACGTTCAACGAGAGGGCCTCGCTCAGCAACCGCATCAGGTTTCCGTCCGGCTCGGCAGCGAACCGTCTGCGCAGTTCGCTTTCCATCCCTTCCAGCAAAGCAGTGTCCGCCTCCGGATCAAGGCAGCGAACCCTCCGCCAGTCACGCGTAAAGCGCACCTCGGCGCCCTCGCGGCTGCCCTGCTCGCGCAGGATCACCCCGATATGCACATACTCATTCCTTACAGCGTCCGGTACATACCGCAGCAGGTGAAATTCGCATGCCCGTCTTGGGTTTCCGCCGCTCATCGCCTCAGCGTCTCATTCCTTCCTTCCCACAACTGACGTCCAATCCAGAGTTCACACCTGACGTCCAACCTTCCCCTCACGCAAATCGTCTTTCACCCCTAATTCACCTTTCCAATGCTAAGCCCGCCCCATCTCTCCTTCCATTCCCCTTCCGCTTTTTTCTCCGCCCCGCCCCATTTTGGAAATGGCCTTCGATCCGATTTCCCGAATCCCTCTACCAACTCCCGGATCCGGCTCCTTCTTGCCAGCAGCTTTTCCACCAGCGCTTCCATCTCGCTCAGGTCGCCTCCGTACCATTCCGGAGGTACTTCGTTCGCTGCTGCCCAAACCGTCTCTGCCGGCATCGTCTCCAGGCGGCTCAGCCACGGCTCAAACGATTCCCATCCGGTAATCTCACGGTAGACGTCGTTGCGGTAATACACTCCGCGCAGCGGTGCATCTTCAAAGCGCCACTCCCCGGCGTGGAAGCAATACCCGAAGTCGATAAAGACAGCTTTGTACCGCCGTTCCCGCTGCTTGCGCGTGAACACCGCTTGCCGACCATTTGCATTTCCGGTCCATTTGTCCAGAGCCAAGATCCCGGCAAACTCTCCCACGTTCTTTAGCTCAACCAGTTGCTCTTCGGGTAGGAAGTCTACTACTTGGCCCGGCATCAGCCCTCCCACAAAACGCGACCCGAACTGCAGACCTGGCTGGCACTTTACTTTGATTCGGCCAAGGTCGATCTCCAACTCCGGCGTGTTCTCCACCAGCCAACTCGATACTTCCACCAGTTCTACGTCGGGCGCAGTCAGCCCTGTCGCCACTGCCAGGCGAGATGCCAGAAATTCATTCGCCAATACCCGCATGTGTTGCGGATTGTTCTGAAACTTCACGACGTAAACGTGACCGTCTGCGCCCAGCATTAACTGGCCCTGCGCCCCGCCTCGCATACGCCGGATCTGCTGCACCGCCAGAACTGCCAAGCCACTCCCGCCTTGTGTCACGATTCTTCTTTGAATTTTACGCGCAATGGTGAGCTGTTGTTCCATTCCTGTCCTTGCCCAGCATCTCCGCCCGCGCCGCCAGTCCGATCGCCATGGCCATCACCCGGTCGTCATGCGTTCCCGCGCGCGCCCCGGTTTTCCCGTTGGGCAGCCGCACAAAACTTCTGCATTCCCCCAGGAGCCGCCGGCTCATGAAGCATAGCGGAGACTCGGACAACGCCGCTTCCAGGCGCCCCAGCATTGCCGGCCTGCTTAGGGATGTGGTCAGCCAACCGGCCTGCCCGTTTTGGCTGTAAACCCGGGCCTCCTTGCATCCTGTCTCCAGGTGCGCAAGCACTCCGCTTCCGTGATTATTCCGTTCCACCACTAGCATCGCGCGGTTATATTCGCTGGCTAGCCTCGCGACAAACCGAGCCAGCTCCAATCCGCTCAGGTGCTCGGCGAACTCCGCACACTGCATGCCCGTTTCCATCTCCACCACCTGGGCTGCCGAATAGTCGCCCTCGCTTCCTCCGCCTGCTGGATCTACCGCAATCAAGTAATCTTTCCCGAAGATCGGCGGTAGCCAAATCTCAAGTGCTCCATTGTGTCTCCGCTCCTGTGGCTCCGGTGCCGTCTCCAGTCGTCGTTCGATTGCTTCCATCTCAAACACTGAATCTCCGCTGGCTCTGAAACAGCTCTCCTCATCCTCCGCATACTCTTGCCGCGCAAGCCCCCGAAAGTTCGCCCGTATTTGCCTCCGGAATCCAATTTGTCTCAGGTCGAGGCCGTGCTGTTTCCGCAGCTCGCTTTCTTCGTCAGTCAGTCGACTCTCGTCTACTGCCGCGGCCCGGTAGCGCGGTTCCATCCACCACGGAAAGAAATGCCGCACCATGGCCGCTTCGTCTGCCTTCAGCCATTCTTCGTGGAAGCATCCTCCCACGCCATCCGGCGTCGATTCCAAAACAAGCTCTGCCCCTGGCGCCATTGCCGCCCGTAACCCCGCCAAAGTCTCAGCCGGATCGCCAGGCCAGCGCGCCAACTCCGAACAATGCAGATTCTGAACCGTCAATCCCCGTCCTGCATTTCGGTCCCCCGCACTCACTACCCGGTACTGCGCATCAAGCTCTGGAAAAACCAGCTGCCGCACGTTGGCCCTCGACGTCCGTAGTGGTCCTCGCCGCAATTCCTCAGGAAGCCAGCCCAGAAAGCGGTGCACGATCCTGAAGATCTCTTCTGCCGCCTCCTGCGTGTGCGCCACTTCAAGCGTCAGCGTTCCCGGCTGCGTGATGGTCTTCAGAAAGAAGCGCGCGGCCGTCCATGTTGTCAGCCCCATCTGGCGCGCCTTCAGAACGATGTTCCGTTTTCCCCGCTGCCGCTCGAAGGTCTGCTGTGTTTCGTTTGCCTTGAGCGGTGCTGTCCAGCCTTCGCGTGTTCTCACTAGCAGCAGTTTCTCGGCAAGCGCCATGCCCACGGTACATCCCCCCAACGGCGAGGGACGGCTATCCAAAATCTGTCCGTACTTTTCTAGCTCCTTGTGGTCCAGGCGTTCCAGGTTGAGTTCCAACCCTTCCGCTGAAATGCTTTCTACCATCGATTCCACGCCCCACTCCCCTCCATAAATCAGGTAATCGCTTGAGTGATGATCTGATCGCTCATCGGACTGAAGAAGCACGCTGAGGCGGCGTCATGGAAATCCGGCAGGCAGAGGGCCGGCATGAGAAGGGGTCGCCTCATCGCAACGCATTGATCCCTGCGCTAATCGCAGGTGCAATCAGACTTGACTGCGCAAATTGCGTTGGATGCACCTGATTGTTTTGGAAGAAAGTTAGGTTTGCATACGCCCCCGTCCCCGTCAGAGCATGATTCAGAGTGACAACCTCGTCGGCCCCTGTTCCAGATGCCGTCAGGCTGTTCAGGTACTGCATCAATGTATCGTTGGTTCCACGCGAAAGCGCTTGGACCAGAACGACCTTCCAGCCTGCCGCATGTCGCGCAGCTATGTAACTGGTCAGGTCAGCGGTGCACTGAGCAGGAGTCCGGCTATCAAGGGCTATGTCATTTGTGCAGCCCCAGATCACATCGATGTTCTTGATGCCGCCGACATAAAGCGGATCTACCACTGACGTACCCGTAGTCAGCATCGATTCGACATTCCCGCCGCTGCCCGGAAGTGCCGTTGCAGCCCCAACGCCCTTATAGGATGCCCCGAGATTCGCTATGCAGGGGACAGTGCCCTCTGTCGTATAGATCGCGTCAGTGTAGGGGCTCGGAATTCCGTCACCATAAGTAATGGAGTCGCCGTCCGCCACGATATTTACATTGCACGATGCAGCCGCAACAGGATTGGTGAATGTGAAAGAGCTTATGGAATTGGTCCCTCCAGCTTGATCCATTCCAGCATAGCCAGCGGGAAGAGGGCTTGCGTCGTTTCCGGCGAGCGCAAAAGCGCCATTCCTGTAACAGTAAAGCGTGTTGCCGATGCGCGAAAGAACGATGTCGTCGCCCACTGCGGGAGTAATAGTCGCAGCCGTTGCCAGGGTCGTCCCGGTGCCTTGACTGGTGTTGCTGATTCCCGTGTATTTGCTCAAGTACAGGTGTGCATCTGAGATTCCCTCGTTGCACGAATACATACTCACGGAGCTCGCCGGGGTCCCGCTGATCGAAACGGCCGCGCCGATATAATCGCTCGTTCCCGAGATCGAGTTGATGACTACTTCCGAGCGCTGGGAAGCGACTGTGTTTTGTCCCGTATAGGCGACTACATTAAGGTGCGATGGGCTGGTATCTGTCCCGTGCGACGATCCGCTGTTGGGGATCCAGCCGTTGATGTAGTTCGTGAAGCTCGTGCCCAAATTAGCGCCGGTACGCTGGAAAACATCGTTGACTTGGTTCTGCAGCGCGCGAACTGGCAGACCACCTGATGCGTTGATCGTCACGTTTCCCAGGCCGCTCGAGGGCGAGATGGTTACGTTCGAGCCGGCGCTGATCTGCGTCACACCGCTTGATGGGGTTCCGTATCCGGTCCCGTCCGCCCTGATGTAGCTGCCCGAAGGTGCACCGGGAATCGTCGCGCTGGTGAACGTCGCGGCCCCCAGGGGCTTGATCGCCATCCATGCGATATCAACTTCGCCGGCGCTGATATTCAGATCTAAAGCCTGACTCAAGTAGGAACTGAAGTCCGCGACGATGCTAGCGGTCTGGTACGAAGTCGTGCAGCTTTCGACTGTCGGACCGCCAACCGTGGTGCCTCCGCCGTAGGCCCTGACCGTAGCCGTGAACGTTGTAATCGACGGGCACTTGTATGAGAAATAAACCGAAATCTTGCCCGCTGGAATGTTCGAGCCTGCATAGATTTGATTCGTATTGGTTCTGCCCAACATGTACATATTGTTGAAATACATCAGGTCGTAGCCTGCAACCGGAATCGCCGCGTAGTTGCCCGTCCAGGAGCTCGCGTCTGGTACCACATTGAATGCATAGCCGTAGATGTCGGTGAAGTCCTGTGGCCAAATCCACAGATCGTGATCGCTGTAATAAGGAGCAGTGCCGTTGCGAATGAAGTCTGCCGTCAGCGTTCCAAACGCCTGGCGCCCACGGTTGAGCGTTTGCGTCATCTCTGTGGTCGGAAACATAGTCGAGCTTGTCGAGCCGTAGGAGCCGTCGACGATGTTGTCCATCCCCACGTTGCTGACAATCGTGCTGTCCGTGCCCACATTATCGAACCAGTTATTCGAGCCGCCGATGACCATGCTGCCGCCACTGTTGTGGTAGCGCGCATTCGAGGTCATGAGATACGTGGTCTTGCCCGCACTCAATTCGGTCTGCTCGATCTGCATGATGCCTGAACCCGCACCGCCGTAGCCTTCGATGCGATAGCCGATGCCAGCGCCGGAACTTTCAAACTCAGGATTGTGGATATACCAACCAGTTGGCCCCGGCTCATTGTTCGCGTTGTACTTCTGGATCTGCGGTCCGTTGTTGGCCCTGAGTTGGTAATCGACCCATGTCAACTCGCCGTCGTTGATCGAAATCCACGGGTAGGTGGCAAGCATGATGCCGTGATCCCACTTCTGGTAGTCCTGCCCCACGCCCGGTGCGTTGCTGGGGTTCGTGTCGGGCATCCCTTCCACCACGCCCCAGGTCAGGTTCCAGAAAGTCAGATTCTTCGCGTCCAGCAGGTAGGGATTCCAAGTAGCACCCATGTACATCCCACATACATTGTTGAAATTTCCACCTACGGAATTAACTGAAGCAAATGTCACGTTCAAAAGTACGGGAGCCCAGCCCGAAGTGTTCCCCGTCATCACCCAATCGGAAGCGTTGCCGTCGTAATTATCCATTCCGATTCCGCAGTTGCCGACGTGCTGTGTCACGGGGATACCTGCGGGAGTGATGTATCCATAGTGATTCGTCACGCTGGTGGATGCCGCCGCTGTCAGAGTGACCTTGGGCTGTCCCGAGGAGGCGATGTTCTGCCAGCAAGGCGAGACGGTTGCGACTGTGGTTGAAAGATCAGCTCCTGCCGCTCCCGCCCCTTTGACCAGAATATTCTGACCAATGTCTGCGCAACTAAATTCCATCTTCGTACAGGTCAATACAGCGCTCGATGCGGTCATGCTGCACGTCTGATCCCATTTTCCCGGCCAACGGTGTGGGAAGCCGGAGGTGGCATCGACGGAGGCATCCGGCGAAAGGACAATATCCTTGATCGCCCAGCCAGCGCGTGGCCCAACACTGCCTGGCGTCGTAGGGTCGGGAATATGAAGCACGTCCTGCGATGGCCTGCCCCGAAGGATTACGCCCGCTCCCGGTTGCCCCACAAATCCGCCGCCCGCTTGCCCCTGCATGGATGCACCGGTCATTGTCAGCGTGGATGTCAAATAGCAGCCGCCCGGGGGAGCAGGAAAGTACACCGTAATCTGTGTCGATCCCGTCTTCTGCACGTTGAGAGCAGCCTGAATCGCCGCACTGTCATCCGTCACGCAATCGCCCTTGGCGTTGAAGGGAGGGGCCATTACATTCAGCTGGGAGTTCACGCTCGCCGCAACTGACTGTGCTGCTAAAGGGCCCGCAATAGCCAATCCACCTGCCATGGTCTGTTGAGTTGCTGCCGTCGCTGAGATGCCACCCAGATTCTGCAATGCGCTCGCTGCGGTTCCCGCGCCGGTTCCCCCGGCAGTGACAGGAACAGCGTTCACGCCCGCAATGGCGGTACCGGTTCCCGTGTAATAGGCGATCTGCCCGGTCGTTCCCGGCTGCGTGCTCGACTGACTTACTGAGACATCCACATAGTGTTTATCTGCCGCCTGCATCGCCTGTGTCGGGTCTGCATTCAGATAGAGCGGCCCCGTCAATGTCGCGCCTGATGCGCTCAATTGGCTCTGTCCTGCCTCGGCAATCGCCTGATCCACATAAGCCTTGCTTACCGCCTGCACGGCCTGCGCCGCCGGCATTACCTGCGACTGAACCTGCGCCAGGGTTGCCTGCGCCGCCGCGGGAACCACCCAGTACTGAGTTGTCGTCGTTCCGTTGCTCAGGTAGAAGACCGCTGTGTAATAAAGCCCCGCCGGAGACGCTCCCAAGTTCGGAGTCAGGTTCACGCTTACAAATCCATCTGAGCCCACTGCCACGGTGGTGGTGCCCGCCACCACTGCTTGTCCGCCTGCCGTCGTAAACGACGGCCAACTCAATTGCAGCGTCCCCGAGCCGGTCTGTCCATTCGCCAAGTAAAGAGTCCCCTGGACTGTCGTGGTGCTCATTGCCTGCGCATGCGCCATCTTGGCCAGCGCCATTCCCAGCAATCCCACTGCCGTCAGGACCACCACGATAAGGTTCTGTCTCAACTGCCTGCATGCAACGCGCAACCACTCGTTTCTCATGAGCTTCATCGCTGTCTCTTCCTTCTCTTTGTTTTGCCGGACTCAAGTTCGGGCCGTACCACGCAACAGTGCGCATGGTCTGTACGTCTTCACAGCGCAACACAACCCTCGAACATGCACTCCAAAAAAATAGAGAAAGCCTCGGTGGCTTCCTCTCGTTCGACTCAATCTCGCTTGAATGTTCTTAGCTTACCGGAACCCGTTGAAATTCCCTGCAAATGTCCTATCGGTATCTTCTTCTTTATTTTCATTCATCTGGGTGCCAATTAGCCCACCGCTGTCATTGACAACCTCCCGTCACCGCGCCCCCGCTTCAGACCGCGCGACCCGCCGCCACGCCCGATGCCCACGCCCACTGAAAGTTGAATCCTCCCAGCCATCCGGTCACATCCACGGCCTCTCCGATAAAAAACAATCCTGGAACACTCCGCGCCTCCATAGTTCGCGCCTTCAGCCCCGACGTGTCCACGCCGCCCGCTGTTACTTCGGCCTTCTCAAATCCCTCCGTACCCGTCGGATGAAACTTCCATGCATGCAGTCTTCGCTCGCATGCTTCCAGGGCCGCATTCGACCACCCCTCGGGACCGTACTGCTCGGCCAGCAATCCCGCCAGCCGCTGCGGAACCACTTCACGCAACGCCTGCCGCAGTGACGCTTCTCCGCGGATCGCCCTTGGTTCCATCAATTTCCTCAGAACCTTGATACCCGGTGCAAAATCCACCTGCAGTTCGTCGCCTGCTCTCCAGTACGACGAAGCCTGCAGCACCGCAGGTCCGCTCAGTCCGCGATGGGTTAGCAGCATTTTTTCTCGGAACTCCGCCTTCCGGGCAATTCCGTCCGTGCGCACCACCACATCGGTGGCAACTCCCGCGAGTTCAGTCCACGCATTCTCCTCGCCCCCCAAGAGCAGCGGCACCAGTGCAGGCCTCGGATCCACCACCTTCAACCCGAACTGTCGCGCCAACTCGTATCCAATCCCCGTCGCTCCCATCTTCGGAATCGACAATCCGCCCGTCGCCACCACCAGTGCGTCTGCCTTGAACTCTCCCACTGAGCAGGCCACGCGAAAGCCACCGCCGGTTGCGCCCTCCACAACAATCCGGTGTGCGTTTAGCACCGTCTCCACGCCACCCCGCGTGCACTCGGCCACCAGCATCTCCACAATCAACCGCGCGGAGTGATCGCAGAACAGCTGCCCCAGCGTCTTCTCGTGCCATTGGATCCCGTATCGCTCCACCAGTTCGATAAAGTTCCGCGGCTCATAGAGCGCCAGAGCCGACTTCGCAAAATGCACATTGTCTGAGATAAAGTTCTCTGGCCCGCAGTGCAGATTCGTAAAATTACACCGCCCGCCGCCGGAAATAAGAATCTTCCGTCCAACCTGGCCATTGTGCTCCAGCAGTGCCACACGCCGACCGCGCTGCCCCGCGACGGCTGCGCACATCAGACCGGCTGCGCCAGCACCGAGAACAATCACGTCGAACTGGCGCTGCGCGTCACTCATGGTTTCCTTTCAGCATAGCCGCCCAGTCCTGGCAGCATGCATGGGCAACGCTGCCTCCTTCTATGCCGCTTCTTCCGCCATCGGCTTCTTCGCGCGCGTCGTGGTAATCACCACAACGCTCGATAGCACAAACGCCGTTCCCAGAAGCGTTCGTAACCCCAGCGCCTCGCCGCCAAGCAGGTAGCCCACAAGCACCGCCACAACGGGATTCACATACGCATACGTTCCAACCTTTGTAGGTGATTCATGATGCAGCAGCCACACATATGCGGTGAACCCGATAATCGATCCAGCAACCACCAGGTACAACAATGCGAACCACGCGCCCCTTGAAACATCCATTGGATGAAAACCGCGCCACTCACCCAGTACTCCCGAAACCATTCCCAGCAGCACGCCCCCAGCCAGCATCTGGGTTCCGGAACTCATCGCTTTCGACGAAGGAAGCGGCAGCTTCCGCGCCAATGCCGACGCCACAGACCAACTCATCGCCCCCGCAATCAGCGCTATCGCGCCTACTCTGTCAATAGGTGCTCCGCCCAGTTTCATTGCCGGGCTCACCAGCACGATCACGCCGCCCAAACCTGCAAGCAGCGCAACCGCCAATCGCGCTGTCAGCTTCTGCGTTCGCAAAAGAAGAATCTCGGCAAGAGCCATGAAAAGTGGAATCGTGGCCATCATCACAGCGGCCACTCCTGAAGGCACCCGCCGCTCTGCCCAGAACAGAAGCCCGTAGTCACCCACAAAAATCAACGCTGCCAGCAGCGTTGCTGACTGCCACTCGCGCCAACTCGGGCTGCGTTCCCCGCGCGCGAGCATCCATCCATAAAGTGCGAGTCCCGCCGCCAAGAACCGCATCGACGCCAGCAGAAACGGCGGAACCTCCGCCACTCCCACGCGGATCGCAAGAAACGTCGATCCCCACACGAAATAAATAATCCCGAAGGCCAGCAGCGTCTTCCATGTCGGGCGATGCGATTGGGAATCCACGGTAGCCTCCTACCAGCACTCTACCAGCAGCTTTGTTTCTCGCCCGAAACTCACCGTTTCCGCTTACGCGTTCACTACCGCCTCAATCCGTACCCGTGTCTCTATTCCTTCCTCCAGAACCACCACAAGCGGAACAGCTTCGAACCCCGGCACCAGGTTGAACGTCCTCTCCTTCGGCACGCTCTCAAAGCCGTGTGCAGCATCGGTCCGAACCGTAACTGTTCCTTTAGACTTCGCAATCCGAACCGTCTGTGCGTCCGTCCGCTCCACCGCTTCGTCCTGTCGGGCAATCACCGGCAAAATCGACCGAAAGGAAGCAGGGCCCTCGCCGCTCACGCTCGCGACCACATCGACGCCCGCATCACTCAGCCTGTAGACCAGGCGATAAACAACCCCTTCTCCCGGAACCGCCTTGTGCCCCGTCGTCAACATCTGCCCCTTCGCTTCAAACACGAGCGCACTGCCCGTCTCCGCAGCCGTCACAATCGCCTTTAAATCATCGAGGCTCGTGAACGTTTCCTTCCCTGCGCATTCAATTCGCGGAGTCAGTGTCATGTGCGGTCCTTCTCTGTTCTCCTGTTGATTCGAGATTTCGATCATCGCGTATTTCGTCATGCTCGCCACCAGCACCGGCCCAAGTCCGCAGTGGTACAACTGCGAGAGAGCGCCCCCGCTCGCATGTCCGCCGCCGGAGTCGCCTCCACTGCCCGCCTGCACATCCTCCACATATTCCCAGTCGTATTCAGTTACAGTCGCGCGCCACTGCCCTATCGCCGCCAGCCGCGTCCCGATCACCGGAAAAGCTCTTCAGTCCGTAAGCCTCATCGCGCGGCAGTTTCACCGGCGCTCCCCGTCTCCGCTGCAAAACTTCCACGATCCAGCACCGTCGCCAGCGCCTTCGCATGAGTAAATGTGTGATGAATGCATGCCGGATCGCCGTGCGCAAAGTAGTCCGGCCCACCGTAGAGCAGCCCATCGTGCGTGCACGCAGCCATCAGTTCCGTGTTGCGCCTCGCCGCTTCGCGAAACCGTCGCATCCCATTTTGCCATCAGCACAAGTCCTGGCTGGCAACCATCGCTCGTCCTGCTACCCCACCAACTCCACTTGTAATTGCGCGTGCCCCAGCTGTTGTCCCACGCCCCATTCGGCAGCATGAACTCCAGATGAGTCTTCATGGCGGCAACCACTCGCTCCTCCATCACCCTGTCTTCCGTCGAGCTGGCTATAGAGCGCAAGCGCCGGCAGCGATTCC
Source organism: uncultured Acidobacteriaceae bacterium (assembly GCA_963820245.1). Lineage (GTDB taxonomy): Bacteria > Acidobacteriota > Terriglobia > Terriglobales > Acidobacteriaceae > Telmatobacter. The sequence continues at coordinate 38,110 of CAWFZC010000009.1, read as the reverse complement.
TCCACGTTGTAGCCAAGATCCACCGGTCTGCAGCCCTTCGCTGTCACTCCTCGCAGCGGATGCCCCTCGCCAAACAGGAATCCGTCGGCCGTCATTTGTTCCAGCACCTGATGCGCCAGTTCACGTCCGCGTTCAATGTAGTGCTCATCCTTGAGTACGCGTCCGCACAATACAAACGCCAACGAGGCCGTTACCGGGTAATTTACATTCCCCGTCTCGATGGTGATAAAACCATCCAGAAACTTCGCCGCGCCCGCCAGCCGCTCGATCCACCTCGTCCGGATCTCCGCATCCAGAATCGATCCGTGATGTTCCAGCGCCTCGGCGAGCGCAATCGCATGAAAGACCGTGATGCCCTGCCATGGGCTTAGCGAAACATCGTTGACCCAGCTCCCGTCTGCGCGGCTCACTGTCCGCTCAGACCACTCATGCACCGCCAGCGCTGCCCGCAGATATTTCTCATCACCGGTTGAGTGCGCCATCCTCATCAGCGGATACACTGAGTCCCCGCATCGGCCATGAATCAGTCCGCACGCTGGACAAAGCAGTCCGCCATGGAAGCGCGGATCGGTAAACTCTGTGATTTGCCGGGCAAGCAATCCGTCGCACCACGTCTGGAGTAAAGCCGCGTACAGCCGCTCTTCGGCCGTCCGCGCATCCGCAGCAACCTCCGCCGCCTTGACAAGTTTTGGAAGCGCAAGCTGGGCCCCCAGCAACGCAGTCCCTGTGCTGGAGATTTGAAGGAACTCCCTGCGCGACACTCCCATTCCGCTTCCATGAATATTCAGAATTTTCATCGAGGCAATACTACAAGGGCTCCCGCATCGCCGAACAACGCACGCGGCTATTCACAACATCAGCGGAACCTCTCCTTCACCAGCTTCAGCGCCTCGTCCGCAGTCCCGATCGTTCCTTCCAATTGCGCGTCTTCCACTATTCGCAGCATCTCCTTGAACGCCGCGCCCGGTTGAAACCCCGCCGCAATCAATTCACGCCCAGTGATAAGTGGCTTCGGCCTCACCGTCTCCTCAGGCATTGCCAGCCATCTCTCCCGCACGAACTCCCAGTGTTCCAGGTAACCGCTTCCCGCCAGGCAATCCATCCGATGCAACGCCAGGTGCTGTTCAAACCCCTCCAGCCTGAAAAATCTCTTCAGTGTAGAGGCCTTCATCCGCCCGGTATCCATAAACCGCATATGGTTCTCAACCAGCGCCACAATTTGCCGCGTCTCTTCATTCGAAAATCGAAACCGCCGGCAAATCTCTGCGGTCATCGCGACGCCCACATCCACGTGGCCGTCAAATCTGATCCGGTCCGGAGCCCGCCGAAACGTTGGCGGCTTGCCCACATCGTGCAGCAGCGCTCCCCACGCCAGTGTCATCGGGCATCCTGGCTCCAGTTGCTCCAGAAGACCCAGCGTATGCACCCAGACATCGCCTTCAGGATGAAACTGCGGTGGCTGTTCCACGCCCTTCATCCGCGCCACTTCCGGCAACACATGCTCGAGCAGCCCAGTTTCGTCAAGCAGTTCAAAGGCCCTGCGCGCGTGCCCTTCGGTCAGCATCTTTGTCAGCTCGTCTCGTACGCGCTCCCGGCTCACTGCGTTCGTCCGCGAAGCCAGCGCCCGTACCGCCGCTTTGGTTCCTGGCTCCAGTTCAAAACCAAAGCGTGCCGCAAATCGCACGCCCCGCAGCATCCTCAGATGGTCTTCCTCAAAACGATCTTCGGGGCGCCCAATCGCCCTCACCATTCCGGCATCCAGGTCCTCAACCCCACTTACAAAGTCCAGCACTGCCGACCGAATCCGCTTCCTGTCACGGATCAACCCCTGCAAAGCCCCGCCACCACGCAGTGGCTCCAGCAACAACCCGTTGATCGTGAAATCCCTTCGCTGCACATCTTCCTCGGCGCTCAACGTATAACGCACCGCGTCCGGATGCCGCCCATCCGAATAAGCCGCATCCGATCGGAATGTCGCCACCTCCGTAGCAAAATAGCGTTCATCCTCCAAAGCATTCTCTGCCGCGCCAGCGGTGTCTGCCCCACCGCAGGTGGCCACCAGCACCACCCCAAAATGCGCTCCCACCGCAAACGTCCTCTCAAACATCCCAAGCACCACGTCGGGCGTTGCGCTTGTCGCCACGTCGTAATCCTTGGGCTCCCGTCCCAAAAGAAGATCGCGCACGCATCCACCCGCGAGATAAGCCTCATAACCGGCCGCACGCAGCTTCGCCACGATCCCTAGAGCCGCTTCAAACTGTCGAGTCGTTCGCGTCATGGTATGCGTCTATTTTCGCTCCTGGCCACCGCCTCGCGCGAGACGCCCGCGCCACTCCAACCGATAAACTGGAGATATGCCAGGCAACGGCCTCATTCTAGCCATCGAATCTTCCTGCGACGAGACTGCCGCCGCCGTTGTTCAGCGCGGCTCCCGAACGCTCTCGTCTGTAGTTGCCTCGCAGATCGCCACCCACGCGCGCTATGGCGGTGTCGTTCCTGAACTTGCATCCCGAGAGCATCTTCGCGCCATTGTTCCAGTCGTTCGCGCCGCCCTGGTTCAGGCCGGCGTATCGCTCAACGACCTCGACGCCATCGCCGTGACCTCAGGCCCGGGCCTTGCCGGAGCCCTGCTCGTCGGCATCACCTACGCGAAGGCTCTCGCTTACGCGCAAAGCGTCCCACTCATCGCCGTCAACCATCTTGAGGGCCACATCCACGCCGTCCTTCTCAACGAGCGCAGCACCACCGGCAAAGCCAACGGCTCGAATCTCGACGACGAGCCCGCTCTCGCCCTCGTCGTCTCAGGTGGACACACGCATCTCTATCTCGCCCGTCCTGCCCACGGCGCCTGGCACTACGCTCTCATCGGCCGCACAGTCGACGATGCTGCCGGTGAAGCCTATGACAAGGTCGCCAAGCTTCTTGGGCTGGGCTACCCGGGAGGCCCCTGGATCGACGCCCTCGCACTGCATGGCAACCCTCGCGCCGTCCCGTTTTCTTTTTCTCAAATCAAAACCAAACTGCACCTGGGCGGAAAGCCTCCGCGCACCAAGGCTGCCAAAACTGCGCCGATCGCTGGTCTTGACCCGCATTTCCTTTTTTCCTTTTCAGGGATCAAGACGGCCGTCCTTCGCTATGTCGAGCTCCACAACCTTCGACCAGAAGCGGAAGCCCGCCGCGAAACGCTCTTTACCGGACATGACGCTCCCGCCAACCCAACGATCGAAGCTGCCCTCGCCACCTGCGACCCGCAGACCCTCGACCTCATCGCGAGCTTTCAGCACGCAGTCATCGGCGACCTCATCCGCAAGACCTTCGCGGCGCAGGAATCACTAGGCGCCGCGCGGATTCTCATCACCGGTGGAGTCGCCGCCAACCGCGAATTGCGCGCACGCTTTACCGCGGAGGCAGCTCGCCGCAACCTTCCCATTGCGTTCCCCACGCTGGCTCTTTCCACTGACAATGCAGCTATGATCGCGGCAGCTGCCTGGCCCCGGTTCCAGTCCGGCGAATTTGCCCCCGCCGATCTTTCTGCCGATCCGTCGCTCGCCTTGGGCTTCTGACGCCCCGGCTTTCAGGGCATCAAACCGATTCCACAGCCTTGATGTTCTTTCTGATCTCTGTCGCCATTGTTTCGAGATCGGGATAGAAGAGCCTCCGTTCTCTCGCAGGCAATTCATCCAGCAGATCCGCGTAGGGGGCAGTCTCACATCCTGCAAACGCCGGAAACCCAGCCGCATCCGCCATTCTGCAGCTGATCTTCACCAACTCCGGCAATTCCCATGCGGCGTCGTTGCATCGCGCGCAATGATGTTCCGTCACCACCGCATCGAGCTCCGCTGGCAGCTTCCAGCTCTCAATCAGTTGTTGTCCCGCTTCGCAGTGGTCCCAACCGAACAGCTCCCGCTCGCCCTCAAGTATGCTCGAAGGGGCCCCTCGATGGGTTGCCAGCAGCCTGCCGTATTCCTTTGGCTGAATCACAGCCAGCCCGACGCGCCCCACGTCGTGGAGAATCCCCGCAGTGTAAGCAGTGTCCTTGTCCAGAAATCCCGCGCTGGCAATGCGCTGCGCAATCATTGCGCACGCCAGGTTGTGCCGCCAGAGCGCTCGCATTGAAGGGTGGCTCATCGTCTTGCCCAGGTAAGCCCGCACTCCAACCGTGATGCACATCCCGTGCAGCGTATTCGCCCCCAGCACGGCAATCGCTTGCAGAATACTGCTCGCCGGATAGCGCGGGGAATACAAAGCCGAGTTCGCAACCGTCAGCACTTCGCTCGCAAATGCCGAATCGGAGCTGATCAAATCACAGAGCTGATGCAGCTGCACGTTTTCGTTGTTCGCCAGTTGCAGAACCCTGATGGCTACCTGCGGGAACGGTGGAAGCCGTAAGTGCGCCCAGGGCAACTTCGCAATGCCCTTCTCCTCTGCTTCAGTCGCTTCAGTCCGCAAATTCACAGGTCCCCCCATCCAGCAAGTCCTTGCAGCCAACGCGCGGTCGCGCCAACGCCAACGGCCTGCGCGCATCATCCATCCGGCGCAAATTCCCTTGTCTACTACGTCGGCAGCCACACTTGTTTCCTTGAGTTGCTATTGCATCAATGCGCTCGCCGCAGATATTAACGTGGGCAATCATGGGACTTGCATGCGCATTCAGCTTTTGAAAGGGGAAAAATTATTAGTAAAACCTCACCACAAATTCCAAATATCTGTTTTTTCGCTCGTCACTTCGCGGTCCAGAGTTTTCCATCCGTGCTCTCCCACATTTGTCCCTGGTCGTTCACAAGTTCATATACGTCCGGCGTCCTGGACTGCATGCGTACCGCCACGGCCTTGCCGCTCCATTGCCGCGCAACGCTCTCCCAGGGGCTTCCAGCGTCAGCATTCACAAACACCGAGCCCGCCTTGTCCATGGCCACTGTCACTTTCGATCCCGTCGCCTTGGAAATGGCAGGTAGCCCGCTCGGCAGCAGCGCCGCGTAAAGTGACAAAGCCCTGGTTGAGGTTTTGTTTGCCATCGCTCCAAATCCGGCTATCGGCGCCGCCCCCGCATTCACAGCCGGAGCCGCGGCAGCGGCCGTCTGCATCGTCCCATGCATTTCTCCCTGTCCGCGTGCGCCCTTTTCCTCTGCGCTAGCGTTTGCCGGTTCTTCCGTCTGCGTCGTGCGCTCGGCTTGGCGCGATTCCGCAGTCGCTGACTGCATCGCTAATTCAGTCACAGTGCCCGGCGCCGGCAACATGGGCTTGACCGGGCCGGGAGGCGGCGGTGCCTGCGCAATGCTCTTTTTCATTTCCGGTTTTCTCACCGCCGTCCCCGGTACCGCAGCCCCGGCTACCGCATCCGGCCTCTCTGCCGGCTGCGGAGGCACCGCCTGATTCTGCGGCCCCCCAACCGGAGAAACCTCCTGCGTTGCTTTTGCCATCTCCTGGTCCCCCGCGGCGTGTCTCAGGTGTACTGAAAATGCCAGCCCCACAATCGTCGCCAGCGCTGCGACAGGCGCCCACACCAACCACCAGTTCCTGAACCAGGACGCGCTTCGTTTCTCATTCCGCTCCGTCAAAGCGCCAGCTAACTGTCCTTCCCCTGTCGCTGCCGCCTGCGCTAGAAAGACCACGTCTCGGCACCGCCCGCAAATCGCGAGATGTGCCGCAATCTGCCCGCGCTCTCCCTCGGCGAGCGCCCGTTCCGCAAAAGCATTCAGGCTTTCTGCGTCGGGGTGGAAATCGAGTTGGGTCTTTGCATTCATGAAACGGCCTTCTCTTGGAACGAGTCCGATTGAGAATATTGCAGCAGTTTTTTCAAATTCATGTCCAGGTCACGCGGATCGGTCCCCAGCGCCTCCTCGGCCGCCCGCCTGCCTAGTCCAAATCCCCGCAGATTCTTCAAAATCTGTTTTCTCAAGTCCTGGCAAACACGCTTCAATTTTCGACTCACGGTAGCCTCGTGCACCCGCATCACTTTCGCTATTTCCAGCAGGGTTCGCCTATCCAGAAAGTAAGCCGCCAACAGCAAACGATCTTCCGCGTCCGCACTTGAAAGCGCTCCTTCCACTGCCTTCTCCAAAGTCGTCAACATCGCGGCGGGTTCTTCCTTTGCTTGATCCGCCGCAGGAGCGTCAAACTCCTCCAGCGGTTCCTCTCTGTGGCTGCGCCTGTGATAATCCACGTGCCGCTGCGCCAGCGTGGTCCTCAACCAGCCCATCAGCGAACCCCTGCCCCGGTACGACGCCAACGGGCACCGCCGTTCTCCATCTTTCTCTGTCAACCCAAAAAGCTCCGCATAGAGCTGGTCGGCCAAATCGCGCCCCAGCGTTTCACTGCCAGCGATCGCAACGGCCGCTCGCGTCAGCGGCTGCCGGTAAGTGGCGACGAACTGCTCCCACGCGCGATCTTTGCCAGCCGCGCACGCACGCGCCAGCATCAATTCGCTCAGCTTCAGTCCTCTCAGGTAGGCGGCCTGTTGCTCCCCCGACGCATTTGCACCCTCTGTCAGGCCAAAGTTCTGTGCCGTTCCCGCCTGCTGCAGAATCTCCCGGAATTCCACGCGCTCAAGCCCGAAACCAGCCCCGTCGCACTCCTGCCAAAGCTCCTCCACAAGCGAGCCATCCACCGCGCCCGGCGCCCAGGCCAGCCCTTCGCCGGCGCCGCCTTCCACGGATTGGGTTGGCGAACTCCCCACGCCCTCACAATACGCGAAAGGCGCGCCGCTCAACCACCCGGAAAAATTTCCTGCAAGAACTTCCTCAACCCGCGTTCCTCGCTCAAAGGCCGGCAACTCAACTGCCGGTGGAGGAGAGAAATGAAGAACTTAGGCAGTTTCGGACTGGCAGCAGCGTCTCTTTGCGCGCTCGTGGCGCTGGCGACATTTGATCTTGGAACGCACTCGGTCGTCAGCGCCGCCGGTGCGCCGACAGAGTCTTCGGGCAGCTCCTACCGCGTCCTGGCCCCCATTGAGAGTGGCAACCTCCTGCTTTTTCCCGTTGTTCGGGCTGAAGGCAAATCCCCGGACGAACCCCCCTTCATCACCCTCGATGAAGGCATCCGCAGCGGCGATGTCGAAGTCACTGAGGCAGGCCACGTCCAGGGACTCGTTCGACCCCGCCGCCCGTCCCCTGAGCAACCCGGCAACTTCAGCCGAGGTGACGAAGTCAACACCCTCGTCCTCGTCAATCACTCCAGCAAGCCCCTTCTTCTGCTCGCCGGTGAAATCGTCACCGGAGGCAAGCAGGACCGCGTCATTGCCAAGGATCGCATTGTTCCCGGAGGCGCAGATCCGATCGATCTCTCCGTCTTCTGCATCGAGCCCGGCCGTTGGACTGAGGATTCGCCCACTTTCGGCGTAGCCGCCAAGTCGAATGCACGCGGATTCATGGTGCAACCCACCATTCGCGAACGCGCCATGGTGCAAAAGGATCAGCAGCAGGTCTGGGACTCGGTCCACGGGGCCATCGCTCAGATGGAAGCGTCTGCCGCGCCCCGTCCATCCATGCCCACCCATAGTGGCATTCAAAATAGCCTGCCCGTGCCTCGGCCCCTTGGCACCACTAGTTATGCGAGGGTCATGCAGGACAGTGCCGTAAGCGAGAAAGTCGATGAAGCCGCAGCTCCTGTCATCAAGGCGCGCGATCAGGTTCTTGCCGAGCTTCGTCAGGAACACGCTGTCGGTGTCGTGGTTGCCGTCCGTGGCGAGATTGTCTGGGCCGACCTCTTTGCAGACCCTGACCTGCTCGCTCGCTATTGGACCAAGCTCGTCCGGTCTTATGCGGCGGAGAGTCTTGCGGAAGGAGAAACCCACTCCGCTCCCTCGCTTGCCGATGCGCAGCATTTTCTTGACGCGCCCTCCGGTGGAAGCGAGATCAGCCAAGGCGATGTGGGTGTCTACCGCTATCGTGAGCTCAAGTTCGGCAAGACTGAAACCTTCATCCTCGAGTCTCTCTTGCCCGGAACCGGTTACAACGTCCACATCAGCAAAATGAAGCTCATCGGCGCATCGATCGAGCGCCCCAAACTCCCCCCGCCCATCTATCGGCCGATCTATTAAACACATATGGAATGGAAGAATGGATCTCAGGCGCCCGGGTCTCGCTTCTGCGGCCCGGGCCTTGAAAGACAAGGCTGGCTCCTCGGCCATTCACCCGTTTCAGACTGGAAACGATCGGCAGGAGGTCGAAGTTCGCGACGCGGCTTTCAAGCCTTCTGTCGGATTCGAGCCACGCGCGGAACCACAATCAGCGTAATCGCAAAAAGAAAGATCGATGCCGCAACGAACGCCAGGTGTCCATGCCGCAAATCTTCGAAGACCAGCTTCACCGCCACCAGCGCCAACGCTGCATAGCCAATGCGCGTCAGTTCCTTCCGCCGCCAGTGCGCTCCGCTGAACGCTAACGCCAGAGTTGCCGCGCACACCGTAAGGGTGCGAACAAACGCGAGGTGATGCGCACCCGGAATCATCTTCAGCGCGATCAACCCCACCAGCCCTTCCACCAGCAGTGCGGCTACGGCGCCCATTGCCAACGCAGCAAACACCAATGCAATCGCCTGCCGCATCCGCGCGCTTGTCTCGCAAGGTTTCACAGCCGCATAGCAGGCAATCGCACAGGCCGTCACCACGAACACACTCCATGCCGGCCAGCCCGCAATCGTTCCGGCCAGCGCACTGAACATCTCATTCATCAATCCTGAAATCGCAGCGGCGGCTATCAGAAAGACCACTCCATGCACTTCAAGTGTCAGCCGCATCAACCGCGTGCCCGCAATGGTTGCCGCAACCGCGGCCACGCCCAGCCACGGGCCCTGCCAATGTTGCGGAAGACTCATCAAACTGCCAGCAAGCAACAGCGCGCCGCTCCAGTTCGCAAACACCAGCGCATTGCGTCGTTCTTCGAAGTCAGCCATGCGCAAGGTTGCTGTAGCGTATCCCGCGCCCGCCAGAACCAGGCAGCAGATCCCCAACACCCATGTGCTTCCTGCCGGACCGAAGGTGATCAGTCCAAAGGAGGCCAGTAGAAACGCGATCATCGCCTGCACTATCTCGAAGATCGTAATCTGTTTTCTCTTCAGCACAGTCCTGTACAGGACGCTCGCGCCCACAAGGCCAAACAGCGCCAGCCCCGGAGCGAGCAGCAGTCCGGAACTCAGTGCCGGGTAGTCTGCGCGCGTAGCCGGCGCGCCAGAGTAGACGTAGATCTGCGCCCAGATCGCGGCGTCTGCCGCCAAAGCCACCAGTATCCGAATTCCCGATTCGTGTTTGAACGTCGCCGCCCACTCGCAAATCAGAGCCATCACCAGCAGCGCCGCAATAAAGGGCATCACCTGGTGCGATGCAATCGAAAGAGGCAACGCAATCCCCGCTGCCGTCACATTCGCAACCCACAAGACCGGGGCAAACGAGCGCTTCCATGCCAGCGCTGATGCTGCAATCACAAATCCGCACACCACGGCGGCTGTCGCCCACGCAGGCAGCACAAGAAAGCGAAGAGTCAGCTCCCAAAGCATCGGCGCCAGGATCAAGGCTGAAGTGCATGCATACACTGTGCCCGCCAGCCACTCCCCGGCCTTTGCACGCGATGCCCGCACAAGCCACGCCAGTGCGTAGGCAATGGCAATCGCGGCCACCCCACCTCTCGGCAGCGAACTCGATTCCGCAACCGCTCTCAGTAGGTAGGCCCCGGCAATGCCGAGCATCGCCTTGCCCAGCACGGGGAATATTCCGCCGCTCGTCGTGACCGGGAATTCCTGGCCGCTTTCAGGGTTTGCTGCAGGAGCTGGCGCGGCATCGGTCGTCACCTCGGGCGCGGCATCCGGCGAGTCATGCGGATGCTCCAGCGCAAAGACTCGTTGTTCCAGCGCGTCCAGCCGGCTAGTTACGCGTTCCAACACGTCGGGAAGATCGTTCATTTCTTCCACCCGATTTCGTTCCCTGGTTCTCGTTCTCTAAATATCGATACCTGGACTGAGAAGCTCTCGCGATCGTCTCAGTCCGCCGCCGCTGCGGCCTTGTGGATGTTCGTATCAGGCCACGGTGGCAGCAGCTTCACAAGCACCCAGAGGAAGATGAAGGGAAGAACCGTCAGCCCGATCGCCGCCAGTAGTCCTTCCTTCGATACCAGGTGAAGTTTGTATGTTGTGTAGCCAAGAAAGCTTTTTGAGAAAAGCTGTCCGCCGATGACAACGTTCCAGCGCATCGCAAAAATGCCGACCAGTGCCAGGCATCCGGCTACCGTATACATACGTTTGCGCGTATTCTCCCCCAGCTTAACCACCTGAGTTATACCCAGCAGGATTAGCGGCGTCAGGGTGCCCAGGCAAATCTGGATCACGATGTGCGGAATGTAAAGTTGCGTATGAACCAGGAAGTTAAGGCTGCGGAACGATTCATCCGCCTCGTAGATGCGGTGAATCAGGTCAAGCATCTCCAGGCTGAAGTCGATAATAAAGGTATAGAACATGTACATCGCGATCGTATCTACACATCTCACGTCAATCGTGCGATGGCGCAGCTTGGTCACGCCCATGTAGAGCAGCATCACAGTCGCAATGCCTGACACCATCGCCGAGAAGATAAACACCACCGGCATCAGCGGCGACGACCACCAGGGATTCGCTTTAATCGATCCGAAGATGAACCCCACATATCCATGCAACAGAAACGCCGAGGGAATGCCGATAATCGTCACGATCAATCCCACGCGTTCATCTACCGCCAGCGCTTTCTCGCTGATGTTGGTCGACCCCAGCGTCATGATCTTGTAGACAATCCGCAGCAATCCCTTTGACTCTTGCGACCACAAGACAATGTCCTTCCGGTAGTCCAGCCAGATCTCCAGCACCAGCACCGCCATCAAGTACCAGAGGTACACGTACCCGAACATCGCCATCGCGGATGTGCTGTGCGGCGTAAAGTACATCTCTGGCGAACGCTCAGGATGTCCCAGGTGCAGTTGCAGCGGCAGCGGCGCATCCAGCAGAAATGCCAGCGCCGTCAGCAGTGCCAGCCGGTAGGTCGGCTTCACCGCCTCCACCCGGAACACCCGCTCCAGCGACGCAAGGATGAACGCGCCTGCCACCAATCCCGTGATAAACGGGTAAAGAACGATCAGCACGCTCCACTGCAATGCGATCTCGTTCGGATACATGAAGCCTTCAACACCATTCATATCTCGCCACCCATTCGTGCCCTGATCCTTGTTTCCGGGTTCCTGCTTTTACCGCACCGATCCGTCCAACCCGTTGTAAAAAGCCTTCGCTCCGGTCGCCATCTGCGGCTTCAATACCTGCACACTGTGGGTCTTCAGGAACTCATGAATCGGGTCCTTTGGATCCTTCAGGTCTACCAATTGACGCGCGCCGGTTGGGCAGTTCTCGCAGCAGGCCGTCGTCAGCCCCTGCGTGATGCGGTGATAGCACAGCGTGCATTTCTCCGCGGTTTCCTTCTGCGGATTGATGTAGCGGCATCCATACGGGCACGCTTGCACACAATACGCACAGCCCAGGCAGTATTTCTGATCAATCAGCACTACGCCATCTGGAGATACAAACGTCGCTCCCACCGGGCAAACCTGCGTGCAAGGCGAGTCAGCGCAGTGGTTGCACATCTTCGGAACAAAAAAGTACTTCTTGTCGTCTTCCGCCGCAACCGGAAACCCTTCCTTGCCTCCGTCCGGCGAAATCACCTCGGGGTTGGTCATGTCCTCGTCTGACACGTGATACCGCTCAACCCACGTCCTGAAGTAGCCGTCCGGCACGTCGTTCTCGGTCGCGCAGGCCCGCACGCAGTTACCGCAGCCAATGCACTTGGGAATATCGATCAGCATTCCCCACCAGTGATCGCTCATTTTGTAGTTAGGACTCTGTTCTGGTGTTCCCGCCAGCACGGCCTTCCACGCAATTGCTGCTGCCGGCATCAAGATAAGCATTTGTCGCCGCGAAATATTCACTTCGCACCTCCTGCATCCATCGCCGGACTGTGTGGGTCGTGGCATGTCTTGCACGCCATTCCGTTTGAGTGGTCTGCCGGCACTACCTGGGGAAAGCCTTTGGGCTTGGCCGCGCTCGCCGTATGGCAACGCGCGCACAGCACCGTCGTGTCCGGCAACTCCGGCACCACCGATGCCGGGTCGTCCGCGTGTCTCAGCACCGGCGGATATTGCGGCATTGGCTTGATCACCAGGGCCACCATCCGCTCGTAAACGTTCTGTGTGGGGGGCGGCGGTGCAGGCTGCACCTTCACCAGCGCTCCGTGGCAAGCTTCGCAGTTCACATGAGCGTGCTTCCCCTTACCCTTTTTGTCCGCCACATCTGAGTGGCACGCTTCGCACGTTTCATGTCCGGCATACTTCGCCGGATGTGCTGCTATCTCGCCAATCGCGTCCGCCCGGTAGTGCCCATACTTTCCAAAGCTCTTCGGGACGACAAAGTGGCGTACCACCAGAAACACCACAAATAAGAGGACAAACAGCCCCGCGAATCGGAAAAGATGTCCTGCATCCTTAAATTTGCTCATGATGAAGCCTGATCTCCGTTTACTGAATGCCGGAAGGTCCAGTGACTGGTTCCAATGTGATCTAAAACATTCCTTGCCTCTGAACTTACGGACTTCTGAGTGGGTTCGTATGTGAGATGGATCACAAGCCCCTGTGATGCCGCTCATTCGCTGCTGTCAAATCACATCTCAATGTGAGAAGTCGCCCCGTCGGCCTCAGTCCAGGCCCCGTCCAGGGCGTGAGGCGATACGATGAAGCTTGGGAGGGGTAAATGCCAGTCATTCTCGACGGCGCAGCCATAGCCGCCGCTATCAAGCAGGAAGTCGCTGAGGAAGTCCGCTCTCTTGCCGGACAGGGCATCCGTCCCGGTCTCGCTGCGGTGCTGGTCGGCAATGTCGCCGCTTCTGAAATTTACGTCCGCAGCAAGGTGCAAACCTGCGCCGAATTAGGTCTCTATAGCGAACTCATCACGCCCCCAGACACCGTCACAACCAGCGAGATGCTCGGCCTCATCGCCGCGCTCAATTCTCGCGAAGATGTCGACGGCATTCTCGTCCAGCTTCCGCTGCCTGCCCAGGTTGATACCAAGGCACTTCTCGACGCGGTCGATCCGGCAAAGGACGTTGACGGTTTTCATCCTGTGAACGCGGGCCGTCTCCAGGCAGGCCGACCGGCTCTCGCGCCCTGCACGCCTGCCGGTGTCATCGAGATCCTCAAGCGCAGCAGAATTCCCATCGCCGGCCAGCACGCCGTCGTCGTTGGCCGAAGCGACATCGTCGGCAAACCAGCCGCCATGCTCCTTCTCAACAACAACGCCACCGTCACCATCTGTCATTCCAAGACCCGCGACCTTGCTGAAATCACTCGCCAGGCTGACATCCTTGTCGCCGCCATCGGCCGCCCCGGCTTTATCACGGCAGACATGGTCGCGCCCGGCGCCACCCTTATCGACGTCGGTATCAATCGGATCACCACCCGCGAAGAATTCGATCGCTACTTTGCCGGCAATGCTAAGCGCGAAGCAACATTCCTCAAGCGGGGATCCACCATCGTCGGAGATATTCATCCCCAGGCTTTCGAGCGCGCCGGCGCCTACACTCCCGTTCCTGGTGGGGTTGGCCCACTCACCATCGCCATGCTCATGGCCAATACCGTCCGCGCGGCCAAAATGCGCCGAGGCCTTTGAACTATGCTCCGCGTAGGTCTCACCGGCGGACTCGGCAGCGGCAAATCGACTGTCGCCGCTTACCTGCGCTCGCTCGGCGCTGAAGTCGTCGAAGCTGACGCTCTTGGACGTCAGATGATGGAGCCCGGGCAGCCTGTCTTCGATCGGATTGTGCGTGAATTCGGAAGGGAAGTCCTCTTGCCCGACGGCCACCTCAACCGCGCCCAACTCGCTCAGCTCGCTTTTCAAGGCGGACGCATCCACCAGTTGAACGCCATCGTGCATCCGGCCGTCATTGAGGCTCAGCGGGGGTGGATGGAAGGAGTCTTCGTGCGTAATCCCTCGGCCGTCGCCGTTGTCGAATCAGCCCTCATCTTTGAGGTTGTGCGCGACGCGCAGGCTCGCGGCGAACAGGAAGGCGTACTTGCTGACTGGCGTCGCCGGTTTGACCGTGTCATCCTCGTCACCGCGCCCGACGAGCTCAAAATCGCCCGCTACGTTGCGCGTCTCGCTCCCGCCGGCCCCACCCGCGAAGCCCTGGAAGCCGATGCACGCCGCCGTCTGGCCCACCAGATCCCCGATGCCGAAAAAGCCGCAGGCTCCGACTATATCCTTGATAATAATGGCGATAAAGAAGCACTCAGGGAGCAGGTCGTCGGTCTTTGGCCGCGGCTGCAAGGGGAGAGCAACAATTCCCCCAATATCTTGTCTTTAAAATAGCGACAGACCGGCAGTTCATTCCTTTTGGAACCGCCGCGTTGCTGAGCCGTATCTAAACAGGTAAGGAAGGTTTTCGGGGTCGAAAAAACATGAGAGCTCGCGCTATCGTCTTGATTCTCCTGCTGGTGGGCGGTTTCTGGTTCGTCACCACGCACCTTTCCCAGAACCTGGGACATTTTTCCTTGCTCAACACGAGTGCCTCCGGTTCGCCGCTCCAACTCACTGAGGCGGAGGCCGCGCCCGCCTACGACGTCGACGAGCAGAACAATATCGCCGTCTACAAAAAGGTGCTCCCCTCGGTGGTCAACATCACCTCCACCACCCTCGTCTTCAACTTTTTTTATGGAACGGTCCCGCAGCAAGGCCAAGGCTCAGGCTTCATCCTCGATCGCGCGGGCCATGTGCTTACCAATTTCCACGTGGTTGAGGGTGCGAACCGCGGCATCGAGGTCATGCTCAGCAACAAGCATCGCTACCAGGCAAAAGTGGTTGGCTCAGACAAGGTCCACGATTTGGCTCTCTTGCAGATCGATGCTCCCAACCTTGAGCCCGTCACCCTGGCTGACTCCTCCGGCCTCAACGTAGGGCAAAAAGTCTTTGCCATCGGCAATCCTTTCGGCCTCAGCGGAACCATGACCACCGGCATCATCAGTTCCATCCGCTCCATCCGCAACGCTGACGGTGCACCCATTGAAGACGCAATCCAGACTGACGCCGCAATCAACCCCGGCAACTCCGGCGGCCCGCTCCTCAACTCCCATGGAGAAGTCATCGGTATCAACACCATGATTGCCTCCAACGGCGCCGACCAGAGCTCAGGCATTGGTTTTGCCATTCCCATCAACACCGCTAAGGCCGTCCTTGCTGACCTCACCCGCTACGGTCGCGTCCGTCGTCCCTCCCTCGGCATTGTCTCCTTTGGCATCGGTCCCGACCTGGCTTCACAGATGGGTCTCTCCGTTGAAAGCGGCGTCCTCATTCAGCGCGTCATCCCGGGCGGAGCCGCTGAGCGTGCCGGCATCCGCGGGGGCAATCAGCAGGCGTACGTCGGCAATACCCCCATCATGCTCGGAGGCGACCTCATCGTCGCCATCGATAACCAGGAAGTCACCGACCCCGCAGACATCAGCGCCATCATGGATAAGCACCAGGCCGGAGACACTGTAGCCGTTACCATCCTGCGTGGCCGCAAGCAGATCACCTTGAAGCTGATCCTAGGCGAGGCCCGGGACGAGAACACTTAGTCAGCTCGTTCGCGTCTCCCACCGGGATACAGGTGCACAAAAACGGAAAAAAGGCCCCGAGGCAGTCTTCCTGCCTCGGGGCCAACTGTTTCAACGCCAATCGCCTTCTGCTTTTCACCCGTTCATCTCAAATGTTCTCTCAGAATCCCGCTGCCATCTCGTCCTGCACGGCCGTAACCATCTGCGCGCGAGCCAGAGCAACCGGTTCGCCATAATGTGCGGCGACCACCCCAACTGCGTCGGTCCCATTCAAATAAGGCCGCACCGTCGCCAGCTTGATCGTCGATCCCGTCGCCATCTGCGCAACCGCCGCCTTGCTCGAGATCGACTGCACAAGTGCCAGAATCGAAGTCACAACCGTACCCACGGCTTCAATTGCCGCCAGCGCATGTTGCTGGCTCGCGGGATTGACAATCCGTCCTGCCTGCAGAAGCGCGGCATTTACCTGCTGCTCAAAGGTCACAATCTGGTTTTGCAATTGCGCCAGGGTCCCCTCCGACGGACTCGCAAGATAGGCCTTCGCCTGGGCTGTCAACAGATTTGAAGCAGCGTTGAACCCCGTAGTCGCTGCGCTGAACACCGGCGCATCTGCTGGAGCAAACACAGCCGCGGCCGAGTCGACCGTTGCCACCGCGCTCTGCAAGGCCGGTGTCCAGTTCACAATGTCCTGGGCCACGGTCGTCTCTGAGCAGCCACCCATCAAAGGCAACGGCAGCAGCAAGGCAATCAGAGCCCATGCGCCAAGCTTGGCCTGGCCGATTCCCGAGCCGCTCGCCCCGTCCGAAGGATCTTTCGCCAGCAGTCCCAACAAAGCTGACGCCAGCGCACTTACCAGCGTCACCACCGTCCCGGTCCCCACAGTGCCCAGAGAGATGCCCTGTTGCGACAAGACGCCGCCAATCGTCATCACGGCAATCAACAGCCCCGCCGCTGATGTCTTCGGATGATTCCAGATATTCGAGATCAAATTCATCGTCAAAGCTCCTCTTCTTCTTGAAAAACGCTCACCAACACAGCGACTCCACTCACGTCAGAACTTCACACCGAGCGTGACCAGGAATGTCTTCAATTCCGGCCATGCCGCCCTCAGATCCTCCGCGGTCTCGATGTCCAGCACAATGTTCAGCGGGTTTGCGGCAACCTCCGCAAGTTCGCTCAGCGGCTTCTCCAAAGCGCCCGCCAGTGTGGCCAGAGCCGCAATTGCAGCCGGTGTCGCGTGCAATATCTTTGCCGTTCTGGTCAGCCACTTCAGCACATCTTCCGCACCCACCACGATCCCCTTTTCGACATTCACAAAAATGTTCGCCATTCAATTCGCTTCCCTTCATTTCCCCTTGCCTTGCCACACTCGTTTGCTCGTCATCGGCCCGCTTGCCGCGAGCCCATCCGCAGGCGCACGGCTCTCCAACTCGACCATGTCGCCGTGGTTCCGGTCAGGGTTTGTTGGAGAGCTGCTTCCATCCACACATCGACGGCCCCGCGCCCCGGCGCCTTCTGGCTGTTAAAGCAAGGCGTACTCATTCGCCCGGCCCGGCACTTCCGTCCGTTGTCTGGTTACCTTTAAGGTTAGGCAATTGGAGATATATCTTCGGCAAACTGCTTTAATCGAGTCGCATCAATAATTTCAATTATTTAGTCGCGTTTCTATCTTTCTTTTTCTTGACACCCGCCCACATACGCCTCGCTCTACGAACTTCGCTTTACAAACCGCCGTCCTTTGATTTCGTATTCTCCGCTCGCCACCATCCCGATCGCCTCGCTGTACGCCAGATGCTCCTCGGCCAGGATTCGCTCCGCCAGGGCATGCGCGTCGTAGCCTTCCAGTACAGGAACCGTCTTCTGCATCACGATCGCTCCATGGTCCAGGTGTTCATCCACAAAGTGAACGGTGCACCCCGCCACCTTCACCCCGTAAGCAAGCGCTTGTTCCTGCGCATCCAGTCCCGGAAACGCCGGCAGCAGCGAAGGATGAATATTCAGGATTCGATTCGGAAACGCGGCCACAAACTCTGGCGACAGCAGCCGCATGTACCCCGCCAGGCAAACCAGTTCCACGCCATGCGCCTTCAGGCAGGTAATCATCTCTGCATCGTGTTCTGCTCGCTTGCGCCCCTTTGAAATCAGCAGCGCCGTCGGCAGTCCCAGTTGCCGCGCAGCCGCTAGCCCTCCGGCCTCGGCCACGTTGGAAATCACCACCGCAATCTCAACGCCCTTCAGCCGTCCCGCACGAATCGATTCGGCAATCGCCAGAAAATTCGATCCCCGCCCGGAGAGAAGAATTCCAAGCCGCAAGCAACGATCTTTCGCAGTGGTCTTCAAATGAGCGGCCAATTCTCTAATCCACCTTGCGCTCTCCGGCTACAGAAAGCATTCCTGGCGCGTAAGCGCCGTCTGCCGCACCGCAGGTGCTCATGTGTACTGCACCCGGTGCTCGCCTTTAACCACCCGTCCAATCACGTGGAACTTCTCTTCCGACCGGTCCAGCAGATTCTTTGCCCGCGTAAACTTCGCTGCCGGAATCGCTGCAATCAGCCCCACGCCCATGTTGAACGTGCGCATCATCTCGTCCTGCGACACCTGCCCGAGCGTCCGTAGATGCTCGAAGATCGGCAGCACCGGCCAGGACCCAATCTCGATCTGCGCTCCCGTGTGCTTTGGCAGAATCCTCGGCAGGTTCTCCGTGATTCCTCCGCCCGTAATGTGCGCCATGCCTGTCGTCAGTCCCGCCGCCACCAGCTTCTGGATTACATGCAGATAACTGCGGTGCGTCTTCATCAGAGCCGTCCCGGCCTTCTCCTTGATCGCCGTCACATACTGCGTAGGCTTGTACCCGGCCACGTCAAACAGCAGCTTCCTCGCCAGCGAATAGCCATTCGTATGTAGCCCCGTTGACGGCAACCCGATCAACACATCCCCCGGCTTGATCCCCGCTCCGGTCACCATCTTGTCCCGATCCACCGCGCCCACAATAAAGCCCGCCAGGTCGTATTCCCCGTCGCTGTAGAACCCCGGCATCTGTGCCGTCTCGCCACCAATCAACGCGCAGCCATTCGCTCGGCAAGCATCAGCCAGCCCTGTTACCACGCTCTCGGTCACTTCCGCGTCCAGCCGTCCGCTCGCCAGGTAGTCCAGGAAAAACAGCGGCGTCGCACCCTGCACCGCGATATCGTTCACGCAGTGGTTCACCAGGTCAGCTCCCACCGTCCTGTGCTGGCCCAGCTCAAACGCCACCTTCAGCTTGGTTCCCACCCCGTCCGCCGAACTCACCAGAATCGGATTCTTCCACCGCTGCGTGTCCAGCCGGAACAGCGCTCCGAACCCCCCAATCCCACCTAAAACATTGCGGTTAAAGGTCTTCTGCGCCAAGTACTTGATCCGTTCCTTGGCGCGGTCGCCGCCGCTGATGTCCACGCCGGCGTCTGCATACGTCACCGATTTAGTTTTGGGTTCTTCTGGCACAATTAGGACTTTCTGCATATGGGATAGGTGCCGGTTCTTGGCCCCGGAAAGGTCGATTCTAGCAGCATTGCTTTGCCGGAAACTCACCGCTCGGTACTCGCCAGAGGCCACCCTTTCCAAACTTGCAGAGAAAAAACGTGAAGTAGCTTCATGCACCGCCTGTTTTTCCAAAACCCTATCGCCATGGAAATCCGCGGTGTAGTCCTGCTCCCTGTTCGTCGCAAATGGGCGCGAAGAGTCAAAAGAACCGTTCACGCTCTTCTACCGTAGGCACTGGGCAGCTCTCCAGCCGGCCCCAGATCCGGTAGCGCCACCGCGCAACCAGCCTGTAACCCATATCCCGCACCGGCCGCGGAACCCATTTCAGCGCCACACCAACCCATGCCCACGGCCGCGGCAGCTCGCGCAGCAGCGCCACTACCGCATCCGAACGAACCAGCACACTCTCCGCCGCTCCGCCCGCGTCCCGTACCACGACGATCGATCCCGGCCCATCTGCATCACTGACGACATCCACCCCATGCCGCGCCAGCATCCCAGTCACCTTCGCATCCTCCGATGCCACAAACCGCAGCCGATCCCGCTGGTCTCGTCGCAGCAGCCACCGAACCGAGCGGTTGCAGAACCCGCAGCGTCCATCGAACACCACCAGCAACCGCCCGCCAATATCGAGTGATTCGTCCACCAGCCCTCTTCTCTTGCGAATGCCCTGCTAACAGCCGTTCAGCGCCATACGAATTCCGCTAGCCCCATATCAGCAAGGCCAACTCCGTACCTTCTATACTGAACCCACAATGACCACCCAGCCCTCTGCTCCCAACCGCACTCGCTCCAAGGCTCTACAACAGCGCGCCGAGCGCCTCTTCCCTGGGGGCGTCAACTCGCCGGTGCGGGCCTTTCGTGCAGTCGGCGGAGCCCCGCCCTTTATTCAGTCCGCTCAGGGCGCATACCTTACAGACGTTGACGGCAACCGCTACATCGACTACTTCGGCTCCTGGGGCCCCATGATTCTCGGGCACGCCTTCCCGCCGGTGGTTGAAGCCATCCAGCGCGCCGCCGCCAACTCCGCCAGCTTCGGCGCTTCCACCGCTGCTGAGGCCGATCTCGCTGAGCGCATCATCCAGTGTTATCCCGCCATTCAGAAGCTTCGCTTTGTCAGCTCAGGCACTGAGGCCACCATGTCGGCCATTCGCCTGGCCCGCGCCGCCACTGGCCGCAACATCATCATCAAGTTTGAAGGCTGCTACCACGGCCATTCTGACGGTCTGCTCGTCAAGGCAGGCTCTGGCGTCGCCACCTTCGGCATCCCCGGCTCAGCTGGTGTTCCCGACCCCATCGCGCAGCTCACGCTTGCCCTGCCGTACAACGACATCGCTGCCATCGAGTCCGCCTTTGACGCCCATCCTGACGTCATCGCCGCGGTCATCATCGAGCCCATCGTCGGCAACGCCGGCTGTATTCCACCCGCGCCCGGATACCTCTCCGCCCTCCGCGCCCTCACCAGGCGCGAAGGCGCACTGCTCATCGTCGATGAAGTCATGACCGGCTTCCGCGTCGCTCTCGGTGGAGCCTGCGAACTCTATTCGCTCGATCCCGACCTCGTGACTCTCGGCAAAATTGTCGGCGGTGGTCTCCCCGTCGGCGTCTTCGGCGGAAAGCAGAAGTTCATGGATCAGCTCGCTCCTTTGGGCCCCGTCTACCAGGCAGGAACACTTAGTGGAAATCCTCTCGCCATGGCCGCAGGCATCGCCACCCTCTCTCATCTTCAGGCCAACGCTGACCAAATTTACGCGCAGCTTGAAGAGGTATCCAAGGCGGTTTTCGAAAGCGTAGCCGCCGAAGCTGCAACTGCAGGAATCCCCCTCACCACCAACCGCGTTGGCGCCATGGGCACCTGGTTCTTTACACCCGATCCCGTCACCAATTACGACGAAGCTGCAAAGTCTGACACAACGCGATTTGGCCGCTTCCACAACGCCATGCTCATCCAGGGCATCTGGCTCCCGCCCAGCCAATTCGAAGCGGCCTTCCTAAGCACCGCACACGGCGAGAAGGAATTGGCAGCCACCATCGACGCCGCCCGCCAAGCCTTCCACTCAATCCGATTCTGGAGCCTCTAAGCGTCCAAGCGCCCGGCCTCCCCACGCGACATAGTTGGCCGGCTCCCGACCGCCGTCGCGGCGGCTCACGCCGCCATCCTCCTCAGAGCGAAATCTAAACGGGGAACCGCAGTTGCCCTGAACAGCCTCCTTCACGCCCGCTCCTCTGCATTCACATTTCCGACACCTGCGTTTCATCCAGATTTCGCGGGGTCATAACCGTGCAGTAATCCTTAGCGCGGAAGATTGGCCCGTGCTTCTCCCCTGCGCAAGAAGC
This sequence comes from uncultured Acidobacteriaceae bacterium, assembly GCA_963820245.1. Lineage (GTDB taxonomy): Bacteria > Acidobacteriota > Terriglobia > Terriglobales > Acidobacteriaceae > Telmatobacter. Next base: position 16,667 of record CAWFZC010000009.1, on the reverse strand, counting down.
GCGCCGGAACGTCTGCTCCAGTAAGTCGGCCCAAAGTCTCTTTCGTCCCCTCCCCTGCGTCGCCCAATCGGCGCGTTCGAGGAAACTTGTCTTCCCAAACCCCAAAAGGAGATTCCATGAACAGGCTTGTAGTGCTCATGTGTTTGCTCGCGGCTTCAATCGCGGGAACAGCTGCAGCGCAGGAGGGTGCGGTGCCCCACGGCATTCCGCATCTCGACCATGTCTTTGTGATCATGATGGAAAATCATGGATACGATCAGGTGGTCGGCAATCCGGACGATCCGTTCGTAAATCAATACATCAAATCGGCAAGCTATGCCACCAATTACTTCGCCGTCGGGCATCCCAGCCTCACCAACTACCTTGAAGTCGTGGGTGGATCGAACTTCGGCGTGCGCACGGATAATTCGCCCGACTGGCACAACGCCACCTGCGCCACCAATCTCTCCAACGGATTCGTGTCAACGGACACGCCGGCAACTGGAAACATCTGCCCGATCAGCGGAAAAGGAACCGATGCCGCCACACCGGCCATAGACCTTACCAATGAGACCACTGGGCCCCCGGGAGATATCGACATCGACGGCGTAAAGTCGTACGCGGCGAATCCGAAAACGGTCGGCAAGACCATTGCCGATCAGCTGGACGAGGCAGGGATGAGCTGGAAGTCCTATCAAGAGGATCTGCCGCCGACTGGTGCGGACGGTGTCGATCTTGCCGACGGCTTCTTCACTGACAGCACAAACCTCACCACCACTCTGCCCGGGGAGACGACCAGCCTGGTTGGCCTTTACGCCGTCAAGCACAATCCCTTCGCCTATTTTTCCAGCATTCAATCTGGCAACGATCCAGACAGCAGCCTGAAGAATATGGTGAGCTTTACCGGCCGTCGTGGCCTCTATGCCGACCTGAATTCGGGACACGTGCCGACGTATTCGTTCATCGCGCCGAACCAATGCCACGACCAGCACGGGCGCGGCAATGCTGGCCCGGATTGCGAGTACGATCCGACCGACAATGGAACCCTTGTGGGGCTGAATCCGGCGCTGATGTTCGACGGAGATGCAGCGCTCGAGCAGATTGTGGAAGCCATCCATCACTCCCCGGCCTGGCATGACGGTAGAAGCGTCATCCTGACCGTATGGGATGAGAATGACTATAGCGTCGCACCCACAAACAACAAGGTATTGATGATTGTGGACACAAACTACGGAAGAGAGCATGTAGAAAGCTCGCAGTTCTACACACACTTCTCCTTGCTCAAATCGGTTGAAGCGGGTCTTGGATTGCCATGCCTGAATCACGCTTGTGATGCGGACACGGCAGTCATGTCAGATCTGTTTGGAAGAGAACACTTCGGTTGGTAAGTCTTGCACGGATCTCAACCGCGTGTGCCCCATGGTCTTGAATTCGAGACCATGGGGCAACAAGCCGTTAGCTGCTTTTCCTGCAAGCGCTGATCCTATTGCGGCGTCGGTGAGGCCGCCGGCAAGGAAGAAGCATCCGTTTGCTTGGTGAATTCAAATGAACAGGGCCGGCCCAGGATTCCAGCGCCCTCGTCGCGCTTTCCCGTTCCCGTTGTCGACGTGAACTTGGCTTCGACATAGTAGTCGTCTTTGTTGCCCTTGAGCTGGGTCACCAGGCCTGCCTTTCCTGCCTGCACCGTGCCCTTGGCGTGCAGCTTTGCGCTGCCGTCCGCGTTGATGGACCCATCCATCACCATGTACCCGGGCCCGTGTTCTTCGCCATGCTGGCCGTGAAAGGTGCTGCCGGTAATTTTGCTCACAAATTACCACTTGTAGGCAGGCGTGAGTTCACTCGCATCGCACGCCATTGCTGTATTCCAGGTTCCGTCAAATTGCCCTGCCGCCTGTGCTCCAGCCAGAATGGGGGCACACAGCATCAATAGCCACACCTGTTTCTTCATGGGGAACGGTTGACCCCCGTGGAAGAAACGCATCTTTCCTTTTTTGACGATTGGCAATGGAGTCTTTGTGAAATTTGGCGATGGATCAGGCCCCGATTCTAGTCATGCCTCGCGCCAGGCATCCATACGCACAAACTGGAGCCCTTCCTTATACTTCCTCATCAATATTTCTGCTGCCCCTACTGAAGGGCCGCGATCCGTTCCCTGCACCAGATGTCCGCCGTCGTGGAGCACGACGTTTGCGGCCCATCCGCTTGTCTTCAACCCGTCAATCCTTTTGGCGAGCGCCCCAGCAATCTTCTCCGCGTCTTTCTCGCTCCAATCGGAAGTCATTGCATTCCAGAGCACCGGCGTCAATCCCAACTCGCGCGCGATCTTGAAGACGACTGGCCGGCGGGCTCCAAACGGCGGACGAAAATAGCGCACGGGCTCGCCCGTAATTTGCTCCAGCACGGCGCTGGTGCGGTTCAATTCCTCGCGCACGCGTGCCGCTGCCGAACGCGCAAGATTCGGATGGCTCCACGAGTGGTTGCCGATCAAATGTCCTTCCGCCGCAACCCGCCGCACCAGCTCATGAGCGCCTTCTGCGCGGCTTCCCAGCATGAAGAATGTCGCCTTCACTCCATGTTCCGCCAGCACATCCAACAGGCGCGGCGTCCACGCGGGATTGGGCCCGTCATCAAACGTGAGCGCGATCTCGCCCGCACGACGAGGCGCAATCAGCGCCTTCCCAAAGATCTGCGACCCTGGGTAAAGCGACGCATATGCCCAGCCGCCTGCCGCAAGCCCCAGAGTTGCGGCCGCGCCCAGCCCCGCATAGATCTCCGTGGCAATCGAACTATTCATGATGCTTCCAAGTGTGCGGTCCCGGCCCCCTCACAAGCAACCAGCCCTGTCAGCAGAATGTGTCGAGGAGGAACGCAGCGGGATTTTTTGCATGGAGGGTTCTCCAGATTTTTCTTTTGCGGAGCGAAAATATCTGGAGGGGCTAAATGCTGGGGAAAGACCTGAAAATGTTCGCATTTACACAATCCAAACAGCGCGAAATGTTCAATCAAATGGTTACGAAACAGTTCGAAGATCTCAATTCAGATGGATACGATTTTCGAGATACTTGACCTGGAAATTCATGTGAAATAAGCTTTTTAAAACCCAGAAATTTACCATTTAATTGAAGTGGCTCGATCTAAATTTCCCGAAAAATTGCTAAATGCGCGTTTTTGGGTCGAAAAACAGAAATCGGGAGCCAATGGACTACGTGACTTTGGTACCGGGAGGCGGTTTCAGAGTGGGCTGCCTTCACTCCCAGGTCCATCCGCCGCGGCGGACGAGGGACCTGGGGCACCCCCGATGAAAGAGGGACGGGACCGAAAGGCTCGAGGGGAGTTGGCTCTTTCCCACCCATTTCTCAAAGAACGCGCAATGGGCTCCCGGCTGGGAACTGGGAGGTCCGGAATCGAGGCTTCCGGGTCTGGGCGATTGGGCTTATACTGAGCTTGTTCGGGCTGCATCCTGGGTTTTCGGAGCGGCACTGGAGACAACGATGTCGATTACCAGCTTCCCCGGCGGAGCCTCCGCTTCGCCCGCTGTCAATCCCCCTACCAAAGTGACCATGCCTGCGCTCATTGAGATGAAGCGCCAGGGCAAACCCATCTCCGCACTGACTGCATACGACTACGCGAGCGCCCGGCTGGTCGATGAGGCGGGGATCGACCTGCTTCTTGTGGGCGATTCGCTGGCGATGGTGGTGATGGGCCATGAAAACACGCTCGCCGTGACTGTAGACGAGATGCTGCACCACGCACGGGCGGTGCGTCGCGCGGTTCGCCGTGCGCTGGTGGTTGTTGACATGCCCTTTGGCAGTTATCACACGTCAGTTGTCGAAGGCCTGAGCAACGCCATCCGCTTTGTGAAGGAAGCCGGCGCAGAAGCGGTGAAGATTGAGGGGCCGCGCACGGAGCTGGTGCGCGCGCTGGTGGATGCGGAGATCCCGGTGGTCGGCCACTTGGGCCTGACGCCGCAAAGTGTTCATCGCATGGGCGGCTATCGGGTGCAGGCGCGGACGACAGAGACATCGCGGCAGTTGAAGGCCGATGCGCTCGCGCTTGCCGATGCCGGCGCGGGAGCGCTGGTGCTGGAAGGCGTTCCCCGGGAAGTGGCTGCAGAGATAACAGCCGAGCTTGCGATTCCCACGATCGGGATTGGCGCCGGTCCTGGCTGCGACGGGCAGATCCTGGTCTTCCACGACCTGGTGGGTCTGACCTTTGCTCCCCCGGCGAAGTTTGTCCGCCGCTACTGCGATGCGGGCAGCCTGATTCGCGCAGCCGTTGAGAACTATCGCGAAGACGTTGAACATCGCGACTTTCCATCGGACCAGGAAAGCTATCATCTGCCCGGTGCTGTGCGGGCGAATTCTTCTGCCGACAGGAAAGCCGTTTATGCGGGGGGCGCACTGCGTAAAGGGTGATGGAGATACTTCGTACCGTAGCGGAATTACGAAGTTGGTCGCGCACGCTGCATTGCGCGGGCCAGACGGTTGCCCTGGTGCCGACCATGGGCGCGCTGCACGAGGGACACGCATCGCTGATTCGCGCCGCGCGCGAGCGGTCGAGCCATGTGGTGGTAAGCATCTTCGTGAACCCGACACAATTTGGACCCAATGAGGATTTCAACCGCTATCCACGCACCTTTGAAGCCGATTGCGCGCTGGCGGGGGTGGAGGGCGCCGCCGCGATCTTTGCGCCTTCGATGGAAGAGATGTACCCGGCAGGAGCGGCAACGTTCGTTGACCTCTATTCCCTCACGGACAGGCTTGACGGCGCGTCGCGCCCCGGGCATTTTCGCGGGGTTGCCACCATCGTTGCCAAGCTTCTGATTGCCGCGGAGCCGGACCAGGCGATCTTCGGCCAGAAGGATGCGGCGCAGGTGGCCGTGATTCGCCGGGTGGCGACCGACCTCCGCCTCGCCACGGAAATCGTGGTGTGCCCCATCGTTCGCGATCTTGACGGGCTTGCACTCAGCTCGCGCAATGTGTTTCTTTCGCCGGTGGAGCGCACGCAGGCGCTGGCTTTGAGCCGCACCATTCGGTTAGTTGAAGCCTTGAGCGCTTCGGGCGAGCGCAGCCGCTCGGTCCTGGTGAGCGCGGCGCGCAAGGTGATTACGGCGGTGCCGGAGATCCGCGTGGACTACGTGGCGCTGGTGGACTGGTCGACGCTGCAGCCGGTGGATGTGGCGGAGCCGGGATCGCTGTTTGCCGTGGCTGCGCAGGTGGGGCCGGCGCGGCTGATTGACAACACGATACTGGCCTAACGGCCCGGAACACGATTCTGACGTAGGGGAGACGGCGCCTAAGCGCGGCGGGGCCTGATGTGCGCAAAAAGATTCGCATTGCGCTCGGCCACTCTGCGGCCTCACTCTGTACCAGATGCCGGAGCTGCCTGACATTACGGCCTACATCGGCGCACTCAAGCAGCGCATTCTGGGGCAGCGGCTGGAGCGCGTACGGCTGGTCAGCCCCTTTCTGCTGCGCACGGTGGATCCACCGCTCGATAGCGTGGATGGGCGGTTAGTGGGCGCGCTGAGACGCATCGGCAAACGCATCGCCATCGGCGTGGAGGGCGATGTTTGGCTGGTAATTCACCTGATGATCGCTGGGCGACTGCATTGGCGGCCACCGAACGCCAAACTCGCCGGCCGGCAGGCGCTGGCTGCGTTTGATTTTGCTGGCGGAGCGTTGATTCTTACTGAGGCGGGGAGCAAGCGGCGCGCCTCGCTGCACCTTGTGCGCGGCGAAGCCGATCTGGAAGCAATGGACCCCGGGGGTATTGAGATTTTCTCCATCGATGCGGCGGGATTTCAAGCTGCACTTACGGTTGAGAACCGAACGCTGAAACGCGCGCTGACCGATCCGCGGCTGGTCAGCGGCATCGGGAACGCGTACTCCGACGAGATTCTGCACACGGCGCGGCTCTCGCCGATTCAACTGACACACAAGATGAAGCCCGAGGAATGGGAGCGCTTGTACGGTGCGGCCCGTTCCACATTAACCCTGTGGATGGAGCGGCTCGAGGTGGAGGCGAAGAAGGGATTCCCTGAAAAGGTGACTGCCTTCCGCCCGGAGATGGCCGTCCACGGACGCTTCAATCAGCCATGCCCGCGCTGCGGCGAAAAGGTTCAGCGGATTCGCTACGCCGACAACGAAACCAACTACTGCGCGCGCTGCCAGACAGGCGGAAAAGTGCTGGCGGACCGGAGCCTGTCGCGACTGCTCGGCTCGGACTGGCCGAGGACGCTGGAAGAGTTGGAAATGCTGAAGAAGAAATAGAGCTTGCGACTCCAAAATGACCCTTTGGTGGGTTGTCGAGTCTGAGCCTGCCAAGCCGCAAATTTGTTGACTTTGATGTTGGGGTCCCGCAGAGTGGGGTCGCGACTCCTTTTAGCTGATTGGGTGACTATGTTCCTGCGTCACTTGATTCGGAGGCGATCGGGGCCGGATATTAATCGAAACGCGGAGGAATCACAATGCACTTACTTGGAGCCAACATGCTGGCCGTTCTTGTTGCGGCCATCGTTCAGTTCGTACTAGGCTGGATTTGGTACGGCATGCTCTTTAAAAAGCCCTGGCAGGAACTTGTGGGAGTACCAGCGGGCGAAAAGCAAAGCGGCGCCGGCGGCGTGATGGCGCTGATCTTTATTGCCAATCTCATCCTGTGCTATGCGCTGGCAAAGATCGTGACTCTGACCGGATGGACGACCTTCCCCCGCGGCTCCCTGGTTGGCGCGGTGTGCGGACTGGGCTTTGTGGCCCCACCGATGTTTGCCCAGCATATCGCTGAAAAGCAGCCGTTCAAGCTGTTCGGCATTAATGCCCTCTACTGGCTGATCGCCATGTACCTCGCCGGCGGCATTCTCACCGTCTGGCAGTAAAGCACATTTCGCGATCGCTGCCAGACGCATCGACCCGCGCATCGTGCAACCAAATCTCCATGAATCCCAGCGGCGGGTTTACGTCGCTGGGGTAGTGGCGATATCGCTCCCGCCTGCCGCAGCCGGCAAAGCGGAATTGAGCGAGCGGTCCAGAAATAGACATGGTTCGCCGGCAAGACTTTGCTGCATCCCCTGCGGAAGCCACCCCGCCGGCGCGAACCCGCCCTGCCGACTTCCCGTTACAATCAGGACATGAGCAAAACGGTGATTGCAACCGAAAGCGCACCTGCGGCCATCGGGCCTTACTCGCAGGCCATTCGCACCGGGAACCTAATCTTCACGGCCGGACAAATTGCACTTGATCCCGCGACGCAGCAGGTGGTGGCGGCGGGCATTACCGAGCAGACAACGCAGGTGCTTGAAAACCTGAAGGCTGTGCTTGAGGCCGGCGGAAGCAGCCTGGACCGCGTGGTGAAGGCGACGGTGTTCCTGACCGACTTCAACGACTTTGCGGCGATGAACGAAGTGTATGGCGCATACCTGGGCAAGAGCGGCGCCCCGCCTGCGCGGAGTACGGTGGAAGTTTCGAAGCTGCCTCGCAATGTGCTTGTCGAGATTGAGTTAGTTGCCGAAGTTTGACGCGGCCGGCTGAGCGCGGCCGGGCTGGACTCTAGCAATTGGCACACACCAGGATCAAGATTCCCCTTGATAGCGGCTGAGGAGATCACCGATGGACGAGAAGCCTGAGAAGATTGTGCGCAGCGACCATGAGTGGCGCACGCTGCTGACGCAGGAACAGTACCAGGTGCTGCGCGGGAAGGGAACAGAGCGGCCCTTTACTGGCGCGCTTACCCAGAACCACGAAACCGGCAATTATCATTGCGCGGGCTGCGGGGCACTACTGTTTATGAGCGGAGCCAAGTTCGATTCAGGCTGCGGGTGGCCGAGCTTTATGATTCCGGCGGAATCGAAGGCGGTGGAAGAACACGAAGACCGGACCTTCGGAATGCGGCGGGTGGAAGTGACGTGCGCGCGCTGCGGCGGGCACCTGGGGCATGTTTTCCCAGATGGGCCGCAGCCGACAGGGCTGCGCTACTGCATCAACTCAGCCTCGCTGACGTTTACGAAGCAGAAGCCCTGAGGGTCGGGCGCGGAACGGAAGACACAAGACAGAACACAACAAAAGCCCGTCCACGGCGGACGGGCTTTTGAGTTGCTGTTTTCTGTTTTAGCTGGCTGCGGGGGCTGCGGCCTTCGGAGCCGAGCTATGCTTGGTGATTTTTCCGCTCTTGATGCAGCTTGTGCAAACGCGAATGCGCTTGGGCTGGCCGTTGACCAATGCCTTGACTGCCTGCAGATTGACGTTCCAGCGGCGCTTGGTGACGTTGTGCGCGTGAGAAATGTTGTTACCGAACTGCGGGCCTTTGCCGCAAATATCGCATACCTGTGCCATCGTTCAACTCCAAATCCTTGAATACCTTACGGCTGACTGAATCGGCTGGTGCCCGGTACGCAGGGATCCCTGCGGGCTTGCCGAATCTTCAGTATACAGGGAATCTGGGGGCAACGCCACGGCTGGGGAGCCCGTTTTGCGAGGTTTGGCGCCTTTCCGGTGGCGCGGAACGAGCTACTTGTCAGGCAGGATGTCGAAGTCGATGCGACGAATGAGGCCCGTGAACGGGAAGGGGCTTTTGTAATCGCCGACGGGTGAGGCACTGTCTTCGCCCACGTCGAAGGTGTCCTCGAATGAGAAGGCAAATGGGACCGTTTCAGGAATGCGCGATTGGGCGACCTGGTGGTCGTTGACGAGCAGAGTAGCGTCGGCGCTTTTGCCCAGGCCGCCGCCGTCATATTTAAAGTTGAGCACGATGGTTGCGGGGCCGGGAGGGAGTGGATCGGGGTCGGCAATGGTGGTGATGCGGCGGCCGAAGTAGTTGTAGGTGTAGGTTGGCTTGCCGTGGTCAAGGAAGAGAGAGAAGCCGCCACTTTCGGCGCCGTCGGCGAGCAGGACACCGCTGGCGCCGCCTGCGGGAATATCGACCTGCGCGGTGATGGTGTGGGAGTGGTTTTCAAAGGCGGGCGTGAGCGAGACGTAGAGGTGGCCGGTTCCGGTGTAGAAGGTGAAGTGCTTGCCGGTGGGGCGCTCCTGGCGTCCGCCTTCGCGGGGATCGAGCGGGTAGACGTTGTTCTGCTTTGCGGCCTGGTCGAAGAGGGCTTGAAGCTGCTTAAGCTTGTCAGGATATTGCGCGGCGAGGTTGTCGGCTTCAGAGTAATCGGTGGTCAGGTTGTAGAGTTCCCACGGCTGCTGCTGCATGGTATCGGGGGCGGAGCCGTAGACCCAGGGAAGAACGCCGCTGCGCGCGGCGGCGATCCAGCCGTCGCTGTACATGGCGCGATTGCCCATCATTTCGAAGTACTGCTGGGTTCGCGTTTCAGGCGCGTTTGGGGAGGCGAAGGTGGAGAGCATGCTTGCGCCGTCCACGCGCTGCTGCTTGACGCCGTTCACTTCAACGGGCTCGGGGATGCCGGCGGCGTCGAGGATGGTGGGCACTACGTCGATGACGTGTTCGTATTGCGTGCGAATGCCGCCGGCGTCCCGGATGCGCTTGGGCCAATAGACGACCATAGGGTCGCGGGTTCCGCCGAGGTGGGAGGCGATGCGCTTGCCCCACTGGAAAGGCGCGTTGCCGGCCCAGGCCCAGCCGACGGGATAATGCGGCATGGTGTGCGGGCCGCCCAGTTCGTCGAGATGGGCGAGGGTTGCGGCGGTGTCGTTGGGGAGGCCGTTGACCTGCGCCATCAGGTTTGAGGTGCCGTAGAGGCCGCCTTCCAGGCTGGCGCCGTTGTCGCCGGCGATGTAAACGATGAGCGTGTTGTCGAGCTGGCCGGTGTCAGCAATGGCGTCGATCACGCGGCCGATCTCGTGGTCGCTCTGCGCGGTGAAGCCTGCATAGACTTCCATGAGGCGTTCGTCGACTGTTTTCTGGTCGGAGGTGAGGGAGTCCCAGGCGGGAATGGAGGCCGGCCGTGGAGTGAGCTTTGTATTTTCCGGGACGACGCCGAGTTTTTTCTGGCGCTCGAGTACGATTTCGCGATAGCGGTCCCAGCCCATGTCGAACTGGCCTTTGAATTTGTCGATCCAGGCCTTGGGAGCATGGAGGGGCGCATGGCTGGCGCCGGGCGCATAGTACATGAAGAAGGGCTTGCCGGGGGCGAGGGATTCTTCGGCCTTGATCCAGGTGATGGCTTTGTCGGCGAGGTCCTCGTTGAGGGTGTAGTCGGCTTCACGGCCGGGCGGAGGAACCATCTCGACAGGCTCGGTGCCGAGGGTCAGTTCCGGGATGCCACTGGTTTGTTTCGCCGTCGAGATAACCGTAGTAGTAGTCGAAGCCCTGATGGGTGGGCCAGTGGTCGAAGGGGCCCGCGGGCGTGTTTTCACGCTCGGGAATGAGGTGCCACTTGCCGAAAGCGGCGGTGGCGTAGCCGTTCTCGCGCAGGACTTCAGACACCATGGCGGCGCTTTTGGGAATGGTGGCGTTGTAGCCGGGATAGTCGGTGCTCCAGTTGGTGATGGTGCCCATGCCCACGGCGTGGTGATTGCGACCGGTCAAAAGCGCAGCGCGTGTGGGCGAACAGAGCGCGGTGACGTGAAAGCGCGTGTAGCGCAGGCCGCCGGCGGCGAGACGGTCGAGTGTGGGCGTGGGGATGAGGCCGCCAAAGGTGGAGGACTGGCCGTAGCCCTGATCGTCGAGCAGAACGACGAGAACGTTGGGCGCTCCCTCTGGAGCGCGCACGGCGAAGAGCGCTTCGGGTTTTGAGTCGGCGTACGTTGTGCCAATGGTTCCGTGAAAACGCGAGGGGGCGATGGGGAGAACGGTGCGATCGGGCTCCTGCGCGGCGGAGGATTGAAACGCGCCGACAAGTAAGGCCGTGGCGAGGGCACAGGCCTTGTGAGTTGATGCGGCCGCAAAACGGCTTGAGTTGAAGGTGACGGGGCGATCGTTGTCAGGATTCAATGCGGACTCACTCCTCCTGGTGAGCATAGCGGTGAAGGCCGGGAGAAAGCCAATTTTTCGGCGACCTTCCGCATCACCGTGAAGAGTTGGCGCGGCTATTCTGGCGGGCCAACAGTGAGAACGAGGTAGGTGACCGGTTCGGTCTGGCTGGCGTTGGCGATGTAGTGCTCGTCGCCCGCGATGCAGATGCCCATGTCGCCTGCTTTCAGTTTGCGCTCGACGCCGGCTGTCATGAGGATGGCTTCGCCTTCCTTGATGAACCAGATCTCGGAGTGCTTGTGGTGCCCGATGGCTTCGTGAGGCGCGCCGGGCGCCTGCCAGGAGTCGTGGGCCTCGAGGCGGATGCTGTCGGGGAGCATGCCGAGGATGTAGTGGTGCGAGATGTGGGTGGCCGGGGGCTGCGCGGTGGGTGGTCCCGGCTGGTAGAGGCCTGAGGCCAGCGTTGGAAGGTCGTGGCTTGGTGCCTGGCCTTCGGCGGTTGAGGTGAGCGCGGGAGCGGCTAATAATGCTGGCAGCAGGACGGAAAATTCGCGGCGGTTCATGAAAGCCTCGCAATCGTGTAGCTCTTCGTCGGTGATGGTACTGAATGCGGTTGCGGTTGGGCAAACGCGCCTCGGCGCCTGAGCGCGTGCGCGAGGGGAAGTCTCTGCTCATCCCCGGTCATCAAAAACGAGACCGGGGGCACCCGGCATGCGCGAGCGTTGCTGTGTCGCAGGACAATGCAGAACGGATACAATCGCTGCGCACGCCGCACGCACTCCTTCCTCGAGGTATCTTTCCCATGGTTTCGATCAACAGGCGCGAATTTCTCGCGGCTTCAGCAGCTTCGCTCGTCGTGACCTCTGCGGGAAAGCTCGCGGGCCAAGGAACAGGAGCAGACAAGACAGCAAGTAAGCCGTGGTACTCCACCATGCTTCGCTGCGGACACCTGAACTTCAACGAGCAGGATCCAGTGACGCAGGATGTGGACTACTGGATGGACTACTTCGCCTCGTTGAAGGTGCAGACGGTGATGCCGAATGGCGGCGGGATCATGGCGTTCTATCCGACCACCGTTCCATTCCATCAGCGGAGCCGGTTTCTGGGAACGAGGGATTTGTTTGGCGAGTGGATGACGGGAGCGCGCAAACGGAACTTCAAGGTAATTGCGCGGATGGATTGCAACTACGCGTTCGAGGACGCGTACAAAGCGCATCCGGAATGGTTTGAGTTGAACGCGGACCAGTCGCCTCGACGTCATCCTGAAGTGCCCTCGCTCTACAAGACCTGCATGTTCAGCCCATACTTTACCGAGCAGATGGCGGCGATCTATCGCGAACTGAACAAGCTCTACGCGCCGGATGCCTTCTACACCAACGGCTGGCCGAGCACGGCGGCGCTTGAAGTGTGCCACTGCCAGAACTGCCAGAAAATCTATAGCGAGCAGACGGGCGGCGTTCCACCGGCGGGCACCGATGCGCGCAGCCCGATCTACCGCAAGTATTACGAGGTCTACATGGACCGCGTGATGGAGGTTTGGAAGGGATGGGATGCGGTGGCGAAGGAGAGCGCCTCGCACGCGGTGTATGTGGGCAACCTGAGCGGCGTGAATACGGTGAAGGACGTGAAGCGGCTCAACGAGGTTGCGGCATGGTTCTACGCAGACAACCAGGGACGGCAGGGAGATGCGCCGATCTGGCGGTGCGCCGAGCAGGGCAGGCTTGCGTGGGCTGTGGCTCCGGGAAGCGCGGCCACCATCTCCGTGGGGTCGTACGCATCAGGACTTGTGGGCTGGCGGCACACGAGCAAACCCAAACCGGAAGCAACACTCTGGATGGCACAGGCCGTCGCCAGCGGAATGGCTCCGAGTTACCACTGGCTGGGCGGCAAACCCGCAGACACGCGCTGGATGGAAGCAGGCAGCTCGTTTTACCAATGGCTCGCAGCGAACGAGACCCACTTTCGCAATCGAAACACCATGGCCAACCTCGCGGTACTTTATCCGCAGAGCACGATTTCGTTTTATGGAGCGGGCGGCTCGCGCGAACGCAAGCTGAACGGCGAGACCATCGAGGCTACGGATTATCTGGAAGGCCTGTACGCGGCGCTGCTCGACGGGCGCTTTCTATTTGATTTTGTGCATCAGGAAAACTTGACCGCCGACGCGTTGAAGCCGTATCGCGCACTGCTTATTCCGAACGCGGCTTATCTGCGCGACAGCGAGTGCGACGCGATTCGCGCGTATGTGGCTGCGGGCGGATCGATTCTGGCGACGTTTGAAACTTCGCGCTACAACGAGTGGGGCGACAAGCGGAAGGATTTCGCGCTGGGCGATTTGTTCGGCGTGAGCGGCGCGGGCGACGTAGTTGGCCCGTATCGGCAACAGCTACATGCACATCGACAAGGCGCACCCGGTGCTCGAGGGCTACGAAGGAACAACGATGCTGCCCGGGCCGGAGTTTCGCGTGCAAGCGTGACGGCCGGTGCGGATCCGTTTCAACTCAGCGTGATCCCGACGTATCCGGCTTTTCCGCCAGAGATGGTTTATCCGCGCGTGACCAAAGACCGATGAGCCGGCTGGCGTCTTCCGGCAACAGGGCAACGCGCGGATCGTCTACTTCCCCGGCGATGTTGATCGCACCTATCTGCGGTCCGGCCATCCTGATTTCTCACGGCTGATCATCAATTCCGTTCGCTGGCTGATGAATGGTCACGAGCAGCCGGCATCAGTCGAAGGAAAGGGAGAGCTGGAACTGTTTGCGTGGGAGACCGAGCCGGGATTTGCGCTGCACATTTTGAATTACACAAATCCGCGGATGACGAAGCCGTTTATTACGGAGATTTACGAGACGGGGCCGCTGAAGGCCAGGTTTAAGGTTCCGGGCGGGCGGAAGATGGCATTGGTTCGCGCGCTGCGCGGGCAGCAGGATTTGCACTTTACGCAAGCGGAGGGGTTGGTTCACTTCGAAGTGCCCTCCGTTGCGGATTACGAAGTGATTGCGCTGACGTAGGGATTCTCACAGCACACGGGCCTTGTTCTGTCCCACCCATCGTGCGATGAGGCTGCACGATGAATGGGGCACGGGGCTTCGTCCAATCCCTGGTCCCCAAATGCAAGGGACCAGGGGCACCCCACGTTTTTCGAGATGAGCGAAAAGCAACCGCATTTCCCTGGCGGTTTACTTCTCGTCGGGTTTGAAGGCGAGAAACATTTTTGTCATGCCCTTGTATTCGACCTCGAGAAAATCGCCGTGCGGCTCGGTGGTGAAACTCTTTGCGTCTGTGTCGATGGAGACAGTGAGGCCAGGCAAAGTCCATTGGGCGGCGATGGCATTGGTTGCAGCGGCGCCGGGAGCCAGGATGCGGAACTTAACGTCGCCATTGGCGGTAATCGCAATGCCTTTTTGATCGGCGCTGGCATCGATGGGCGGGCACTCGATGATTTCGATCCAGCTGATCTTGCCTTGCGACTTCCAGTGCGCCGTGACCGGATGGAACTGGCTGTGCTCATCGACGCCGCGTGTGTGGCCAGTGATCTCGCCGCCGTAGATAACGTGTCTGCCGATCCACGCGGTTGCGATGCGATCGTCGGCGATGGGCTGATGTACCTGGTGAGCGCCCTGAAAGCTGCGGAAACTCTTCATGGCGTCGTCTGGAATGTGCGTGTCGAGAATGACCATGGCGGGCACATGCCAAAGGTCGGCGACATGGTCGACGGGCGAATGATCGAGGCTGGGCAGAGGCGCATGGTCGGCATCGAGAACGGTGCGCAGGTGCAGGCCGACTTCGCTCACGTAGCTGGTCATGTCCATGCCGTAGGCGCGATCGTAGGGGCCGGAGATATTTCTGAGGTCGGCGTTGTAGAGGTCGGCGATGGTGCGCCAAAGCGTGGCTTCCATCTCGCTGCCCATGGCGCGTATGTGCTCGGTTGAGCCGTAGTCGCGCCATTGCTCGAGCGCAAAAAGATCGGTGCCGGAGTAAGTGGGCGAATTGAATTCCCAGAACGCATCGTGCAGCTTGAAAAGCCGGTAGACTTCCTCCTGCCACGCAGTGGAAGGCGCGACCCAGTCAGGACGGTTGGCGTGCACGGCCGCGTAGTTCCACAGAAATCCATACATGAGGGCGATGTTGGTGTAGGTGGGCTTGAGGCGCTTTTCCTTGATCTCGCCGTTCACCGCGTAAACGATCGAGTTCATCATTTGCGTGCGGAGATCGGCGGGGAGGCGGTCGGGATATTCGAGGAGCATTTCGGCGAACGCGGTACCGATGAAAACGCGCCAGTTGGGATCGTAGCCGCGAAAGGGAAGAGAATGCGGAACGGGCTCGGGGTCGGTGGGCGTGAGGCGAAAGGTGCCGTCCCACGGCTTGTCGGGCTCGTGGTATTGCGCGTTGAGGATGACGCGAAGGGCGGCGGCGGCGCGGTCGCGGTCGCCCGGCTTGTCGCGGAGAAGCAGGCCGAGGGCGTACCAGACGGTGTTCCGGACCATGAAGGAGTCGGCGGTCTGGCCTTCGACTGCGGTGCCATCGGTGCGGATGTTGACGGGCGCCTTGCAGAGCCGGACATGCGGATCCCAGGCTTCGTCTCCCCAGCGCATGGCGGCCTCAAAAAGCTGGCGGCTGTCGGCGTCGAGCGATTGCGCGTTCGGGTGGCGTGGGGCGGCGTGCGAGGCGATCGGTAGCAGAAGAGCGAGGCAGGCAAGGACGGCAAGGCGCGCGGGGAACGAGAGCTTCATAGGGTCTCCTCAGGAACACACCATGGTATCTGCGGGTGGTGGGGTGTGTCGCTGGCCGAGCGCGCCGAACCGGGGATCGGCGTTGGAGTGCACCTCCACGAAGCCGCTCGCCCGATCTTTCGCATCTTCTTTCGAGATTGCAGAAAGATCGGGACTCCTTTGCAAAACTTGTGCTAGGCTCTCCGGTAAATGATGAAACCTGAGCGCTTCTTCTACACCACCGCCGGCGCCATCTTCCTGGGACTCACCATTGCCGGCTTCCACCGTTACATCTTCGGCGGGGTGCACTTTGATGGCACTCCCATCGATCCAACTATGCTGGCGACGGTCATCGCGCACAGTACGGCAATCTTCGTCTGGTTTCTGCTGTTCTTTGCGCAGTCCGTACTCATCACGGTGAAAAATCGCCGGCTGCACATGAAACTTGGCTGGAGCGTGTTGGTGGTTGCCTCAACAATCGCGGTCACCGGGCCGCTGGTGGCCATCCGTTCCACGCGGCTCTACCCGAGCGATCCTATCTTCGATTGGCCCGCGCCCGGCTTTTTGCTCATCATGCTCACCGAGATTGCGCTCTACGTCGCGTTCGTGACCCTCGGAGTGCTTTACCGCAAACAGCCGCGCATCCACCGGGCGATGATGCTGATGGCGAGCCTCTCGATCATCTCTGGAGGAACCGCCCGGATCGGCCTCGTCAACTCCCTCTTCGGATTGCACGAGTGGGCCGCCTTGTTCGGACCGGTCGTCGTGCTTGGCCTGGTTCTCCTGCTGGTCCGCCTCGCGCTCGTCCGCAGCCTCGACCGTACCTTCGCTTTTGGGATGTCGGTGCTGGTGGTCGTTTCTTTGCTGGTGACGAAGATCGCGTGGACTGACGCGTGGATGAATCTGGCGGGGTTGACTCTGAAAAAATGAGCCGCACCGGCGCGGGACCGGTTGGTCAGAACGCCTTTTCGACGACAAGTTGAAGAAGAGTGGTGGCCGGGGACGGAATTGAACCGCCGCCGCCGGCCTTTCTGAGGGCCGCGGGCAGGGCAAACGCCGCAGGAGCGCGGCTTGAAATTGAAATTGATGGAAGGAGTGGTGGCCAGA
>CAWFZC010000008.1:0-108440 GCA_963820245.1 uncultured Acidobacteriaceae bacterium | reverse complement strand
CGGGGGAGCCACCACCGGCAACACATCCATCATCAGCATCACTCCGACCAGCGGGTTCACAGGGACCGTTAATCTCAGTTGCGTCGTGACTCCGCCCGCCGGCGCCACAAACCCCGCCACCTGCAGCATTCCGCCGTCGCTTGAAGTCACCGGCGTGGGCGCTGTCAGCGTCAACCTGACCGTCTCCACCGTCGCTGCCACCACTGGTGGAAACTACAGCGTCAAGGTCACCGCGACCTCCGGCAGCATCAGCCAACCCACCACCGTCAACGCCGCCGTCAGCGTGCCCAGCGTTACCCTCAGCAACAGTGGCAACATCACTGTCGCGCAGGGAGTGAATACCAATAACACCTCCACCATCACGGTCACGCCTACCAACGGCTTCACTGGTTCAGTCCCGCTGGCCTGCGCCATCACCACCCAGCCCACCGGCGCCACCAATGTGCCCACCTGCGCCGTCAACACACCTGTAACCCTCAATGGCGTTGCGCCGGCAACCTCGACGCTGACCGTGTCCACTGTCGCCACAACCACCACAGGCGCCTATCAATTCACGGTCACAGGTACCGCCCCCGGCACGCCCACAACGATCGTCAGCGTGCAGGTGAACACGGCCGCAATGGGATTCACGCTTGGCAACTCCGGCACAATCTCCATCAGTCCCGGCGCCAGCAGCGGCAACACTTCAACCATCAGAGTGGCATCGACGTCAGGCGGGTTTAACAGCTCAATCGCACTAACCTGCTCAATTGCTCCAACCGCTGCGAATGATCCGGCGACGTGCGTCGTGTCTCCGTCTTCGATCACGCCTGGACAAACCGCAACGCTAACTATCTCGACCACTGCAGCAACCGCCATGAACGAGCCGTTGAAGCTCTTCTGGCCTTCCACCGGCGGAGCGGTCCTGGCCCTCGCATTCTTCTTCCGCATTCCGAAGAAGCGGCGGAACTGGCTCGCAATGATCGGACTTCTGGTGCTGTTTGTATCCGGCGCTGCCATCGGTTGCGGCGGCGGCGGTGGTGGCGGTGGTGGCGGCGGAAGCACTCCCAAAGACACCGGCACGACGGCAGGAAATTACACGGTCACCGTTCAGGGTGTATCAGGAAGCATTACGCAGACGACACAGGTAACCCTCACCGTGCTCTGATGCGCATCAACGAGCGCAGTCAAAAGGGCCATTCCTTCGGGAATGGCCCTTTTGCTGTTGATACGAAATGGCGAGGCCACTACACCCTAGCGGGTGCTGGCCGGGGGAACGATTCCATTCATGCGGAGATACTCCACCATCTGACCGTAGTGATCGTTGGCGTGAGCAACGCAGAACATGGCTATCGTGGAACGGGTCTGGAGTCCGGGCTCAGGCGTCTTGACCACCTCAAAGGCGTTGGCGGCGGTGAGCGTGGCGATGGACTTGTGCGCAAAGGCGAAGGAAGCAGCGAGTGCGGCGACAACATCATCCTTGCTGGTGAGTTTGGCGATGGCGCGCACATCGGTGTCGGGCTTGAGGCCGCTGACAAAGCCAGCGAGGAAGTAGTTAGCCTGAGCAACGTGGGTGGCCTGCTGGGCAAAGGTGCGCACGGTGGCGAACTGTGTGGTCTGGCTGGGGGCAAAAATTGCCTGGCTAGGAGCAAAGCCGAATCTGTCGGCCGGCATTGCCCTGACGGCGCCCATCATCTCGCTCTCAATGACACCGAGTTCGGAATCGATGGTTGCGGCCGGGGTCACGATGGTTCCGGCTGCCGGGCCCGTATCGGCGGGTGGCGTTTGCGCTGACAACACCAGAGAGCTCATGGCCAGGACACAGCACGCTGAGACAAAACGCAGTTTCATCTAAATCCTCCTCGAAAAGCGCATTCAGATTACCAGAGCTTGGTGACAGGCGAATCACATTGATTTGAACCTCGCAGGGCCGAGAAACAATTACACTGCATAGGTATGGCTCCAAGGGATCCATTTGCGCCGCAACTCGACCTGACGTTCGATGCGCCGCGGGCGGCTCGGCGCATTTGGCCGGTGCGCGAACTGGTGGGTCAGGTCCGCGAGCTTGTGGAGCAGGAGTACGGCGACGTTTGGGTGGAGGGCG
This sequence comes from uncultured Acidobacteriaceae bacterium, assembly GCA_963820245.1. Classification (GTDB taxonomy): domain Bacteria; phylum Acidobacteriota; class Terriglobia; order Terriglobales; family Acidobacteriaceae; genus Telmatobacter. Next base: position 106,357 of record CAWFZC010000008.1, on the reverse strand, counting down.
AGATTTCAAACTATCGCCCCGCCCCGTCGGGCCATGTGTATTTCACGCTGAAGGATGCGGATGCGCAACTGCCGATTGTGCTATTCCGGCGGCAGGCGATGCTTTTGCGCTTTAGACCCGAAGATGGGCTGCATGTGCTGGTGCGCGGGCGGGTGAGCGTATACGAGCAGCGCGGCCAGATGCAGCTGGTTGCCGAAACCATGGAGCCGGTGGGCGCTGGGTCGCTGCAGCTGGCGTTTGAGCAATTGAAGGAACGGCTAAAGGCAGAGGGCCTTTTTGATGCGGAACGCAAGCGGCCTTTGCCTGCCTTTCCGCGCACGGTGGGGATTGTGACCTCTCCGACAGGCGCCGTGATTCGCGACTTTTTGAATATTGTGGCGCGGCGGCACTCCGGGCTTAGTGTGCTGCTTTATCCCGTTTCAGTGCAGGGCGATTCTGCCCCGGCGGAGATTGAGTCTGCGATCGCCGATCTGAACGCTTCTGGCCTGATCGACCTGATTGTGCTGGCGCGCGGCGGCGGATCACTCGAGGACTTGGCGGCGTTCAACTCAGAGCGCGTTGCGCGGGCGATTGTGGCGTCGGAGCTGCCGGTCGTCTCTGCTATCGGACACGAGACGGATTTTACGATCGCGGATTTTGTTTCGGATCTGCGTGCGCCCACGCCGTCGGCTGCTGCCGAGCTGGTGACCGAGGCGCAGCACAAAATCGAAGAGCATCTTGCCAACCAGTTTCACCGGCTTGAAAGGGCCACTCGCTTCCAGTTGCTGCAGGCACGGCAGCGGCTGACGCGGGTTCCGGTGAGCCGTGCCGAAACGCGCATGTCCACTCTGCTGCATCGTTCGGCGCAGCGTCTTGACGACTTCAGCTTCCGGCTGGAAGCGGCGGTGACCGGGCAGCTTCGCGGGCATCAGACGCAGGTCGCCGAGTTGGGCGCAACGGTTCTCAGGCACGATCCAAGACAGGCGCTGGCACTGGCGCGCGAAAGACTCACGGAACTAAGTACACGCATTCAGCGGTCACTGGACCGCACTCTCAAGCGGGCAGCGGTCCGCGTGGGCGGCGTAGATGCGCGGCTCAACGCGCTTTCGCCGCTGGCTGTTCTCGACCGCGGATATGCCTTGGTGCTGTCCGCGGAGGGCACATTGATCCGCTCAGCGAGCCAACTGGCAACCGGCCAGCGGGTTACGACGCGGCTGGCTGACGGCACGTTCACCAGCAATGTGGATTCCATATCCCCTGAAAAGGGGACAGACAGCGGTCAGGGCTGACACCCTAAAATTAGAGACTGTGACCATGAGCGCAAGCACTGCACGCCAACTTTTCGGGACCGACGGCATTCGTGCCATCGCAGGTGAAAATCCACTTGACCCAACGACCATTTTTGCCACCGGCCTTGCCCTGGCGCATTCGCTCAGGAAGGTTGCGGCTGAGCCGAGGGTAATTCTGGGACGCGACACGCGCGAATCAGGCCCGTGGATTGCCGCCACGCTTGCGGCAGGACTGCGTTCAGCAGGCGCGAGGGTGGAAAGCGCAGGCGTGGTGCCTACACCCGCGATCGCGTTTCTGGCGCGAAAGAATGGGTTCGATGCCGGCGTGGTGATTTCCGCTTCGCACAATCCCTGGCAGGACAACGGGATCAAACTGTTCGGCGGAGACGGCTTCAAACTGCCCGACGCGGTTGAGCTGGCGATGGAAGACGATATTTTCCATCATGCCGCGAAGATTCCAACTCCCGACCCTGAAAAGCTGCCAGCTGTTGAAGAAAATCCGGCGTTCCGCGAGGATTACATTCAGTTCCTCATCGATTCGGTTCCGGGTCTTTCCCTTGCCGGCTTGAACATTGTGGCCGATTGCGCGAACGGCGCCGCTTCTTCGGTTGCGCCGGAACTGTTTTGCCGCCTGGGTGGGGCGACACTGGTAAATGTTTCACCCGACGGACGAAACATCAATGCCGGCTGCGGGGCGCTGTATCCTTCGCACGTGGCTGCGGAAGTGAAGAGCCGGGGCGCCGCACTGGGCGTGACCTTCGATGGTGACGCGGATCGCTGCATGCTTGCCGGCGCGGACTTGAACGTAATCAATGGCGACGCCATTCTGCTGATGGCGGCGCGCGACCTGAAGGAACGCGGGCTGCTCACGGGCGACCTTGTGGTGGCGACCACGATGTCGAACATGGGACTTGAAGCGGCGCTGAAGCGCTCGGGCATTCGCATGTTTCGCGCGTCGGTTGGCGACCGGTATGTTCTGGAAGAGATGCTGAAGCAGGACTCGGCGCTGGGCGGTGAACAGTCAGGACACATTCTGCTGCCGCATTTGGCGACGACGGGCGACGGACTGCTGACGGCGCTGGTGGTGCTGGATCTGATTGCGCGGACCGGGAAGACCATTGAGGAATTGACGGCTGACCTGAAGGTATTTCCGCAGGTAATTGTGAACGTGAAGGTGCGCGAGAAGAAGCCTTTGGAGACGATTCCCGCCGTGGTTGCCGCAATCAAGGCTGCCGAGGAGGAGTTGAGGGACTCGGGCCGCGTGGTGATCCGCTACAGCGGGACAGAAGCGCTTGCCCGCGTGATGATCGAGGCCGAGAGCGAGACCGCGATGCGCCATCATGCCGAGGCCATCGCTGGAGCGATCCGGGCTGAACTGGGCGTTTAGGTCCTCAGGGGCCGGGTTCGATTTTTCCGCAGATGGAAGGTAGAGGCCGGGGTTTTACCATCGACTCATGCCTGACTTCCCTTCCGGCCAGACCCTGCTGATTGATGCCGACGACACGCTCTGGGAAAACAACATCTACTTTGAGCGGGCGATTGCCTCGTTCATCAGCTTTCTGAATCATCGCGAATACTCGCCAGCCGAGGTGCGCCAGGCGCTGAACGCGGTGGAACGCGAGACGATTCTTGCGCGCGGGTACGGCCTCACGAGCTTTACGCAGTCGATGGTGACCTGCTTTGAGCGGCTCAGCGCTGCCCCAGTGACCGAGGAGAAAAAGGAACGCATTCGCGGGTTTGCGCGCTCGATTGCCGAACAGGAGATTGAACTGCTGCCCGGTGTGACTGACACACTGCGGCAACTTGCAAGCCGGCATCACTTGATCCTGATGACCAAAGGCGATCATGCGGAGCAGGCCGACAAGCTTGCCCGGTCGGGGCTGGCACCTCACTTTTCCGCGGTTGAGATTGTGAAGGAAAAGGACCCGGCCACTTATCGTGAGGTGATAGCCCACCATGAGCTTGAGCCGCACACGAGCTGGATGATCGGCAACAGTCCGAAGAGCGACATCAATCCGGCACTTGCGGCGGGGCTGCACGCGGTTTTCCTCTTCCACAAGGACACTTGGGTGCTGGAACACGCGACGGTGGACCAGCCGCCGGCGGGTCAGCACCTGATCGAGTTGGACTCGTTTGCCAAGCTGTGTTCGATTCTCTAAGCGGAACGGACTGCCTGCTTGAGTACCTTGACGCCTGAGATTCCGGACGGTCTGGACGGTCGCTTTTCAGCGAGTGGCCGCTCGGCGAGATGCCGGTGCGGCACTTATGAGAAACTAGAAGAGTCGACATTCTCAAGCAGGACACTCGTGTTCCGCTCCTGAAAATCTCTCGTGCAACCAAGCCGTAACCGGGCCCGTGCGGCCCTTGCCGGGTTGCGAAGGGCAATGACAGGCTCTAGGGCCGGCTGGAAATTCATACAGGAATCAAAGAAAACATGCTCAGTGTCAGCAACGTTACGATGCGCTATGGCTCGAAGCTTCTGTTCGAGGATGTGAGCGTGAGTTTTGTCCAGGGACGCCGCTACGGTTTGACCGGACCCAACGGGTCGGGCAAATCGACTTTCATGAAGATTCTTACCGGCGACCTGGATGCGCAAAAGGGCAACGTGGTGCGGCCGCGGAAATTTGGCGTGCTGCGGCAGGACCAGTTCGCGTTCGATGCCTATCGGGTGATCGACACGGTGATCATGGGCAACAAGCCGCTGTGGGCGGCCCTTGAAGAGCGCGACCGCATCTATGAGAAGCCGGAGATTTCTGACGCCGACGGAATGCGCCTGGGTGAGTTGGAAGGCGTGATTGGCGACGAGGACGGGTACACGGCCGAGTCGGATGCGGCAGTGCTGCTGCAGGGACTCGATATTCCGGACGACGTCCACGAGCGCAAGATGGGCGAGTTGCAGGGCGGGCAGAAAGTGCGCGTGCTGCTTGCTCAGGCGCTGTTTGGCAAGCCGGAAGCGCTGCTGCTGGACGAGCCGACGAACTATCTGGATCTTGACTCGATCCACTGGCTGCAGGATTTTCTGCAGAACTACGACGGAACGCTAATCGCGATTTCGCACGACAGACACTTCTTGAATTCGGTGACCACGCATACGGCGGACATCGATTACCAAACCATCATTGTGTACACGGGCGGGTACGACGACATGGTGATGGCCAAGACGCAGATTCGTTCAACGCTGGAGGCGCAGAACGCGCAGCGCGAAAAGAAGATTGCGCAGCTGAACGACTTTATCGCGCGTTTTGCGGCGGGAACGCGATCATCGCAGGTGACCAGCCGGCGCAAGGAAGTGGAGCGCCTGCAGACTAACGACCTGGCCCGCTCGAACATTCAGCGACCTTACATTCGCTTTGACCAGACGCGGCCGAGCGGCAAGCACGTGCTGGAGTTCAAGCACCTGACCAAGTTGTACGGCGAGCAGAAGGTGCTTGACGGATTTACGGCGAACCTGCTGCGCGGCGAAAAGATCTGCCTGATGGGCCGCAACGGCGCGGGAAAGACGACGCTGCTGAAAAGCATTCTATCGACCTATCCGGGACTGGCTGACAAGGACTTCAATCTCGACTCGGGCTCGGTGTTCTGGGGGCACGAGGCGCAGATCGGCTATTTTCCGCAGGACATTGGCGCGACCATTGAGCATGGGCTCACGGTAGCGGAGTGGCTGCATCGCTGGAACCCCGCGGCGCACGTTGAAGAGATTCGCGGGATTCTTGGACAGATGCTGTTCTCCGGTGAAGAAGGCGAGAAGCCGACCAAAGCACTTTCGGGCGGCGAGCAGGCCCGGCTGGTGTTCTGCAAACTGATTTTGACCAAGCCGAACTTCCTGGTGTTCGACGAGCCGACCAACCACCTCGACCTGGAAGCGATCAACGCACTGAACATTGCGCTCCAGCGCTACGAAGGAACGGTGCTGCTGGTCACGCATGACCACGACCTGATTGACGAAGTGGCCACGCGTCTGTGGAACTTTACTCCGGACGGGATTGAGGACTTCCAGGGACCGTACTCGGAGTGGAAGGGCAAGCACAACTAAGGTCGCACTACGCTCGCAATTGCTATGCGTGGCGGCGAGCGGCTTCTTGGTAGACGGCTGCGTATTCGCGAGCGGGCTGCTTCCAGCTATAGTTGCGCGCCATTCCATTGAGCATCAGGTGCTGCCAGGATTTGCGATTCTTGAAGGCTTCGAGCGCGCGGTCAATCGCAGCGAGCAGTTCCGGCGCTTCATAGACTGAGAACTTGAAGCCTGTCCCAGTTCCCCGCTCGGCATTCCACTCTTCTATTGTGTCGTCGAGTCCCCCGGTTGCGCGGACCACAGGCACCGTTCCGTACTTGAGCGAATAAATCTGATTGAGGCCGCAGGGCTCGTACTTTGACGGCATGAGAAAGATGTCGGAGCCGGCTTCAATTTTGTGGGCCAGCGCATCGTCGTAGCGGATCTGCACGGCCACATTGCCCTGATGCCAAAAGGCCCAATCGCGGAAGAACTTCTCGTAAATGGGCTCACCAGTGCCGAGGGCCACCACAGCGACGTTGCGATCGGAGAGTTGGCCCGCAATCTGCTGGAGCAGGTCGAAGCCCTTCTGCGTGGCAAAGCGGGAGACGATACCGATGACCGGCGTAGTGTCTTCAATTTTTTCAAGACCGAAGGCATGGAGCAGATCGGTGCGGCAGGCTAGCTTTCCGCTCAGATCGTCGGCGGAATAGTGCGCGGCAAGGTTGCCGTCCGTCGACGGGTCCCACTTGTTGTAGTCCACGCCATTCAGAATGCCGCGCAAGTCGGCGGCACGGGCCCGTAGCACGCTGTCCAGCTGCTCACCGAACTCCGGCGTCTGAATTTCCTCTGCATATTTCTTGCTCACTGTCGTCAGAATGTCGGAGTAGACCAGCCCGCCCTTGAGGAAGTTGAAATGATCGAACTGCTCCACCTTGTCCATGGTGAAGATATCCCAGGGGAGCAGGAGTTGTTCGGTGGTGGCGGGCGAGAAATTTCCCTGGTAGCCGGCGTTGTGAATCGTGATGACCACCGCAGCGGATTTCAAAGCAGGATCGGAGGCATAGACCGTGCGCAGGTAGATAGCGATGGGCGCAGCCTGCCAGTCGTGAATGTGAAACACGTCGGGCACGCCGAGCAGCTTGCACGATTCAAGAACGGCACGGCAAAACAGGCCGAAGCGCTCGCTGTTGTCAGGATAGTCGCCGGTCCTGGTGCCGTAGAGTTCCTGGCGGTCGAAGAGCTCGGGGCAATCGACAAAGTAGTAGCGAACGCCTTCGCGCTTGCCTCCATCCACGATGCCGACGAAACGATTGTAGGACTGGAAGGGGATGGTGATGGAGCGTGCCGCATACTGTGGCTCGCCGTCGATGAACCGCCGGACGCGTGCATAAAACGGGAGGTAGACGGTGACCTCATGCCCCAACTTCACCATTTCAGGAGCCAGGGCGCCCACCACGTCAGCCAGCCCTCCGGTCTTGGCAAAGGGCACACATTCTGAAGCGGCGAATACGATCTGCATGAACCAATCTCCCTAATTCAGCCTGAAACGACGCTGGTGTTGCGCCGGTGTGCGGCGGGGCGCGGGAACCTCGAGCGGGCACTGCCGTAAAGGGAAGTCTACTACGGGCATGCTTCTGAGATGTCAGGATTGGCCCCGAAGTTTGCCGGACACCCTGGCCCGAGCAGATTATGATGGGGAGCGGCGCGAAAAGGACCAGGTCAATCCCCGCCAGGTCGATTGAGTTCGCGGCACGCAGGCACGAAAGGAACGAGAGCTCGACTCTGAGCAAAAACCTCCATGAAAAATGCGATCAAGCAATTCGCTCTCATCGTCGTCATTTGTATTGTGGCATCTCATTGTCCGGCACAGGAAGCACCTCACTCGTTCCGCGCTGAAGACGGCAAGTTCATGCTGGACGGCAAGCCGTTTCGCATCATTTCCGGCGAGATGCATTATCCGCGGATTCCGCGGGAGTACTGGCGGGCACGACTGCGCATGGCCAAGGCGATGGGCCTGAATACGATCACGACCTACGTTTTCTGGAACGAGCACGAGATTCGGCCGGGCGAGTACGACTTCACGGGCCAGCGGGACGTCGCCGAGTTTATTCGCGAGGCGCAGAGCGAGGGGCTCTACGTAATCCTGCGGCCGGGCCCTTACGTGTGCGCGGAGTGGGAGTTTGGCGGTTACCCGGCCTGGCTCCTGAAGGATCATGACATCGTGGTTCGCAGCTCTGATCCGAAGTTTATGACGCCTGTGCACCGCTGGCTTCTCCGCCTCGGCCAGGAGCTTGCGCCGCTGCAAATTGGCAATGGCGGACCCATCATCGCGGTACAGGTGGAGAACGAATACGGGTCCTTTGGCGATGACCACGCATACATGGAGGAAATTCACCACGATCTCATCGAGGCTGGATTCACAAAGGCCCAGTTGTACACGGCCGATGGCGCGGCTGAGTTGACCAAAGGCTCGCTGCCTGAATTGCCGGCAGTAATCAACTTCGGGCCGGGCGAGGCGAAGAAGGAGTTCGCAACCCTGCATGAACTGAGGCCGAACGGGCCTTTCATGAATGGCGAGTATTGGGCCGGCTGGTTCGATCACTGGGGCGAGAAGCACCACACCACGGATGCAACGAAACAGGCCGACGAGTTGGATTGGATTCTCTCCCAGGGCTACTCCATCAGCATCTACATGTTTCACGGAGGGACAAGCTTCGGCTGGATGAATGGCGCCAACAGCAACGGAAAGAATTACGAACCCGATGTGACGAGCTACGACTACGACGCGCCCCTGGATGAAAGCGGACGGCCCGCGGCAAAGTTCACTTTGTTTCGCAATGTGATTGCGAAGAATACCGGCATCACCCCGCCGCCGATTCCGGTAGTCGGTGCACCGGTCGCAGAGGCGCCGACGGGTTTCAGGCAGGCCGCATCGCTCTGGCAAAATCTGCCAGAGGGCGTGCGCTCAGAGCAACCGTTGACCATGGAAGACCTCGACCAGGCGTACGGGTACATCCTCTATCGGGCGATCGTTCCGGACGCCGTTCATGGCGAACTGGTCTTGGATGAGTTGCATGATTATGCGCGAATTTACTTGAACGGTGAGCAGGTGGGCACGCTCGATCGACGGCTGGGACAGAATCACCTGGACGTTGACGTGAAGGCTGCGGGTTCGCGGCTCGACATCCTGGTGGAGAACACCGGGCGCGTTAACTTTACCACCGTGATTCGAGGCGAACGCAAGGGGATTACGAAGCAGGTTACGCTGGCAGGAAAGCCGCTGACGGGCTGGCAGATTTTTCCACTGCCGATGAACGAGCCGGAGAAATTGCACTTCAAGACCGGTGATTGCACGGGAGCCTGTTTCTATCGCGGAACTCTGAAAGTGGCTCAGCCGGGTGACACGTTCCTGGACACAAGCCAATTTGTGAAGGGTTTTGTGTGGGTGAACGGACACGCGTTGGGGCGCATTTGGGACGTGGGTCCGCAGAAGACGCTTTACATGCCCGGACCATGGTTGAGGAAGGGCTCGAACGACGTGATCGTGTTTGACGAGGAAGGCGCGGCCGGTAGAACGATTGAGGGCAAGGCCGCACCCATTCTCGATGGAGCTGTGAAACACTGATCCCGCGCTGCTAGTGTGCAGGCTCGCAATCGAGTGTGATTACCTGAAAGGGTTCGAGAGAAATGCTGCGCGGCTGGCCTGCGTGAAGCGTGATTGCAGGCTGGGCCTTGTCTGCAGCCCATGGGCTGTGCGCTCGATAACTGCTCGCTGAATGGGCTGGAAGCTCAAATGCCTTGCCAATCTCGAGAGTGAAATTCTGCGCGTGATCCGAAGGATTCCGCAGCACGATAATTCCCTTCCCCGGCGTCCATGACGCCCAGCCATAGGGTTCAAGCTTGCCGGGATCGCCGCCAATCCAGTGCGTGTCTTTCAACACATCCGCATTAGTGCGCGACCACTTGGCAGACTCGGCCAGATCATCCCAGTTCTTGGTGGTGAGCAGTGACGGCGTAATGTACATCTCCTGCAATTGGGTTCCACTGCCGAAGTAGTCATGCACTTCATCGGCGAAGTCGTTGTTGGGGTCGCTGCCCAGGTTCCGCGCCTGCTTTGCGTAGATGATGCCGTGGAGCATGAGCGAGTTCAAGGGGTAGAGCGGACCGCCGAGGACGATGTTGCGATAGGTTTGCTCGTCGCGATAGGTGATCCACTTCTGACGCCAGCTGCCGACACCGTCGAAGCTGTGGTCTTCACCACCGCGCCAGATGGAGTCAGCGTAGCGCAGCCAGAAGGGCGAAGGGAGCGTTCCGGTGGTGAGGTTGATAAAGATGTTCGGCTCCTGCTGGCGCAGGCGGCCAATGAGATGAACGACCGCTGAGAAATCGCTGTCGAACAGGCTGCCCGGAAACACCGTGCTGGCGTTGCCGGTGCCGTCGAACTTGAACTGGTTGACGCCATACTTCGCGATCATTTCGAGACAAGTCGATTCAAAGAGTTCGTAATACTTGGGCGCCGAAAGTGCGAACCCGCCTTTCACCGTCTCGTATCCTGCCTTTTCTCCAGCAGCGATGCGCTGCTCTTTAGCCTTGGAGTAGCCACCCCACGGCGACAGCCACACACCAATGCCGAAACCGTTCTTTTCAGCTGCCTCGTGAATTTTCGTGAAGCCATTGGGCAAGCCGGAGTTGAAGTGCCAGAGCGTTTGCGTGTCGTCCCAGCCATCGTCGAAGAGAAATGAGTCGAGCTTGACGCCGCGCTTCTGCACCAGTTCTTCGCCGAAAGCGTTGACGCGATCAAGAGCATCGGCCTCATCGAAGCGGTTGCCATAGCCGATGTCGTACCAGGAGTTGTAGTGCAGAAAGGTGCGATAAGGGTGTGCGCGCTCCTGCTCGACGTAGGCGAGGAATTCCCGGCGCATCTGGCCCGGCGCAGCGACGCCGATGACGGAAGAATAGGTAATCGAGTTGCCCGCCTCAAGCGGCAATATGCGCGTGAGAAACGCCATTGCGTGGCCCTCGGTGACGGTGCTGGTGGAGAGCGGGAACTCGAATCCAAAGAAGAAATTTCCGGCGACGATAGGCGACCCTGAAACCTTGCCCACGACCTGGGCGCCAGGGGCGTTGAAGTCGAAGAGCCTGACCTCGGCGATGTCCACCGGATGGGTAGTTGCCTTGAGCGTGACTTCCTGACGCAGGTAGTTGGCGCCGTCACGCAAAATTGCGCACCAGTGAACAGAAAGCGAGTCAGCTTCGCTGCTAAGATCGGCGCAGACGCTGCGCCCCTCAACACGCTCGGCTGCGCTGGAAGCATCGGGCCGGGGCGCGACTGAGGCCTCAACGGGCGGATTAGCCAGCTTCATCGCTGATGCGGCAAGCACGCGGCCATCGCGCAGCGCGAGGCTGAAGGCTTCACCGGGGGCCAGTCTTCGTGCGTCGGCGGCATTGCTGACGGACACAACGCGAAGGCTTCCGTGGTCGCCTGTGAAACGGGCCGTCAGGCGTGGGCTGGTGAGCTCAAAGTTTCCGCCCGAAGCACTGCTTGAAGCCGCGTTGCTCGCAGCAGCCGCGACCGTTGTTCCGTACGCCAAGAACAGAAATGCGAAGGCGCAGGCCTTCGCTTTCACAGATCGACCGGCCTTGAATTGCATGATTGCGGAACTCCTCATGGCACCCGTTTTAACTGCGCGAAGATTCCCACCAACAAGGTTGCTCGGAACATTGCTACGAGAAAAGGCGGCGTATGCAACCCGCCAAGTTTAAACCAAGGGGCCGCTGATACGACATATCGCGTGAAAGACGAACACTCGGACGACGTTCTAAAATCCAGAGGCACACGGGAGATGAGAATGCGGGGTTTGAGATTGCTTGATCAGCTAAGGCTGCGGACGGCGGGTTACGTGCGGATCTTTGTTGTTGCTGGTTTGATTTTGTTTTCCTTTGAGGGTGCGATTGCCCCTGCACAAACGAGCGCGCAGGCGGCAGGCTCGCTTAATACGCTGATGCCGCTGCCGGTGACGCTTGAGGCGCGAGACGGACTTCTGCGAATCGACGGCTCGTTTTCGTATGCGCTGAATGGCGACCCAGGCTCGCGCGTAGGCCATGCAGCGCAGCGGCTCATCCAGAGACTGGAGACGCGGACCGGCGTGTCGATGAGTGCGTCGCCGGCGGCGCAAGGGACAGAGGCTACACTCTCGGTCGAAGTTGCCACGGCGGACACTGAGACCGTGCCTCAACCGGGAGTGGATGAGAGCTACACGCTGGATATTGATGCGCACCACGCGGATCTGCGCGCAAAAACCGACATCGGCGCGCTGCGCGGCATGGAAACCTTGCTGCAACTCGCGGAAACGTCGGGCGATGGATATGCCTTCCCGGCTGTCCATATTCAAGATGCGCCGCGCTTTCCGTGGCGTGGCCTCATGCTCGATCCGGGGCGGCATTTTCTTCCCGTGACGGTGGTGGAGCGGACGCTGGACGGAATGGCCGCAGTAAAGCTCAATGTGCTCCACTGGCATCTAACCGAGGACCAGGGGTTTCGCGTGGAGAGCCTTGTGTATCCGAAGCTGCAGGAGCTGGGCTCAAACGGCCAGTACTATACGCAGCAGCAGATTCGCGAGGTGATCGCCTACGCTTCAGCGCGGGGCATCCGCGTGGTTCCGGAGTTTGATATGCCCGGCCACTCGCAGAGCTGGATGGTCGGCTATCCCGAAATCGGCAGCGCGCCCGGACCGTTTGCCATTGCCGACAAGTTCGGCGTCATGGATGCCGCGATGGATCCGACGCGTGAGTCCACCTACGAATTTCTCGATAAATTCCTTGGCGAGATGGCAGAGCTGTTTCCCGATCCGTATCTGCACATCGGCGGCGACGAGAGCAACGGCAAGGAGTGGAAGGCGAATCCACAGATCGTGGCATTCATGAATGCGCACGGGATGAAGTCGACGGCAGAACTCCAGGCTTACTTCAGCTCGCGTGTCCAGAAGATCCTTGCCGCACATCACAAGCAGATGGTGGGCTGGGACGAGATCCTGAGCCCGACTCTTCCGCAGGACGCCGTGATTCAAAACTGGCATGGCATCGAGTTTTTGATCAACGCCGCCAAGCAGGGACATCGCGGCTTCCTTTCGCATCCCTACTACCTGGATCAAAGCTACACTGCGGCGCAGATGTTCCTGGCCGATCCACTTCCGGCCGATTCCGGGCTGACTGCCGAACAGGCCGCGCTCATTCAGGGCGGTGAGGCATGTATGTGGGGCGAGCAATTGACAGCCACGACAATTGATTCCCGCATCTGGCCGCGAGCGGCTGCCGTGGCTGAGCGCTTCTGGTCGCCGGCCGGCGATCGCGACGTCAACGACATGTACCGGCGGTTAATGATCGAAAGTCTGCGGCTTGAAGGCGAAGGATTGATGCACATGTCGGGACCGGTGCGGGTGATGCGCAACCTGGCGGGAACGACGCAGATCCAGCCGCTCGAGCTTTTTGTCGCGACGCTGCAGCCGGTGAATTTCCCGGTGCGCAGCCGGCTGCAACAGCCATCGCCGGCAACGGTCTACGACCGGCTGGTGGATGCTGCGCGAATCGATCCGCCACTGAAACATGAGTTCCAGAATCTGGTGGACATGGCGATTGGTGGAGACCAAGCAAGCATCGATCGTCTGGATTCTCTGTTCCACTCATGGGTCGCAGCCGCGCCGGCACTTGACGCGCTCGAAGCCAACTCGCCGCTGCTCAAGGAAGCCGCGGCCCACATCGCGGCATGGCCGAAGCTGGGCGCCATGGGCGAAGACGCGCTGAAGTATCTACAAGCGGGCGCCACACCACCTGCCGGCTGGCAGGAGGAACAGACTGCAGTCCTGCAGGAAGCAGTAAAGCCAAGTGAACTTGTGGATTTTGTGGTGCTGGAGCCATTGCAAAAACTGGTGAGTGCCGCGGACAGCCAGAAACCTCATTGAAACGCCGGCATGATGCGAGGAGATCCTACCAGCATGAAGATTGAGCTCACGAAACAGGCACATGCCAGCGCCATCGGATCGATCCGGCGCTACTTCGAAGAGAATTTCTCGGAGCCAATTGGCGAATTGCCGGCCGGATCGCTCCTGAACTTCTTTGTGGAAGAAGTGGGCCCGGTTATCTACAACCAGGCAATTGCGGATGCACAGACGCGGCTCGGCCAGCGAGTGACCGACCTGAACGGCGAACTTTACTTGGATGAGTTTCAGTTTTGGAACCGGGCAGATGCAAAACGCAAGAGGCGCGGTTAGCCGCACGAAAGAATCTGGAAATGCCGGAAGATCGGGTTGCCTGCTCTCTCAGGCTTCAACAACCGCAGCAGGCGCCGATGGAACCGCGCCACAACCTTTGCGCGCTCGCGCATCGATCGTCCATCTGGTTGAATAGGCATGATTTAGACGAATCAGCCTGCATTCGCTTCCAATAAAAACAGCGTTTGCACCGCCCTGAAAATGAACGTGAGATGAAGTTTTCGGAGCCTACCCGTTCCCGTAAACACCGCGCGTGCTTTCGTCGTCTAACTCCCAAGGAGTGTCGGCCTGCACGTGCTCTTCAACGCTCTTTAGCCCCTTGCTAGTCATTTCGGAGAACACTGTGTCCACCACTTCCCTTGCTGCCGAGGACGAGCAGAGGCCATCCCTGCGCCGGCTCCTTTCGATCATTGTTCTCGCCGCATTCTCCATCCGCCTTTTGGTTGTGTTCTTCACGTACCGCAGCCTGCCCGATGCCGATAAATTCTACGAGGCATTTGGATGGGAGATGGGCTGGATCGCGCGCGCCCTGGCCAGTGGCCGCGGTTTCAGCTCGCCCTACTACCCCTGGACCGGGCCCACTGCCATCATGTCTCCGCTGTATCCCGGCCTGCTGTCTCTTGTCTTTCGGGTTTTTGGAATCTATTCCCTCACTTCGGCCTTTGTCATCCTCACCATCAACAGCGTGCTTTCTTCGCTCACATGCATCCCTGTCTACTTCAGCGCCAGGTACTCGCTCGGCCAGCGGGGCGCAAAGTATGCGGCATGGGTATGGGCCTTCTATCCCTTCGCGATTTATTTTTCCGCGGCCCGGGTTTGGGAGTACGCGCTCACCAGTCTGCTCTTCACCACCTGTTTTTGCATTGCTCAGCGCATTCACCGGACTGACAAACCTCTGGCCTGGATCGGCTGGGGCCTGCTTTACGGAATTACCGCGCATTCCAATGCGTCCATCATGTCCACCTTGCCGTTCCTGCTTGGCTTTGCGCTCTACCAGGCGCACCGGGAAGGAAGGCGCTGGGTACTCAATGGCGCGCTCACTCTACTCACGTTCTTTGTCGTTCTCACGCCCTGGACCATAAGAAACTACCGGGAACTCGGCGTGATCTGCCCCATCCGCGACAACATCTGGCTGGAAATGTATGCCGACAACTTCGGGAACGCTCCCAACGACAATACTTCGCCGCCCACCTGCGACAACCGGCCATATCCAGCCAATGACCCCGTCGAGATGAAGAAATACGTAACCATGGGTGAGATCCCCTACCTGGCGGAGAAACATGCCATGTCACTCGACGATCTCAAGAACCATCCGCACTACGCTTTCCTCGTGACCAAGACGTTACGGCGTGTGGTTTACTACTGGACCGGATTCTGGAGTTTTTCTCCCCAGGAATTGCGCGATCAACCTCTGACACCGGAAAACGTCTTTCACGTCTCGTTGATCACGCTGTTCATGCTGCTGGGAATTCGCAGCTTGTGGCGGGTCAATCGCACTGGGCTCGTGCCTTACCTGCTTCTCATTGGCGCCTTTCCCATCACCTATTACCTGACCCATCCCATGATGGATTATCGCCAGCCCATCGAACCCGCGGTGGTGGTTCTGGCAACTGCGGGAGCAATGTCGCTGCGCTTCCGTCGCAGCAAATCCAACCGCGTCCTCGACACAAAACTGACGGAAGCCGCTACAATCGAGCCAGAAGATTCTCTATCCGAAGCAGGCGTAAGGTAGCTGACCATGTCCCCTGGTTATCTCAAAACCCGGCCTGATCCGGACCTCTTGTCCATTGTTGTTCCTTGTTACAACGAGGAGCAGTGCCTTCCCCTGTTTGCTGCAGAGGTGACGCGATTCATCGATGAGTGTCCCTGGCAGTGTGAAGTCGTCCTGATCAATGACGGAAGCACCGACCGGACACTGGAATCGCTCGCGGAATGGAGTGAGCGTGACGACCGCATCAAAATCCTGAGTCTCTCAAGGAATTTTGGACACCAGATCGCCGCAACCGCCGGCGTAGATCATGCCACTGGCGATGTGGTGGTCCTGATCGATGCCGATTTGCAGGATCCCCTGGACGTCATTCACGCGATGGTGGCGAAGTATCGCGCCGGCTACGATGTCGTCTGCGGCCAGCGCATGTTTCGCGCCGGAGAGAACGTCTTCAAACGAGCCACCGCGTGGGTTTTCTACCGTCTCATGCAGTTCTTTTTCCTCAAGTCACTGCCGCGAGACGTGGGCGATTTCCGCCTGATGTCCCGCCGTTGCGTCAACAGCCTGCGCTCCATGCGCGAACTCCATCGCTTTCTCCGTGGGATGGTGGCCTGGGTGGGCTACCCCCAGATCTGCGTGCGCTATGAGCGTCAGGCGCGCGTGGCCGGCGCCTCCAACTATCCACTGCGAAAGATGATTGCTCTGGCATGGACTGCTGCCGTTTCCTTTTCACCACTTCCGCTGCGCATCAGTTTCGTCGCGGCCGGCCTCATGACGTTGCTGGCCACCGAAGAGGCGATTCGCGCTTTTGTCGCGCATTTCTCCGGCAGCACGGTGCCCGGCTGGACCTCGCTCATGATTGTGCTCTGCATGAGCAGTGCGGCCCTGCTGACGACCGTGGGAGTTCTTGGCGAATATGTGGCCAAGATCTTTGAAGAAGGAAAGGGCAGGCCGCTCTACATCGTCGCGGACACCTGGAACGTCGTCGAGCAAATCCCGGCCTCGCAATCGGAGCTACGGGATATTGGCCTGATGGTCGTCGACGGGACGCGCACCTTTGTGGAAACCAGCCAGTCCCCAGCGAAAGCCCTTGACTCAGGCAATCGGAGCGGGGATGCCTGGGAGAACGACCCTCAGCGCACCCGCGTCGCTCGACGCTACAAGTCGTAGCCGGGTTACCCACAGGCCGTCCGCCTATCGTTCAAAACAACCTCCCATCGGCTATGCTGAAAGTGTCAGCCCGGAGGTCGCCGGATGCTTTCCACCGTAATTACTTCGCCGTCCACCCCCACTCCGGCGGAAGAAATCGCAGCCGCATTGGATCGCGTCGGCGCGCTCCACGGCCTTCCTCTGGAAGACCGCCTGTGGCTCGCCAGGCAGGGATATGAGTTTACTGCCAAAGCGGGCGATGTTCTGTTCGAGGAAGGTGCCCCCGCGGTCAACATGATCCTGATCCTCAAAGGAGAGATCCATGTGCGGCGCCAGCATGGCGGCCCCATGGCGCTGTTCATCGGCCGCGCCGGACAGATGACGGGCCTGCTTCCCTTCTCGCGCATGAAGAACTATGGGGGACAGGGATTTGCCATCTCGGATGTGTGGGCCTTGGTGATTCCTAAGTCCCTTTTCCCCGACATGCTCAAGGCCATCCCCTCGATGACGCAGCGGGTCGTTTCCACGCTGCTGGATCGCGTGCGCGAGGTAACACGCATTGAGCAGCAGGCGGAAAAGCTCGGGGCTCTTGGCAAACTGGCCGGAAACCTGGCCCACGAGCTCAATAATCCGGCCTCGGCGGCGCAGAGCGCCGCCTCAAGCCTGGGGAGGCGCTCAACCTGAACCGGCAGAACCGGTTCAAGCTTGTCAATCTCTGCCTCAACCAGGACCAGGTCGAGGGCATTCAAGCCTGGGAAGAGCACATTCTCAACCGGCCCGTTCCCCTGCCTGTTCAGAATCACGAGTCCAACGCGCTGGCCTATATTGCCCGCGAGGATTCGCTTCGTTCCTGGCTTGCAGACATCGGCTGCCCTGAGCCTTGGGAGATGGCGCCGCAGTTTGCCGAGCATGGGGTGACGGTCGTTGACCTTGACCAGTTGCGTACGCTGCTCAGCGCCGATGAGACCTGCGTGTGCCTGCAGTTTTTTGCCCGCTACCTGCGAGCGCACCGCTCCGTTGAGACACTCGCTCACTCTACCGCGCGGATCTTCGACCTGATCGACGCCATCAAGGCTTACTCGGGGATGGATCGTGCGCCGATCCTTGAAGTGGATGTGCCTGCGGGCCTGGATGCGACGCTGCAAATGCTCCATTCGCGCATGACGAATGTCGAGATCGAGCGCGATTATGAGCCCGGACTGCCGCACATAAGCGCCTACGGCGGCGAGCTGAACCTGGTGTGGACCGCGCTGATTGAGAACGCTCTGGATGCGCTTGGCAACCAGGGACTGCTGCGGCTTTCCTGCCGCCTCGAAGGCGAGATGATGCTTGTGGAGATCTGGGACGCAGGTCCCGGCATTCCGCCGGAGTTGCAGGAGCGCATCTTCGAGCCGTTTTTTACAACCAAGGCGCCCGGCCAGGGCCTGGGACTGGGCCTGGATAATGCAATGCGGATTGTGCGCAAGCACAAAGGCTACATCAGCGTGAAATCGGAACCCGGCTCAACATGCTTTCGGGTGCGCTTGCCGATGGATCAGTTGCAGGCATACTAACCCGAACTATTTTCGAAAGCGTGAGCAGCCGTCAGAACGAAACGTCGGCGGGCTCGGTCACCTCAAGCACCGACTGGTCGCCGGTCTTCTGCTTCCAGGCGGTACGAATGGCGGCGATCTTGTCGCGGTTCTCCGGCGAGTCAGGGTAATAGATGATCAGCATCTTGGAGCGCAGGCGCTCAGGCGCAGTCTCAGTTTTTCCCTGCCACTGTCCGTAGACATCGAGCACGCTCAAGCCGGAGGGGAACAGGGGAGTGACTTCCTTGTCCAGAAACCCGCGCCAGTCCTGCTCGCTGATTCCCTGTTCGGGATGGTCAGCCAGTCCCAGACCGAAGTAAAGCCTGGTGTCGACCCAGCCCTTGGTATTGCCGGGATGCGCAGGGTCGCCCTGGAGCGTGGGTGCGGTGGGCACGGCGGCGATGGGCGGATGCGCGCAGCCGCCCGCGAGGGTGAGAAGCAGGCAAATGGAAAGGGCAATGGGGGACAGAGCGATGCGAGGTCGCATGAACTCTCCGCGCAGTGGGATAGGTATCAGTCGACGATGTCTACGCCGCGCCAGAAGGCAACGAACCGTTTGATCTTGCGGGCTGCGGGCTTGGGATCAGGGTAGTACCAGGCCGCGTCCGGGTTGTCCTGCCCGTCAATAAACAGGCTCATGTAGCGCGCCTGCCCCTTCGCCGGGTCGGTGGAGGTTGTCGAACTTGGGCGAAAATACTCCCGCTTGAGACTGGTATCAGGGAAATAGACTGTACCGTCCACCGTCTGTGTCGAATCGCTTTCAGCGATCACTTTGCCGTTCCAGATTGCTCGCGCCATGGTGATTTCCGCGTTGGCCTCTCATGCGGGAGCGGAAAAACCCGCAGAAAGGCTGCCGGATACGACACTACCAGAGTTTGTCTGGCGTGACGAGTCCCTTCGCGTATTCAATTGTCAAAAAACGGGAAGTTACTTCGCGGCTTCGATCGCGTCGATGTGAACGCTCTTGGTCGCTGCGTCCGCCGTCGCCGTCACCACAACGTGGCTTCCGTAGAAAGCCTTCACGGCATCCGGGTTGTCGATGGTCCACACAGCCTTCTGCTTCTCGTCCACAAAGACCGGCTTCATTCCGCCTGCGATGCACTTCTTCACGCACTCTGAACCGCTGGTGGTGTGCTTGGCGCCGCACATTGAGTCAGAAATCCAGCCGTTGATCTTGCTTGCGTCAGCGGCCTTGGCCGCAAGTACGGTCAGGGCAAACATGGCGACTAACACGACGAAAATACGCTTCACGAGAAACCTCCGGGGAATCGGGTGCTTACAACCAGCTAACATCATGCTCCATCGAACTTGCTTTCGACAAGGGAGCTGAAACGCCGGGCTTTCGCGAGGTCAAAAACCCGGGCTGAATCTTTCTACCGTACCGCCATTCGCTGCCGGCGGGCTTCAACGGCCTTGAGCACTCCTTCGTAACGCTGTGCCGCGGCTGAAAACCGATCGATCAGCTCCGAAGTCTTGATCAGGAAACCGGGAGTGCGCTCGCGCAAGCCCTCGAGGATGGGCGCCATTTTAGCAAGCAGGAAAAATCCCTCCGCATTGCAATCGACGAAGAGTTCCGCCGAAACTGCGCCGTGAAGCACCATGGCCGCAGCCATCTCCCAATAAGTAAGAACCTGGCGAAGATATGCGCTGTGAGGATCGGAGGGATTGTCCGCCACCGCGAAAAACTCATCGGCGGTCTTCGGCCAGAATTCGCCGACCACCCAGGCACGTGCCTGACGCATCACAGCCTCAGTGCGCAGTGTATAAAGCTTCAGGATGATCTCGGCATCGGCCGGCGTTGCCAGCATTCGTTCCATCAGGGTTTGTTCTCCGCTGAACCATACTAACGGATTCAGCGGAAGAGTGCCGTGACGGCCGATGAACGAGACAAGGCAGGCTGTGCCTAGGCAGGAACCAATTCCTTCTTGCTGCCCTTCTTTTCAACGACGGGCCCGTGGGTCTCGACCGTTGGCGGAGGCGGCGCATCGCCGATGCGCTTTGAATAGCTGCAGACAATCTTCGCGCCCTCTTCAGCGACCGGAGCCGCCTTCTTGCCGCGCTTTTTCGGAGCTGGCTCTTCTTCCGCCGCCTTCTTCTTGTTCGGGCACTCGAGGAAGATGCCCGACTTGAGCGTCTTCTCCACGAGGTACGGGCTGCCGCACTCCGGACACTTCTTCGCTACCGGCTTCAGATTCGACGTGAAGTCGCACTTGGGATAGTTGGTGCAGCCCCAGAAGACGTTGCCGCGCCGCGCCTTGCGTTCGGCAATGTCACCCTCGCCGCACTTGGGGCACTTCATGCCTTCAATCAGATTCTGCTTGATGTATTTGCATTTGGGGTAGCCGGAACAGGAAACGAACTCTCCGTAAGCTCCCTGGCGCAACACCAGCGGCTTTCCGCAGGCAGGGCAGGCTTCACCGGTGGGCTCCGGCGGCTTCTGCTGCTGCTTCGAACTCAACTTGCGGAAGGTCTTGCAGGGCGGATCGGCGTTGTAGTCGGGACAGGACATGAAGGGCCCGAAAAGTCCCCGCCGCAACACCATGACCTTGCCGCAATTCTCGCAATACTCTTCCGTGTCGCCAGCTTCCTGCGCTTCAGGCGTGTTCAGGTCGGGCTTGGCAGCGATGTTTTCCTTGGTGAAGGTGCAACTCGCAGGGTCCTTCTTGTTGTAGGCCGAGCAGGCAAAGAAGGTGCCGAACTTGCCCCACTTCAGCAGCAACGGAGAGCCGCAGACCTCGCACTTTTCGCCGGTCACGACCTCCATCCGCTTGATGTTTTCCATCTTCTTGTCGGCGTCTTTGAGCTCATCCTCAAAGTGGTCGTAAAACCCGTTCAGCAGGTCCGTCCACTTTTCCTTGCCTTCTTCAATGTCGTCCAGCTCTTCCTCAAGCCGGGCGGTGTACTTGGAATCGAAGATGTAAGGGAAGTTCTTGACGAGCAGGTCGCACACCACAACACCGATCTCAGTCGGATAGAAACGTCCCCTCGATCCACCATGCTTGGTCACATACTCGCGGTCCTGAATGGTGCTGATGATGGAGGCGTAGGTTGAGGGACGGCCGATGCCGCGCTCTTCAAGCTCCTTGACCAGCGAGGCCTCGTTGTAGCGCGGAGGCGGCTGCGTGAAGTGCTGTTCGGGATCGAGCTTTTCAAGTTCGAGCGCCTTGACGCCATCCAGGCTGGGCAGCTTGTTGGACGACTCATCATCGTCGTCTTTCTTGTCTTCGGCTACCTCGTACACCTTGAGGAATCCGTCAAAGCGCATGACAGAACCACTGACACGGAAATCGTAGGTCTTGCCATTCTTGGCTGAAGCCGCGGCAATGTTGGCGGTGGTGACGTCGAAGATGGCTGGGACCATTTGCGAGGCCACGAAGCGCTGCCAGATAAGCCGGTAGAGCTTGAGCTGCTCGTCGCTCAGGTAGCGCGCAATCGACTCCGGTGTCCGCGAAGCGTCCGTCGGACGAATCGCTTCGTGCGCGTCCTGCGCGTCCTTCTTGCCCTTGTACGCATTCGGCGTTGCGGGCAGATACTGCGCTCCCAGGTTCTTCGTCACCCACTCCCGCGCTCCGACAATTGCCTCCGGCGCCACGCGTGGAGAATCGGTACGCATGTAGGTGATCAGGCCAACAGTTCCCTCTTCGCCCACATCAACGCCTTCATACAGACGCTGTGCAACGCCCATGGTGCGGCGCACGTTGAAGCCCAGCTTGCTTGAAGCATCGCGTTGAAGTTGGCTGGTGATGAAAGGAGGCAGCGGACGGCGCTGTTTCTCCGTGGCCTGCACGGAAGCCAGCGTCCACTTCGCCTTTTCAAGCGCGGAAACCGTCTCGTCCATCAGCGCCTTACCGGCGAGGGCGTTCGAGATCCACAGCGCCTTCCCATCCTTATCTGTACCGTTGGAAAGCCGGGCCGGCTCGCCGTCGATTCCCACGAAGCGGGCCTTCAAACTCTTGTCGGGCTGCTGGTCGGGATGCAGCATTGCGTCGAGGGTCCAGTACTCCAGCGGCTGAAACGCCCCAATCTCGCGCTCGCGCTCCACAATCAGTCGGACGGCGACCGTTTGTACGCGGCCTGCCGACAGTCCCCGGCGGACTTTGTCCCAGAGCAGAGGCGAAATCTGATAACCCACAAGCCGATCGAGTACGCGGCGCGTCTGCTGCGCGTACACCAGGTTCTGATCGATGTCGCGTGCGTGGCTGAAGGCCTCCTGCACGGCCTTCTTCGTGATTTCGTTGAAGGTGACGCGATGGATCTTCTTCCGCTCTTTAGCATTGGTACCAAGTTGCAGCGCAAGGTGGTATGCAATGGCCTCACCCTCGCGGTCAGGGTCAGGGGCCAGGTAAATCTCGTCTGCCTTGGCGGCCAGCTTCTTCAACTGGTCCACCACTTTCTCCTTGCCCGGAGACACGACGAGCTCCGGCTCAAACGTCCGGTTCTTCAACTCGACGCCAATCTCGTTCTTTGGCAAATCCATGATGTGCCCGACCGATGCGCGCACCTCAAAACCTTTGCCAAGATACTTCTCGATCGTCTTCGCCTTGGCGGGCGACTCCACGATCACAAGTGATTTCGTCATTGCCATCCTTATTACAGTACCCAATCTACCCTGTCAGCCCTGTTTGACTCCGGATTCAACGAATCGATTCAATCCGGAACGAGCACGCGTGCCGCGCCGGACCCGGGCCTCAGGAGCCGATGCGAAAAATAAGCTGCCACAAAGTTTGCACCCTACCATGGAATACCGCCGCATTTCCACTCGCCGGAAGCTATCTTGCCCCCTTCACGCTCCCTTTATGGGTACGCAAGAGAGACCATTCCGGGTTCAACTGTTCCCGGCAAACCCTTGAAAAACTGGCGTCAGAGGTCATTTTTGAGGGAGGCCGCTCAGCCGGAGTTCAAGGCGCTAAAGAAAAATTCCTCGAGCCCTTGCTTCGGACCTCTTCCTCGGCCCGCTACATGGTCCGCACATAGTTCTTCCCTGGCAGACCGCGCACCCGGCCGGCCATCTCCAGCTCAAAGAGAGCCGTAAACACCTCAGAAGACGTAAGTTGTGTCTCGACAAGGTCGAGAATCTCGTCGATCTGCAGGCTGGCGTCAGTGCGAAGCACCTCAAGCACCATGGTCTCCTGGGGCCGCAGTACCGGGTCAGGCAATAGTGATGCGGTGGTCTCGGACTTGGATTCAGCCGGGGCCATCGCTTCCAGTTCACGGCGCACCTGCGAGGGCAGGTCTTCCCACACGTCCTCCCATGTAGCTACCAGCTTCGCGCCCTGCTTTATCAACGTGTTAGGAGTCCAGGAACCCTTATTTGTCACGTTCCCGGGAACGGCGAACAAGTCCCTGTTCTGTTCGGCCGCGCAACGAGCGGTTACGCGAGTTCCCGAGTTCTCACTGGCCTCAACCACCAGCACGGCCACGCTCAAACCGCTCAAAATCCGGTTGCGGCGCGGAAAATTCTGCGGAGCGGGAAAGGTTCCGGTGGGTAACTCGCTCACAATAGCCCCACCAGCGGCTAGAATCTCCTCGGCCAGTTTCTTATTTTCCTTGGGATAGACAACGTCAATGCCCGTGCCCCAGACGGCAACCGTAGGCATGCGCGCTGCCAGGGCACCGCGGTGGGCGCATGAGTCGATGCCCCTCGCCATTCCGCTCACAATCAGCAAACGGCGCGCCGCCAAGTCGCGCGACAGCAGTTCGGCAATGCCGGAACCGTAAGGCGTGGGATGGCGCGTGCCCACCACGGCAATCGAGGGCCGAGTGAGCAGCATGGCATCGCCCCGCACCCAAAGCACCGGAGGCGGATCATAGATTTCCTTCAGCCGTTCAGGATATTCCGGACAGCCAAAGCTCACCAGCGTGGCTCCCAATGCCACAACCCGCGCGGCCTCGGCCTCAGCAGCGCCACGCGCCTTGCCGTCAAAGATGAACTGCGCGGCTTCAGCTGGAAATCGGAGCCCTTCAAGTTCGGTGAGGGTCAGGCTGAAGACCTGGGCGGGCGCGTCAAGCTGCTGCATGGCGTCCAGAATCCGCTTCGGTCCCAACCCCGGCGAAAGAGCAAGGGCCAACCAGGCCAGCCGGTCTTCACCCAGCACGCCATTCTGAGAAGGGCCGGGATTTTGAGTCAAAGTGGTCAAGTTCACCGCAATCCTGTCGCAAAATTGCACACTGCTGCCTCTTGTGAGGAAACCAAATGCGCAATCAAGGGTAATTGCGGTCAAGTTACTTCGGGAGAAGCCGTCTGTCAAGGACACACGGCACGTTTGGGGGTTACCGTTGAGCGTCAAGAAGCTTCTGCGGGGAGAATCCGCAGCCCGAAATTGCTAATCTAATGGCAGTGAAACCAGTGCAAGACTCGCGCCTGCGCATCGCCGCAATCGGGTTCCTGAATCCCGCGCCTCTCATGTGGGACTTCGAACACCCGCCCCTTGACGCTCCGCTCGCCCAGCGCTATCAGATCGACCGCATGTTGCCCTCGGAGTGCGCCGAGCGCCTGGCAGCAGGCACGGCCGACATCGGCCTCATACCCATTGCCGCGCTTGCCATTACACCCGGCCTGCGCATCCTGCCGGACTGCACCATCGCTTCCAAGGGAAAGGTTCGCTCGTTGCTGCTGGTCCGCCGCGCCAGCCAGCCGCTCGCTACGCTGCGCTCCGTCGCCGCCGATACCGCCAGCCGCACCACCGTTGCCTACGCGCGCATTCTCTTCCACAAGTGGGGAAATCCGTCAGTTCCCTTTTTGCCGCTGGCGGCCGATCTCGATTCAATGCTGGAAAAGGCTGACGCTGCAATCGTGATCGGCGATCCGGCGCTGTTCGCTCTCGAAGAGCGCTCCAACCGCTTTGAGCGCACCGGCGAAGAGCTTGTGTACCACGACCTGGCGTGGGAATGGCGCACCCTCACCGGCCTTCCCTTCGTTTCCGCCGTCTGGGGCATTGCATGCAGCGGCCCATTGGACGAAAGAATCCAGGAAGATTTCATTCAGTCGCGTATCCATGGATTGCAGAATATTGACGCGCTGGTTGCGGAGTGGTCAAAGAGATTTCCGATTTCCGAGTCGACCATCCGCAACTACCTCACGAACAATATTCACTACGTCCTCGATGAAGAGTGCCTTGAAGGTATGCGCGGGTTCTTCCGCATGGCTGCCGAAACGGGTGTGCTGCCCGAATACAGCGTAACTCTCTGAGGCTAGGCGGATGCGATACCAACAAGTAGTCGATTTCGCCAAGCGTTACACCGAAGCATGGTGCAGCCAGGAAGCTGCAAGTGTCGCCGCTTTCTTTTCTGCCAATGGCTCGCTTTCAATTAACGACGGCGCTCCGGCCGTGGGACGGCAGGCGATCACTGAAGTTGCGCAGTCCTTCATGACCGCGTTCCCTGATTTGCTTGTGGCAATGGCCAAGGTACGAATGAAGGGTGTCCGAGCCGAATATCACTGGATATTAACGGGCACCAACACGGGTCCCGGCGGCACGGGGCATCGAATTTGCATCCGCGGCAATGAAACCTGGCGGTTCGGCCCCGACGATCTCATCATCGAATCCTTTGGCTACTTCGACGCCTCGGATTATCAGCGCCAACTTGAGAGCGGTTTGCCGATGCCATGATGGCTCCTTGCTTATCGCGCTGCTTCACGTCGAGATGCGAAATGGCAAGCACCTGGCACCCAGCGGAGAACAGCAAAAAGGGCCCGCCTGATGAGAGCGGGCCCTTGGATTTGTGGTCGAAACTGTTCTCTAGTGGTGACCGCCGCCAGCCGGTCCTCTGCCCTGATATCCGGGGCTATGCTCGCGGCCGGCATCGTGGCCTGCATTCCCTACATGGCCCCGTCCATCGCGTGCCTCATTTCCATGGAAGTGGGCAAATGCATGATCGCCACGGCCAGGCAGGGGGCCAACGTAGCCGTGATGGGGATCGAAGCGGTTATCCACGTGACCATAGAAGCCGCGGGGACCGTGGAACCAGGGACCGGCACCGATGAAGATGCCACCGTTGAACCAGTCTGGCCCGTAATAACCATAGGGGGCGCAATCATACGGCGCATAGTCGAAGTACCCGTAGGGGCAATAGGGAGCGGGACCAAGATTTACACCGACGGAGATCTGGGCCTTGGCAGCGGGGGCAAGACTCACCATTAAAACGGTGAGAGCAGAGAAAGCAAGCAGCTTCCAATGGGACATAGTACCTCCTAGATACTTGTGGAAGATGCAAAAGATGCACGGGTGGTTGTGTGGAAGGAATCGTTCAGTTGGACGCGATTGGGCGCCAACTCCGATGCGCTTCGATCTTCGCTAAATCTTCGCTCTTATCGTATAATCCATGAATGGACTTTCAACTGGTCACGCAATACACGCCCAAGGGCGACCAGCCCCGCGCGATTGACGAGCTGATGGAAGGTCTTGCCACTGGTGAACAGCACCAGGTGCTGCTGGGTGTAACCGGCTCCGGCAAAACCTTCACCATGGCCAAGGTGATCGAACAGTCCAACCGGCCTGCCTTGATCCTGGCACACAACAAGACGCTCGCCGCGCAGTTGTACCACGAGTTCAAGCAGTTCTTCCCTGGCAACGCGGTCGAGTACTTTGTGAGCTACTACGACTACTACCAGCCCGAAGCCTATATCCCCGCCGGCGATCTCTACATTGAAAAGGAAGCCACCATCAATGAGGAGCTCGACAAACTGCGCTTGTCGGCGACGCGCTCCTTGTTTGAGCGCAGGGACTCGATCATTGTGAGTTCGGTGAGCTGCATCTACGGCCTGGGTTCGCCTGAGGCGTATTACGGCATGTTGCTGCTTCTTGAAAAAGGTCAGCGCATCAGCCGCAAGGATATTACTCGAAGACTCGTCGAGATTCTTTACGAGCGCAACGACAACGACTTCCGCCGCGGCACGTTCAGGGTGAGAGGTGACGTGATCGAGGTTTTCCCCACTTACGATGAGACCGCCTACCGTATCGAGTTGTTTGGCGACGAAATCGAATCGCTTTCGCAGATCGACCCGCTGTTCGGCACGGTCAAGCAAAAGTACTCGCGGTTGCCCATCTATCCCAAGAGCCACTATGTCGTGCAGCCGGAACGCAAGGCCGAGGCGATTGAATCGATTCTGACAGAGCTCAATACCTGGGTGGCAGAGCTTGAATCGCAAGGGCGCATGGTTGAAGCCCAGCGCGTGCATCAGCGGACGCGCTTCGACCTGGAAATGATCAAGTCGATGGGTTACTGCCATGGAATCGAAAACTACTCGCGCCACTTTTCAGGGCGGCTGCCGGGCGAGGCCCCACCCACGCTGCTCGATTACTTCCCGCGCGATTACCTTCTGTTTGTCGACGAGAGCCACGCCACGATTCCCCAGGTGCACGGCATGTGGCACGGCGACCGCAGCCGCAAGCAAAACCTCGTCGACTACGGCTTTCGGCTTCCGTCTGCCGTGGACAATCGGCCGCTCACGTTTGAAGAATTCGAGAACCGCGTTCACCAGACGATCTATGTTTCCGCCACACCGGGCCCGTATGAACTCACCCGGGCGGCGGGCATTGTTGTAGAACAGGTGATCCGGCCTACAGGCCTTGTCGATCCTGAGGTGGAAATCAGGCCGGTTAAGGGCCAGATTGACGATCTGCTGGCTGAGATTCGTGACCGGGCAAAGAAGAACGAGCGCGTGCTGGTGACCACGCTGACCAAGCGCATGGCCGAAGACCTGGCCGGCTACTACACCGAGGTTGGCGTGCGCTGCCGCTACATGCACTCTGAGATCGAGACCCTGGAGCGCGTCAAGTTGCTTGCAGGCCTTCGCCGCGGCGAGTACGACGTGCTCATCGGGATTAACCTGCTGCGCGAGGGTCTCGACCTGCCCGAAGTTTCTCTCGTAGCGATTCTCGACGCCGACAAGGAAGGCTTTCTGCGCTCCGCCGGGTCGCTCATCCAGACCATGGGCCGGGCTGCGCGGCA
The DNA here is from genome assembly GCA_963820245.1 of uncultured Acidobacteriaceae bacterium. GTDB lineage: Bacteria > Acidobacteriota > Terriglobia > Terriglobales > Acidobacteriaceae > Telmatobacter. The sequence goes on along the minus strand of CAWFZC010000008.1, from coordinate 78,449 downwards.
TCTTGAAGGCAGGGCGATTCTCTATGCCGATCGCATTACCGACTCCATGCGCCGGGCCATGGACGAAACCGACCGCCGGCGCACTGTGCAAACTGCCTACAACCTGGAACACGGCATTACGCCTCAGTCGATCATCAACACCATGGACATGGGGCTTGCACAGATTCTGAAGGCGGAATACGGCGATGTGGCCGAGGAAGAGACGGCCGATTTGCCTGAATTCAACACGCAGGCCGAGTTGGACGCCTATATTGCAAAGCTCGAGACCACCATGCGCGAGGCCGCCAAGAAGTTCGAGTTTGAAAAGGCTGCCAAGCTGCGCGACACCATCAAGGAGCTGCGCGACAAGGAATTCCTATTTGGCTAGAAACGTCTAGGCCGCAGGCGCGTTTATCCTCATCCACAGCAGCAGAACGATGTTCAGCACGGCCAACGAGAGCGGTCCGAATGAACGGCTTGGATTGCGCATCTCAAAACCGATCCATGCGTCGAAAAACTGAACAAAGGTCATACTGGCCGCCAATGCCGCTACTCCGCCGCGCGAGCGGGTGACAATCGCGACGACCGTCGCCATCGGCAGCGCAACACTCCGAGAGGCTGCATAGAGCGCAAATTCATTGCCGCTCGATATTCCCAGCGAACGCAGGGAAAATGCCGCGCTCACCAGCCCGCTCAAGAGCGTGAAACCCGCGCAAGCCCAAAAGGCTCGCTGGACGGCGCCATTCGGATTCATGACGCGATTCTAGTTCATGGTCAGTTCCAGAGTCTGAGTTTCTGCGTGGTTGGCTCCTAACGCTCTGATTCCAAATCTGTTGCCCTGAAGATTCAAGTCTCTTGGACCACTGAGGTGCCTACAGAGTTACTAGCCAAGTTACCAATTCACCACTCACAGGCAACCACCCGGGAAAAGCGCACATCGTACCCAACCAGATCGCAAGTAGATCTGCATGCATGAAGCGTACGGGGGCATGCGGGCTTGGGGGCTATGGCGACAATTCTCTTGGTGGACGACGACCCACTGCAGGCGTTCGTGCGCAAATCCATTCTGGAGCGGCGCTTTCCAGACGTAAAGCGGGTGGGCGATGCGGCCGAAGCCCTGTGCCTGGTGGAACAACCCCAGTTTGCCGGAAACCTCGGCCTGGTGGTCTCTGGACACAACCTTACGGGCATCGGCGGACCGGCTTTCGTGGCTGAGCTTCATACCCGGCTGCCCAAGCTGCAGGTGCTGGTGCTCGACGATCCCAGCACGGACCATGGCGAGTATCACGGCGATGGGGTACGGTTTCTGTCGCGCCCCATCAAGGCGGAAGAGATGCTGGCCGTGGCCGGGCAGATGATGGCGCAAAGCGAACGAAAGACAGCCTGAAACCCCTTTCGGCGCCGAAAAACTTCAGTACTCCACCTCCACCTAAGGTGTGAGCCATATCACACGCAAAAAGCCTATGATGGATTGAGAATTAGCTCGATGGCAGGCCGTCCTTTTCCCCGCCTGCGTGCGAGAATCATTCTGGAGTCATCATGGCAGCGTTCGGTAGCTTCGCACTTCTCATAGCACTGGCTCTAGCCGCCTACAACTTGCTGGCTGGCGCACTGGCGCTGCGGCTCATCGCAGTCGGCCACCCATCGCGGATTTCGCCCGAGCGGCTTGCCGACACAGCGCGTCGCGCAGGCATCGCCGTTTTTCTGGCCGTCACCGCCGCGGCTTTCGCGCTCATCTGGTCTGTCTTTACCAACGACTTCTCCATCACCTACATCATGGAGCACTCCAATCGCGCGCTCCCCGGTGCGTACAAGTTCTCTGCCTTGTGGAGCGGCCAGGAAGGTTCGCTTCTCTTATGGGCGTGGCTGCTCGGGATCTACGGATTTGTTCTCAGGCTGACTCACAAGCAGGACGTAAAGCTCTATGCCTACGCCGGTACAATCATGGCCGGCATCCAAGTCTTTTTCCTGCTGGTGCTCAACTTTGCAGCGCCACCGTTTGCGCTCATGAAGGGCGCCATCCCCGACGATGGCAACGGCCTCAATCCCCTCCTGCAGTACCCGGAGATGGTGATTCATCCGCCCATGCTTTACCTCGGCTATGTGGGATTCTCAGTTCCCTTTGCCTTTGCTCTGGGAGCGCTGATGATGCGCTACCCCGGTGAAAAGTGGATCAAGGTCACCCGCGTGTGGACGCTGGTGACGTGGCTGTTTCTCACGGCCGGCATCTTCCTGGGCATGCACTGGGCCTACGCCGTGCTTGGCTGGGGCGGCTACTGGGGATGGGACCCAGTAGAGAATGCAAGCTTCATGCCCTGGCTCACGGGCACGGCGTTTCTGCACTCCGTCATGATGCAGGAAAAGAAAGGCATGATGAAGAGCTGGAACGTCTGGCTCATCTTCTCTACCTTCCTGCTTACCTTGCTGGGCACGCTGCTCACACGCGCGGGGCTGGTGAGTTCGGTTCACGCCTTTGCGCAGTCCTCCATCGGCACATGGTTTGTCATATTCATGGGCATCGTGCTGGCTGTCTGCATCTTTACCTACGTATTGCAGCGCGGGCATTTGAAGAGCGAACAGCATATGGATTCGTTGGTCAGCCGCGAGTCCAGCTTCCTCTTCAACAACCTGGTGCTGCTAACGGCCTGCTTTGTCATTCTGTGGGGAACGCTCTTCCCGATCCTCAGCGAGTACGTAGTGGGCAACAAGGTCACGGTCGGCGCTCCGTTCTATAACCGCGTCGCCATTCCCATCGGATTGTTCCTGCTCTTCCTTACCGGCGTCGGGCCCCTGCTGCCATGGCGTTCCACCTCGCTCAAAAGCATCAAGCGCAACTTCGTGTTGCCGGTCATCGCTCTCTGGGCCACCGTGATTATCTGCCTGGCCGTAGGCGTCAACCCATGGAAGGGCGGCGAATTCTCCTCCGGCAACTTTTATGCTCTGGTAGCCTTTGCCGTTTCCGCAGCCGTGATGACCGCCATCCTTTCAGAGTTTCTGCGGGGAGCGGCAGTCATCTCGCGCCAGACGGGCCGCAACCTGGCCAGCGGCATCTGGTTGCTCACGCGGCGCAACACGCGCCGGTACGGCGGCTACATCATTCACATCGGCGTGGTGATCGTGGTCATCGGCCTGGCGGGAGCGGCCTTTAACCGGAACGTTGAGAGCGAACTCGGCCTGCACGACAAAATGCAGATCGGCCCCTACACGCTTGAGCAGGTGGGCGCCACGCAGGACTCGAACTTGAACTTCAACTCGGAATACGCGATGCTCGACGTCTACCGCGACGGCAAAAAGCAGTTCCAGATGACTCCCGAGAAACGCGTTTACCTGGCAAGCAATCAACCGCAGACCATGGTGGCCATTCACTCGCTGCCAAGCTGGGATCTTTACGTGGTGTATGAGGGCTCGAATCCAGACACCGGCAACCCCATCATCAAAGCCTTCCTCAATCCGCTGGTCGGATGGATCTGGGCCGGTCTTGTGATTCTGATCTTCGGCACATTCGTCGCACTTGTTCCGAGTCTCTCGCCGGCTACGGCATCGCTGCGAGTACCGGCAGCGCGCCCGGTTTCCGGCGAGCCGGCGCTGAAAGGCGGCGACTGATGGCCACTCCATCGCGTTTTACCTTTTGGTCTAGATCACTGCAAGCGCTGGCCCTCGCTGTCGCCGTCTGCTTCTCGCTCGGCGCCGGCGACTCAAGCGCGCGCTACTACGACATCAATCATCGGCTCATGTGTACTTGCGGATGCGCCCAACTGCTCGGCGAATGTAACCACGTTGGCTGCACAGCTTCAGGCGGCGAGCTGGCCGAGTTGAGAACCGACATCGCCAACGGCATGAGCGACCAGCAGATCTTTTCGCAGTTCACCTCCAAGTACGGCGCAACCGTGCTGGCCGCGCCCACCACCCATGGATTCGACCTGGTGGCCTGGATTGCACCCTTCGCCGTTTTCGGCGCCGCACTCCTGGGGACGATCCTGCTCATCCGGCGCTGGTCGGGGATTTCGGCTGCAAAGGCAGCCGCTGCGGGTCCAGAGCCGGCGCTCCTTGATCCGGCCGAATTGGAACGCCGAGAAAAGATTCGCCGGGAGACCGGCATCGATGGAGGCTACTGAGCCATGACTGAGACGCAAGGCCTGATTGCCGGAATGTTCCTGCTGTTTGCCCTGCTGGTGTACACCTTCTGGCCTGAAAATGTGTTCGCAAGCCAGCGCGAGAAAACCCGGCTCGACTTTCTCGAAGAGCGAAAAGAACAGCTCTACGAAAACCTCCGCGACCTGAACTTTGAATACCGCGCGGGCAAATACCCTGACGAGGATTTCCAGGCGCAGCGCGCGCAGCTTGAGAAAGAAGCCGCGCAGTTGATTGCCGAGATCGAGCATCTGCAGCAGGCCTGAAACCCAAAACATCATTCAGACATTCTTTTTCTTAGATTGAAGGAATTCGACACGAAATGAAATCGTCCCAGATCGTTCTTCGCGCTCTTGCTCTCAGCCTTCTTTTTGCAGCCGCTATCGCTCAAGCCACAACCGTCTCCGGCACCGTGACCAACAAGACCAACGGAAAACCCGCCGCCGGCGACTCCGTCGTGCTGGTGGACGTGCAGGCGGGCATGGCTGAAGCTGCCCATACGACAACTGATGCGCGTGGAAAATACACTCTAACCCTTCCCGGCAACAGCCCCTACCTGATCCGCGTAACCCACCAGGGCGCAGGGTACTTTATTGCTGCCCCGCAGGGCGGCGCACCCGGCGACATTCCGGTCTACGATGTGGCGCCCAAGGTGCAGGGCGTTTTCATCGAAGCTAACGTGATTGAGGTGGAGACTGACAACGGCATGCTCAAGGTGGACGAGCGCTACTACGTGCACAACACCGGTACTCCGCCCACGACGCAGTGGAGCAAGAAGTCGTTTGAGATCGTGCTGCCTGCCGATGCCATCATCAACGATGCGGGCGCGCAACGTCCCGGCGGTTTACCCACATCCATCAAGATGGACCCGGATGGACCCAAGGGGCACTACTCTTTCAATTTCCCGATTCAACCCGACGACGGCGAAAAAGACACGATGTTCCAGATCAGCTATGGTCTGCCCTATACCAGCGGCAAGTATGACTTCAAGTCGCTGGTTTCATTGCCTGCCGACAACCTGGCCGTACTGATGCCCAAGAGCATGAGCTTTGCGGCCGGCGGCGGTGCAACTTTCAAGGCCGTGCAGGAAGACCCCGGCGTGCAAACCTATCTGTTGAAGAACGCACTGCCTGGAAAGCCGGTTGAGTTTACGGTCTCCGGTACGGGATCGATGCCGCGCGAAGCACAAACCGGCGGAGGCGGATCACAAACTGACAGTGGCGGCGGATCCGATACAGCCACGCCCGGCAACACGCCCGGTGGCGGCATCGGCGCGCCCATCAACACGCCCGACCCGCTCTCAAAGTACAAGTGGTGGATACTTGGCGGACTTGCGCTGATGCTTGCAGCCGCGGCGGCGTTCCTCCTGCGCAAACCGGAGGGTGTGCAAATGGCTGCTGCCCCAACAAATGCTCATGTTGCGGTGCCGACTGCAAGCTCACCTGCGTATGCGCCCCCCCCAACTCCTGCAAGCAAACACGCGTCTCTGCTCGACGCGCTCAAGGAAGAACTTTTTGCGCTGGAGAGCGAAAGAATCTCCGGAACCATTTCCACCGATCAGTACAACGAAGTCAAGGGCGCATTGGAGATCGTGTTGAAGCGCGCGTTGAAGCGGAGTTCCTGAGAACCGGCCGTCGCTGTCCGACCGCCGGCAGCAAACAACAAGACTCACCGGGTCCCGCTCATCGAGCGGGATCTGTTTTTTGTGATGAAAAAAGTGCGCCACCCGGATAGTATGCTTTCTGAATGAAGACTTTCCTTCGCACTCTTCTTTATCTCTCGCTCATCGTCTGGCTGGGCGCGGAGATATTTTTCCCTGTGGTTGCCGCCATTACTTTCATGACGCTGCGGCCCGACACGCATACCGCCGGCACAATCGTAGGCCAGCTCCTGCGCATCCTGCACGGGATGGGACTGGTGTCGGGCATGGTCGCTCTTGCCCTGCTGGCGCTTGCTCCGGCTTGGCGCATGTACAAGCCGCGCGCAGTTCTGGCGCCCATGGCCCTCGTCGTGCTGATGATTGCCTGCACGGCCTACTCGCAGTTCGTCATCATCCCCCAGATGGAGCGGGACCGCATGGCCGCAGGCGGAGCCATCGACACCGCGGATGGCGCGAATGCCATCACCGTGCACTTCAACAAGCTGCACAACCGCAGCGAACACGTAGAGGAAGCCATCCTGCTGATGGGCCTCGGCACGGTAGTGCTAGTGGCATGGGCGGAGAGCACCCGCGCCTGAAATACGAGAGCCGGCACAGAATCAAATCCAACGCAGTTTCGGCTGCGATTTAAAAGCCGCAACTTCTTTCGTAGCCCCGGAGCCCGCCATCCTGGTGTTTTTCTGACCCCTGATCCCTGACCCCTGATCCCTGTTCCTTGCCCCCTGCTCTTGTATCATCGAAAAGGCTCTTGTGTGCGCATTCCATCCTGACAAGGCCTCCATAGGACGACCATGAAAACCGGCATTATCGGCCTGCCTCAGGTGGGCAAGACATCATTGTTCAAGATTCTGACTAAGGCAAAGCTCGAAGAGCGTGCCCACTCCCGGCAGGAGCACATTGGCGTGGCCCGTGTCCCCGACGAACGGCTCGACAAGCTGTCAGAACTTTACTCGCCGAAGAAGACCACATTTGCGTCGGTCGATTTTGTCGACGTGGCGGCCATCGGACAGGAGGCGCTGAAAGAGACCGCGTTCCTGGCCAGCCTGCGGCAGGTGGATGCGCTCATCCACGTGCTGCGCGCCTTCGAAGACGAGTCGATTCCGCACGTGGGCCCCATCGATCCGCTGCGCGACATCAAGAACGTTGAATTCGACCTGATGATCAGCGATCTGACGCAGGTTGAAAAGCGGCTCGAGCGCCTGGAAAAAGATCTTAAGAAAGGGCGCACCAACGATCTGGAGCGCGAACAGGCCCTGCTGCTGCGCTCGAAAGAAGCGCTTGAGAAGGAACAACCTCTGCGCGAGCTGGACATGACACCTGACGAGAAGAAGCTCATCAAAGGCTTCATGTTCCTCTCGCAAAAGCCGATTCTCTACGCGCTCAACATCGGCGAAAGCACAACGCTGGGCGCCGACCTTGAAGCCGCAGCGAGCCGCTTCAAGCTGGATGAAGTAGCGCATCGTCCCAATGCGGGTGCGACAGCCATCTGCGGCAAGGTCGAAGCCGAACTCGCGGAGATGGACGACGAGGAAGCCGCGGAATTCCTCGGCAGCTATGGCCTGCACGAGAGCGGGCTGGTCCGGCTCATCCGCAAAAGCTACGAACTTCTCGGCCTGATCAGCTTCTTCACAGCCGGCGAAGACGAGTGCCGCGCCTGGACCGTGCCCGTCGGCTCGAAAGCACCGCAAGCTGCCGGAGCCATCCACTCCGACCTGGAACATCACTTCATCCGCGCGGAGACCATTCGCTGGGACCACCTGCTTGAGGCCGGATCAGAGTCCGCCGCGCGTTCAAAAGGCATCCTGCGCCTTGAGGGCAAGGAATACATCGTGCAGGATGGCGATGTCATGCACATCCGGCATAGCGGCTAATCATGCTGAGGCTCTCACTGATTCTTGGCGCAGTTGCCGCGCTGGCCGACGTGGCCGGTGGGCTCGTGCTGGTGCGCGCGCGGGGCGTCGAACGCTACCTGCGTTATTTTGTGGCGCTCGGTGCTGGCTTTCTCATGGCGGTAGCGCTCGTTGAGATGGCCCCCGAAAGTTTTCGTCTCAGTCCCAGGCTGGGGCCAATCCTGGTCATGGCCGGCTACTGCATCGTGCATCTACTCGAACACACCATCAGTCCGCACTTCCACTACGGCGAGGAAACGCACCATCACGAGTTTGTTTCGCGGCATACAAGCGATGCCGTGTTAGTTGGACTAAGCGTGCATGCTCTGTTTGATGGGGTGGCAATCGGATCAGGTTTCGTGGTGTCAAACTGGCTAGGCTGGCTGATTTTTCTCGCAATTTTTCTGCACAAGGCGCCCGAAGGTTTCACCATGGCCAGCGTGATGCTCGCCAGCGGACGCAGCCGGCGAATGGCATTCTACTCCGCGGTGGGACTTGCCACAGCCACCCTTGTGGGCGTGTTGGTGATTCAGGTAGTGCCGAGCTGGCTGCCGTACGGACTGCCGATTTCGGCGGGCGTTGCGCTCTATGTAGGCGCAAGCGACCTGGTGCCGGAAGTGAATCGCGAGCCGGGAATCCGCATGGCACTGGTATTTTTTGTTGGCGTGGCGGCGTTCCTGCTGCTGCGCGCGCTGCTGCCTGCGGTGTAAATCTTGAACTAGTTGAGTCCCGGCCTAACTCTTCCTCAAGCCCAATCGAATCGCGTAGAGCCTTGCCAGCAGCCGCGCGTAATCCACTGCCACTTTCACGGTCGCCTTGCTGGCCCCGCGTGAGCGTTGTCCGAAAACAAACGGCACCTCCTCCACTGAGCGCAGACGTGCGCGAACCAGAACCTCAAGCAGGAGCTTGAAACCGGCGCTCTGGAACGGAATGTTCTCAAGACACACGCGGCGCACCAGGAAGTAGCCGGACATGGGATCTTTGGCGCGCAGGCCCGATCTCTGCACCGGCCAGGTGACCCAGCCGGCGATGGCGGAGATGAGCTTGCGCACCACGTTCCAGTCGGCCAGGCTGCCGCCCGGCGTGTAGCGGCTGCCGATCACCAGGTCGCGGGGTTGCCGGATGGCGGCGATAAGCTTCGGCAGCAGTTCAGGCGGATGCTGAAGGTCAGCGTCCATCACGCCCACGATTGCCGCATCCGTATTCTGCCAACCAAAGAGCACGGCTCCCGACAGTCCGCGCTGCCCCCTGCGGATCAGCAGGCGCACACGCGGGTCCTCCTGCGTAATCGAATTGACAAGTTCCTCTGTACCGTCGCGGCTGTCGTCGTCCACCACGATAATTTCGTAAGGAAATCCCACCGGATCGAGAACAGTGCGAATATGACTGAGGAGGCCCCGAAGATTTTCAGCTTCGCGCAGCGTGGGTATAATCAGCGCCAGCTTTTCCCGGGTAGACGTCCCCTGACCTGCCGGCGAGAGGGAAATTGTGGCCTGCATGTCGGCTGACTTGCGGGCTTGTCCGTCTATCATGGGTGACGACATGCTTTGTTCGAGTATACGGGATTGAGAATACAAACAAGAAAATTCCCGGTCAACCTTCTGTTGATCCTTTTGTTTACTGCCTTCGGCTTCGCTGTGATGGGCTACCACCCCGGCGCGGAAGACGATGGCGTCTACCTCACCGCGGTTAAGAGTGATCTGAATCCCGCGCTCTATCCCCACGACGCCCCTTTCTTCAAATTGCAGATGGCCACAACGGTCTTCGACAATTGGATGGCCGCCTTTATCCACGGAAGCGGAATTCCCGTTGCCTGGGCGGAGTTGTTCTGGCAGTTCTTTTCTCTTTTCCTGATCTTGTGGGCAGGTTGGTCGATTGTTCGCCGGCTCTTTGAAGCCCCGCAGGCGCAATGGGCCGGTGTAGCCTTGCTCTCCGCGATGTTTACGCTTCCCGTAGCGGGAACGGCGCTTTATATCGCTGACCAATACTTGCACCCACGCGCCATCGCGACGGCGCTGATTCTCTTCGGCGCGTCGCACATCATTGATGGGAGACGCTGGCTGGCAGTCCCCCTGACCGTGTTGGCCTTTGTCTTTCATCCGTTGATGGGAGCGCTTGGAATCTCCTTCTGTTGCGTGTTGGCTTTGGTCTACTCTGAACCGGCGCAACTCCGCATTCGCAGCCTGCTGAGCCGCCCAGTTGCCCGCGTTGCAACCCCGGCCGGCGCATTCATTCCGTTCGCATGGATACTCGGTCCGCCCTCTCCAAGTTGGCTCGAAGCAGTGGGAACCCGGCATTGGTTCCGGCTCTATCAGTGGACGTGGTACGAGTGGCTGGGAGCGTTGGGACCAATCGTCCTGTTCTGGATTGCTGCGCGCATTGCGACAAAGCAGGGCGAAACGAAGCTGGCGAAGTTGGCGACTGCAATTTTCATCTACAGCGTCTTCCAGCAGGCCGTGGCAATGATCATTCTTGCTCCCTGGTCTCCGATTTGCTTCAGCACGCTTGAGCCGATGCGCTACCTGCACATCGATTATGTCTTTCTTGTATTGATCGGGGGCGCCTACCTGGGCAGATACGTCCTGGAAGGGTCGATGTACCGCTGGGGTATTTTTCTGTTGTTGGCAAACGGGGGCATGCTCTTTGCGCAGCGCCAGATCTTCCCCGGCACAGAGCACATTGAGCTGCCAGGCGCGCAATCGCGAAACCCCTGGCTTCAGGCCTTCGCCTGGATACGCACCAATACGCCCGCCGATGCCTACTTTGCCATGGATCCGCGCTATTTAGAGGCTCCAGGCGAGGACTACCACAGCTTCCGTGCGCTTGCTGAACGAAGCCAGTTGGCCGACGGCGTTAAAGACGCCTCTGTGGTCACAAAGGTTCCGGCTATCGGACCAGACTGGGATCAGCAGGTGAAGGCTCAGCAAGGCTGGAGAAACTTTGAACTTGCGGACTTTGAGCGGTTGAAGGCGGAGTTCGGCGTGGACTGGGTCCTGGTGTCCGATCCGCCCCCTGCAGGCCTGGATTGCCGCTGGCACAATGGGGCGCTGGCCGTCTGCACAATCCCGTGAAGCAATGGTCAGTGAACAGTGGTCAGCTTTTCCGCCGCTTCCGGCTCACTCTCATTACCAATTCCCTGTTCCCTTGGTCCCTTGTTCTCTTGTCCCCTGCCTCAACCAATTTTGCGCAATGAAGCCATTTCCGCGAGAATAGGAAAGACATCCACTTCCGGCATGGAGTCCGGGCAATGCTCAATCTTTCACAGCGACTGATTCTCGGCTGCTTGATCCTCGCTTGCCTGCTGGCTGGGCTGGTGGGCGCTACTCACCGCGCCCTTGCCGCCGCCGGCCAGTCCACGATGGCATTTGCCGTTCTTGGTGTCGCCATTGTTACCGCGCTGGGCACCATTTATTTTGTGCTGAGCCCCATTAAAAATCTGGCGCGCGATGCCCATCGCATTGCCCAGGGCAACCTGGAGCATCGCGTGGAGTGGAGCAGCCGCGACAGTTTCGGCGTGCTTGCCGGAGAGCTGAGCCGAATTGCCATCAGACTGCGCGAGTTGCGCGATACCGAGGCCGGCCGCCGTCAGATGGAGTTTCAACTTTCTGACGCGGTGCTGCAATCGATCTTCGAGCCAATCATTGTCACCGACGGCAAAGGACACGTGCTGAAAGTAAACCAGGCCGCCGCGGAGTTAATGGGCGATGCGGCAACTGACCGCATGGCGCTCACCAATACGCCGGGCGGCGACAAAATCTTGAGCGCGATCCGCGACGCGGTACAGATGCAGAAGGCCGTGGCCACCGAGGACGAAGCATCGATGCTGCCCATGCGGATCGGCCAGCAAGAGCGAAGCTACCGGTTGCGCACTATGCCCATGCGCGACTCGGAAGGCCGCTTGCTGGGAACTGTGACCACCCTTGAGGACGTCACCACGCTCCAGGACACCGACCGGTTCAAAACCAGGTTCATTGCCGTAGCCAGCCGCAAGCTGCGCAATCCACTGCTGCAGTTGCGCCGAGGACTCTATGCACTGACCCAGGGATTTGGCGGGGAGTTGCTCCCCTTGCAGGCAGAGCTTGCCGCCAAAGCAAGCAGCGAGGCCGAGAAGCTGGACGAGTTGATGGGCGACCTCATCGAAGTAGCAGAGCTCGACACCGGCAAACGCGAGCTCAAGCTTGAAAAGTTGCGGCCGGCGCAGGCGCTGGGCGAGGCACGCGACCGCTATTGCGACGAAGCCACGCAGAAGCACATCCGTGTGGAGGTCAGCGCGTACGCTGACCTCTCGGTGGTCAAGGCCGACCGCAGGGCGCTGCGTTCCATCCTGGACAACCTGCTTTCGAATGCCTTGCGTTTCACGCCGGAGGGCGGCGAGATTCTGCTGGCGGCAGAAGAGGTGAAGCAGAATGTACAGTTCACCGTGCGCGACACCGGGCGCGGCATTGAGGCGGAACGCTTGAGCACGATCTTTGACAGGTTCAACGCATTCTCAGAGAGCGGCACAGGGCTTGGACTCGCGCTGGTGCGGCGGCTGGTTGAGTCACTTGGCGGGCAGATTGCGGTGGAAAGCCGCCTTGGTCACGGAACCACATTCCGATTCACTCTTCCGGTAGCGGCTCTGGACGCAGTCCGGCATCCGGTAGAGGTGGGCTGACCCATGGCTGAGATCGTTCTCGAGAAAAAGCAGGAACCCGCAAAACTCCGCATCTACCTGGGCGCTGCGCCTGGCGTGGGCAAGACCTACGACATGCTCAATGACGCCCACCGCATGAAGCACCAGCTGGGTGTGGATGTGGTCATCGGACTGGTGGAGTCGCATGGCCGTGCCGAAACTGAAGCGCGCATCCGCGACCTGGAGATTGTGCCGCTCAAGGTGATTCCCTACCGCGGCGTGAACCTCAAAGAGATGGACGTGGACGCCATCCTGGCGCGCCATCCCGATACCGTGGTCGTGGACGAACTGGCGCATACCAACGTGCCCGGCAGCAAGAACCGCAAGCGCTACGAAGATGTTCTGGAGCTGCTTGAAGCCGGCATCAACGTGATGACGGCGGTCAACATCCAGCACCTGGAGACGCTGAACGACTCCGTCAACCGATCCGCGAACACCGTCATCCGCGAGACGGTTCCCGACAACTTCTTCAAGCGGGCCGATGAGGTTGTGAACATCGACGTAACCGTGGACGAGTTGCGTTCGCGTCTGCGCCAGGGAAAAATCTACGCGCCGGAAAAGGTCGAGCAGTCGCTCGCCAACTTCTTCCGCAAGGGCAACCTGAACATGCTGCGCGAACTTGCCCTGCGCACCACGGCCGAGCAGGTCAGCAATCGCGCCTCAGAATACCGGCGCACGCAGGGCCTTGAGCAGGCGCCGATTCCTGAAAAGGTGATGGTCTGCCTCAGTACGCGGCCGGGCACTGAGCGTCTGCTGCGCGTTGGCGCGCGTGTGGCTGGCCGCCTGGCAACCAACTGGTACGCGGTCTACGTCACCAAGCCAGACGACGACAAAGGCCACGGCGATCCGGAGGCCTTTCATCGCCTCGAAGAATACGAGCGTATGGCTCGCGATCTCGGAGCCAAAGTCGTCAACCTCACTGACCGCAACGTGTCCGACGCGCTCATTCGCTTTGCGCAGCAGGAGAGCATCTCGCACGTCGTCTTTGGCCAGTCCGTGCGTTCGCGTTTTGACATTCTGTTCCGCGGCTCAGTGCTCAATCGGTTTCTTGCCGAGGTTCGTGACGTCACCGTGCAGGTGGTTCCCATGAACAAGCCGCTGCGCGGCAAAGGCTGAGTACAGTTTCAGCGCATCTTGCACCTTCCATAAATTGAGCACTCTCACCCGGCGGGATGAGAATAGACTGAATCGGTCCCACCCTTCTCGCAAAAACAGCGCGGCAAGCTTGGGGCGCCCTTCGTGCTTTGGGATGGATGAATTCTCACAACCTCCAAAGCGCAGGCCACACGCCCTGGGCAACCGCCAAGGAGAACCCCATGAACCGCCGCACGTTCGCTCAATCGCTTGCCACCGCAGCCCTCGCCGCCGTCACGCCAGAACTCAGCGCCGCACACTCCAACCAATCGGCGCCGACCACTGCGCCGCCCTATCCGCTCTCCGTCATGCTCTGGACCGTCTTCAACACTCTTCCCTTCGAGGAGCGTATCGCCAAAGTCGCCGAGGCCGGCTACAGCAACGTCGAACTGGTGGGCGAGTACAACGCCAACCACTGGACCGATGCTGACTTTGATCGCGCCATCGCCGGTGCCAAGCGCCTCGGCATCCGCTTTGACTCGACTGCCGGCATGGACCATGCAGGACACAGGGACGGCCTCGCCGATCCAGCACAGCGCGATCCGTTCCTTGCGGAACTCAAGCAGGCGCTCGTTCCCATGGGAAAACTTTCCTGCCCGGGGATGATCGTTCTCTCCGGCAACACTGTGCCGGGACTCTCGCGCGAGGTGCAGCATCAAAGCTGTGTCGACACCCTGAAGCGCGGCGCCGAACTCATTGACGGCAAGAAGATCGATGGCCAGCCCGTGCGTCTGCTGCTCGAGTGCAACCACGTCGGAGAAGCGCCAAAGTGCTTCCTAACCGCCGCCGCCGAAGGCATCGATATCGTCCGTGAAGTCAACCACCCGCAAGTGCAATTTCTCTACGACATCTACCATGAGCAGATGGGCTTCGGAGATCTGATCGACAAGCTCGACAAGCACATCGACGTCATCGGCTTGGTTCACATCGCCGACGTTCCCGGCCGCCACGAACCCGGCACCGGCGAAATTAACTACGGCAACATCTACAAGAAGCTGGCCCAGCTCAACTACCGTTACAACGTAGCCATGGAATTCCGCCCCTCAGGGGATCCAGTAGCCACCCTCCGCGCCGCCCGGGAGTTGGTGTCGCAGAGCGTGGCGAAATAACAAGCCGCCGGGGGCGATTCCCTACCAGCCAGAATCGCCAACCGCAGTTTCGTCAGGCGCATGCGCAATCCGCGTCAATTCACCGCGGTCGAGCCACAGAAGTGAGCAGTCATCGCAGGTGTCCACGATGACGTTTCCCGGCCCGGCGTAGAAATGCGTATCCATGCGGCGATTGCACCGGGGGCATTGGATCACCCGCTTCAGGTCTCCTCGGTCAGGCGGGTTCTGGACGGCGGGCTTCGCGTCTCCCGTCTTCTCCTGTTCTGCCCGCGCCTCGTTGAGCACAGGAATCAGCTCGTTCATCGGCAGCAGCAGTCCATGGCATTGGGTGCAGTAGAGCAGCGGAATCTTTGCGAAGGCTGCCTGTACCAATGGCACGCGGCAAAGCGGGCAGTCGAGGCTCGGATCGGAGGGTGAGCCGAGAACCTGCACCCCGTCGTCATCCTCTTCCGGAAAGAAAACCGCGTGACAGTAAGCGCAGCTATAGCCCTCGGTGTCAGGCCGAAGGGTAATAGGCGCGCCGCACGACGGGCAGTTCACTGGATCTGGCCACAGTCCGGACAATAATGCGAGCGGACAGGGATGGCCTTTCCGCAGTCGATGCAGAACTTGGTGTCGGCCGCGGCCGGAGCGGCGGGCGACCCGGCAGCCGGTGCTGCCGCAGGCGCCGCAGGGGATGCAGGTGCGGAAGCCTTGAGTGAACTGGCGAGAACCTGGGCAACGGCAGCACCTGCGCCCAGGCCCATGCCTACGCCCGCGCCTCCGCCTGTGTTGGCGGCCGCCAGGTCGAGCGACTCGGCAGCGGCGTATTGGGTATAGCGGCCCACATCGCCCACCATTCCCATACCGATGCGCTGGTCCAGCACCTTGGTGAGTTCGTCGGGCAGCGAGACATTTTCAACATTGAACTGCGTGAGTTCGAGACCCAACTGAACAAACGCCGGCTTGAGCTGGTCGGCGATCTTCTGAGCCAAGACAGGCAGATTCGCGGCGAGATCGAGAAACGGAACATCCGTGGTGGCAAGGATGGCAACCATGTTGGCGAGCACGGTGTCGCGCAGTTGCCCTTCAAGATCGGCGGAGAAGTAGACGTCGCGCGTGCCGCTCACCTGGTTGAAGAAGACACGCGGATCTGCGATGCGATAAGAGTAGATGCCGAAGCAGCGCAGACGCACAGCGCCAAACTCGCGATCGCGAATCGTGATGGGCGTCGCCGTTCCCCACTTCTGGTCGATCTGCAACCGCGTCGAGAAGAAATAGACCTCGGACTTGAAGGGCGATTCGAAATCTTTCGACCAGTTCATCAGGTCGGTGAGGATGGGCAGATTGCGCGTGTTGAGGGTGTGCAGTCCGGGTCCGAAGATGTCGGCGATGCGGCCTTCGTTGACGAACGCCGCTACCTGCGACTCGCTCACGGTGAGCTGTCCACCGTTTTGAATCTCCATGTCGCGCATCGGGTAACGGTAGGCAAGAATGCCGTCTTCGGGTTCATTCCACTGGATGACGCTGATGAACTGTTTGGCGAGAAAGTCGACAAGAGCCACGGAAACCACCTCAGTTTGACGCTAGCATGCGCCTGTTCGGAGGCGAATACCACGAAGGCGGGAGTGCTTGAGGGCGCGGGTAGCAGGGGTCTAAAGCGCAGAAAAAGGAGGAGATCGAACCCCCTCGTTCTGCTCCTGAACTTCTCGCGGCGCTAGGGAACGGTGAATGGGCGGAAACCGTCCGTGGGGAACAGCCCTGTGGGCCCGGTAGCCGTCGAAGGCTGCTCGCGGAACATGAACCGGACAAAGAAGCCGGCGGAGGCGGCCGAGTAGTTGCGGGTGTTGTTGGCGCCGAAGAACCCGCCGGCAAACCAGTGCGGGCTGATCTGGTAAGCAACCTGGCCGCGCACGTCGTAATTGGCGCCCACGCTGGTCACGTCCGGCAGCATGGGATTGTTCTGGCTGGTCTCAAGAGATTTATCCGCAGCCAGTGGCCACAGCGGAGTTTTGTTTTCCTGGAAGGCCTGCACGCCAAGCCCGCCTACGACGTTGTAGTGCCACTTGGTAAGGTAATGGCCGGCGAAGGTGAAAGGCACATTGCCGAGGAAGTAGCCCTGCGGGCTGAAGTAGCCGCCCATGCCGTGCGTGAAGGCGTTCTCGTTATTCGCGTAGTGCATCGCAAAGAAGTTCACGCCGATCGACAGGTTGCCGTACTCCGGCGAGGTAAGCAGCCGCCAGTACGCTCCGCCATTGCCGTCGATGCGCCTGTTCGTCTCCACGTGGTAGCCGGTCAGGTACTGGCCGCCCACGCTTGCATAGAAGCCCGACTGCGCGTCTCCGCGCGAGAATTGCACGTTGCCCTGGTTGGCGA
Organism: uncultured Acidobacteriaceae bacterium; assembly: GCA_963820245.1. Lineage (GTDB taxonomy): Bacteria > Acidobacteriota > Terriglobia > Terriglobales > Acidobacteriaceae > Telmatobacter. The sequence continues at coordinate 61,520 of CAWFZC010000008.1, read as the reverse complement.
TCACGCCGCCCCACACTTGGCCGGCATTGCCCAGCGAATTCCCTGCCGGATCGCGAAGGCCAGCATAGGAGAGTTGGCTGTCCTTCACCGAATCGCGAACCAGGCTGATCGAGATGGGCCCTCCGCCCGGACGCAGGAAGGCGCGCGCCGTGAAGGTCGACACCAGAAATCCGTATGGCGTGTAACCGCCCGCAAAAGCTGCATGTGCAAAAGCCAGTTGCGCCTCGCCGCCGATGCCCACGGCATTCTGCTGTGCGGGCGGCGTGTTGGCCGTATTAGTAAGGGTGCCGATGGGCTCAGGAATCACCACAAGGCCCGTGCCTGCGGTCGTCGACTGCAAAACCGTGATCGTGGCAGAACCGTCAGCCTGCCCCGAGTCAAGGAACACCGGCTTGGCCACGATAGTGAACCGGGCATGGAAGCCGAGCGGCGTCGATGCTTCAAACGGAGCTTCGAGCGCGGCGAGGTGGTCGTAGCCCAGGGCGCCGGACCGATAGTTGATGAAACCTGAACCGCCCAGCCAGCCACTGTATCCGCTCTCGATGGATTGCAGTTGCGCCTCCGCCTCTTCGCGCGGATTAAAGGGCCTCTGATCGCGCTGAATGCGAATCCACGGTCCACGCAGTGGTGGAAGATTGCGCTTTTGCAATTCCTCATCAGAAAGGCCTGTTCCGGGGGAAGCGGGGGGCGGAGCCTGTTGCGAGGATTGATCGCTGTAAGGCACCTCGGGCTGAGAGGCGGCTTCGGTCGGTGCACCGGTAGGTGACGTTGGCGGGTTGTTAAGCGCGGGTGTATTGCCCAGCGTAGATGCATTAGCCGTCGTGGACGCGCGGCGACGGGCGGTTGCAGCGCGTCTGCGTGCTGCAGCCTTGGTCGTTCGGTGCCTGTGGACGGACGTGGTGGCGGGCGGCGGCGCGGAGGCAGACGGCTTCACAGGCTGCTGCGATGGAGTGGTTTGAGTGCCTTGCTGGCGCGGCACGGAGTAGGCGCCTGTAGCGGCTTCCTGCGCAGAGGGCGTGTACTGAGCAACGTTGTATTGCCCAGTGACTGGGCGGTTGCCGTTCGCTGGCTGAATGACTTGCGCGTTTGCCAGGTTGTGAACCACCGGTGAAGAACCCTGCGTGAGTTGGCTGTCAGTCTGCTCGGCAAACTCCGCCTGCACCTGCGCAGCCATGGCGCCCGTGGGCCGAGCCGTGATGCGCAAACCGGATACTTGAACCGGTTGCGCAGGATTCGCGCGCGCGGGCCTGGGCAGAGCATTCGAACTCTGCGGAACATAAATGGGCGGATTCGACGATCCACTCGACTGAGGAACCGTCGACGGCATCGGCAGCGGATCGCCCGACGGCGAGTTCAGCCATTGACGCTGCGGAGTGGTCAACGGTGGCGGCCCCGAAAGGCTCATCAGGAGGTTGGCTTGCCGTTGAAGGTTTGTACCCGGGCAAAGGCAGCAACTTCCCTGAGGGAAGCGGATCGTTGCGCGGATCGAGCAGGCGCTTGGTGTCGCCCGGCATCGGAGTGCGATAAGACCCGGGCGGATAAGCGAGGCCAACGTCGAGACTCTTAACGGCAGAGCCGGGAGGCATGAGCGCAAGCGCCGAACGCCAGTAGTCAGCGGCGCGCTGGTTGTTGCCGCGGGCCTGCTCAAAGCGTGCGGCCAGACCCAGAATCTGCGGGTCCGATGGATACTTGCCGAGCGCCTGGCGGAGCCACGCCTCAGCCTGCGCCATGTCCGTCGCGGCGAGCGCGGCGCCGATCGCGCCCTGGTAGTCTCCGGATGCAGCGCTGTCCATCGGTATGGACTTGTAGAGCGTGACAGCTTCGGTATAGCGGCCCACGCGCGCATAGGCGCCGGCAACCGCGAAGCGAACAGTCAAATCGTCAGGGTAGTCCTGAGAGGCTGCCTGCAGCAGTTCAACGCCGCGCAGCAGATGGCCCGTCTCCATGGCGGTGTTGGCGCGGCGCACAGCCCAGTTTGCCCAAAGTGTCTGCGTCTGCTCGCGTTGCGCAGGCGTCAGATCGCCGCGCGCGTCCAGGCGCAAAAGTACGGGATAGAGACCGATATCGTCCTTGGTGTTGTAGAGCAGCCATGCGTGCTGCACCTCAAGCCCAGCCGGAGCGGGCGAGCGATGCAGAAGGTAGTAGTCCTCCACGCGATTCAGGTAATCGGTGGCGCGGGCCGAGTCGCCCACCGCCACATAGAGGCTGGCAACGCCCTGCACAAACTCGATGTCCGCTTCAAGCTGACGGCGCACGTCGGGAGGAATCTTGGCGAGTTCGTCGAGCGCTTCCGAATTCCGGTTGCCCGACATGAGCGAGAAGATCAGGCCCTTATACGCATCAGAGGCCTGGGGGTGCGGCGCGTTGGGCGTGATGGGCACAGCCGGAACGCCACCCGAATATTGCGCCTGAATCAGGTTGACGCTTGCGGTGTTCGATATCGCAGTTCGGTAGATTGCCGTGTGAGGAGCCGGGTCAACCTCGCTTCCCTGCCCCCGCTTGAAATGAAGAATGCCATGCAGGACGCCATTCACAAGGCCATCAGCCGGCGGATGGTAAACGCCATCATGCATCACCATGCCGTTTCCTGGGGCTGAGCCCTCCGGCGCACCCGTGACCGTGTACGACTGCTGATGGAAGAGTTGCTGGTCAGGCGGCTGCGTCGAAGGAATCACCGTAACCGCCGGATTGGTGCGGTTCGCTGCGGGAGCGGGAGCCAGATAATGCGCCCCGTTTGGAGCCGGCGCCGTGTAAGGAACAGTGCGCTGTTGCTGATTCGGCGATTGCGGCTGTGGTTGCACCAGCACCAGTGGAGCCTGGCCGTTGTATGGATCGGGTCCGTAGGCGGGCAGCGGCGGAACGTGCGTCGTCTTGGCAAACGGCTCGTTGTCAGGGTCGAGCAGTTGGTGCAGGTCTTGCGCCGTCACGGCACGATGTGCGCGCGTGTCCTGCTCGGGGTAGTCGAGCTCGTGCGCGAGCTTGTCCACCGGACTGGCCGCTGGCATGGCCGCCAGCGAGGCGCGCCAGTAATCGGCCGCGCGCTGATTGTCGCCGCGCGCCTGCTCGTACCGCGCAGCAAGTCCGAGAACGGCCGCATCGTTGGTAAAGCGATCCAGTGCCTGGCGCAGCCAGACTTCAGCCTGCGTCTTGTCATTGGCCGCCAGCGCTGCGCCAATCGCGCCCTGAAAATCACCTGAGGACGCGTCCTGCATGGGCAGCGTCTTGAACAGCTTGAGAGCTTCACGCGACCGGCCGATGCGCGCGTATCCGCCCGCCACTGCCTTGCGCACCGCGAGATTGTCAGGGAACGCCTGGTTGGCCGCATCCAGTATGTCCACGGCGCGGCGAACATCGCCATTGTCCATGGCCGCCGCGGCGCGGCGCACGCTCCAGTTGGCCCAGATATTCTGCACCGTTTCTCGTTGCGCAGCCGTCAGATCGTTGCGGCCGCCGATCCGCATCAGCGATAAATAAAGCGCGCGGTCGTTGCCCGTGTTGTACAGCAGCCATGCATTCTCGACGTCAACGTTCGGCGGCGGCAGGGTCTTCAGCTTGATGTAGTGTGCCTGCACGCGATTCATGTAGTCCGTGGCGTGGGCCAGGTCGCCCGCTGCCGCGTAAAGGCCGGCCTCCGTCTGCTCAAACTCGATGTCGTTCTCAAGCTGCTTGCGCACCGGTGCCGGAATCTGCGCAATCTCCTGCAGCGCGTCCGCATTGCGATTGGTGGCCTGCAAGGTGGAGATAAGACCCTTCCACGCATCAACGCGGTCGGGATTCTTCTGAAGAATCTGCTGATAGAGCGCGTAGGCCTGATCGGTATTGTTGCGCAACAGGTAAATGCCCGCCAATTGCAACTGGAGTTGCACGCTGGGCTGGCCGCCTCCCGCCGTCTGCAGCTTCATCGACCGCTCCAGCAGGCCCTGTGCAACCTCATACTGGCTCGCCTGTTGGTAAATCGCCCCCAGCATCGAAAGGAATCCAGGATCGGCGAGCGAAGCCTCATACGTAGCAGGCGGCATCTTCTCCACGTCGGCAATCGCCTGCCCGTCCTGCCCCATCTCGTGATGTGCGCTCACCAGGCCCATCCATACAGACGTGCTCGCGGGATTCTCGGTGACCAGTTGCCCGTAGAGCGCGGCGGCCTGATCGTAATGCTTCGCAGCCATCAAAATGCCGGCGTATTGCAGTTTCGTATCGGCCTTGAGCGTTGAGCCATTGTCAGGGAACGGCAGTGTGAGCGCCTGCGCCAGCACGCGCTCCGCATCCCCGCTGCGTCCCTCCGCCTGGTAAAGGATGGCCAGCGTGCGCAGATACTCAGGGTCGCGCGTGAGCGCGGATTTAACCCCGGCCGGAAAACGCGCCATAGTTGCCAACGCTTTCTGGTTCTGGTTATCGCGGGCGTAGGAGAGAAACAGCCCGCGCCATCCATCCGACCTCGAGGGCTCGAGCTTGATCAGTTCGTCATAGACTTCAGCAGCCGCAGGATACTGCTGTTCCCGCGTCAACGTTCCGGCCAGCCCATTCAGAGCATCGACGCTGCGCGCGTTCATGGCCACGGCGGCACGGTACTTCACCGTCGCCGTCATAAGATCGTTTTCGTCCAGCGCCTGCTGCGCTTCCCCCATCGTGTACCAGAAGCGCGAAGTCGCCAGCGCGCTGTCAATATTCTTCGCCTTGTAGCCGTTCTGCTCAGCCTGCGACAGAAAACTGATGGCCGCGCCGAAGTTCTTTTGCTGCATGCGCAAAAAGCCCATGCCGGCCGCAGCCCGGCTGTTGTTTGGGTCAGCTTCAAGCAGGGCCGTGAACCGGGTCTGCGCATCGTCAAGCCGGTGTGCGTTGAGAGCGGCAAAGGCCGCGCGCTCCTCCGGTGTGCGCGCAATGCCGGAGTTCATTTGCGCAATCTTGGACTCCTCCGTCCTCAGGTTCCCTGCCACCTCGGTGTCATGTGGATGTTGCTTGAGGTATTGGCGTAATTCGGCAGCAGAAGACGGATTGGCCGAATTCCAGATCAACGCCTTGCGCAGCGCGGCTTGTGCTTCCGCGTCCTGCGGGTGCGCCTGCAGAATGCGAATGCCCTCAGCGCGCGTGCGGGGGTCATACGTCAGCATCGTGCCCAGCGCGACGGAAAACGGCGCCGATCCAGGATTGCGATCGGCCATCGCGCGCATGCCCGCCACCGCGGCCGCTTTGCCCGTGTTGGTGGCATAGAGCGTCTGATAGTAGGCCATGCCTACGTCGCTGTCGGGGGGATGGTCGCCATACAGTTGCCTATAGATACGCATCGACTCGTCGGCTCGCCCCTGGCGGGCCAGTTCCCCGGCCTGTTTCAATTCACTGCTTTCCGCCGCGGTGCTCGTCATCGCCGCGATTTTGGCAATATTCGGATCGTTTGGATGCTCGCGGCGCAATCGCCCAAGTGCTTCGTCGGACTTGTCTGCCGCTCCCATCAATTTGTAGTCCCGCGCCAGGCCGGCAAGGGCTTCGGAATTATTGGGTTCTGAGAGCAGAACCTGCTGCCACAGCTGAACGGCCATGTCCGGCCGGCCGCGCGACTCAAGGGCACGGGCTTTATCTACCAGTGCGGTTCGGGCAGATGCGGAATCGCCAGCTGTAGGCTTATTTTGGGCGAGACCTAACTGGAGCGCCAAAAGCAGGCAACTCAACCCAATCGAAAACCGTTTCCAAGCCCCGCAGCCGAGGTTCATCTGCGCTTCCATTCTACTTTCAGTTCACCCTCCGGGCCAAACTGGAACACACCGTCCAGAAAGCCCGTGGCGAACAAGGCAAGATTCTGATCGTAATACGTTAAGTCTTTGCCGTACAAACCCGTAGACCCGTCCCTAAGCTGGCTCACACGGACTCTTTGCTGGGCATAAATCCGCGTCAGACCCGGGTAGGCCTTCAAGTAGGGCAGCAAGGCTGCCGAAAATCCCACAGGTCCATCTTGCGCCAACGGCACCCCCTGGTCACTTACCTTTTCAGGGGGCGCACCATGATCGGCAAGGTATACGCTCATCCCTGGAACCGCCTCAAGGACGGAATTGCGCGTCCCGCGGCCCGGTGCCATCATCCCCGCCCACAGGTACACGCGGATCGCGTCATAGCTGCCGCCTGCGCCCTCGGTAGCCATGCCGGAGGGTTGCTGCTCCGTCACAGGGTGGAATCCGTCGCCCGGTACATACTCCACCCAGTCCATTGCGAACCCATGCCGCGCGCTTTGGCTGAGCAGCGCCGGAATGTGGTCGCCGATCTGCCGCCACGGTCCGGCCGGATCGACTGAAGCAAATCGCGCCATGAGAAATGCAGGCACATAACTCGGGTTGACCAGAAATGTCTGGGCGGGCGCAGACTGGCTGGCCGGAAGCGGAAGTGGCTCGTCCTTATGCTTGCCTGATTTCTGTTTTCCAGTCTCAGACGGCTGAGGCGGGCTCGCCAATTGGCTGGTCAGCGTGGTCTCATGCACGAACCCCGTCGGACCCGGCATCAGCATAAGCCCGAACCCAGGCAGATCGGCCACTTCAGTCGCGGCGATCCGGGCCATCATGCCCTTCCCCAGGCTCGTATAGACGGGAGCATTCCACAGCCGGCCCGCCTCCAGCAGCGAATAGGCCATCCACAAGTCGGCGTCCGAGGCGGAATTTGCGTCCAGAGTCTTCCATGCCCCGTCCTTGTCTTTGCCCCAGACCCAGGACGGCAGGTTGGCTGTCAGGTCGCCCTTGGCCATGTTCATCCGGGTCCAGTTCAGCACGCGATCGAACTCGGCGCGATCGTTGTCGGCCAGCGCAAAGAACAGCGCATACGCCTGCCCTTCCGAGGTGCTGTGCTGGTCTCCCTGAGGATCAAAAACGCGGCCCTGCTGATCGATGAAGCGGACTTCGTAGGCATTCCATAGCGACCACGGACCTTGCTTGCAGCCACCGGTCGCACACACCATCATCAGCAGCAGGAGCGGCAACAAACGCGTCCCTGCACGGGATGTTCGTGGACCCATCGCTTGCGTTCTCCAACGACTCAGGTTGCGGAGGCGATCCGGTTTAAAGCCGGAGAAGGTTCCGGCCTCAGTTTCTAGTAAAACAACATCTAAGAATAAATGGCGCCAGAGTGCGCCGGACGGTTCCCATGAAAAGGAGAACCACCGGCCGCACCCTGCCTGGACTCAAATGAAATCGTGTTCCTATTTAGTCTTCGATCATTCTCAGACGCGCCCGCGCTCTGCCGCGCAACCACTGCCGCGTCCAAACCGCAACCAGCAGGGCAAGAATCAGAACAATCACGGCAACAGCCCACGGCACCTGGCGCAGCCACATCTCGAGCCGCACCCACCACGGCACCGTGCCCACGTGATACACGTCGGAACCAATCCTGAACGCCTCGAACTGGGTTCCGTGGAGCACGGCAACTGACCCAGAAACGTCGCTCGCCTGCTGAACCTTGAGGAAGGTGTCCATGAAGGGCTCGAAACTGTCCGCATCGCGAAGGTGAATGGCGACAATGCTCCGGCCGCCGCCTGGATCATACGGAGATTTAATTCCTTCAATCACCGCGTCAGGCACACCGGACAGGGTCAGGTCGCCGGATTCCGTATGCTCGCCGGTCTTCAATTTCCACCAGGCGTTGTGAAACAGCTTTACAAAGAAGCCTTGCGTATCGTGCACCTGGATCTGGCCGCTGCCAAGCGAAACGGGCAGGTCTCCGCCGAGTTTCTCAAATGCCGGCTGATCGTTCCCCGCACCGATGATCAGAAAGTCCGAACTGGCGCCGGCGTGCAGGGCGTCGGGCCCGTCCACGATCACGCGCAACGCCGGAAAACCGGTCTGGCGGCCGAAGTGGCCCATCAGCGTGACGAAGGCCTCAATTTCCTGCGCGAGCGGTTCATGCGGAAGCACGACCGTTGTCTCGCCCAGATCCGCAAACCGCGTAAACGGGAAGCCTGCGTTGGCAAACAGTTCAAGATTCGGCAGCGGCGCGTAATGCGGATAGCCGCGGAGGTCAAGATAAGAATCGCGCAGTATGGCGCCCTGCATGTTGATCGGGGTCGTATCCTGGCAGCCGCCTTTCTTCAGCAACTGGAAGGTGAAATCGAACGACAGCGAGTTTGAGAAGGGACGCAGATTGACCACCGGCACCGACACTTCAGTCTCCATCTTGCGCGAGGCCTCCTGCCCGGGAAGCAGCGGAAGAGAACCAAGAAAGGCGTCGTTGACCCGCACCTGCATGCTCGAGATGGGGCCGATGGGAATCGAATTGTACCGGTAAACCAGCTTGAGAATAGAGTTCGGGCGGTCGTCGTAAAAAATGTCGGGAGGAATGCGGAAGTAGACGTTGAGCGGCGCGGTCCCGTCGCCCTGCAACTGGTCGGACGAGGCGTAATCCCACAGGGCAATCGTCTGGTCGGTGCGCGCCCAGCGCGGAGCCCCGTCGGCCGGCTGCCGTTCCGGAAGCTTGAAAGTAGCGATCCCCGTTTGCGCCCCGGCCAGCATCTCGCTGTGCAGGGCCACGGCCTGGGCCGCAGTCACCAGTTGGTCTGCGTCACCTCCGGCCACGATCAGCAGCTTGCTGTAGGGATCCGAAGGATTGGTGCGCATGGCCACCGTAGGGCCATTCACGGCGGGCAGTCCCAGGCTCGCGGGCAGGCTCGAAGCATTCTCCACAATGACGATTGCGTTGCCTGCAGGGATGGAGCCGATGTGAACCGGGAAGCGCACCACGCGGTTCTCCGAGATCATGCCGAAGTAGCTGGAGATGATGCCCGCAGCCTGGATCGCCTTGTACGAAGGCTGCCGCTGCAAAAACAATAGGCACGCTGGGCGGCTGGATGACGGCAGGATCGAGAAACGGCTGTGGCAGCTGCTTCAGGTCGTCGGCCAAAGGCAGCAGGTCGCCGCGAATGTCGAGGAACGTATTGCGGTGAACCCGCGCCCACAGCGTGGTGTTGGCCGGGTCTTCGCACACCATCGTGTAGTGCCCGATGAACTCCAGCGTAAGGGTGTTGTTGTGCACAAGCAGCTCGGTCGGAATGTCGAACTCCGCTTCTGCATCGCGGCTGTCGGAGCCGCCCACCTGTCCCGGCGTGGGCTGGATGGTTGCGAAAAGCGTTCCGTTCAGAATCAGCTTGATATGCGAAAGCTGCGGAAGCAGGCTCGGAGAAAATGCGTAGTACACGTGAATCTTCGCCGTGCGCACCACATGGGTTTCAGGCAGCGTGAAATAGATGCTGTGCAAGCTGTCGATGCCGTGCATCTCAATCTGCGGCGAACCCGCGTCGTTGAGCGTAAACGTGTCCTGATAGTGACCGGGAGTAATCGGCGGAATTCTGTGCACGCCGCTGCGGCTTGTTGCGCCCCGGTTGCAGACGGCTTCGGTCCCGCAACCGCAGGGACCTGACCAAACATCCGCAGCGCACCGCCCAGCATGAGTGCAGCAATGAGAAGGATCACCGACGTGCGCGCAATCGACAGCGAGTTCGAAGGCCTGTCCCCTTTGTCCCTGTCGGTAAACAGCGCGCGGAACGTCTGGGCAAGTCCGTGCATCGAGATCTGGAAGATGCGGCCGAGGCTGTTGAGTACATTGTCGCTCTCGCGCGATTCGCCCCAGCCCAGCCACGAATCCGCTCGTGAATAAAGCACCATGGTCAATACTTCCTCTTCGGCAATCGAAAGGCCTGCAAAGTGCACCCGCAGCACGTTTCCATCGGAGGAGACAACAGAGGCGGGCAGTTCCGTACTGGCGGCGGGCGCTGGGAAGGCCAGGCGCACGCTCGATTGCGGGGTAAGGTCAAGCGGTTCTTTGAACCGGATACTGCTTCCGCCCGATGACAGGTTGATCGTCTCACCCGCGAACGAGGAGCCATCGGCCAGCCGCGCCACCACCGGCGAAACCACATTGATGCGCACCGTGGTACGCACCTGCCTCAGTTCGCGCGCCACCGCCGTGCACACGCCCAGAATGATGATATTGAAGATGCACCAGATCACGTTCATCAGCACCGTGCCCGGCCGCTCCCGGTCCCAAATGAAGAAGCGCGGAATGGCCACGAGCAGGCCGGCGATGTTGAACAGCAGCATCACCAGAAACGGCTGCGCAATGCGCGTGTCGAAGAATGTGCGTTTGACCACGCCGCCCTTTGACGTCACGTTAAACTTGCCAAACCGTGGGTTGATGAGCGCCATCATCGTGGGCAGCAGAATGTAAGGCGAAAGAACCGTCTCGTAGATTTCGTTCCAGAACGAGTGCCGGTGTTCGCCCTGGATACGCGAATTGGTCACGTTTGAAAGGGTGAGGTGAGGTAGCGCGTAGGCAAGAATCGCCGCCCAGTATCCTGGTATGTTGGTGTGATTCAGCAGCAGGTAAATCAACGGCGCGGTCAGAAAGATCAGCCGCGGTACCGCATACAGAAAGTGGCACATGGCGTTGAAGTAGCACAGCCGCTGCGCGAACGTTAGCCCGGGCGCAAAGAGCGGATTGTCGGTGCGCAGAATCTGAATCATCCCCCGCGCCCAGCGGATACGTTGGCCCACATGCGCTGAAAGCCGCTCTGTGGCCAGTCCCGCAGCCTGGGGAATGTTGATGTAGGCCGTGCCCCATCCATTCATCTGCATGCGCAGCGAGGTGTGCGCGTCCTCGGTCACGGTCTCCACCGCGATGCCGCCAATGTCGTCCAGTGCGGCACGCCGCAATACCGCGCACGAACCGCAAAAGAACGAAGCATTCCAGAAGTCGTTGCCGTCCTGCACCACTCCGTAAAACAGCTCACCTTCATTGGGAATCACGCGAAACTGTTCCAAATTGCGCTCGAAAGGATCGGGCGAATAGAAGTGGTGCGGCGTTTGCAGCATCGCCAGTTTGGGGTCGCGTACAAACCAGCCCACCGTCATCTGCAGAAAGCTGCGCGTCGGCACGTGGTCGCAGTCGAAGATGGCCACCAGCGGCGACGTCAGGGTCTTGAGCGCTGTGTTGATGTTGCCCGCCTTGGCGTGGGCGTTGTCCGGGCGGGTTTTATAGCCGATCCCGGCCTCAAATGCGAAGCGCTCAAACTCCTTGCGTCGCCCGTCGTCAAGAATGTAGACGTGAATCTTGTCCGCCGGCCAGTCCATGTTCAACGCGCCCAGCGCCGTGTAGCGCACCACGTCGAGCGGTTCGTTGTAGGTGGGAATCAACACGTCGATATGCGGCCATTCATCGGTATTTTCAGGCAGTGAAACCGGCGCGCGGCGCAGCGGCCAGATGGTCTGAAAGTAGCCGAGAAAAAGAATCATGAAGGCATACGCCTCGGCCCCCAGCAGGCAGAGGATGAAGAATGCGTCGAGAGCGCCCCAGTGGCTCGATGGGTCCTCGAAGAATTGAATCACCTGCCCCACGCGCCAGTATCCGTACCGGAAGGTACAGAACATCGACATCATCATCAGCGTGAGCGTCACCAGGTAGGAATCGGAACTTGCGCGCCATGGCCAGGGCCAGCAGCAGGGTAATCAGTGCCCAGCACCGCCTGTTGCGGCCAGGTCAGCGGAAGAATGGCGAGAAAGCAGAATGCCGCAGCCGCGGCCAGCAGAAAGACAAAACGGAAGAGGCGGGTAAAAAAGTTCTCCCCTGCCCCGATGTCCTGCCAAAGGCCCGATGCAGTCATCTCTCGCTCCAGCGTACGCCGCGATAACTGCTGCTCGCGGGCGCGGATTGCGTCTTGACCCATCCGGCAAGGGTTCCAAAATCTTCAGCCACGGTGGAGTTCGGTGCGTAGTCCATCACCGTCATTCCTTCGGCCAGTGCCTCGCTCACCGCCGGAGAACGGCGTACGACGAACGGCAGCAGGCGGTCGCCTAGTTGTTCGCGCAGCACCTCGCGAATATCCAGATGCAAGGGCAGCGAAGGATCAAACTGGTTCAGCACGTAATAAGGCATCGCCGACTTCATGGCAGGGTTGGGATTGTGCTGAAAAAAGCTGTCGATGGAACTGACGCTGACCACCGAATTCATGTCAGGCACCATCGGCACCAGAACCAGCGGGGCCATCTTCAGCACGCGGCGCGTCGTGGCGCCCGAGGCCGTGGCCAGGTCCACAATCACCCGGCTCACTCCACGTGAATGTTTGGCGATCTCGGCGCACAGCGCTTCCTGGTTGCCCGACTCTGGTCCGAGCCCTTCCGGATCGATCGTCACCATCTGGATCGGAGCATCCGTACTCGTTCCCGGAGGACTGAACGTTCTCAACTGGCCGGGGCGCTGATCGTGCGCACCGAAGTAGAAGGGCAGCAGGCCGTAGGCCGCCGTATCCACCAGCAAAACTCGTTCGCCGCGCGATGAAAGCGCACGGCCCATGGTGGCGACCAGGCTGGTTTTGCCCACGCCGCCAGCCAGCGAAAAAAGGGCCACAACCGGGGCCCGCGCCGGTGTGGGAATGGGAACTTCCTGGGGAGTGCCCTGTGTTTCAAAGACGCCGCGCAGCGCATACCAGCGGGAGGTAAGCCGGTCGCGGGAACCTTGCAGCGTATCTTCCGGCGCCTGGGGCACCGCAGGTTGAGTGGGAAAGTCAGGCCGGTCGGGCGTGAGCCAGGCAGGACGCTCAACGGGCTCCTGCGCCTCCGCTTGGGTCCACGGCGGAATGTCGGGCGTCTCGTAGCTCTCTTCGCGAAGCGGAGCGGGCGGCGCCTGGCTTGCGGCGGGCCTCGGCCGCTGCGTATGCGCGTAGGCCGGGTAATCGTAGGTCGGTGCCGGAGCGGGCGTGGCTCCCGTTTGATGAGCTGAATGTTGACGAGCTGAATGTTGAGGGGCAGAATAAGGCGTTGACTGCGGTGGTTGCCATGCGGGAGGCGGAGCGGCCTGCGCCCGTTGCGCGGCCCATTGCGCCGCCAGCGCCTGCCGGGCCGACTCAGCCTGCAGGGCTGCCTCGTGCACCGCTCGTTCCGATGCCTGCCGGGCAGCCAGTTCGGCCGCTTGCCTCTGAGCCTGCTCGGCTGCAAGTCGTGTCTGTTCCAGCTGTGCAACGCGCTCGGCTGCCCGGCGCACCTGTTCTTGCTTCGCGGCGTGCTCGGCTGTCAATTGCGCCCATTCCTGCTGCGCTGCCTCTTCGGCAGCCTGCCTTGCCTGTTCCTGCTGCGCTGCCTCTTCGGCAGCCAGCCTTGCCTGTCCTTGCAGCGCGGCTTGTTGCGCTGCAGATTGCTCGGCTGCTTTGCGCGCGGCGTAGTGGGCGATCAGTTCGGCCTGCCGAGACTCTTCTGCGGCTCGCGCTGTCTCGGCAAGCCGCTGCACCTCGGCGGCGCGGTCGGCTTCCGTGCGGTGATCGATGCGGGCCAGGTCAGCCAGCGACGGCTGGAAGCCCGATTGCGCGGCATGCGACTGCTCGGCTTGAAAAGTCTGAGGCGGTATCTGTTCGGGCTGGAACGGATGCGGATCAAAAGTCTGGGGCTGCACCTGGCTGGAAATCGGTTGTCCCGGCAAGGCTTGGCTCGACGCCGCCGCTTGCTCGGCTTCAAGCGCCTGCTGTACGCGCAGCCGCACCTGCTCCCGCGTCTGTGCCCGCGATGCGGAAAAGTCCCGGTATTTTGCGCCGTGAAGATTGGCCCAGGAATAAAGGGTCGCGACGTCCTCTGGCGGCTCATTCTGGTCGTACGGCGGTCTACGATCAGTCATACTTCACCCCGGTACCTTCCGCTGCCGTTCCTGAATCCCGCGCCAGGCCAATAACAACTCCCGATTCGAGTCGCGGAAGGCCAAGACGGGCGTGCAAAAATCGCGGATATCCTCAACCGGAATCGTAGTCGCTCGCTGTTGACAGAACAATAACACTTGCACGGTTGGGTCCCTAACACTTTCCCGTCATGGGAAAGTGCAGAAACGTCCCATTTTGTGCGTGATGCGCGATTCCATCCCCAGCCAGTAATTGAATTTCAAGGCAATTTGATTACCATGGTACTTTCGTGTCAGAGTACCCCTCCGGAGCCTGGAATCCAGCGCCCGCTGCCCCCCCCACCAGCCTTTTCCCGGGAGGCGCCGGATCCACCGAACGAGCTTGCGCCCAAGCGTTGGATCTTGCCTTCGACCATCCCCGTCAGCACCCGTGAGCGGCAAAACCACGCCTGTGTTAGCTTGGATGAAGCGGCCTTGAACGAGCTCGTAGCTCAGTTGGTAGAGCAACGCCCTTTTAAGGCGTGGGTCCTGGGTTCGAATCCCAGCGAGCTCACCATGCTTGAATCCTTTTTCCCAAGCGATTTAGCGTCGGTTCAGCCGCCTTCCACTTGTTCCTTCCTGCAGCATTCCTTCCGTAAATGCCGCCGGTACCCTCCCAAGCGCGGCCAATTTGCGCCACGGCCCCGACTCTCCCCAATTTGACCGGTCTCGGGCCGCGTTGCCCCGTCATAACCAGCCCATCTACGCCCCAAGCTCCTTAAGCACTGCCTAGAGTCCGTGCCGCACCTCTTCGCGATGAGTAATGCTCAGGGCCCCAAGTTTTTTCGTCAGATTTTCATCGCTGAATATCTCAACGGATTCGATCAAAGGGGCCAGGTAGGTTCGACTGCCTAGCATTTCCTGCTTGTGCGCCACCGAAAAGACCACCCTCATTGTGACGTCCCGGTGGGGCCTGCTCCGGATGAGATCACTGCCCTCGTCCTCTGACATCGGGAGCGACCAGTAAATGTCCGTCAAATTCACCGGCTTGCCTGCTACAAACGGATTCACCCCAACTCCGAAGCTGCCCGTGAAATCACTGAAATAAGAAAGGCCGCCTTCGCCCCGGTCCAATTCAAGCGGAAATGCGCGTTCCGAGAAGGAGTACGCTCCAAGCCGCACCGGACAGACAAAGGTAAATCGTTCCTTGAAGTCGATTTTCTTGACTGCATCGGACAGCTTTGCACGGATCGCCGCACGGTACCGCGCCCGCTCAAACTCGTCATTCATCGCAGGCAGTGAATAGTCGCCATCAAAGTACCGGGCGTAATCTTCGACAAAAGATTCAGGATGGCCCGAGACTGCCACCCTGTAGTAAAAGGCCGTCTCCTCGGTCATCGGATTGAGAGGCGCTCGCCGAAGGCTTGGGGGCACACCCGGCAGCGACAACGTTGTCTCCGCCAATGCTCGCTCGTTCGGCGGCATCTGCATCTGTTCCATCGCCGGAGCAAATCCCGCACCGAGAGCGAGACTGATCAACTTGATTGCTAACCTTTTCACCTGAATGCCCCATGAATCTAAGCTTCGCTCCTCTTCCATCGAGAGAGCATTCTGCGAACGAAAGGGGCACTACGGCCTCTTGGAACCAGTCGCTCATGATGGATTTGGATTTGGTTGAAGAACTTGCTGGGGCCGAGGTGTAACCGAAGGCAAATAAATAAAAACTGGTCGCATCGCCGTCGCTTCTGATGAGCGATTTGAACGCGATCTAAGTTTGGTTAATACAATTGGCTAATTCTGTTTGCGAGAATCATTAACAAATTCTAATACGCGCGCTGTGACCGCGAGCACACCCTTCAATATTCCCGCATCTTTCGGCTTCGACAACTCAGGATCGGAACGCATAACACGCAAGCAGGCCGCTTACATTACCCCGACGCGTTTTTCCAACTCCACGTAGCGAGGGTCGGTGCGTATCTCGTCGAAGAACGGATCGTACCTCAAGTAGACGATCTGCCCTTCGTGCGCATCAGCTGACCGCGTAAGCTGGTCAATTGCGTTGTCCTTGTCGTGGAGAAGCGCATACGTGATGGCCGCCTGATAAAACGGCGCGTGCATCGCGGCCATCCTCTTCAAAAGCGCCAGTGCCTGGACCTTGTCATTCGAGCAGGCGGCCGCAAAGGAACGGGTTGCCTGGGTGGCCGGTACGGCAGGGTAGGTCTTTTCGAGCCAGTCGGCCTCAGCGCGCGCGGTGGCGCAGTCATGCTGTTGCACGGCCGCTACGACGCTCAGCGCATGCGCTCCAAGAAAGCTGGGTGAAATTTGGAGCATCTGGTGGAGAGCCCTCTTCTCCCCGTTCACATCGCGTTCAAAGTTGAACGCAAAGAAGTCGTCGAACGGCGGCGTCTCCGAGAGTGGATCCTCTTCGGCGGCCTGACGAATTTGCTCATGAGCCTCATTGAAGCGCCCGTGCGCGGCCAGTGCCCAGCCAAAGCGGCCGCGCGTTTCAGCGCTGGCGCCCAAGTCCAGGGCGCGTCGGAACTCTGCCTCTGCCTGGGACCAATTCCAGTCCCACATGCACTCAATATGCGCGAGCAATCCATGGGCCTCGCCCAGGTTTGGGTCCAGCTCAATTGCTTTTTGCGCGGCTGCACGCACCCGCGGCCTGATCTCGTCGTTAGTCTCCACCGTGAGCGACGCCGACGCCAGTTCCGCATACCCCATGGCAAGGTAAGCGCGCGCGAATGAGGGATCGACTGCGATGGCCTGGTTGAACAACTGTACGGCCTTCTCGAGCGACTGCGGCGAGCGCAGGTTGTACTGGTACTCGCCCTGCATGTAGAGGTCGTGCGCCTCCGGGCTGCTGGTTTCGGCATGAATCACCGGCGCAGTTCCGCCGCGGAGCTGGCGTATGGCATCAGTGATCGATGTCGCCACTTCCTCCTGCACCGAGAGCAGGTCTTTGCTTTGCGATTCGTACGACTGCGACCAGAGGTGATAGCCGTCCGCAGTGCGATTCAACTGGGCCGTGATGCGCACGTGGTCACCCTGCCGCGTAAAGCTGCCTTCCAGCACCGTATCCACGCTCAGTTGCTGGCCGATCTGGCGCACGTCCTCCCCCTTGCCCTTGAACGCGAATGCCGAGGTGCGGGCAACCACGCGAAGATCGTGCCATTGAGCAAGGTCGTTGGTCAGCTCCTCTGTCATTCCGTCGGCGATGTAGTCGTCCTGGTGGTTGGGAGAGTAATCCTCAAACGGCAGCACCACGATCGCGCTGATTGCCTGCCTGGGCAACAGGTGGGATGCGTGCTCCCGCCACAGCATGTATCCGGTAAGCGCCATTGCAACGAGGGCTGTCACTGCCAGAACGGCTCCATAACGCGAAAATCGGCGCACCGGCTTCGCTTTGATCTCAACCAGACGCGGCGCGCCCACGGTCTCAGCAATCGAGGTTGCGTCGCGAAAATCAAAGTTCGCGACATAGCTCCGTGGCGGAAAGTCGATGGCGATCGTGTCACGCTGGCCTTCATCCGCGTAGTAATCCTTGAGCCGCTGGCGAAGGCGGCTGAATTCGGTGCGTACCAGTGACTCGATGCGTGGATCGAACGACGCAGGCTTGCGGAACACATCGAGCCCGATGGCATACTCGTTGATCTTGTCGGCATCGCCGGCAAGAGTGTGCTGCACAAGGTAGTCCAGCAATTGTCCGCGCCGGCTTGCCGCAGAAAAATGTTGCGTAAGTAGCAGCTTGCCGAGGTACGCGCGGACTTCCCGCGAACGCGCATCGGGGACGTGTTGGGAATTCCGGCTTTCGATGATGCCCGGCATCTGGAGCCTCTTCCGCGGATGTGGAATGATCGTAACACGCGCGGAAGTTTGCTTGAAATGCCTTGTTGAGCGGACCTGGCGTGGCATGAATGCCGGCTCGCCTTAGAGGGGCGGGGACGCGGCGTGGGTCGAAACAGTGAGGGCCCTCGCGGGCGACGAAAGCCCCCATATCCGAATCGCTTTGGCGTGTCCCCATTCATTACTGCTTCTTCTGGTGGAAGGCGAGGAAGAAGCCGAGACCAACCGCGGCCGCGCCGGGAGCCATGAACATGGTACCGAGCGTATCCCTGCCGGATGTGTTGGTGGTTTTGATGGAGTAGATATAGGCGCCCATGGCCACAGCGGCTGCGCCTACACCGGAGAGGACAAACCAACCGGGGTGAGGAATCTTCTTGTTGGTTGCAGCAGAAGTGGACCGCAGCGACTGACCATCCTGAGCCGCCTCGCTGATCATCGGATCGAATTTTGGCGCAGCGTTCAGGCTGGCCGACTCGTTCGCCTCCGGCGCATCAGGAAGCTGCGCTTCAGGTTGCTTATTCAGGTCCAGCAGATTCGCCGGAGCCACAAACGCAGGCTTGATGCTGCTCTTTGTCGAAGCGACGGTTACGGAAACGGCGCCTGCGTTCGGCTGGTTCAATGTTTTCGAGGTTGAGTTCAGGCCCGTCATGGCAAATCCCTGTGTCGCCATCAATCCAGTGAGCATGCCGACCAGGGCGCCACGGCCTAGGCCGTTGAGCTGTTTGCGTACTGTCTGCAGTTGATTCATTGTTTCCTCCGAGGGACATGAATTCACGGCAGCTCGATGGGGACAAATTCGCTCTGGGGAACTAGCTCGGCCAAACCTGACCGCCGTGTGAACCGAGATTCTTCCCGGTCGCCGGGCGTGCGCTAGTCACAACACGCCTCTGTAACGTCACAGATTTCTTAAGTGATTGATCGGAAAAGAAAAATACGAACTGCGCTGCAGGCCAGCGACGCCGAACAAGTCGTAAGAGCCCAGCCTAAAGCGGCACCTGTAACAGGTTTTTACCGGTTTAACAGGGCAGTTTCCCGACGAATGATCCGTGAATTCTCGATTTCAGCAGGGTGCCGCATTTATCCACCAACTTCTCGGGCGTTGGATAGGATAAGTAGAACTCCGCTCCGCACAAGTGTCAGGGCGCTCTCCAACTTAATCCACAGGAAACAGAATCTCCGTGATCAGTTCTGCCTCCGGTGTCACGCTCGGATTGTTCACGTAGTTTTCGATGTTGAAGCCATCGCGCACGGCAAGCTTCTGTTCGGCCACCATCGCGAAGGCCCTACCGCAGGCCTGTGGAAGTTGCGCATACGAGCCCGTGAGAACAAAACGCGCGTACCTGCCCCCAGAGAATTTCTCATAGTGCAACCCCTCAGGCAGATCGACCGGAGCGGCGGCGAGAGCGAATCCGGCGCGGTACACCTGCGGCCCGACTTTGTAGAGGCTCATGTAGCCGGTAATCTTGTTCCGCTGCGTGAGCGCCGGCACAAGGGAGTGCGCGGTCTGCCAGGCCTTCTGTGCATTCTGCATAAACGGGCCGATCGCCTCCACAAAAACATAGTGGGTCTCGGACCACTCAATGAATTCGGGTTTCTCTGTCAGATTCACACCATCTCCTTGGGGAATAAGAACCCTTCGCAGCACCCTGGGCTTACTTGCCTTCGCTCCACCGTCCGCCCGGGTCCTCAAGCGCGGGCCGCTCAGGCGGAGGCACATGCTCCAACAACTGGTCGGTGAACCTCCCGCAGTAGTCGTCCAGCAACTGCTTCACGCGCTGCGGCCTGTTTGAGTGAACAATCAATCCAGCCTGGTGCGGTTTCTTGATGCGCGCAAGAATCTCCGCATCGACAAATCCATCGGTGTGGGGTTCACCCGCAAGTGAGAGGCACTGCACAAGTCCCGCATAGCTCTCAACCGCTTCAGGAACAGCATATGGCTGGGCGCGCAGATCGGCCACCTCAAGCCGCGCCCACTCCCGCATCAGGTTAATACCGCTCGCAGCTTTCACCACGTCAGGAATCAGCGAATTGCTGATATTCGCCGCCAACCTCCAGGAAGTAGTACCGGCCATCGGCGTACGAACGCACAAACTCCGCATGGGTGAGGCCGCGCACCATGCCCAGCATCGGCGCAATGCCGCGATTCATGGTCGTCAGTTCCTTCCAGTCCACGCTGGCCCGGTCCACTGTTTGGGTGGCAAAGATGCCCCCGCCATGAATCAGATTCATGGGTGGGCGTCCGTATTGATGAACAACCGAGAATTTCACTTCACGCTCGCTCACAATCGAGTCCACGTGGAATAGCTCGCCGGCCACAAACTCGTCCAGGATGTGGTGGCTCTGCAGGTCGCCCAGATCCTCAAGAACCCGCCAAAGCTGCTCTTGATCGTCGATCCTGCGAATACCCACGGCCGAGGCTTCAGCCCGCGGCCTCAACAGCCAGGGTGGCCGCACGCGCCGCATATATTCACGCAGTTCGTCGTAGTTCAACACGCGGCAGAATTCCGGAACCGCATAGCCGAAGGCCCGCGCGATCACCCGCATGGCCAGCTTGTCGCGATAGCAGCCGGCGGTGGTGGTGCCCATGCCGGGGATTCTCATATGCTCCCTGAGCTGCGCTGCCGTTTCCAGGTCATACTCGTCCAGCGCCACCACCCGGTCGTAGTTTTTGCTCCGGGCCATCCACGAAACTGTGTTCAGAATCTGTTCGCGGTTCAGGCCTGCCGGCATTGTGGAAAATTCTTCGAGCACGTCCCGCGGCCAGTCGCCATCGCGCAGCCGCTCAAGCGTCAGCAGGTTGGGCCTCACGCCCATCTCCGCGCACTGGCGCAGAAAATCCTGGCCTTTCTCTTCGCTGGCAATGCAGAGAATTCGCTCGATTGATTCCGGCATTGGCCCCTCGCTTTCAATACCAGGCATGGCTCGCCCTGGTCAGCCTCCGGTTAATCCCCCGCTTCATGTCTCGCTAAATGCTCTTTGTCTTGGACTCCTATGCGAGGATAGTTCTACCATAGACCTGCAGCCTCATTTGGGCTGCTCCCAAACTGACCCATTGACACCTCAAACAACAAGGAATTTTTCCCCATGCTGTCGGCAGATGCAATCGTCGAACTACAAGACGAAAAGACACGCAGTTGGCACCATCAGACGCCCACACCGGAAGAGCAACTGCACAACGAGCCCGCAACCGGTTTGACGCTTGAGCTCGCGGAGAGTTGGCTGCCCTCGGTCGTGCGTCAGCACCGCGCCAACTTTGAGCTTTGGCACATTGAAGACGAGGCCCGCGCCCCCGGCGTCACTGACGCGGAACTGGCCGCGGTCAAACGGCGCATCGACTGGACAAACCAGCGGCGCAACGACCTGGCCGAGGAACTGGACCGCTCCCTGCTGGACTGGCTCGAGTCCCGCGGCCTGCCCAATGCCCAGGCCCCCATGAACTCTGAGTCGCCCGGCTTGATCGTCGACCGCCTCTCCATTCTTTCGCTCAAGATCTACCACACGCGCGAGGAGGCGGATCGGGATTACGCTCCGGATGGTCATGCGGCCCGCAACCGCAACCGCCTAACCATCCTTGAAAGTCAACGCGCCGATCTGGCCGGATGCCTCGACGATCTATGGCACGAAACCCTCAACTGCTCCCGCCAATTCAAGATTTACCGCCAGCTCAAGATGTACAACGACCCCACGCTGAACCCTTCGATTTACAGCAAAATGCTGAACGAACCGAAGAGTTAAAGACCTCATCCTCACAACCCCCCATTGACGTCTTACGGGGTAATGCGTATAAAAGGTGCCTGAGCAGCGTATTTCCCGCACGCGGGCTTTAGACCGGCAACATCGGTTGAATCGGGCGTAAAGGACGACGCGCTCCAGGCAAAATCATGACGCAAGAGGCCCGATCCGCGGCACCCAGCCGCAAAAAAACTACCCCCGCTGCCGCCAGGTCGGACGGCCACTCAAGCTCGACCACGGGACCCGCTTTCCAGCAATACCAGGCCGCAGTCCAGTTACTTCAGCAGGGCAAGTTCGAGCGCGCCAATGCGGCCTTTGAAAAGCTGCTGCCGACCGCGCCCATGGAGATCAAGGAACGCTGCAAGATGTATATGACCACTTGCAAGCGGCAACTTGAGCGCCCCAGCCTGGCCTTCGCTACGCCAGAGGAGCACTACGACTACGCCGTGTCGCAGTTGAACACCGGGTACTACGAAGAAGCCCGGGAACAATTCAACAGCATTCTGGCCGGCTATCCCGATGCGGATTATGCATTTTACGGGCTCGCCTTGCTTGAAGCGATCACGGGACAGTCCCAGGAGTGCCTCGCCAGCCTGGCCCGCGCCATCGAGCTCAATCCTCGTAATCGGCTGCAGGCCCGCGTGGACAACGACTTTCAAAGCATGCTTGATGACCCGCGATTTACGGAATTGCTGTATCCTGAGATTCCGTAAGGTTTGCTCCGTAAGGCTTGCTTTGAATTCTGTGAACTCCCAGAACGGCCAAATCCCCTCACTGACCTCCCCTGGTCCCGACGCAGCCTCGCTGGTTCAGCCGCTCCGCGTGGTCGCCATCGGAGGCGGCACGGGCCTTTCCACGCTTCTGCGCGGCCTCAGGCGTCACGTCGTTTCACCGGGGCAGCCCACCACCAGTCCGGGAACCATCACCGACCTGGCCGCCGTCGTTACTGTCACTGACGACGGCGGCTCCTCAGGCCGGCTCCGCAAGGACTTCAACATGCTTCCTCCCGGCGACCTGCGCAACTGCATGGTGGCCCTCAGCGAGGAAGAAGCCCTGCTGGCGCGCCTCTTCAACCACCGCTTCAAGGGCGGCGATTCCCTGCAGGGCCACAACTTCGGCAACCTGTTTGTTGCAGCTCTCACCGAGATCACGGGCGACTTTGCCCAGGCCGTCCAGTTGTCGTCAAAAATTCTGGCCACCCGCGGCCACATCTACCCTGCCACCACCTCGAACACCACGCTGGTCGCGGAAATGGACGACGGTTCCTTTGTTCGTGGCGAAACCAACATCACCGCCAGCCACCGCCGCATTGTTGAGCTCACGCTCGATCCGCCCAATCCTGCACCCCTGCCTGAGACCATGGAGGCTATTGAGCGCGCCAACCTCATCACCGTGGGTCCGGGCTCTCTTTACACCTCGCTCATTACCAATCTGCTCGTCGAAGGCATTCCCGCAGCACTGGCCAACGCACGCGGCCTGCGCGTCTTCATCTGCAACTTGATGACACAGGCCAACGAAAGCCTGGGCCTCACCGCCTCAGAACACATCGAGCGCATCTACGAGCACACACGCGCGCCTATCTTCGACTGCGCGCTGGTCAATACCGCCCCGTTTTCCCCGGATACACTGGCACGCTATCAGGCTGAAGGCGCGTCACCCATTGCCGCGGATATCGAGCGGGTCCAGGCGCTCGGCGTTCGCTGCATTGCCGGCAACTTTGCCAGCGAAGGCAGTGTCGTCCGCCACGAAGCCGGTCTCGTCACCGGCGCGCTCCTCGCGCTCGGCCGCACTGCCATTTCCATGCACGCTTGAGCGTTTTCGCTTTCCGGCCGATTCGTCGCTGAGTTAAAGTGAAAGCTCGCGCGGCTCATTGCCTGCGCAATCAAGGAGAACTCTGTCATGCGCAAAACTTACCTTACGATTGGAACGGGCCTTTGTCTGCTTTCCACGCTTGCAGTCGGTGCCCAGTCAGCCAGAAAGCCCGGCTTGTACGAGGTAACCAGCACCATGAGCATGGGAGGGGCCACTGCCCCCCAGATGCCACAGTTGCCTCCGGGCGTGCAACTTCCACCGGGAGTGCAGATGCCGGGTGCTGCGATGGCGGCGCCGCGCACCACGCAGGTTTGCGTAACCCAGGCCATGATCGACAAGTACGGCGGCCCGTCGCCAGCTCCGCAGCGCGGCAACTGCCAGGTCACTGACGTTTCCATCAAGCCCAACGGCATGACCGCAAAGATCAGCTGCACCGGACAAATGACCGGTACCGGCACCGTTGAAGCCGCCTACACCGATGCCAACACCACCCAGAGCAAAGTGCACATTACCGGAACCATGCAGATGGGGCAAAACTCGCGGCCCGTCGACATGACGGTGTCTTCCACGTCCGTCTACAAGGGCACGGATTGCGGCGAAGTTAAGCCCTTTACCATGCCCAGCAACTAGAATCGACATCAGACGTTCTCGTTGTCATTCACCCCAACAAAGCCGTGTGCCCCATTCATCGCACAGTTTTATCGTGCGATGAGTGGGAGAGAACCAACTCCCCCATCGCGCCTTTCGTCCATTCAATCCCGAAAAAGGAGCGGGTGCCCCAGGTGCCTAGCTTTTGGACACCTGGGAAAGAACCAACTCCCCCATCGCGCCTTTCGTCCATTCAATCCCAACAAAGGAGCGGGTGCCCCAGGTGCCTAGCTTTTGGACACCTGGGAAAGAACCAACTCCCCCTCGCGCTTTTCGTCCATTCAATCCCAACAAAGGAGCGGGTGCCCCAGGTGCCTAGCCTTTGGGCACCTGGGAAAGAACCAACTCCCCATCGCGCTTTTCTATTCCCTATTCCCTGCCCTTCGTTCCCTGCCCTTCCACCGTCCGTTTCAGTTGTCCGCACGCTGCGTAGATGTCCCGCCCACGCGGCCTTCTCACATACGCGGCAATTCCTTCCGCCGCAAGCACGGCGCGGAAAGCTTCCACGGCCTCCGCCTTCGGCATCGCATACTCAATGCCCGGCCCCGGATTCCACGCAATCAGATTCACCTTGGCAGGCAGTCCAGTGCGCCGAACAAGCCGCGCAACCTCGCGTGCATGCACCGTCCCGTCAGTCACGCCGCCGAGCAGCACATATTCAAAGGTCACCCGTTCCCGGGGACGCAGCTTGACCTTGCGCACCGCATCCATCACAGCTTCGATGGGCCACTTGCGATTCACCGGCATCACAGCGCTGCGTATCTCGTCGTTGGGCGCGTTCAGGCTGATGGCCAGCTTGGGCCTTGTCTCGGCCGGCTCCAGCGCAAACTGTTCGATGCCTGGCACGATGCCTGAAGTCGACACCGTCATCCGCTGCGGACTCAGGCCCACCTCCTCCACCAGCAGCCGCACCGCCCCCATGAAGTTGGCATAGTTCAAAAACGGCTCACCCATCCCCATGAAGACCAGGTTCACGCGCGCGCTGCCCACTTCCACATTGTGGCGCTCAAACACGGCAACCACCTGGCCGGCGATTTCACCCGCCGTCAGATTCCGCTGGAGCCCAAGTTTGGCGGTCAGGCAAAACTGGCAATTCACAGCGCAACCCACCTGGCTTGAGATGCAGATGGTCGCCCGCTTGCGACCAGTAGAGGCCTCGACCTCCGCATCGGTGCCGTCGCCCGTTTCTCCATCCCCCGATTCCCCGTCGTCGCCCTCGGGCATCCACACGGTCTCCACCGTTTCGCGCCCTTCGCCCACCCCCTGCACCAGGTAGCGCTCGGTCCCATCCACGGAGTGAAACGTCTGCACAATCTCTGGCCTGCCCACCTGCCAGCCTGTGGATTCAAGCTGCGCGCGCAGGCCTTTGGGCAAAGTCGTGATTTGGCTGATCTCGGCAACTCGCTGACGATAAATCGCATCCGCCAACTGCCGGCCACGCCACGCCGGTTCGCCCGCCTCCGTCATCACCGCTGCCAGCTCCTTTGCATCTAAGCCAAAAAGAGGCCCCGCACAACCCAATTTTGCGCTGCCCCGCAGAGTTGCACCCGCGTCTAATTGAACGAGTGCGTCGGGCGCTTCCTCAACTGGTTTTCCCAGTGTTTCCGGGTTGATTTTCGGTTTCACGGCTCGGCTCAGCCTTGAGTATTGCACGACTTCTAGCCGCCTCGGCAACCGTTCGCCCGGCACTATAGCTCATCCCGGCCCTGGACGGCACAGCAAATCAGAAACAGGTCGACCGACTCCGCTTGCCCTACAATCGAACAAGATTGGAAACGATGACGACTGAGAGAAACCTCCGCCGAACCGTATTGCCGAATGGCCTGATCGTACTCACCGAGCGCATGGAATACCTCCACTCGGTAGCCATGGGCGTCTGGATCAAGTCCGGCTCACGCTGCGAACCCGCCGAGACCAACGGCATCTCCCACTTTGTGGAGCACATGCTCTTCAAGGGAACCCGTTCCCGCTCCGCGCAGCACATTGCCCGCGAAATGGACTCTATCGGCGGCAACCTCGACGCGTTCACCGGCAAAGAGACCATCTGTTTCAACGTCAAATCGCTGGCCAATCACGTCCCAGTTGCCCTCGATGTCCTCGCCGACCTGGTGCTCAATCCTGTCTTTGCGCCTACGGACATTGAACGCGAGCGCGGCGTCATTCTTGAAGAAATCAAGATCGACGAGGACAACCCCGACATCCTCGTGCAGGAGTTGTTTACGCAGAGCTTCTGGAAAGGCCATCCGTTGGGCTGGCCGATCCTCGGCACCACTGAGACCGTGGGCAAGCTCGACAAGGAACAACTGGTCAACTACCACGGCGACCGTTTTCATGGCGGCAACATGGTCTTCTCCGCCGCCGGAAACCTCGACCACGATCAATTCGTCGAGGCCGTCACTGGAAAATTTTCCGCCCTCGCCGGTGGCGCAACCCTCCACGAGCTCTCGGCTCCCGAACCGAGCGCGCGCGTCGTCATGCGCAACAAAAAGTCTCTCGAGCAGGTGCAGATCTGCCTGGGCGTTCCGGCCCCACCCATCACCGACGAAGATCGCTACGCCGCTCTCATCCTGAATACCGTCCTCGGCGGCGGAATGAGTTCGCGCCTCTTTCAGACCATTCGCGAAGAGCGCGGCATGGCCTACTCCATCTACAGTGACTTGAGCCCCTACCGCGACACGGGAACGCTGTGCGTCTATGCGGGCACCTCGGCAAGCAAGGCTCTTGAAGTGGTAGACCTCATCCTTGCCGAGTTTCGTAACCTGAAAGAGACTCCCCTTGCCCCTGAAGAACTTACTCGCGCCAAAGACCAGCTGAAAGGCAACTTGCTGCTCGGGATGGAGAGTTCAACCGCGCGCATGGCCAACCTGGCGCGTCAGGAAATGTACTTCCACAAGTTCTTCACCGTGGACGAGCTTATCGAACGCATCGACGCCGTGGACGCCCCCATGGTCCAGGCAATGGCCCTCCGCCTCTTCGATCCCGCACACATAGCCGTAACCCTCCTGGGCCGCCTCAACGGAGTCAAACTAGACCGCAAGCGCCTGGTCTGCTGAATCACAAGTTCACAGCTTTCAGCCTGTAGTCTGAGTCCAAAGCTGAAAGCTAAGAGCTAAAAGCTAGGAGCTGCTTTTCCGAGCGTTCCATTTCCCTTTCCCGTCTGTACGTTGTAGCATTTTCTCGAATGGGCCGGGAGTCTCCGGTCTGCTCCACGAGGCACTGGATTCCCATGAATTGCTCGACGCTTGTTCGAATTACCCGCCGCGGTCTCTATCGCTTGACCTTGCCCGGCACTCGGGACCGCCGTAACGGCTTCACGCTGATGGAATTGCTGATCGTCATCGCCATCATTCTCATCCTCATGCTCATGGCCATTCCCACGATCGGTAGTTTGACCAAGAAGGGCAATGAAACCTCGGCCATCAACTCCGTGCAGACCATCACCAAGGCCCAGATTCAATACCAGTCCACCTATCCGGCCAATGGATTTGCCTGCACGCTGCCTGCCTTGGCGGGCGATCCCGCCGCGGGACCGCCGTCGCCCACATCAGCCCAGATCCTGCAGGGCGACCTGCCCTCGGGCTTCAAGTCGGGCTACACCTTCACGCTCACCTGCAACGACAAGGTCACCATCAACGGCACCGACCGCTCCAACGGCTACACCATCACGGCCGTTCCGCAAACCATCGGCAAGAGCGGCGATCGCGGCTTCTGCAGCGATCAATTCGGCGTCATCAAGTATGACCCTGCAGGCGGCACCAACTGCACCCAAAACCTGCAATAACCTCCGCCCTCAACAGAAAGCTGGGTGCCCCATCCATCGCGCCTTTTGCGATGGGTGGGACAGAAAGAACTCCCCTTCAAGCCCTGTGTCAGGGCCCGACTTCAGTCGGGCCGCAATTCACCCTTCAACCGATTGGGGCTTTAGCCCCTGAGGGAAACTTCCTTAAATGCGCAACTGTCCCATGGCCTGCCTGGTAACAGCGTTGCTCGCAGCCACTCTTGCGTCCGCTCAAAAGCCCTCCGTCTCGGCGAAGGACATGGCCGCGCGCGTTGACCGTCATTACAACCAGCTGAATTCGCTCAAGGCCGGGTTTTCCGAGACCTATGAGGGCATGGGCATTCGCAGAACCGAGAGCGGCACGCTCCTGTTGAAGAAACCCGGGCGCATGAGGTGGGACTACAGCGCACCCGCAGGAAAAATCTTCCTCCTCGACGGCAAGTTCGCCTGGTTCTACACGCAAGGCGATGTCCGCGTGCAGCGAATTCCGGAAAAAGAGCTGGACGATCTGCGCTCGCCCCTCCGGTTTCTGCTCGGCCACACCGAACTGGAAAAGGAAATGACAGGCCTGACGCTCGGAGCGAATGCAAACGGGCAGTACACGCTCTCCGGCCAGCCCAAAGGGCAGGAGAACCGCGTCTCGCGGCTGACGCTCACAATCACCGCCGATGGAACGATTACCGGAATCGAAATCGATGAGCCCGACGGCGCAGTCACGCGCTTCAGCTTCACAGCTGAGCAGCCCAACGCAGCCGTCACTGCCGAAAGCTTCCGGTTCACGCCTCCCCCCGGCGTGCCCGTAGTGGACGCATTGCCGCCAAGCTAATTACGCTTCCTCTCCTCCGCCCCGCGCACGTTGATCCCGAAGAAACTACGGCGAAGCCTGCAGCCGAGGAAGAAACTTCGGCGAAGCCAGCATAAGTGTCAGGGCGCGGCTTTAGTCCTTACGGAGGGAGCAGGGGCCGTCAGGCCCCTGAATGAATTCTGTGGAGTCCGCAGGGCTTTAGCCCCGGAGGGGTATTTTTCGAACCGCTTCAAATTGAACTAACTTCGGAAGCATCACCAGCTGGCAAACGGGAAGTGCGCGCTACTGTCGAGCGGCTCCCCACCTGCCGCTTGCCCAAGGCCACGCGCAAAGACGAAAATCATCAAGGCGCAGAAAATCGAATCTGCGCCATACAAAATCAGGGAGCCCCCATGGCACGTGTGGCGATTGTCGGAGTCGGAGCGATTGGCGGAGCCCTCGCCGGACTGCTGAAGACGGCCGGCAATCATCAAATTACACTGTGCACGCGAAGACCGCTCAAGGAACTCACGGTCTACACGCCCGAAGGCACAGTGGATGTGAAGTCGCACAACGCCACAGATCCAAAATCCGTAGACCCCGTGGACTGGGTGATCGTCGCAACCAAGACCTATGACGCGGAAGGCGCAGCGGCCTGGCTGCCCGGACTCTGCGCAAAGCAAGCGCCCGTCGCCATTGTGCAGAACGGTGTCGAGCATCGCGAACGATTTGCGGCTTACGTTGATGAGAAATCTTTGTTGCCCGTCGTCATCGACTGTCCGGTAGAACGCAGGTCCGACGGCAGCGTCCACGTGCGTGGCGGCACGCTCATGAAAGTAGAAGACGCGCCGCTCGGTCGCGAATTCGTTGGCCTCTTTAGCGGAACAACAGCCAAAGTGCAACTCGTCGAGAACTTTGCCACTGCCGCATGGTGGAAGCTCTGCATCAACTCCGTCGGCGCGCTCAACGCGTTGACGCTCAAGCCCGCCGGCGTTTTGTGGGGAGAGTCGATGAGCCGTCTCGCCCGCGAAATGGTGGCCGAGTGCGCCGCAGTAGGCCGCGCTGAAGGAGCACAGCTTGAGGCCGACATCGCCGAGCAAGTCATGAAGCTCTACCACGCGCACCCCGCCGACGCTGTCAATTCCCTGCTGGCCGACCGGCTCGCGGGTAGAAAGATGGAGATCGACGCGCGCAACGGAGCCATTGTCCGCAAGGGCGAGAAGCACGGCATCGCCACGCCGCTCAACCGCATGGCCGTCACCCTGCTCAATGCCATGTGAGCCGGTACAAGCCCCCGAAAGCTCTTATCGAAGTTTACGGAATTAAGTCCATATTTCAGATCCTGTACTTGAAGGGTACGGACTTTAGCTGAAGGGTACGGACTTTAGTCCGTACGTCGAGCTCTCAAAATGAGGCGCGGGCTTTAGCCCCTGAGGGAACCTCCTCGCCAACCTTGTACGACCCATCCTCCGGTGCTACGCTTCTCCTGATCGAGGCAAACTGCCACCGGGAGGTGCGTCATGCGTCTCGCCATTCTCGTCGCCTTTCTCTGCTCCGTCCCTTCCGCGTTTTGCCAATCACCGCAGTTTGGCCTCAATCCCGCGCGACCGCAACCGTCTCAGCCCGCGTTCCAATTCCCGGGCAAGGACTACAGTAATGTGCCGCCGACCTGGCAAAAATCAAGCCTTCCCGGAACCCATGTCCTGATCCGTCCGCGCCCTCCCGCGAGACCGCAATTCGATCCGAATTTCATCATTCGTCCTCCGAAGCCCCGCTTGGCAGAACAGTCCGAGGGTTCATTGGTCGCACAAAACATTTTTCCTGGTCTCCGCTTTCTGCCTATCGAGTCCACCGCATCGCTTAAACCGGTTCCCACCGACTGGCCAAGCTCAAGATCGATTCCATCCCGATCGAGTGGCCCAAATCCGTGATGCTCCCCGTCGACACCCCTAGCACGCCAACCGAACCGCCTCCCGCAAAATAGACGGCCCTCGTATCCAATCACCGGGGCGTACGAGCTAGAATTGTTGCTGTCCGTCGAAAACGTTGACGG
This sequence comes from uncultured Acidobacteriaceae bacterium, assembly GCA_963820245.1. Classification (GTDB taxonomy): domain Bacteria; phylum Acidobacteriota; class Terriglobia; order Terriglobales; family Acidobacteriaceae; genus Telmatobacter. Next base: position 31,268 of record CAWFZC010000008.1, on the reverse strand, counting down.
TAACGTCTTCGCAATCTCAATACCCATCACTGCTGGGAGCAGAATTCGATGCAACTGAACCACAAGCTCTTTCTTGCATGCGCCGCCATTCTGGCGCTTGCCTCCCCGTGCGCGGCACAAAAACCTATGCGCTCGCCGTGGGACTTCAACAAGATCAAGCTCACCAACGCGCCCTACACCTGCCCCGCCGCCATCCATCTGTCGCCAGACCTCACCACCAACAGCTTTTATTCCGACAGCAAGGGCTCCATCATTGACCCCGTCAAGTGGAAGGCCTACCAGGAGAGTTCGGGCCCTGTGAAGCAGGCAGGCCAGAACGCCGTCGACGCCGCCGATGCTTTCCAGGCCACCGGCAGCCGCCAGGCAGCGCAGTGCGTCTTGGCTATTCTCAAGACCGCGGCCGAAGATAAGGCGCTCACCGGCAAGATGTCTTCCAACCAGGCCTACTTCGTCCAGGGTTGGATCACAGGCGCCATGGCCATTGCCTTGCTCAAGGTGCGCGACAGCGGCATCGTCCATCCCGCCGATACAAAATTCATCACCGACTGGATGAAGACCGTCACCCAGCAGGAAATCGACTATTACAACGACCGGCTCGCCAAAAACCCCGCCGGACAAAACCACGTCTATTGGGCCGGAGTGCAGGTCGCCGCCATCGCTATCGCCTCTAACGACCGCAAATATTTTGACTGGGCACGGATGGCCTACGGCACAGGCATCAAGGAAATCGCGCCGGATGGAACGCTGTCAGAGGAGATGCGCCGCGGCCAGCGCGCCCTCCACTACCACCTCTACGCGGCTGCTCCGCTCGTCTACATCGCCGAGTTCGGCGAAATCAACGGTTTGCCCCTCTACGCCGAGGGCAACGGTGCACTCAAGCGGCTCATCAATGTCTCCATCAAGGGCCTCGAGGGCAGCGGCTACTTTGGCAAGGCTACCGGCATCAAGCAGGACTTGCCGGATGGCCCTCCCTCTGCCGAAGCAATTAGCTGGGCAAAAGTCTACGTCCATCGCTTTCCTGACCCAGCTATTTCGAAACTCCTCTCGCAGGCTCCATCGTTGAGCTACAACTACCTCGGCGGCCTGCCGCCGTACCTCTAGCCGTAAGCGCCCCCGCCGGTGAACGTCCGCCAACTCAGGTCGACGCATGCCCTGAGCAGATATAATTGCGGGTCGGTGCAAGGGACGTAACTCGTGAGACTCTTCGTTGTGTTTTCGCTGCTCGCAGGTGTGGCGCTGGGGCAGGCGCCAGGCAAGGTGGTTACCTTCAACCAGTCGGATACCGAGCACTGCAAAATCGTCGTTGCGCATGGAAAACCGCTTTTGCGGTCAACCTTTGAAGGCACAAGTGTTGCCATAGGGATGCCGCTGAACAGAAACAACGGCGATTTCTCTGTGTTTATCAGCGTCTCGCGGTCAGGCGATGGCGCAATCGAAGTCAATCCGAAAAACTTCTACGGCGTATTTTCCGACAAGAACCAGACCCAGTTCCGCTACTTCGACAGCGCCGCCGCAATCGAGATGGCTCACCCGCAGGGCGACGACGTCCCGTTCTCTTCCGCGACGGTGCACATGGAAGCCCCGCCAACCAAGCCGGTTCCCGTAGGCGGCAAAGGTTCGCTCGGTGACGGCGATGTCGGCTACACCCCGCCTTCATCCCAGGCAGGCTCGAACTCGCCAGATATCTATTTTCGAAAGGGAAAAGTCAAACCGGGCTCCGCAATTACAGGTTGGGTTACCTTACGACGGCCGGGCGCCGCCAAGCTGGAAATCCATCCCACAGACATGCTCGGCGAGATCGACATCCCCGTCAATGGCGTCGTTTTTCGCTTCTGACGCAGCCAATCCCATCCCCGCCAGCCGCTCCTCGTTCCCTCGTTCCCTTGGTCCCTGCTTCCCGGCCCCATGCCCCTGACCCCAAAAAACGGGGAATTAGCATTTTTTCCGTAAAATTTAGATCGAGCCTGTTGAATTAAATGCGAAATTTCTCTGATTTTAAAAGCTTATTTCAGTAAATTTCCAGGTCAAGTATCTCGAAAATCCTGACGACTTGATTGAAGATTTCAGACTGTTCCATCACACTCTGGTTGAACATTTCGCCCTGTTTGGATCAAATGCATTTGAACATTTCGCACGTTTTGCGAAACTCCAGTGTTCCATTGCACGCTGATTCGTATCATTCTGATTGAACACTTCACACCGTTTCCCAGCACTTGGATGGAACGTTAAACGTTGTCGAAGTACAACAAATGGTTCCATTTATCACCCGATCCGTGAGCCGCATCACCCTCCAAACTTCCGCCAAAACCCCCTCAAAAAATTCCCCTTTCGTCCCGCCCGACAATTTAACTATCCCTTCACCGTCTGCAATTGCAAATCAACCGTCCGCGGTATACTTTACTAACCAGTTAGTTAAAAATGCCTTCAACCTCCACAACTCGCACCCAGGCCAAGCGCGCCGACCAAGCCCGCGCCCGCATCCTCGACGCCGCCGTCCGCGAATTCAGCGAGAACGGCCTGGCCGGCGCGCGCACCGAGCAGATCGCCGACGCCGCCGGCGTTAACAAAGCCCTGCTCTACTACTACTTCGCGGGCAAAGACGCGCTCTATGTGGCGGCCCTCGAAGACGTTACGAAGCGTGTTGTCGCCAAGAGCATGGAGGGCATGAACAGCGAGTGCTCCGCCGGCGAGCAGGTGGTGCGCTTCGCGCTCAATCACTTTGACCGCATCCATTCGCAGCAGGCCTTCCAAAGCCTAATGCAGCAGGAAATGATGCGCATGCACCGCGGCGAAGCGAACGCCCTCACCCCAATCGTGGAGAAGGTATTTCGTCCCATGATGATGGTGCTGCGCGATCTGTTTACCGAGGGCAAGCGGACTGGCGAGCTGATTGACGCCGACGAGTGGCAAATTATGTACGCGGCGCTGGGAGCAAATGTCTTCTATTTTCTGTCCGCGCCAGTCATGCAATTGATGACAGGTTCGAATCCGCTGGAGCGGAGCGCGATGGAGTTCCGGCGCAAGGCGGCGATCGAATATCTGGGATTTGCCATTTTTACGGACAGGCAACACGGCGCAGAGGTAGCGGCGCGCGTGCTGGCAAGCTCGCCCATGCCGGCGAGCGGCGAATTCAAGTTTAAGAAATTTGAGGTGAAGGGCAAGTGAGCGCACGCAATCGAGTATTCATGATTCTGGCCCTGCTGACGGTCGGGTCCTTGATCTACTACTTCGTTACGGTAAGACCCACGGGCGATCTGCAACTGATCGGAACGGTCGACGCCAACGAGGTGATGGTAAGCGCGCGGATTCCGGGCCGCATCCAGACACTTACCGTGAAGGAAGGCGACCCGGTGCAGGCGGGCCAGTTGATCTCCGTCATCGAGAGCGACGATCTGGATGCTGCGCTCAAGGCGGCGGAAGCCACGGCTGCGAGCAAGAGTTCGACGCTGACTGGAACGGTTGAAACAGAAAAGCAGAACCAGGGCGAAACCACCAACGCCACCGTGAGCGCCGAGGCCGCGATGCGGGCCGCGCAGGCCACGCTTGACCAGGCAAAAGCCAACTACGACCACCAGCAGGCCGATACCAGCAGGACCGTGGCTCTGGCGCAGCAAGGCATCATGAGCGCGCAATCGCGTGACGAACAGGTGACTGCCCTGCAGGCCGCACAGGCTGCCGTAGGTACGGCAGAGAACAATCTAGCAATGGCCCAGGCTAATTTGCGGCAGGCGCGCGCCCATCAATTGCTCACCGCGGTATCAGCCCAGACCGTAGACTCAACCCGGTCCGACGTCGCCAACGCCCGCGCCCTGGCCCAGCAGGCGCGCATTGAGAAGAGCTACGCTGAAGTGCTTGCGCCCATCAGCGGACGCGTGAATGTGTGGGCGGCTCGGCAGGGCGAAGTGGTGGCCATGGGTGCGCCTATCGTCACCATCATGGACCTGACGCAAACCTGGGTTTACGCTCCCCTGCCCGAGACGCAGGGTGATGCGGTCAGGGTAGGGGACACCCTGCGCGTCGTCATGCCCAGCGGCGCAACCATCTATGGCAAGGTCATCAACAAGGCCGCTGAGGCCGACTTCGCCACTCAGCGCGACGTAAGCTCACGCAAGCGCGACATCAAGACAATTCAACTCAAGCTGCTCATCAGCAATCCGGGCCTCGAGTTTGTCCCTGGTATGACAGCCGAGGTTTACATTCCCAAAGACAAGTTGGTAAAGCAGTGAGTGCCCTCGCAATACGAGCTGCTTCCGCCGTCGGGGACACGTCCATCAAGGTGGAGAACGTCGTCAAGCGCTACGGCACCTTTGAAGCGGTCAAGGGCGTCAGCTTTTCGGTCGAGAACGGCGAGATCTTCGGCCTACTCGGCCCCAACGGCGCGGGAAAAAGCACGCTCATCCGCATGATGACCACGCTCATCCCCATCACCGGAGGCAAGGCGACCGTTGCCGGGCACGATGTGGAGAAAGAGCCCGATGCTGTCCGGCGCGTCATCGGGGTCATTCCCCAGGCGCTTACCAGCGATCCTGATTTGACCGTCGAAGAAAACCTCAGCATTTACGCCAAGCTCTACAGCGTGCCCCGCACCGAGCGGCACAAGAATATCGCAGATGTGCTTGAAGCGGTCGACCTGACCAAGTGGCGCGACGCGCAGACCAAGACACTCTCCGGCGGAATGCGCCGAAGGCTCGAGATTGCACGCGGGCTGGTCCACAATCCCAAGATCTTTTTTCTCGATGAGCCCACCACCGGTCTCGATCCGGTTTCGCGTGTCGCCGTGTGGGAAATGCTCGACAACCTCCGCAAGACCCGTAACCTCACCATGCTGCTCACCACCCACTACATGGAAGAGGCCGACAAGCTCTGCGACCGCATCGCCATTGTCGATCACGGCAACCTTGTCGCGCTCGGCTCGCCCATCGAGCTCAAGAACAGCGTGCCAGGAGCCAATGTTGTCGAAGTGCACTTCGACCGCGAAACTGAATCGTGGCAGAAGCGGCTCGAAGGCCTTGAAGGAGTCACCAGCGTCCAGGCGGAAAGCGCCGGGTTCTATCGCGTGCTCACTTCATCCGGGTCCAAGACCACCATGCAGCTTGTGGAGCTTGCCGCCTCGCTCGGCGAAACGCTCACCTCTCTCAGCGTGCAGAACACTACGCTCGACGATGTGTTCATCCACTACACCGGCCGCCAGTTGCGCGACGAACAGATCAAGCCCGTGTTTACGATGCCCCCGCGCCCTGGAGCTCAGCCATGAACCGAATGTTCGCAATCATCGAGCGCGAGATGCGCAAGTTCTTCCGCTCGCCCACTTTGATGGTCATGTCCATGATGGTGCCAATCCTGCAGCTCGTCATCATGGGCAACGCCTTCGGTGGCAAGATTGTCGGCGCCAAGGTGGCCGTCGTCGACTACGATCACGGCCCCGAATCCGTTAGGCTCCGTGAAGCTTTTGACTCCATCGCCGCCAATATCAAGACGTTTAGAACGATCGAATATAGCGATGAAGTTCAGGCTCGGGAAGACGTTCGTACCGGCAGAATCGACGCCGCGGTTATTATCCCCGCGCAATACTCCCGCCGTGTTTACGCGCAGGACGCGCCCGAGCTCGGCCTGGTTGTCGATAACTCAGACCAGTTTATGTCCGGATCCCTCGAGGCTGAGATGCAGTCCCTGGTCACCGCTCTCACCAACCCGATCATTCAACCGCGCCTTGCGAACTCCATCGCTCTTGAGATCGTGGAGTTGTATCCCTACGTCAATTACATGAAGTTCCTTCTTCCCCTTACGGTCTCCCTGGCCATGTATATCTCGGTCATGATCGGCGGCGGCATGCTATACATCGACGACAAGGCCCGCGGGGTGCATGAAGGCTATCTTGTCACTCCCATTACCAAGTTTGAGTTGGTCTTTGGCATGAACATCGCGGGCGCCATGAAGGCCGTCCTGGCCGGCATCTGCATCACCGTCATCGGCTCGCTTATGGCAGGTCTCGGGGTCATCTTTCATCCTGAGGCTCTGGCAGAGCTTTTTTGCCTCATCGTCGCCGGCTCCATCGCCTTCAACGGCATGATGTTTCTCATGATGGTTCGCGTCAACGATCCACTGGTTCCCCGAGCCATGTTCGGCGTTCTCAATACACTTCTCCTCTATCCCTCGGGAGGCATGTATCCCATCGCCGCATTCCCGCCCTGGCTTCAAGCCATCTCCGTCATTGACCCCTTCACCTATTGCGTTCATGGATTCAAAGCTGTCCTGCTCAAGGACGGCGGATTCGTTGCCATTCAATATGATCTGTTGTTTTTGTTTGCCTTTGGCATCGGCACGCTACTGATCGCCACACCGCTATTCAAGCGCACCCTATAGACACAGCGCGTTCATATGACGCGGCCCGCGACCTGCATCAGCCCAGGTTTTCCTTTCATCGCGCAACCGGGGCCCCGACAGACGCCTCTTCGTACGCGGGGAGGTAGTGCGATGGGTGGAACGGAACGACGCTTGTGTGCCAAAGATCTGTCGCGGAAATTAAACCAGGATGTTGATACTGCCGCCATTTCCGTCGTCAATGAACTTTGATCCCGATTCCTCTTCCAGTAGGCCCTCCTCCGACTCGTCGTCCTGACCGCCCGCCGCTTTCCGGCCGCTCCCGGAGTACGTGTCGTCGCCCGCACCCGAAGAGTTCTCAATATCGAAGACTGCGAAGAGCCGGGAATTCGCCGGCGGTGCCTTCACGGCCGGCAGAGCGCGAATTCCAGGAATCGGACTGATCTCCATAACGAGCCTACCTGCTCACACCTATCGACAAATCGCGCGCTCACTTTAATCTTTTTCTCAGCAAATTCTGCTCACTTTCGCGACACGGTGTGCATAATTCGGACACCGCCGGTTCCTTGCCGACAATCGCAAGCCAACGCGAGACAATCCCATATGACCTCGCTTGGTACACTTGGGCCATGGTTGATGAACTGGAGTTCCGGCGTTTTTGTGAGATAGCCCTTGATGCCCTCAAGAAGCATTTGATCGAGCTCGAGGAATCCGACGATGCCGGCTTCGAAGTTGAGGAACAGAATGGCGTGCTGAATGTCCTGTTCGAAGAGCCGCCAGGAAAATTTGTCATCACGCCCAACACGCCTGTACGCCAGATCTGGATCTCGGCGCTGTCCACCAGCTTCAAGCTCGATTGGGATGAGACCGCCGCCGCATTCGTCCTTCCGCGGACCGGCGAGGCGCTCCAGGCCCTGGTCGATCGCCTCATCGCCGAACACCTGACCAGCTAGCCATCTTGGCGGTTATCGTGGTCCATTCGGTCGAACTCAAATGTAAAGAGGGCGACATTCGACTCTGAAGATGGTAGGAAGCGCCGACCGGGTTATCTAGAGAAATGAGCGGGGCGCGGATCTGTGGCGGGAGGCTCATGCAAAAGTGCCTCGGATCGACCGCAAAACACAAGGTCGAAACGAGGCACTCCATTTTTTCCTGCCAGTTTGTTTACGGAAGCGAATAAACCGTCTTCAGAACCTTGTCTGCTAGGTTCTTCGGCAGCGGCGCGTAGGAGAGCGCCGACACTTCGCTTTCGCCCGACGTGATAATCCAGTTCAACATATCCTTGATCACTTTTTCCTTGGCTGCATCTGTGGGATGCAGAGGAATCAGCAGGTACGTGAAGCTCGAGATCGGATACGCGTCTGCGCCGGGGGCGTCGGTAATGGATACGCGATAGTCGGCCGGCATTTTCTTGACGTCTGCAGCCGCGTCGGTCACGCCTGCGATCGACCCCTTCACCCAGTTGCCTGAAGCATTTTTCATGGCGCCGTAGCTCATGTGGTTTTGCAGAGCATAGATCAGCTCAACATAGCCAATGGCTCCGGGAAGCTGGCGCACCAGCCCTGCCACTCCCTCGTTGCCCTTGCCACCTACGCCCGTGGGCCAGCTCGGCGAAGTTCCCTTGCCCGGTCCCTCGGCCCAGGCCTTATTCACCTTGCTCAGGTAGTCGGTAAAGATGAAGCTCGTGCCGCTGCCATCGGAGCGATGAACGACGATGATCTTCTGGTCGGGAAGATGAACACCGGGGTTGTCCTTGGCAATCTCCGGATCGCTCCACGTTGCGACCTTGCCAAGATAGATATCGGCCAGCGTCTCTCCGCTAAAGCGAAGTTCGCTTACGCCCGGCACGTTGAACACCGGCACAACTGCACCAAGCACGGTAGGAATGTGAATCAGCTTGACCTTTGACGAGCTAAGCATCTCATCGGTCATGGGCATGTCGGAGGCGCCAAAATCAACGGTACCTTTGGTCACCTGGCTGATGCCGCCGCCCGAACCAATCGACTGGTAATTGACCTTGACGCCCGGATGCGCCGCGCTATATTCAGTAAACCACTTCGAATAAATCGGATAAGGGAATGTCGCGCCCGCCCCGGTCAGATTCTGAGCCTGGGCTGCGCTCGCAGCCAACAGAACGAACAAGAAAGCAACCAACGTCTTTTTCACATCACGCTCCAGTGCAGTCATCACTGCCGCTACCCATTGTCTAGGTCCAATGTTAAGGGCACTTGAATTCATGGATTTTTTGATACGCGCCCCATGCCCCGGCTAGTAGATTCATGGTTTTGCGCTGCCGCGGCCTCAACTTACTCAGAGGCGAGTAAATGAGGTGCAGCAGCAGAGTCTTGCACCAGCGGCAAAGTGAAGTGAAAAGAAGCCCCTTTTCCAAGGACGCTCTCAGCCCAGATGCGTCCCCCGTGTGCCTGGATGATGTGCTTGACGATAGCTAGACCCAGACCCGTTCCGCCTGACTCGCGCGATCGAGCCTTGTCTATTCGGTAGAAGCGCTCAAAGATGCGCTCCAGGTGTTCTGACGCAATGCCGGGACCAAAATCCTGCACTGTGAATTGAACCTCTGAGGCTAGAGCACGGGCGCCCACCCGAATGCGCTTGCCCACGCTCGCGTACTTCAGCGAATTCTCAATCAGGTTGCCGAACACCTGGTTCATCGCGTCGGGATCGGCCATCACCAGAGCGTCCGGCGCGCCTGCCGACTGAAGCTTCACCCCGGAGTCAACCACTATGCCGCCGAGTGAATCGATTGCATCTTTCACAAGAACGTTGGAGCGGGCCGGCTGAAGAGTGAGCTTGTAGTCTGGGCTTTCCACGCTCGCCAGCGCAAGAAGATCTTCTGTCAGCCGGTTCATGCGCGAGGCATTCTTGAGAATCACTCCAAGAAACTCCAGCGTCGTCTCAGGATTCGGATTCGGATCTTCGATCAGTGTCTCCACATAGCCTTGGATGGACGTCAGCGGCGTGCGCAGCTCATGACTTACGTTGGCCACAAATTCACGCCGCGATTTCTGTGCAGCTTCAATTCCGGTTACGTCGTGCAGAACAACCAGCGCACCTCCGCTCGGCAAGGGCGCTGCATTCACTTCAAACACGCGGCCCGGCGCAAGCGAGCTGGCGCGCCCAAAGCACACTTCGCGCCGTTCGAGCGCGCCGCGCACGCAAGCCAGCAGTTCAGGATCGCGGACGGAGTGCACCAGAGGCCGGCCCGAGTGAATCTGCGTTCCCGCCACCCGCTGCATCACCGCATTTGACCAGCGCACGAATCCCTGGGGCGTGAGAGCAACCACCGCCTCCTGCATGGAGTCGAGCATCGCGGCCAGCTCCTGGCGCCGGCTTTCGAGTTCCGCAAAGTTCCTGCCCAGCCGTTCCGCCGTCTGGTTCAGCGCCGTCTCCATTGGAGAAAGCTCATCTTTTTCTGCGTGCGAAAGCCGGGCCGTCAAATCGCCGTCGGCAATGCGGCGCGCAAACGCCATCACACTCTGCAATCGCACACTCAGGCGCCCCGCAACCCACGCCGCCAGCGGCAGCGCGACCAGGAGCGCAATCCCCCCTGACCACAGGGCCTCGCGACCCAGCAGTTGCAGCGTTCTTCCCCTCGTCTCTGCTTCCATCAGGTGAAACACCAGTTCCATCATCAATGTGTGGAACAGAAGCAGAAGGACAAAAAGCGCGAGCAGTTTGGTAAAGAATTTGTGCGTCAATGAGGTTACTCGCCCTTGGGCAGCTCGAACCGGTATCCGGCGCCGCGTACTGTCTTCAGGTAGCGCGGGTTTTCCGGATCGACCTCGATTTTCTCACGGATGCGGCGCACATACACATCCACCGAGCGCGGCGTCACAAAACGGGCATCGCCCCAAACCGCATCCAGCAGATGATCGCGGCTGAACACGCGGCCGGGATGGCGCGCCAAGTAGTCCAGCAGCCGGAACTCGGTTGCTGTGGTGGTGGTCAGTTCGCCGCGCACCTTCAACTGCATGGCGCCCGCGTCGATAATCACTTCTTCAAAACTGATAACCGAAGGCGAAGTCGGGCGTTCGAAGCGACGAAGCACAGCCTTTACGCGCGCCACAAGTTCCCGCGTGGAAAATGGCTTGGTAATGTAATCGTCCGCGCCCAATTCGAGCCCCAGCACACGATCGTTTTCGCCCGCCCGCGCGGTCAAAAAGATGATGGGAACCGTCGACAAGCCATGGTGGGTGCGCAAACGGCGGCACACGTCGAGCCCATCCCCGCCCGGAACCATGATGTCGAGCAGAAAAAGCGCGGGGGGTTTGCGCTCGGCGTCTGAAATCAGGTTAGTGGGCGTGTGAAACAGGCGGGCATCGAATCCAGCCGCCTCCAGGTGATGTTGCACAAGCCGCGCAATGTCGGCCTCATCTTCCAGAACAAATACTGTTTGGCTCAAACGGTCAGCCCTCGCCCTGCGGCCGTTGATTTCATTATGCTGCGCAGGCCGCACGGAACCATTTACAGAGTAATGCAGCGAGGCAAACATATTGCAAACGTTTGATGAATTTGCGCCGCCCGTCAGGGAGCTTTGACTGCCCCGCTCCGCCGATGCCTTTCGCCAAGGAACCGGCGTTTTTTCTTGACGATAGCGACTTTCCTCTGCAAGACTTCCTCTGCTCATCCGGCACGATGGTACGGCGCGTTTTCCCCCGCAGGCGGGCCGTCGATTGCCGGGCAGGCGCCCCACTCGCGCCCGCAGTCACGGGTACGCGCACGATGCCGGCATGCGTGTTGAATCGAACGTCAAACGGCAGGAGGAAATATGAAGAAATATTTTGCGGAACTGGTGGGCACATTCATCCTTGTGCTCTTCGGATGCGGAACGGCCGTGGTTGCCGGCGACAAGGTCGGCATTCTTGGCATCGCCTTTGCGTTTGGGCTGGCACTGGTCGGCGCAGCGTACGGTATCGGCACCATCTCCGGCTGCCACATCAACCCGGCCGTCAGCCTCGGCGTCTATGTCGCCGGACGCATGTCCATCAAAGATATGCTCGGATACTGGGTGGGCCAATTCATCGGCGGCGCCCTGGCAGCATGGGTCCTCGCGGCCATCGTTGGCGGAGTTGCCGGCGGTTACAACATTGCCGCCAGCGGTCTTGGCCAGGATGGATGGGGTCCCGGATACCAGGGCGGCTACAACGTCACCTCGGCCATCCTCTTTGAGTTTGTGGCTACACTCATCTTCGTCATCGTGATTCTTGGCGCCACCCAGGAGAAGGCGCCCACTGGGTTTGCCGGATTGGCCATCGGCATCACGCTGGTTGCGATTCACATCTTTGGCATTCACATCACCGGTGTCAGCGTAAATCCGGCGCGCAGCCTTGGACCGGCCCTCCTCGTCGGCGGACAGGCGCTCTCGCAGGTCTGGCTGTTCCTGCTTGTGCCCACTGCCGCAGGAGCTGTTGCCGGAATCCTGTTCAGGACCAAAGCACTCGAAGCCGACTAACTACGCGGAACCAAACCCATTCAAAAAATGAGCCGGGCAGTTTCCACAACAGCGGTCGCTCCCCGGCTCGTATTGTTCCAGCCTCCTTACTGGCTGGTCTCAGACGCTTCCAGTTCGGCAACGTACTCAATCACGGCCTCGCTCCAGCCGTCGATGTGCGTCCACTTGCCGTAACCCACACCGTTCTTGTTGCTGGCCACGTTGATCACGTAGCCCTTGCCGCGAGGTGCGGGCACGCTGTCGTGCGACTGCTCGTCGGTGATCACGACGATCCGGTCCCAGCCTTCCTTCACCTCGGCCTCGACTTCCTTGAGCGCCTTGCCCAGATAAGTTCCCGAGTGAGGCTGGCCCTGGTCGAGTGCGTCGCGTAGCGACATTCCGCGCCGTGAAGGAATCCTCTTTGCGAGCTCAGAAAAGGTGTAGATCGTAATCTTCTCTGCGATTTCGCGCAGCAGGATTGCCAGCCCGTATGCGGCATCGGTCCGGCGCATCTCAGATCGATTCGAGAGTGCTGACTCCATCGATCCCGATACGTCCACTAGCAGCAGCGTGTGCCCTGCCAGCCTTGCCGTCCGCCCTTCAAGAGCGCGGAACATGCCTGCCTCCAGCGCTTCCTCCCACTGCGGAGCGTTTCGTGCCGCAGCCAGAAAGCGGAAGGGCAAAACGCGATCCGTCTTGAGAGCCCCAAGCGCAGCCTGCACCAGCCCTTCGTTCACACCGGCGCTGTGCAGGTTGCGGAGATTCCGCAGCAGGGCCAACGCACCGAGCTTTCGCTCGGCCAGCAGCCGTTCCCACACCTCTCGCTTGTCGCCTTCTCCCTTGCCGGCGGCCGACAGCGCCACCTCCCAGGTGTCGGGTGTGACCAGTTCATTCTCGGCCAGCCGCTTCCACAAGGCAGCCTGCGCCTCATCCGCAGGCCGCGCATGGGACAAAAAGAGTACGTCGCGCAAACGAACCGCGCCGGCCCGGTCGTACTTGGCCAGCGCATATTCGTCGAACTTGCCGAACGCGGCAGCCAGCCCCTTCTTCACCTGCGCTGAAAGAGGCTGACGCCCCCCCGCCCAGTAAATGGCCACAAACTCGCTCAGTTCGTCGGCGCGCTGAATCACGCGAGTCAGCGTTTCAGCCACCGGCGAGCGATGTGTGGCGTGACGAGCCATTTCACGCACCAGAAGCAGCGGCGCGTGACGCAGCTTCATCCGCTCGCGCGCTTCCACTGCGAGCTCAGCCACCTTCTCCGCAGCCACCTTGGGAACCAGTTCATGGATCCGTCCGGCGATCTGCACGCCGTCTTCGTAGAATTCGTTTTCCCACAACATGCAGGAAAGAACGCTCCGGCGCAGAGCCTGCTCCGGCGTGATCGCCCGCGCAGGCGCCCCTTCGTGAGTTCGCAGCCGGGGTACATGAAACTTGAACTTGTTCAGGCGCATCGTGCGCCTCCTTTCAGAAATCCTCCTGCCGGGGAAAAGTCGGGAACAGAAGCTGAGCTACGTCAACCCAAAACCTGACGGCGGGGATCGAACCCGCGACGCGCACAAATGCGCTGCTCTACCGAAGTAACTGTACCCTGCACCACCGGCAGGATGCCATGAATGGCTTTTGGTTGAAATTACTAACTCTTGGCAGATTCCTCTTCATCCTCGTCCGTTTCGATTTTCGTTAAGGGACGAGGCGCTGCATCGACTGAGAAGCCTGCAGTGGGATGCGAAACACGAACCGGCCGAATGTTGATGGCCAGTTTTTCCATCTGCCTCCAGTCAGGCCTGTGCTTGTCCTCGAATCCGGTGCATTCGAGCATGGTGAACGGCACGATGGAATCAGGACTGGTCTTGTTGCAGATGACCAGCCGATCCGATTCACGGTAACCTGTCATGCACTGTCCCCAACTGCAATTCATACACAGATGGGTGTTGCCCACCGGAGTGCCGTTTTTTACATTCAATTTGCCCATGGCAATTCATTTCTATCCGGGTTAACGGAGTGTTATGGCCGGGGAACAAGCGGTTGCGGAACATGAGGTGTCCTAGGCCACTAGACGACTTGAGCTTTCACTCAAGGCAGGATTCGAACCTGCGTATCCCGCTTAACAGGCGAAGTAACCGCGACCTACACCACCGGCCAAGGTGGATCTGATCAAAGAAAAGGAACGTTCAACAAACAGCGCCGGGGAATAAGCGAAAAAAGTTGGATTCGGAACCTCTTCCATACGGTGCCTTGTGCATCGGGGCTACGCCCCCGCCCCGCATAGCGATCTGTTCCGGCAGGTCTTCCGAACCTGCGCGTCCATTTAAGTGGAGGATGTAACTCTCTTCTTTCGCCACCGGCGCAACTTATTTGGCCAACTTACTCGTTCGACTTATGAAAAGGCGCAGCACTCCCAGCACGCCGCAGACAACTTACTGCGCGCCGAAGAACACATGTCCGCCAAATCGGTCGAAGGTGTGCCCGAGGGAACAATCGAAGACAGGACCGCATTTCGAGCGTCAGTCGATGAACCTGTCCTCTACACCACTCGGGAAGCTTCAGTATTCAAGCGTGTTTGCGTAGGATGAAGGCTGCTGCAAGGTTACAGCGAGGTGACGAAGTAAGCCCGGCGACCGACGCAGCTCTTGTCGAGCGGCCCCAGCCTACGCATCGAGTTTTGCGTTCTATGTTTCATCGGGCGTTCTCCTACGCAGTTTGTACTTTGCCATAACTCAATTGTAGAAATCAAGAGCACCGTGACATTTATTTTTTGAGTTACTACCAATCGCAAGTTAGAACTACGCCCCGCGCTTACCCGCAGGGCATTGAATTCATCTCGGCAAGCGCCATGATTTACGCTGGAACTGCGGAGATGGCTGACATCGAAGGCCGTGATCCCGGAGTGAAGCATGATCTGGTTAACGCTGTTGATCGGAGTGGTTGTCGGAATGTTTTCCGGCGTTGTGGGCATCGGTGGCGGCATCCTCTTTGTCCCGGCCTTGATCTGGCTCTATGGAATGAATCAGCATAGGGCGCAAGGCACATCGCTGGGCGCATTGCTCGCGCCGGTCGGCATTCTCGCCTTCATGGAGTACTACCGCAAAGGCAATGCAGACGTGCGCATCGCTGCGCTTCTGGCCGTTGGTTTTCTGGTCGGAGGCTACTTCGGCGCGACCGGAGCGCAGATGATCTCGGAGCTCCTCTTGCGCCGCATCTTCGCGACGACCCTGATCGCCATTGGCGGATGGATGTTCTTTCAACACTAGAAACGGTCACGCGCGTGCGATAAAACGCAGCCGCACGTAATCCGCAGTCCAATTCCCGTCTTCGTCGAGCAGGATCGGCTCAAGTAGCGCCACTGATTCGCACACAACCGTATCCCGCATGGCCTCCGGCAGCGTCTCCAGCACGCCGCGTCGAAAAGTCCTGATCCATCCGCTCATGCCGCCTTCCGCCAGCCGCGTCGGCCGCGGAATCAATTCGATGCGTTCAACCTTGAATCCGTGACTCTCCATCCGCCGACCGTAGATCTCCGGAGTTGGATAGTAGTTCACGTTGTCTTCTCGTCCATCAAAGCCGTGGCGCGCCATTACCGCCATCAGCGCCGTGCGAATGGCGGCGATGTTACCAAGCCCGCCCATCTCTGCAACAAAACGGCCGCCTGGCCTCAGCACGCGATGCACCCCTGCCACCATTGCGTCCTGGTTGCGTACCCAATGAAGCGCGGCGTTTGAAAACACGGCGTCGAATTCGCCATCCCCATAGGGCAGCGACTCGGCATTGCCTTCATCCACCGCAATCCCCAGTGCGCGCGCTGACGCAGCCATCTGCGGAGATGCGTCAAAACCCATAACTCGTGCACCCGTCGCAACAAGCCGCTTGGTCAACTGCCCGTCGCCGCACCCAAGGTCGAGTATGCGTTCCCCGGGCTGCGCGTCAAGCCACTCGAGCACGCCTCCAGCCAAGCCATGCACAAATGCTCCGTTCTTCTCATACGCCTGCGGGTCCCATGTCTGCATCGCTAGTGGCCTCCACTTCTAAGTGTCGCGCAGCTCCACACATAAGGCACACTTATTATATTTTGCATCATCAAAAGATTTGCTTATGAGCTGATTGCGTGTCTAATTCGCGCGGGGCGTCGAAATTCATCCTTTGCCTGTCCACAGATCCACCTTTCGCGGCAGGTACTGAATCTGAGTAAAGACCGACGTGCAACTATCGCCAGCAGGCGACTGCGATGAAAACCCAACGCGCAGATCGGGATTTGTTCCCAGGCTGAAGGATCGGACGATCGACCAATTCTCCCCATCCTGCGACGCATAGAAAAAGATGGCCGTTCCGTTCTTCACCACTTTGAGATAGGCCGTATTGCCGGTAACAGCGAATGAAACGCTGTCGTCGGAGCGGTCTTTGGTCACCACCGAGACGATTGCCGGATGATTTTCGAGCGTCATCTCCAAACAAAGCTTGGCCCAGACCTTGCTGCCCACGTAAAGAACCAGGGCGCCAGAATCCCAATGGGAGCTAAACTCGGTCGAGACCTTTGCGCTTAGCAAGAAATCATCGGCAGGCTTGAAGAGCAGGCGAGGAGTCATGTCGGCCTGTCCTCCGTCGATCGGGGAAATAAACCAGTCGGTTCGCTTGCCCGCCGTGATCGAAAGATCTTTTCCGTTCTCGATCTTCCAGCGCGTCGGCGGATTTTGCCATGCCAATGGCCCCGGCACTCCCTCTATCGATGGAGCGGGCAAGTTGGTGGGTTGTGCGATAGCCGGCAGAGCGAAGCAGAAGACGCCGACGAAAAGTAAGGCAAGCGGATGATGGCCCACGGTATTCCTCCTTGAGAATTGCGAAGGAGTATTTTATACCGGCGCTTTGGTTGCGGGAGCCGTCAGATCGACTGCACCGGAAGCAGCGTCAGATCGTCTACCAGGCCCACTTCCTTCTGCACAAAAGGTTCGCCATAGCGGACCCCCGCAAGGAGACCGTAATGCCGCGCCTCGGCAAAAGTGCGCTCGCGAATCTCTTCCTCGGGAACAAACAGCCCGCCGCCTGCTGCCTGGTTGGCATATTGTGACCGGTAAGCCATCAATGCTGCGTGGCGCTGATCGATGAATGGCGTAATGTCTACAATGAAACTCGGTCGAACGTCGGCATACAGGCTCGCGTACACAATCTTGAAGGGCCGGTGCGGCTCCGCACCGGTGTCGATCTTCCTCAGTCCTGCCAGAAAGCAGGCATCGTAGCCAAGCGTCCCTGCCGCCGCATGATCCGGATGGCGGGCCTGCCAATACGGCAGAATCACCACGCGCGGCCTCACCTCGCGCAGCACCCGCGCAATCTCAATTCGGTTTTCGAGTGTGTTCTCAACGGCGCCGTCGGGAAGGCTGAGTGCCCGCCGCCAGCCCACGCCCAGTAGCTTTGCCGCCTCAGCCGCTTCCTGCGCACGGTCTTGAGCGCTGCCCCGTGTCCCGGCCTCACCTTGCGTCAGATCCAGGATCGCCGTCCGTAGACCCCGCGCTGCCATCCGCAGCATCGTCCCGCCACAAGTCTGCTCCACATCGTCGCGATGCGCCGCAATGGCAAGAACATCGGCTACGCAGTCAGCAGCCATCGTGGTCTAGTAAACAGTGTTGTTCGAGTCGGTAATGGCGTCCATGTAAGCAACGTCGTAGGCCGTGCCCGTCACCGTCACGTACTGGTTATCGATGGACGTGCCGTCCTTGGTGGAGTTGATGTACACCTGGCCGCCCTGCGCCGTGTAAATCTTGTGCAGGCCCGTCACCGCGGCAATGCCGGTGGCATCGCCGATATACGGCTCCAGCAGCACCACCTTGTTGGTCGACGTGTTGTACATCGTCAAGCAGCCGTAAGGTTGGTTGTTGTAAAAACGCTCACCTTGGTTGCACTTGGTCATGCCGATCCAGAGCGTATTGTCGTCGGCTTCGATCATCCGGCTCATCGCGCCCGGCATTCCATCGCTGATCGACACTGGATTCGGTGAACTGCCGGTCGAGGGAACCAGCGCATTCGTCGCCAAGTTCAGCACCGTCAGAAAACCGCCAAAGTAACCATCGGGCATCAGCTTCTGGCCCACAACGTACATCGTGGACGAGTCAATCAGCGCATTGCTCGCTCCGCCGGCAATCGGGATGTTGGTGATCGGCGCGGAATGCGTATTGGTACAGGGTGAGGCATTGCACGGCAGCAGGCCTGACTGCTGGCCGATCAGGAAGATCATGGGCGCCACCGGCAGCAGCGAAATCGAGGCCTTGGTCCCGCCGCATTCTGGACCGCAGTTCAGCACATAAGCGGTGCTGCCGTCGGCTGAGAACAAAGCCTTAGTCGGCCTGTCGAACACCAGCGGAGCGCCATAGTAGTTGCCAGTTGCGTCTACCTGGTCCGGACTCTGCGCTTGAAACAGGCACCAGCCGGGAGCATTCTGCGGCTCACAGTCCACCGCGGCCTTCGGCCACGTTGAGGGTCCGCCGGAGAACGAGAGCGACTGGGCCGCCGTCAATTGGCGCGGATAGTACGCGTAATTCGAATTCTCAACAAATGCAATCGCCATTGAGCCACCCGGATTCACGCTCACCCGGTATACACCCGGCAGACTTAGCGGATACGACGACCCGTTCGCCTGGTTCACGATCGTAAACACGTGATTGCCCTGGCTGGCCGCGAAAACAAACGTCCCATTCCGGGTCATAAAGATGCTTGAGGAAAGCCCATTCAACCCGGACACAGTGCCTGCGGTTTTCTCCGTCTGATAGTTGGCTGTGGTCAGGCTCCCGTCGCCCGAGCCGTAAACAGCCGCAATGTTCTCTTCCGGCATGCTCTGGATCGAAATTGGCAACGCTCCTCCGTACCCGGAAAGCGAGAACGACGCCGGCTCACCCGTATAGCCGTTGCGAATGTCGTAGTAAGCATCAACAATCTGCAGCTCGCCCTTGGTAAACACGCTGGGGTTCTGGATTGCGATCAGAACGCGGTTGCTCAGGCCGCTCGGGGGAAGAACGCGTCCGCCAAAATAGGTGGTTTTGCCGCAACCTGCCAGACCGGCCGCAACCAACAACGCAGCGCTGGCACTGATCCAAAGACTTCTCTTCTTCAAAATCCCTTACCTCGATCGCACGCGCGGACCTTGCCGCGGATAATGGCATTCCAATGGGCACCGGGCCCGATTGAGTTTTGAGCAGGGTTTTGGGTACCATCTTGAGACCGCAAAAACCGGTGTTCCGTCGACTGTTTCTGCCCAGGTTATGACTCCCGAAGTATAACAAAGCAGGCCACTCCTCTGGCGTACCCGACTGCTGTGCCTTAGCATGGCTAAAGAATGACCACGTTTGCCGAGATCTTTCCCAATCGCCCCCTTCTGGCCGACGGCGCCATGGGTACGGTCCTCTATGCCCGCGGAATCTTCATCAACCGCTGCTATGAGGAGTTGAATCTCTCCGATCCGGGTCTTATTCTCTCCGTTCACGAAGAGTACCTGCAGGCGGGCGCCGAGATTCTTGAGACCAACACCTTCGGCGCAAACCCCATTCGCCTGGCCCGCTACGGCCTGGCCGACAAAGCAACCGAAATCAACGCCGCCGGCGTCCGCCTGGCCCGCCAAGCCGTCGAAAACCTCGGCAACCGGCAAGGCGGCGAGGCCTGGGTGGCTGGATCCGTCGGCCCGCTCGGCGTCCGCCTCGAACCCCTGGGCAAGACTGGCCTCGACGAAGCCCGAGCCGCCTTTGCTCAGCAGATCCGCGTTCTGGCGAGAGGGCGGCGTTGACCTGCTCATTGTTGAAACCATGCCCGCGCTCAATGAGGCCCGCCAGGCACTTGCCGCGGCGCACGAAGTCGCGCCCAACCTGCCCGTCCTCGTCATGGTCACCGTAGACGATGAAGACACCTGCCTCGACGGAGCATCGCCCCAGCAGGCCGCCGCCCTGCTCACCGAGTGGGGAGCCAGCGCCGTCGGCGTCAACTGCTCCACCGGGCCCACCACGGTGCTCACCGCCATTGAAGCCATGCGTCCGGCCACCGTGCTGCCGCTGGCCGCCATGCCCAATGCCGGCATGCCCCGCGAAGTCGAGGGACGCAACATTTATCTCTGCTCGCCGGAGTACATGGCCAGCTTTGCCCGCAAAGCCATCGCTGCCGGCGCGCAAATTGTTGGCGGCTGCTGCGGCACGACGCCCAACCATATTCGCGCCATGCGCTCCGCCATCCGCGCCATGGATGAGCAGGCCCAGTTCATCGGTTCCGGCGCAGTGCCGGTGCCCAACCCTGAAACGCCCCCGGCGCCGCTTGCCGAGCGCTCCCGCATCGGTTCCCTGCTGGCCGAGGGCAAGTTCGTTACCTTGGCTGAGGTTGTTCCGCCCAAGGGTATCGACTGCTCCCGCGAAATTGAAGGCGCAAAGCTGTTGGCGCAGCTCGGCGTGCACGCCGTCAACGTATACGACTCGCCCCACGCCTCGGCTCGCATGAGCGCGCAGAGCCTTTGCATTCAGATTCAGCAGCACACCGGCATTGAGACAATCCTGCATTACACCTGCCGCGATCGGAACATTCTTTCCATCCAGTCGGATTTATTGGGGGCGTCGTCGATCGGTTTGCGCAACATCCTCTGCATGACGGGCGATCCGCACAAGCTGGGCAACTATCCTGATGCGACTACTGTCTTTGACGTCGATTCCATCGGTCTCGTCAACATGGTGCAGCGCCTCAACCACGGCCTCGACATCGGCGCAAACTCCATCGGCGCCAGCACCAACTTCACCGTCGGCGTCGCCGCCAATCCTGGCGCGCCCGATATCGACAGCGAGCTCAAGCGCTTCGCCTACAAGGTCGAAGCCGGAGCCGAATACGCCATCACCCAGCCGGTCTTTGATCTGCGCCTGCTTGAAAATTTTCTCGCCCGCATCAAGGACCACCGCATCCCGGTCATCGCCGGCATCTGGCCGCTCACCAGCCTGCGCAACGCCGAATTTATGAAGAACGACCTCCGCGTCTCGATGCCTGAGGAGATCATGCTGCGCATGGCGCAGGCCGATACGCCCGAAGCCGCCCGCGAAGAAGGCATCAAGATCGCTCGCGAAATGCTTGAAGCGGTCCGGCCCTATGTGCAGGGAGTGCAGGTCAGCGCGCCGTTTGGCCTTTACAGCGTAGCCGCTGAAGTCGTCGCCTCGGTCCTGCCCAAAGGCACCAACCCGATGTAGCTTTGAGAAGGAACGTTATGCCCTCATTTGAAGAGTCGCTCAAGAAGCTCGAAACCATCGTCGATCAACTGGAAAAGGGCGACCTCGCCCTTGAAGAGTCGCTCAAGCTCTTCGAAGAAGGAGTAGGCCTGTCGACCGCATGCAAGCAGGAGCTCGACGCCGCCGAAGGCAAGGTGCAAATGCTCGTCAAGCAGCGCGATGGCTCGCTTAAGGCGGAGGCGTTCCTCACGGAAAAACCCTTCTAGCGCCTCCTCTCTGAATTGCAAATCAGGGCTCACCCTGACTCGTGACGGGGCGCGTTTTTTTGAAGCGGGCTGGGGGGGCTTGGGCCGGTGATGCGGCTCACGAGTCGTGGTCTGTAAGTGTAACTATTTGTGGTGCTTATACAACGTTCAATGTTCGGGAACATACAACCCAAACTGTGCGAAATGTTCGTTTAAGTGGTTGCGAAACGCGCAGAAATACTTAACACAGTGGTTGCGATTTTCGAGATACTTGACCTGGAAATTTACTGAGATAAGCTTTTAAAAACCCAGAAATTTTTCATTTAATTGAAGTAGTTTGCAGAGAATTACACGGTAATTCGCGAAAATGAGGTTATTGACGGTTTAACAGGCGCTTTGAGCGCAGTACCAAGGTACTTATCACGCGTTTTTAAGCACAGGGAGGGGTCCGGAAACGGGCCCCTTCGGCGTTTGGGGCGAAAGGTGAAGGGAGAGGGAAGATGATCAAGATCATGCGGGAGCGGGCACGGGTGGAGCTGGAGAAGCAGATTCGGCCATTTCGACGGGCACGGAAGAATACGCGGCCGCGGGAGGGCTGGCTGCGGGCGGTGCGGCTGGCGTCGGGGATTTCAGCGGAACAGATTGCGCGGGTGATGGACTTTACGCCGAAGATGGTGTTTCACATGGAGCGGTCAGAGCAGACGGGCAGGATCAGCCTGGACCGGCTGGGGCAGATGGCGCGGGCGGTGGAGTGCGACCTGGTGTACGGGCTGGTTCCGTGGCACAAGTCGCTGGAGGAACGGGCGATGGAACTGTTGGAGCTGACGGAGTGGAGGAAGCAGTTTAGACAGTGATCAGGGGTCAGGGATCAGGGGTCAGGAAATTCAGCTTTCAGCTCTCAGCTTCTAGCCCTAGCCTCCGGCTCTTCGCTCTCGGGCCGGCTGCTCTTGAGGATGACCGCGGGAACAGGGATTAGGAAATGCAGCTTTCAGCTCTCAGCTATCAGCTTCCAGCTTTCGACAGTGCAGTCGACTGCTCTCGACGTTGTCCGAGAGAACGAGGGAACGGGCGGCGGCGAAGGTGAAGGGTTGGAGTTGACGGCTGAAAGCTGCCTTCCGGGTCCCGCGTCCGTCTGATCCCTGTATTGGTGAGTTCAAGCGCCTCAACATGCCGGATCAACTTTGATCACAGTCTGAGGCGGCGTTCCGAGTCGGGCTCATAGTCGAAAACGACACATCCATCGACCTTCTCGAATTCACCGACCCCAACCATCCGACCCGCACTCGAGGGGGCCGGTCGTCGACTCTCCCACCCTCAATCGCAAACCAGAAAGAAGGTTGTGCCTCGACCTGGCATAACCTTCTTTGGGCACTTGGCGGTTCTTTGGGGCTGATCTGCGGTCCACCCGCAATGTGCTAAACATCTACGGGACATCGCCTTGCTTCTTCCACTTCGTCATCTTCGGATCTAGGTGATCCTCCAGAAAGTCCTCAAAGGTGATCACATTCGCGGCGGCCGCGTATTGCGGAACGCTCCCCCTTAGCTTCAACGGAACAACCAGCTGAATCCTCGCGCCCTTCATCTCCTTGATCTGCGCCTCGGAGACTTTGTCGTCTATCGTAGCCAGAAAGAAACCCAGCCCTTTAGCCCCTTCCGTGACGACCTGGCGCCACCGCTCCCGCAATGTTCGCTTGGCTGTAAAAACTATCGCGTCCTGAGCATTCTTTCCCCCACTCTGTCATCCCGAGTGCAGCAGAGGAATGAGCAGTTGCCTCTATCCTCTCCGCACTAACGGGAAATCCCCGAGCAAGCCGAAAGCCTCGAACCTAGGAAGAATCGAGCCCCTTAACAAGAAATCATTCCTAACATAGTGCGCACAGCACTCGAACTTCCAGCCCAAAGGGGGCAGCACCAAGGTAGTATCGTTTATTGCAAAGCCCGATGGAGCCGAACCATGCCCCAAAATGATGGATGGTCACGTGAACAATTAATCATCGCCCTTAAGCTCTATTGCGAGATTCCGTTCGGGAAAATGCACTCAAAGAATCCAGAAATCATCCGGTATGCCAAGCTGATTCACCGAAGCCCCGGCTCATTGGCAATGAAGCTCACGAACCTTGCTAGCCTTGACCCCAAGATCACTTCAACGGGTAGAAGGGGCCTGACGAAAGCGTCAAGGGCTGACAAGGAAATCTGGAATGAAATGACGTCCGACTGGGACCGCATTGCAACCGAGATTAACGGAACGGCACAAAGCCTCACCGGTACGGGGCCAATCGCTCAAAAGGAAGAGGGGCCACCTCAAGCCGATGCTGACTATACCGGACTAACGAAGACAACGCTTATTGCAGCGCGAGTCGGCCAACGATTTTTCCGTCAAGCCGTTCTAAGCGCCTACGACTTCAAATGCTGCATCACCGGCTTAGCCGCCCCGGAGCTTCTTGTAGCCAGCCACATCGTCCCATGGCGAGCCGACTCAAGCAACCGCCTCAATCCGAGGAATGGACTATGCCTTTCTGCGCTGCATGACCGTGCATTTGACCAAGGGCTAATTGCGATTTCGGAAAGCTTCCACTTGATGCTGTCTCCACGCATTTCCAGAATTAAGTCAAATAAGTACATCGATGATGCGTTCCTCGCCTATGCCGATAAAGGAATCAGCCTCCCGGCGAAGTTTGTTCCAGACCTCGCATTCCTGAAATACCATCGCGATTCCCTATTTTGCGGATGAAAGGCTTGCAAATGAACATCGAGTTCGAATACCTCTATCGTGACTGCGGCAACTTCAAGAACTTCGGATGGGTGGTCTTCGCGAACAATCGCGGACTAAGTGCTGAAGAAATCCACAAGAAAATACTTGGCGCAGCAGTCGCCGATCCATTCTTTAAGGCGTCAGACCTCGCACTGCCGGACCTATTTTTCAAGGATTTCCCCTATGACCCGGAGCTCGATCACGAGCTACATGAATACCGCAGAGCGCGCGAAACAGAGGAACCGCCGAATGATGTGGCCAACAGAGACATCTCGGACCTACTCTCGGAGATGGTCAAGGAATGGCGGGATTGGTAAGACAGCGCCCCGGGGTCCAAGAGGCGCCGGGGTCCCTAAGAACACGCCCCGTCCGTGGGGTGAGGATCCGGATTCTCGCCCGCAGGAGCGAGAGCAGCCCACCCGAGACCGAAGAGCTGAAGCCTGAGTGCTAAGAGCTGAGACCCGCTTTTCGCGATTCCAATCACCGCACAAAAACGTGCGAAAACGCGGCCAAAACGCGCCTTTCTTGATATTTTTGGACGTCGTTTTTATCGGCCCGGCGGACTGAGGGGATTTGGATTATTTCTTCGGCCTTGGGCGATATCGAAAGGCGAGCCTCAGGGGCTGAAGCCCTGGTCGTTTTTGATGCGGGTGCGGCACGACTGAAGTCATGCCCTGATACAAAACGCGGAGGGGAGTGCTTCCCATCCCAGAGGGAGACGGTGAAAGCGACTGAAGGTGATGAAGTGGAGAGCTTCCGCTTTCTGGAACCGCTTCAGGTCGTACGGCATGGTCCCATCATAGGCGCGGGGCGGTCTGGGACGGAGACTCGCTCGTCTCCGAAGGCCCGCTCATTGCGATGAACGGGGCACAGTTTCTTTTGGGTCATTGCCGGAAGTAGATCATCAGCTTTCAGCGGTCATCGACCCTGACTTATCCCAGCCATTGGGGGTTGTGGGCGGTGCCGTCGTTGCGGGGTGAGGTTTTGAAGGGCTCGTATTTGCCGGTTAGTGCGGCTGCGCGGGTGCGCTCAAGAAGGCTGGCTACTTGCGTGGGCGACATGGGCTTGAAGGTGCGGACGGCTTCGAAGGCCTGATCGAGAACTGCCTGGTTGTCGATGCCGGTGATTTGCACGGCGGTGGGCAGGTTGAGGCAATAGTGCAGGCACTCGATGGGCTCGACGGTTTTGCTCAAGAGGATGTCGTGATCGCCGAAACACTTCATGCCGAGCGGGGCGATGCCTTCGCGGTTGAGGACCGGCAGCACATTTTGGCCGAAGCTGCGGAAGTGCGCGTCCATTACGTTGAGGGGCATCTGCACGGCGTCGAAATGGAACTGATGGTCGCGGGCGATGTCGAGCATGCGGAGGTGGACGAGCGGATCTTTGTGGCCTGTGAAGCCGATGTAGCGCAGCTTGCCGGCCTGCTTTGCCTCGAGCATGGCTTCCATGCCGCCACCCTCGGCGAAGATGCGGTCGGGGTCTTCAAGACGGATGACCTCGTGAAATTGCATGAGGTCGACGTGGTCGGTTTGCAGGCGGGAGAGCGACTCGTCGATTTGGCGCGCGGCTTCGGCCTTGGTGCGGCCGTCGATTTTGGTCATGAGAAAAATTTTGGCGCGATGGCCGCCGGCGAGGGCCTTGCCCATGCGCAGCTCGCTGACGCCGCCGTTGTAGTCCCAGCAGTTGTCGAGGAAGTTGATGCCGCGCTCGATGGCCTGGTGGACGATGCGGATGGCCTCAGCCTCATCGAGGTTGGGCTTGCCGAGATGGTAGCCGCCTAGTCCGATGGCGGAGACGCGCTCGCCGGTGCGGCCGAGGGTGCGATAGATCATGCCGTCGGCGCTGGGGGTGTTGTCCTGCGCGGAGAGCATGGGCGCGAGCATCTGTTCTGAGGCAGCGGCGCTGGCTGCAATCGATGCCGACTTGAGGAAATCTCTGCGATCCATGGGTGCTCCTTCTCGGGGTGCTTCTACAGTTGTGGGTATAAATGTGCGGGGTTCGTTCGTCAAGTGAAGCGTAGTTATGGGTTGGCGAGGCGGGCGCGGTCGGCGAGGCGAGGGCGAACAAATGCGAGCATGGCGGGCGAGGGGCGATCGAGAGCGGCGAGTTGAAAGCAGGGTGTGTCGCGGCCGGTGACTTGATCGGAGTCGGCGCGGACGACGAGCGCGTCCATGCGTTCGATGGCCAGGGCGAAGGAGGGCTTGGCGGGCTGACCGAAGTTGGAGGCTACGGCCAGGCAGAGATCAGGGTTGAGATGGCGGAGGATGCTGTTCGATTCGAAGATCACGTTTGTGGTTGCGAGGTTTGGGCCGAAGCATTGGTTCAGGGTTGGTTCCAGGTCGGCGTCGGAGGCGGAGATGAGGAGGGCGCGTGTGGCACCGGCGGCGCGATAGCGGGCGGTGTCAGTTGCGTGGTTGGTGTTGGGGACGGAGGCGGGCTCTTCCCATATGGGTTGGGGATTGTTGTGAGGGTGGCTGGTGATTTTGCAGGCGGTCCAGCGGAGTTGGGGCATGGCGGCGATGAGGCCGCAGACGAGTGCGGTTTTGCCAACGCCGCGGCAAGCTGATCGCCCTCGCCCTTCTGGCTCTCGCCCTCGCCGGCGGCGTCGCGGTCGTCAGCCTCGACCGCGTGACGCCCGCGCACGCCGATTGCGGCACCCCGAACTGCTGAATCCTCCCTGACGGAGCCTGGCCATGCGCAAGCTGATCGCCCTCGCCCTTCTGGCTCTCGCCCTCGCCGGCGGCGTCGCCTTCGTCAGCGTCGAACGCCCGGCCCCTGCCGCGGCCTGCGAGAACGGCGACTGCTGAACCCTCTCCCCCTACGGAGCCCCGCCATGCGCAAGCTGATCACCTTCGCCCTTCTGGCTCTCGCCCTCGCCGGCGGCGTCGCCTTCGTCAGCGTCGGCCAATCGACCCCAGCCCACGCGGACCCCGGCTGTAGCGGCGGCAACTGCTGAAACCTCCCCCCCGCTACGGAGCCCCGCCATGCGCAAGCTCTTCGCCCTCGCCCCTTCGCCGTCATGGCCGGGCTTGTCCCGGCCATCCACGCGGTAGTCGAGGCGGCGGTGCGAGGAAGGGCGGGCCTCAGGATCAATCGTCCGAACAGCGCCCTCTACACGGGCGTCACGTCCGACATCAGCCGCCGCGCACACGAACATCGCGAAGGCCTCGGGCGGTTGAACCGCGTGGATGGCCGGGACAAGCCCGGCCATGACGGCGTTGGGATACTTCGCCCCACACAAGGGGGCCATTCCCGCCTGCCGAAGCATTTTTGCGGAGCCGCGCCATGCGCAAGCTGATCGCCCTCGCCCTTCTGGCCCTGGCCCTCGCCGGCGGCGTCGCCGTCGTCAGCGTCGAACGCCCGACCCCCGCCCACGCCGATTGCGGCACCGCGGGCTGCTGAACCCTTCCCCCTCATCGGAGCCCTCCCATGCGCAAGCTCATCGCCTTCGCCCTTCAGGGTTTCACTCTCGCCGGCGGCGGCGTCACCGACACTCTCCCGGCCAAGCCGGCCCACGCAGACTGCAACATTTGCTAAGCCGTGTGTGGCGGGCAGTGTCGCGATCAAACCAGAGCTGATTTCATGAAATTTTCCGGGAGTCTATCGCAATCGTTGCACTTCTGTTCTTGCCGTTAGGAGTTGTGGCGTCAGAACGCAAAGCGCTTCCTCCGTCCTGTCCCCCTCGTGCCCGCCCGGAGAGGGATGGTGCTGGAACGGCGACGGTTCAATCTGTTGGTGTCGGCCGCAGATCGAATGTGATTACTACTCGGAAGCCCGCTTTCACAAGGCCCGTATTTCTGAATTACACGCCGTTACCTAGAAAGAAAGCGCCGATGGCTAAGTAATTATGCCCAGGGTTGCCACTACCGTCGACACCCCACTTGGACCTTTAGACTGCGTAACTTCTCGGAGGCCTTCATGTGCATGCTTCTCACTCCCGCTCTTGTCGGGCTCGGCCTTACGGGCAGCTTCGTATCAACGAGGGCCGCCCGCGCGGACACGATCGCGGATAATTTCAACGCGCCGGCGCTCGACTTGAACTGGGGCGTGTTCGGGGGTTCGAATTACGCCGTCTCGACCGGCGCGAACGGCTTGACCATCCGATACAGTTCGACGTCCCCAAATCCGGCGGGAACGGACGGGGGCGTGTTTTCGACGTTTGAGTTCGACGGAAACTTCACCGCTCGAGTTGTCGAAGATATTTCCGGCATGCCCGTCGTCAACGCCCCGTCCGTTTTCGTCAATGGCGGGCCGCTTGCGTCCGAGCAGAACGCCAGCAGCTTCGTGGGTCCGTTCAATTCGCCGGGGCCTACGACGCAGGGGTCGGTCTTCGAGAATGGCGTCTATATCGGAGGGCAAAACTATAACTTGTCCTCGGAGGCCAACACCATCCTGATCCAGCGGGTTGGGGATACAATTTTCGAATTGATCGCCCCATCGGGATCAAGCAATTTTACTCAGATTTATTCAGCGTCAGGAGCAATTTTCCTCGGGCCAACGAACTTGGATCTCGGGTTGTTCGTACAGGGCACGAATTCCGTTTCCAACGCGTCCGTCGTTTATCGCAATCTTTCCGTTGTCTACGGCGCCGGTCCCTCGCTTCCGTCCATCGTGTCCGGCGTAACGGGCGGAACGGCCAGCGACCCGGCGGCACTTCCGGGACAGTCCGTCGACGAGATCACTGGCGCCATCGGGCCCGCCGCGCCACAGGACTTCTTCAGGTTCCATTGGAACGGGGGCGCGTTCAATTCCGTCGCCGACCTGGTCGGGGCGGACCCCTCGTCGACCTACGACTTCGAATTGCTCGGAGGCCCCGGCGGTCGGCCGTTCTTGACTCCGCCAACTATTTCGAAGGCACGATCTTTTACAGCGACCTTGCGGCAGGCAATTACGCCATCGGAATATCCACCGCGAGCGGCCAGGGCCCCACGTATTACATCGATTTCACAACCCCGGTCGCCGGGATGGTCCCGGAACCCTCGACCTGGGCTATGATGCTCGTCGGTGCCTCCGGCTTGGCCTTGCCCGGTTTCCGCTCGCCCAGGCGGCGACCCAAGTTCGGTTAGCCGAACGCAAGGAGACGAACGAAGGGAACGTGTCTTGGCCCGGGGCAAGCGATCCATGCCGCCGGAGCGCCATGACCCGTATCGCCCGCACCGGGAAACCGAGCTGGAAAAAAAGCGCCTGTCCCAATCCGCGTGGCGAATCCCATTCCTTGAAACAATGGAAATCATGGATAAGATGGGGACCATGGATATTCGAGGATCTCATGCGCTCCTTCACCACCCATGATCTGAACAAGCAGGTTGGCGAGGTCACCGACGCCGCAACGAAGTCGCCGGTGGTGATCACCCGCCACCGCAAGCCCCGCTTCGTCATGATGAGCTACGAACACTATCAGCGCATCAAGGAAACGAGCGATCCCCGACGGGCGTACGGCGCCGGCGAAACTCCACCCGATATCGCCGTCCTGTTCGGCGACGAACTCGACCGGATCGCGAAGGGGAAGGCTACGACGATGAGCGCTGACCTGCGGGCAGGCGAAGTCATCGAGTATCCGTACCTGTGGAGATGGCAAAGCGAGCGCGGGGAGAGCGAGGGACGCAAGAGGCGTCCGGTCTGTGTGGTGGTGGCCGTGCACGCTCGAGACGGTCTGACCCACCTTGCTTTGATCGCCATCTCGAGCCGGCCTCCGGCCGAAGATCAGGCCGCGCTCGAGGTTCCGGAAATGGAATGTCGACGCGCCGGGCTCAGCGCAGAGAAGCGCGCCTGGATAACGGTCAGCGAATACAACTACGACATCGCGGAACGATCCTACTATCTCGACGTCAATCGGCCGCCGCTCGGGCGGTTCAGCAAATCGTTCCTGATGCGCCTCGCCGCCGCATTCGCCCCTCTTCTCGAGCAGGGGCGCGCCCGTGTGGATCGAACCGTCTGATCGAGCCCGCTTCGCCAAAGTGAAAGGCTTGCAACAGGGGACATGCGACAGGAGACCTTCAATGCGAGTTCCATATATTGCTCCTGTATGTATTTCCTTGTTCTTCGGTTCGTCGATCACCCAGGCCGCCAAGATGGGCCATCATCCCTGGGAAGCCCTGACGAACTGGGACGACTGGCACTCGTTGACCTATCCGCAGAAATGCGTTCATGTCGCGACGCCAAAGATACACCAGCATCGAACCTCGACCCCGACAGGGAAGCCCGACCCCGCGGCGGTGGCCGCCTGTCAGCAGGTGACGACGGCCGCCGCAATCGAATGCTTGGGACGCGAAGCCAGGGCGGGATCCGAGCGCTACACAAGTTTCAAAGCCGCCGCCATGCGGATGTTCCCCGCTCTGACCGCCAGCCAGGTCCAGGCGTGCGCAAACTATAGGTAGCCGCCGCCGGGTGGCGGATTCACGCGGATTTGCAATCCTGCGGCGGTTGAGCGATGGGCGACTGCCAACGGGTGTCGACCTCCGGGTTGCCGACGACGGCGGCGACGGCCGCACTTGGCGCGCTCCGCCTTTAGCGCGTATGCTCGCTTCCTGGCGCTTTCCGCGTATTCCCGGCCGACCG
The DNA here is from genome assembly GCA_963820245.1 of uncultured Acidobacteriaceae bacterium. Classification (GTDB taxonomy): domain Bacteria; phylum Acidobacteriota; class Terriglobia; order Terriglobales; family Acidobacteriaceae; genus Telmatobacter. The sequence goes on along the minus strand of CAWFZC010000008.1, from coordinate 773 downwards.
GCAAAGCCCGTAACGGGTCGATACCCGGCTGTCTGACCGAAGAGTTGGGCGCCATGTGTAAGGTTCGCGCCACTCGGCGCCCTCCATTGCGCCTCCCCGCGGCAGAGGAGCTGCATCAGCAATCGGGCGTCCCTCGGCGGAAGGTCTGAATGAATCCGGCGCGCCAGCTCGCGGACGAGCGGCGGCGTCGCGCCCCTCGCGGTTTCGTGCAGTCGGCGCGTTTTCGCAAATCCAGGCGGAGCGCCAACAGCATTTTCTGACCCTGTGTCGCCTCGCAGTGGTCATCTTTTGCCGCCGTTGCATCGACTTTTACGACAACCCCTTCGCGATCCTTCCGAGGCACGCGCGGATGACGGTCCCCTCCCCTGCCCTCGCCGCCGCAGCGACATAGCCATCCGGCCTCACGAGCCAGACGCCGGCATCGTTCGGCGGCTCGCGAAGTTTTGCCTCGTGCAGCGGCGCGAAGTCTTGCAGGACAGCCCGCGCGCCCTCGTCGTCCGCGGCCATCAGCGCCAAGCGCGGCTGATCGTCGGCGTCGAAGGGTTTCGAATTCCCAATTCGCTGTCCGGTTCGGGGTCTTTGAGCCCACACGCGGAGCCCGCGTTGGGGGTGCGCCCTCGATAGCCGATCGTCACTTCGAATAGCCGATCGTCACCTCGGACAACCGGTCGGCGAAGGCGCGCTGGGTCGAATTCCCTGCCAAATCGCTCCCCGCAGGGGATTTGCCGCCGCAAGGCCGGGCTGGGCGACTTGCCGGGCGTTCCCGTCAGTCC